>CACIBE010000006.1 GCA_902584805.1 uncultured Alphaproteobacteria bacterium
AATTTAAATCCTTGGCAAAAAGTTCAAGTTTCTCGTCACGGAGAAAGACCGCATACACTAGATTACATTAAGCAAATTTTTGATGACATGGTACTTTTACATGGGGATAAGAAATATGCTGATGATAATGCAATATTGGGTGGGTTAGCAAAAATTGATGGTAATTCAGTTTTTTTTGTTGGCACTGAAAAAGGAAATACAATGGAAACAAGAATTAAACATAACTTTGGCATGGCTAAACCAGAGGGATATAGAAAAGTTCAAAGATTATTGAAATTAGCGGAAAAATTTAAATTACCATTAATATCATTTGTAGATACAGCAGGCGCATTTCCTGGGAAGGATGCGGAGGAAAGAGGGCAATCAGAATCTATAGCCTCATCAATACTTAATTTTTTAAAAGTAAAAACACCTACAATATCTGTAATAATTGGAGAAGGGGGGTCTGGTGGAGCAATAGGAATAGCAACCTCTGATAGGGTATTAATGCTTGAACATTCAATATATTCGGTGATCTCTCCTGAAGGGTGTGCTTCTATATTATGGCGAAATACAGAATTTTCTCAAGAAGCAGCAAAAACTCTGAAACTAACATCTAAAGATTGTAAAAATTTTAAAATTATTGATGATATTATACCAGAGCCGTACGGTGGTGCTCATAGACATCCTATAAAACAAGCTGAGATATTAAAAGAAAAGATCAAATATTTTATGAATGAATTGAATCAAACTTCAATTGAAGATTTAGTTAAAATAAGAAAAGACAAATATCTAAATATTACTTCGGATATTTAATTACCATGACATTGTTTATATTTTTTACCTGAGCCACATGGGCAAGGTTCATTTCTACCTATTTTTTTAGTTATAATTCTTCTTGGTTCTTGTATTTGTTTTCTATTAGTATCATTTTTATTATTTTCATTTACTAACTTAATATTAAAGAGTGTTTTTAATACTCTCTCATTTTGGTTTGAAAGCATTTCATCAAAATAATCAAAAGATTCCTTTTTATATTCATAAAATGGATCTTTACCTCCCATAGCTCTTAAATTAACACTTCCGCGCAGGGAATCCATTGCAGCTAGATGATCTCTCCAATCTTTATCTATTTGAAAAAGCATTACTCTTTTTTCTGCAAACTTTAGTAGTTCATAAGAATATTGATGTTGTTTTTCTTTATATTTTTGGTTTATCTCATCTAATAATCGTTTTTTAATCTCTTCATCATCAACACCTTCTTCATCAAGCCATTTTAAGACTGGAATATCTATATTAAATATTTCTTTAGTTTTTTCTTTTAACAAATTTCCATCCCATTCATGTGAGTATTTTTTTGGAGGAATTGTATTTTCAATTATATAATTTACATAATCCAAAATCATATCTTCTATAATTTTAGATTGATCATTTGTATTAAGAATTTCTTTTCTGTTTTGATATATTATTTTTCTTTGATCATTCAATATATCATCAAATTTTAAAATCTGTTTTCTCATATCAAAATTATGACTTTCAACTTTTTGTTGAGCACGTTCTAAAGATTTGGTAATCATCGAATGTGTAATCACCTCACCATCTTTCAGACCTAATTTTGATAATACATTTTCAAGAGTTTTTGATCCAAATATTCTCATAAGATCATCTTCCAATGATAGAAAAAAAATACTTTCGCCAATATCTCCTTGCCTTCCCGATCTACCTCTTAGTTGATTATCTATTCTTCTACTTTCATGTCTTTCTGTACCAATTACCAGTAATCCACCAGCATCAATTGCTTCTTTTTTTAAAATATCATCGCCATTACCTAATTTAATATCAGTTCCTCTTCCGGCCATATTCGTTGAAATAGTAATATTTCCAGGCATTCCTGCATCTTCAATTATTTTTGCTTCACTCATATGATTTTTAGCATTTAGAACATTGTGCTTAAGATTTTCTTTTTTTAATAAATCAGAAATTTTTATTGAATTTTCTACAGATGTGGTTCCTATGAGTATTGGTTGATTGATTTTATTTCGTGATTTAACAAGATCTAATACGGCATTATATTTTTCTCTTTTTGTCATATAAATTTGATCATTTTTATCAATACGATTTACTTTTATATTCGGAGGAATATCAACAACCTCTAAATTATATATACTTTCAAATTCTTTAGCTTCTGTTGTGGCAGTTCCTGTCATTCCACTTAGACGATGATATGTTCTAAAAAAATTTTGATATGTAACAGATGCAATAGTTTGATTCTCTTTTTGGATTACTAGATTTTCTTTTGCTTCTATAGCTTGATGCAGTCCATCACCATATCTTCTACCTTCCATAGCCCTGCCAGTTAATTCATCAATAATAACTATATTTCTATCTTTTATTATGTAATCTCTATCTTTTATAAATAAATGATGCGCTCTAAGAGCCTGTATAATATTATGGTTTAAAACCATATTTCCTAAATCCTGAAGTGTGCCCTCTTTGATGATTCCATTATCTTTCAGTAATTTTTCGCAAAATTCCATTCCCTCATTGGTAAGTAAAATACTTTTGCTTTCTTCATTAATTTCAAAATCATTCTCTCTAAGAATTTTTATAATTTTATCAATTTTAGGAAATAAATCTGTATTGGAATTAGATTCAGCAGATATTACAAGAGGCGTTCTGGCCTCATCTATTAATATGCTATCTACTTCATCAACTATTGCAAATGCATTTTTTTTAAAACATAATTTATTATAATCATTTTTGAGATTATCTCTTAAATAATCAAATCCTATCTCATTATTTGTTGCGTAAACAATATCTGCATCATACTGGTTAGATCTTTCTTCAAGTGCTGTTTCAGCAGTTACACACCCTACACTAAGACCAAGAAAATTATATATATTCCCCATCCATTCAGCATCTCTTTTTGCAAGATAATCATTAACTGTAATAATATGTACGGATAAGTTTTCTATAGCATTTGCATAAGCAGCTAGAGTTGCAACTAAGGTTTTTCCTTCTCCAGTTTTCATTTCAGTTATCTTGTTTTCATATAAAACCATTCCACCTATTATTTGAACATCATAATGTTTCATATTTAATGTTCTTTTGGATACTTCTCTTACTACTGCAAATATTTCTGGTAATAATTTATTTATTGATCCTGTTTCTTTAAATTCATTTCTAAAATAATTAGTTTTATCTTTTATTTCTTGATCTGAAAGTTTAGAAATTCGTTCTTCTAGTTTATTTACTTGTTCAACAAAACCTGCATATTTTTTTAGAGAATTAGACTTTATTGAGCCAAAAAATTTATTAACGATATTGATCATTTTGTGATAAGTTGAAGCTAATATATGAAAAATATTTCTTCTACAAAGTAATTTAATCAAAAATATAGTCAATAAAATGATTTCATTATTTAAACCAAAAAAAATTAAAGATTTTAATCCTAAAGGGCTTAAAATCTATACTTTCAACGCTGGATTTAAAAAAAAAGATAAAGATCTTTTATTAATAATTTTTGATAGAATTATAAATGTATGTTGTGTCTATTCAAAAACATCTACACCTTCAGCGCCTATAATTTGGGATAAAAAGAATAATAAAGGCAAAGTTAAAGCCTTAGTTGTAAACTCAGGAAACGCCAATGCACATACTGGTAATCATGGTCTCAAAATTATTGATAATTATGTAAAAAAATTATCAAAAAAAATTCAATGCAAAAAAAATGAAATATTGGTATCATCAACTGGTGTTATAGGTGAAAAATTTAACCCAAGTTTAATTACAAATAAATTTAAAATTTTAAAACCTAAAAATAAAAATAGTATATTAGAGAGTGCTAAAGCAATTATGACAACAGATACCTTCCCTAAGGTATCAATCAAAAATATTAATTTAGATAATCACTCATTTAAGGTTTATGGAATAGCGAAAGGATCAGGCATGATACAGCCAAATATGGGAACAATGTTGGCGTATATTTTTATAGAATGTGAAGTTCCAAAACAATTTATGAATAGACTTCTTAAAAATAATCTAGACAACACATTTAATTCAATAACTGTAGATAGTGATACATCAACAAGTGACACATTAATGATGTTTTCAGTTGGTAATAAAAAAATAAATTTAAGTAAAAAAAATTTCAAAATATTAAATAACAAAATATATGAATTAATGCATGATTTATCTCTTCAAGTAATTAAAGATGGAGAAGGTGTCTCTAAATTAATAATAGTAAATGTTTTGAATGCAAGATCAAAAAATCAAGCAAAAAAAATAGCATTTGGTATTGCAAATTCTCCTTTGGTAAAAACAGCAATAGCAGGAGAAGATGCAAATTGGGGTAGAGTAATAATGGCAATTGGTAAAACTGGAGAAAACATTAATCAAAATAAAATTAGAGTTTTATTCGGAAATAATATTGTTTGTGAAAATGGTTCAATTAGTAAAAAAATAAATATAAAAAAACTCGATCAGTACATGAAAAACAGCATTGTGGAAATTAATGTAAAATTAAATTTAGGTAAGTTTTATCATACCGTTTATGGAAATGATCTAACTTTTGAATATTTGAAGATTAATGCTGATTATAGATCTTAATTTTATTTTTTCCAAGCACAAATTGTATTATAATTTACATCAAGATTAAAATTTTCATCATAATAATTTTTTTTGAATTGTTTTTCTAAATGAACAAAATATTTCTTATTTTCAAAATAATTCCTTTTATCAATCCCTGAGTAAGATAAATTTAGGAATCTTACATCATCAAGTAGTTTTTTAAAAACTGAATATCCTATAGTAAAATTATTAGTATTTATTAAAGGTGCGTCAAAATTATAAAATTTAAGTATTTTAAAAATATCATTTATATCTAAACTTGGATTAACTCTCTGATACATACCTCCGTACAAAAAATTGTCAGTTTCATACATTGAGTTTACAAGCTGATATATATTTTCTGTACTAGGGACAGTTGCAATAAAAAGTCCATTTGAATTAAGGGTATTAAAAATATTTTTTATTAATTTCTCAAAACTGGAAGTTAATTGACAAAAAAAATTACTAAAAATTAAATCAAATTTTTTATTTTTAATTACTAAATTATCCATATCAATTTCTATTAATTTTTGATCAGTTTTTTTTGTAAAAAGAGATAAATCAATATCAGCACTTGTTATAGAACAAGAGGGAAATTTTTCTTTAATATAATTAATTACTAAATTATCATTAATTCCAAGTTGCAAAATATCATCAAAAGGACCTTTTAAAATATCTAAAGAATCAATTATATTCTTACTTATTTGATTATATATAAAGTTTTCACCGTATTTTCTATCTTTAGATCTTAATAGTTTAAGATATTTTTTGTTTATCATTTTTTTTATAAAGTATAAAAAGTAATTATGGATATTATCCTTAAAGAGATAGTTACAATTATTAAAGAAGAAACTGAAAATATTAATAAAAAAATCTATGGAACTACTTTTTTAGAAATATTAAAAGAAAAGATACTAAACAAACAAGATCAAATTTCTTTAAAAAATCTAGTAATGCAAAATTCTAATATTGAATTAGAAGAAAATATAAATGTTCTTGAAAAAAATCTTTTTTTTAAATTATCCCTATACCAAACTCCCAAATCATTATTGAAATTCGAACTGAAAAAAAATTTTCTACTTATTATTTTTAAAGAGCTTGTAAAAATTGATATTTTAAATCAAAAAACTCAAAAATATATCAATATTAGCTTAAAACCTTTTATGGGTGTAACATTGTCAAAGGGGACAGTATGTAATTTAAATTTTCCAAAAAATTCATTAATAATGGAATTAGAATCTGAAGATGGTGATTTTGATATTGAAAAAAACACAGATGAAACAATATAAGAGATATGATCGTATTTAATCTTTGTTGTTCAGATTGTGATTTTTCTTTCGAAGGTTGGTTCGAAAATACGAATGATTACAACAAGCAAATTAAACAAGGGTTAGTGTCTTGTCCCTCATGTAATAGTATTCAAATTAGAAAAGGTTTAATGGCACCAAATGTAACAAAAAAAACAAATTCAAAAATTTCTAAAAGAAATAAATCAATTGCTTCTAATGTTAAAAGGCTAAAAAAGATTATAGAAAAAGAATTTGATTATGTAGGTGATAAATTTACCGAGGAAGCAAAAAAAATTAAATATGGTGAAGCTAAGGAACGTGCAATTTATGGCGAAGCTTCAATTGAACAAACTAAAGAACTAATGGAAGAAGATATTGATGTATTACCATTACCTTTTTCAACAAAAAAAACTAATTAATTAAATTTGCAGTACAAAAATAATTCACTATAAAGTTTTTTGATAATTTCCATTCCCCCCTTAATGGATCAAAAACAAGCCCTTTAATATTTTTAAAATGAAAATTTTCTTGCATTAAAGTTTTTTTTAATTCTTCAGGTTTGATTAATTTATAATAATCATGCGTTCCTTTAGGTATCCATTTAAGTATATTTTCAGCAATACTAATAGCAAATAATTTAGAAAGTGAGTTTCTATTAATTGTGGAAATTATAATTATACCATTCTTATTTAAATTTTTTTTTATTTTTTTAATAGTTTTTTTCCAATCATCTAAATGTTCTAAAACTTCAAACATTAGTATTAAATCAAATTTTCCATCCAATTTTGATTTTTCAACATCTTTATGAATATAATTAATTTTAAGTTTATTTTTTTTGGAATGTATTTTAGCAGCACTGATATTATTTGGAGCAAAATCTATTCCCGTAACTTTTGCACCTAATCTCGCCAATGGCTCGCAAATTATTCCTCCCCCACAACCCACATCCAGTATTTTTAAATTTTTAATGTCCCTATTTCCAATTTGATCCAGTATGTAATTCATTCTATGACTTTTGATTTGATGAAGAATCTTAAATTTTCCGTTTTCATTCCACCATTCATCTGAAAGTTGATTAAACAAGGCAAATTCTTCATTTTTTGATTTTGTATTCATCATAAAACTTGTTTGTTAGGAACAATAATTATAATAGCTCAAATAATTTAAATAATATTTAAGTCAATGAAACTTATAGTAATGAAATTTGGTGGTACTTCAGTTGGCAGTATCGATAAAATCAATAATGTTGCAAACATTGTTGAAAAGCAACTAAATGACAAAAAGCTAATTGTTGTTTTATCTGCAATGTCAGGCGTTACAAATAAATTGCAAGAATATATAGATGAAATTGAGTCAAATGAGATTATTGAAAATGATTTAATTTTAACATCTGGTGAAGCTGTTTCAGTTGGACTTCTTTCGGCTATTTTAAAAAAAAGAAATATTAAATCTATTCCATTACTTGGATGGCAAATCCCAATTATAACAGACAGCAACCATCAAAAAGCTAAAATCTTAAACATAGATAAAGTAAGAATTTATAAATATCTAAATGATAATGATGTTTTAGTAATTGCTGGATTCCAAGGTATCGATATAGATGGAAAGATTACATCATTAGGAAGGGGTGGTTCTGATACAACTGCAGTTGCTGTTGCCGCTGCTGTTGATGCTGATAGATGTGATATTTACACAGATGTTGATGGTGTTTATTCAACTGATCCAAATCTGGAACCCAAAGCTAAAAAAATTAATAAATTAGCATTCGAAGAGATGTTAGAAATGTCGTCTACTGGAGCAAAAGTACTTCATACTCGCTCCGTTGAATTAGCGATGAAAAATAATCTTACATTGCAAGTACTTTCTTCAATAACAAAACAAAGTGGTACACTTGTTGTAGATGAAAATAAATTAATTGAAAAAGAAATTGTAAGCGGAGTGAGCTTTAGTAATAATGAATCAAAACTAACATTATCTGGTATTGCTGATAAACCTGGTATATCTGCAACAATTTTTGGATTGTTAGCTAATAATAATATTAATGTAGATATGATTGTTCAAAATACATCACAAGATGGTGTAACTGCAAATATCACCTTTACTGTTCCAAATAGTGAAATGCATAAGGCTAAAAAAATATTAGAAGAAAATCAAAAATTAATTGATTTTAAATCTATTGAAACCGATAGTAATATTTCTAAAATTTCAGTAATTGGTATGGGGATGATGTCCCAATCTGGAGTAGCAAAGAAAATGTTTACAACTTTAGCTAATAATTCAATTAATATATTAGCTATCTCGACATCAGAAATAAAGATAAGTGTCTTAATTAATAAAAAATTTACAAAAATTGCTGTAAAATCTCTACATGAAGCATATAATCTGGGCAATTAAATGAAAACAGTAGGTCAAATTTTATTAATTGCAAGAAACTCCAAAAATCTTTCTATTAGTGATATATCAATTGAGTTAAAAATTTCTAAAACTATCATTATTGATCTCGAAAATGATAGTATAAAAAATAATCCAGATATTATTTTTAATATTGGACATCTAAGATCTTACTCAAATTTTCTTGAGTTAGATACTGACACAATTATCAAAAAATTTAAAAATCAAGTGTCATTTAATATTAAGGAAGAGAAAAAGAATATTACCCCAATAGTAGAAAACAATTTTTTTAAAATAGAAAAATTTTTTGCTGCTTCTATAATCATGGTTGTGTTTACTTCATTTTACTTTTTATTCGTTGATCAAAATGATAATGAAACTAACTTTGCTTTAATTCCAGATATACCTGAAAGTTTAGAACCAATAGTCGAAAAAGCTAATACTTTTGATAATTTATCTAAAAGTAGTGATATTAAAAAAAATGATTTGATAAATAATTCTAGTGCTATAGCATCAACAGAATTTGATGAAAATTTGACAACAGTTGCAACATTAAAAATGTTAAATCCAACTTGGCTACAATTAAGAGATGAAGAGAATAATATTGTTTTAAGCAAGTTAATGGATAAAGATGAAGAATTTTCATATGAATTAAAATTGAATTACAATATTACAGCAGGAAATGCAGGGAACATTTTAGTTCTTATAGATGATGAAGTAAGAGGAAAGATAGGCAAATACGGTGATATTTTAGACTCTTTTGTTTTATACAAAGATTTTACAAACTAAATAGATGCTTAGACCGTATCAAAAAATTAATAGAAGAAAATCGCGCGTTATTAAAGTTGGAAATATTAGCATTGGAGGCAATAATCGTATTGCAGTTCAAACAATGACAAATACTCTGACTTCTAATGCCAAAGATACTATTGCTCAAATAGAAAGATCTGCAAAACTTGGAGTTGATTTAGTTCGCGTTTCTGTTCCAGATAAAGAATCTTCACATTCTTTAAAGGAAATTGTCAAACATAGCCCTGTACCTATAATTGCTGATATACATTTTCATTACAAAAGAGGTATTGAAGCAGCAAACAATGGCGCTTCTTGTATTAGAATTAATCCAGGTAACATTGGGAGTGTTGAAAGAATAAAAGAAGTTATAAAAGCTGCAAAAGATAATAATTGCTCAATTAGAGTAGGGGTTAATGCAGGAAGTTTAGAAAAACAAATTTTAGAAAAATTTTCTGAACCTAATCCAGAAGCTTTAGTTGAAAGTGCTAAATTAAATATAAAGATACTTGAAGATAATGATTTTACTAATTTCAAAATCAGTGTCAAATCTTCTGATATATTTATGTCTATAAAAGCATATGAGCAATTAGCTGAATTATGTGATTATCCTTTGCATTTAGGTATTACAGAGGCAGGAGGAAAAAGAACAGGCTCAATTAAATCATCAATTGGAGTTGGAAATTTACTTTTGAGAGGAATAGGAGATACAATTAGAATATCATTGTCAGATGAGCCAGAGGAAGAGGTAAGAGTTGGTTTTGAAATCTTAAAAAGCTTAGGATTAAGGAATAGAGGTGTGAAAATCATATCATGTCCCTCATGCGCTAGACAACAATTTGAAGTAATAAAAACTGTAAAAAACTTAGAAAATAAATTAGATGATATTTCCACTCCTATAACAGTGTCAATAATTGGATGTGTTGTTAATGGTCCAGGTGAAGCAACTATGACAAATATTGGAATAACTGGTGGCGGAAATGATACACATATGATTTATCTTGATGGTAAAAAAAATAATGTTGTAAAAAATGTTGATTTAGAAAATTATCTTGAAGATCTAATTAGAAAAAAAACTAAAGAAATAGAACTTAGTAATTAATATGAAATTAAGATCAGTAAGAGGTACACATGACATATTTGGGGAAGAAATAGATAAATTTAACTTTATTTCTAATATTGTTTCTAAAAATGCTAATTTAAAAGAATATAAAGAAATCCAGACACCAATTTTTGAATTTAGTGATTTATTTACAAAACCTCTTGGAGAACATTCTGATGTTGTGTTGAAAGAAATGTATTCATTTGAAGACAGAAATAATGAATATTTAACACTACGCCCTGAGTACACAACACCCATGATTAGAGCGGCCATTACTAATAATCTCTTAAACGATCTACCATTAAAAATTTTTGGAATTGGACCAATGTTTAGAAGGGAAAGGCCGCAAAAGGGTAGATATAGACAATTTAATCAAATTAATTTTGAAATACTTGGAACTAGAGATTTTCTTGCTGATGTTGAGTTAATTTCTATGTCAAATAATATTTTAAACGAACTGTTACCTAAATCTAAAATAAAACTTCATATTAATTCTTTGGGAGATAAAAAAACGTTAATTGATTTTAAAAAAAGTCTTACAAAGTATTTTAATACCCATATAAAAAAACTATCAGAAGAAAGCGTTAAAAAAATTGAAACTAACCCATTAAGAATATTAGATTCAAAAAATCAGGAAGATGTTGAAATTTCACTATCTTCACCTAAAATATATGAATACTTCACAGATGAAGCTAAAAAGCACTACGAGGATCTTAAAAGATCATTAAAAATACTAGAAATTGATTTTGAAGAAAACACTAATCTCGTTAGAGGTCTTGATTATTATTGTAATACAGTATTCGAATACAAATCAGATAATTTAGGAAGTCAAGATACATTACTTGGTGGTGGAAGATATGACGGTTTAATAAAAGTATTAGGCGGGCCTGATATACCAGGTATTGGATGGGCCGCAGGTATTGAAAGAATTGCACTATTAATGAAGTACGAAAAAAAAATAAGTTCAACTATTCATATTGCAGTAACAAATGAAAAATTTACAGATTATTTTCTTTATCTACAAAAATATTTATCTGAAAATAGAATTTCATATTACTGGAATTATAAATACAATTTAAAAAAATCATTTACAAAAGCAAATACATCTTCAGCATCATATATAATTATTATTGGAGAAAATGAGTTTAATGGTGATTTTTTTACTATTAAAAATTTAATGACTGGCGAACAAAAAGAATTAAAGCTTAATCAAATATCTAATCATTTGAATGATAAATCTAGATAAACAATTTTCAATAATTTTAGAAAAATTTAAATTAATAGAAAATTCATTAAACAATATAAATGATATTGACTCAAATGAATTAATTAAATTAAACAGAGAATATTCAGATCTCCGACCAATTGTAGAAAAAATTCAAGAATACAATAATTTTCAAAAAGATATATTAAATCTTAATGAGTTAGTAAAAGATAATGATTTAGAAATTAGTAATATAGCTGAATCGGAACTCATTGAAAAAAAAAATCAAATTAAAGATCTTGAACAGGAATTATTGAAGTTACTAATACCAAAAGATGAAAATGACTCTAAAAATTCAATTTTAGAAATCAGAGCTGGTACTGGAGGTGATGAAGCATCTCTTTTTGCTTCTGATTTATTAAATATGTATCAGAGATATGCAGATTTAAATTCATGGAAATTTGATATTTTATCAATATCAGAAACAGGTCTAAAGGGAGTGAAGGAGGCTATTTGTAATATTTCAGGATTAAATGTTTTTTCAAAACTAAAATTCGAATCTGGTGTTCACAGAGTGCAAAGGGTTCCAACAACTGAAAGTAGTGGAAGAGTACATACGTCAGCTGCTACTGTAGCAGTTCTACCTGAAGCTGAAGAGGTTGATATTCAAGTTCTTGATAAAGATTTAAGAATTGATGTTTTTAGATCAAGTGGACCAGGAGGCCAATCTGTCAATACTACTGATAGTGCTGTAAGAATAACTCACATTCCAACTGGTATAGTAGTTTCTCAGCAAGATGAAAAATCTCAACATAAAAATAAAGCAAAAGCTTTAAAGATTTTACGATCAAGATTACTAGACAATCAAATACAAGAAAAAAACAAAGAAAGATCTGAGCAAAGAAAAAATCAAGTAGGTTCCGGAGATAGATCTGAAAGAATAAGAACCTATAATTTTCCTCAAGGAAGGGTTTCTGATCATAGAATAAATCTTACATTGTACAATCTGTCAGAAATACTTGAGGGTAAAATTGATGAGTTGATAAACCCTTTAATTGCTGAAGAAGAGAGTACAAAGTTAGCAAATATGAAAAATGAATAATTTAATTAAAGAGAGTTTAACTAAATTAAAACAAAAAAATATAAGTAATCCAGAGCTAGATCTGAGAGTTTTACTAAAGTATGCTTCAAAAAAAAATAATGAAATTATTTTAAGCAATCTTAATGTAGACAATATTGATATTAATAAATTTAAATCTTATCTTCAAAAAAGGATAAATAGACAACCAATAGCTAAAATTGTTAAAAATAAACCTTTTTGGAAAAATGATTTTTATGTAAATAATTTTGTTTTAGATCCACGTCCTGAAACAGAATTAATAATTGAGGAAGTATTAAATATTTATAGAGACAAAAACCTTAAATTAAAAATATTAGATATTGGTACCGGATCAGGCTGCATCGCAATATCACTAGCAAAGGAATTTAAAAATGCATCCATAACAGCTATAGATATATCTAAAGAAGCATTAGAAGTTGCAGAAAAAAACTTAAAAATACATAATTGTTATAATCAAATCCAACTTAAGATGATTGATTTTAAAAATATTAATTCCAAGTTTGATTTAATTGTATCTAATCCACCATACCTATCAAATAAACAGTTTAATAATGCAGATCCAGAGGTTAAAAATTTTGAGCCTAAATTAGCTTTAGTTGGAGGAGATGATGGGCTGAAATTTTACAGAGAATTTTCAAATAATCTAAAAAATTTTATGAATAAAAGTGCTTATTTTGTATGTGAAATTGGTAATAATCAGAGACAAGATTGTGAAGAAATATTTGAAAATTCTGGATTATATTTGAATAAAATAGTTAATGATCTTCAAGGAAACGAGAGAATCCTTAGTTTTTTAAAGATATAAGTTGAAATAAATCAAATGAACTGTATAGGTAAAAAAAAAGATTAATAATTTAATAAATTTTTAATTTCCTAACAATATGTATAAAAAAAACGGTAGAACCGCTTATAAGAGTAATAGAAGACCTAGTTTTAAGAAAACTGGTGGATACAAAAATTTCAATAATAGAAATAGAGGAAATGTTTCCCAGCAATATAACAAGTACTTAAAACTTGCTAAAGAAGCATCAAGATCAGGTGATAGAATTCAATCTGAATACTATTATCAATTTACTGATCACTACTACAGAATAATGGTTGAGCTAGGTATTAATATTGAAGAAAACACAAATTTTGATGAGCAAAAACAAAGTATTGTAAATGAACAAAACTCAGATATCGATAATGAAACTATCGAAGCAAATGATAATGATAAAGCAGAAGATGATTCCATCGAATCTATTCCGTTTATTGCTGAACCATCTAAAGAAAAAAGAACAAGATCAACAAAGTAGTTATTCGTATAACATGCTCAAATGATCAGCATATATTATTTTATATTCTTCTTTAAATTTTTCTAATTCCTTACCCTCAAGTATTTTTCCAGAAGGAAGTTTTAGTTTTAACGGATTTATGTGTTTATTTTGATAAATAATTTCATAATGAAGATGAGGTCCTGTAGAATTTCCTGTACTACCTACATAGCCTATAACTTCACCTTGATTAACTCTTACTCCTTTTGAAATACCTTTCTTATAATTTGACAAATGTGCATACGCAGTTTTATATCCATTATTATGCCTTATACGAATATATTTGCCATATCCTCCATTCCTTCCAACGTATTCAACAATTCCATTTCCTCCAGCATAAATTGGTGTTCCTGTAGGTGCAGCGAAATCAACACCTTTATGCATTTTATTGAAACCTGAGATAGGATGTTTACGCATACCAAAATTTGATGAAATTCTTGCTCCATCTAAAGGTGTCTTTAAAATTGATTTTTTAACATTTTTTCCCTCTCTGTTAAAATAATCAACATAACCATCATCTGTAATAAACTTAAAATATTCTAATTGTTTTCCATCAATTATTATAGAAGCATATTTAATATCGTTATATTCCAGTCTACCTGTTTCAACTATTTCATCAAATTCATAGGATATTGAAACAACTGTATTGACCCTAATATCTCTTTGAAAATCGAGATCAAAACTAAAAAGGCTTATAATTTTAACTAATATATCTGATGAAACACCATTTTTAATACCATCTGAAAATAATGATTCTGTAATTGTATATTCTTTTGATTCAATAAATGAAGCCTTTGTTAATTTTATTATATTTAAATTTATTTCTTTATCTAAATTAACAGAGATAATAGTCTCAGTGTTCTTAAAAAATTCAATTTTTTTTATTTCACCATAATTATTTTCAAAAACACTTATAATTTCTCCAGTTTTGATTTTCTTTAAATCAAAAGAATCTTCTATCTTACTTATGATTTCATAAATTTTTTTTTGTTTAAAGTTTAGATTTTCCAAAATAGAAACAAAAGTATCACCTTGTAAAATTTCAATTTTTTTCTCAACAAATTGTTCTTTATCAATACTTTTTTTTATATTAGGTGAAGCTATTTCTTCTTTCTTTTCTTGAATGATTTCTTTTTTATCTTTTACTATTTCTTTTCTTACAATTTCTTCCTTATAAATATTTTTCCCAGATATATTTAAGTATTCAGAAATAAACAAATAATATCCTGATGATATTAAAGAAATTAAAATTAGATATCTTAAAATTCTAAACACCTAGAAATATTTTGAATTAAAATATAAAAGTGGTTTCAATTTATCGTTAGATTGTAATTCTAGTATCTTACATATAAATATTATGTGGTCACCTTTTTTTATTTTATCCATTAGCTCACATTCAAGATTTGCTATACAATTTGGTATAATTACTGTTTTATTTTTCCCTTCAATAAATTTTACATTTTCTAAATTAGGCGCAGTTAAAGCAAAATTGTCAGATAATTTTTTTTGTTTACTAGATAGAATATTTATTGATAAAAATTTAGTTTTTGAAAACTGCTTTATTGAGGTCGAGTAATTACCTAAAGAAAACAGAACCATAGGAGGGTTAAGAGATAAAGAGTTAAATGAGTTAACAGTTTTTCCATATATTGAATTATTATTTTTAACACATACAACTGTAATTCCTGTTGAAAACTTACTAAGTGTTTTTTTAAAATTGTTAGTGTTTACTTTTTTCATAACCTTTTTTGCATATAAATCGAATCAACCCACTTATTTTTTTTAAAACCAGCTTTCTTTATAGTTCCAATATATTGAAATCCATTATTTTTATGTATTTTTATAGAACCAAAATTATTTTCTCCACCAATCACTGCTATCAAATTTTTAATCTTTGAAATTTTTTTACATATTTTAACAAGTTCTTTTAGTATTTTATTACCAAAACCACTATTAATGAAATCTGGATCAACATAGATTGAATGTTCATATGAAAATCTATATCCACTTTTTTCTCTAAATTTATTTACAAAGGCTAATCCAATAACTTCATTTTCTTCAATTGCTAAAATAAAAGGTAATTTATTTCTTTTAATTTTTTTTAATAATAAATTAAATTTTAATTTAGATAATTTTTTTTCTTCAAAATTAGAGAATGAATTTTCAATAAAATAATTATAAATTTTTAGAGCTTTAGAGATTTCATTTTCTGTAAAATTGTTTTTTTTTACCTTCATTTATCTCCTAGTATTTATATTCAATTGCATGAATAATTCTAAACTCTGAATATTATTTAATAAAAAATTGATCAATATGTTTATAATTTATTTACTTAATTAATGATTAAAAAAGGTTAAATTAAGTATAATTTAAAAATCTCATACAATTTTTCAATTATTGCTTTACCTTTAAAAGTCACTATATTTCGAATACTATATTTTTATATAATTAAACTTCTTGGGTGTGTAGCTCAGCGGTAGAGCACTGCCTCGACACGGCAGGGGTCACAGGTTCAATCCCTGTCACACCCACCATAGAAATTTAAATAAATATTCTTGAAATTTAATAATATGATATATTTATAATACATGTTTAAATGTTTACTAGTAGCCACTCTAATTGCTTCATTAATTTTCTTAATAATAGACGTAATTTGGTTAAGCTTCGCTACAAAGTCTTTTTATAGACCTCTAATAGGTAATTTATTAGCTGATAAACCTGTAATGTGGGCAGCTGCTCTTTTTTATATATTATATGTCTTTGGTATGGCCTTGGTTGTAATTCAACCTTGTGTTGTTTCTGGTGATTTAATTAAAACTTTGTACATTGGCTTCATATTTGGTTTGGTTGCATATGGCACATATAACTTAACAAATATGGCAGTACTCAAGGGATGGTCACCAACTGTTACTTTCGTAGATATGTTCTGGGGTGGTTCATTGACAGCTGTATCAGCTACATCTGGATTATATTTAGCAAAAAAAATAGTACATTTTTAATTTAGTCGTTCCATTCCAAATTCTAGCATTTTTATTAGTATAGGGTTTTGACTTATTTTATTTTTATATTTTTTTATAAAAGTATTAATTTTATTATTACATAAATCAGTAACTTGATTTTCACCAATTAATTTTAGTAAGGTGCTTTTGCCTTGCTCAACATCTTTACCTGGTGTTTTGCCAATTTTCTTAAAAGTTCCAATTTCATCGATTAAATCATCTATAATTTGAAATATTAAACCAAATAACATTCCATAATCTTTTGCAAATTGAATATCTATTTTACTTTTATCTTTTAATATAAAAGGTGCAGAAAAAGAGAATTCAAATAATTTGCCAGTTTTTCTAGAATACATATCTAAAATTTTATTTTTAGATAACTTTTTATTTTCATATTCTAAATCTAAAGCTTGACCAAGAGCTAATCCTTTATGTCCAATACACAAAGAAAGATAATTTATTAAATTTAATCTAGAAATAACATTTTTATTTTTAAAATTTCCTGAGATCAATTCAAATGCTAAATCATGTAAGGCATCTCCTGCTAAAATTGCAGTAGCTTCATTAAATTTTTTATGAGTACTTAATTTACCTCTTCTGTAATCATCATCATCCATTGATGGTAAATCATCGTGAATTAAGGAGTACGAATGTATACATTCTATACATGATGCTATGATAAAGGCATCATTTGATGAAATTTTTGCTATTTTTGCAGACTCCATTACTAAAAATGGCCTTATTCTTTTTCCTCCATTCATGGATCCATAAAAGATTGCATTTGATAAACTTGATTTGTCTAGCTTATTTTTTAAAAGTTTTTTAAATTTAATATCAAACTTTCTTTTATTTGCATTTATTAACGTATTTAAGTTCATAGATAACAATTTATATTTGTTTTAATTTCTAAATTATTTAATACAAATATGCGAATGTATTTATGAGAATCGAAGAAGAAATTAAACTTGACTACTCAGATGTCCTTTTTAGACCAAAGAGAAGTACTTTAAAAAGTAGGAAAGATGTTGATTTGAATAGAAAATATACTTTTAAACACTCAAGATCATCATGGAAAGGAATTCCAATAATAGCCTCTAATATGGATGGTGTTGGTGAAATAGATGTTGCAAAAAAACTAAGTTCTCACAAACTAATGACTGCTTTAACAAAACAGCATGACATAAATAAAATAGGAACTATTTATAAAAAAAATATTTTCTTTGATTCAATTGCTCTTAGTTGTGGTACAAGTAAAGACAGTTACAATAGGTTAAATTCAATTCTAAAAAAATATCCAAAATTTAAATTTATCTGTATTGATGTTGCAAATGGTTATTCAGAAAATTTTAGTAATTTTGTTTCAGAAGTAAGAAAAAAATATCCAAAAAAAACTATTATTGCAGGTAATGTTGTTACTGCAGATATGACTCAGGAATTAGTATTAAGTGGGGCGGATATTGTTAAAGTTGGTATCGGTCCTGGAAGTGTATGTACCACTAGAATACAAACAGGAGTAGGGTATCCACAACTTAGTGCTGTAATGGAATGTGCTGATGCAGCACATGGATTAGGAGCACATATTATCGCTGATGGAGGATGTACTTGTCCTGGTGATGTTGCAAAAGGATTTGGTGCTGGTGCAGACTTTGTTATGCTTGGCGGAATGTTAGCAGGTCATAAGGAAGGTGGTGGTGATATAATTGAGGAAAATGGAAATAAGTTTATCGAGTTTTATGGATCAAGTTCTGAAGAAGCAAATGAGAAACATTATGGTGGTCTTGCAAACTATAGATCATCTGAAGGTAAAAAAGTTAAAATACAAATGAAGAATTCGCTAGATAGTACAATTAGAGATATTCTAGGAGGCGTAAGAAGTAGTTGTACATACGTTGGCGCTTCATCATTGAAGCAGCTTAGTAAGTGCACTACATTTGTAAGAGTAAATAATCAGTATAATGACACTTTTGGGAAAGTTTAGGTTAGTAACCTATTGCCATACCATCCTTTCGTGGATCTGACCCGCCAATAAGCACTCCATTTTTTCTATCTATTTTTATACATTGACCACCGCCAATAGCATTTTCATTTATTTTAATTTTATGACCAATATTCTTTAATTTTTTTACTATTTTATCATCTAATGAATTCTCAACATTTAAGAGGCCATTTAGAGCGAATGCTCTAGGTAAATCCAAGCCTTCTTGTACTGTCATGTCATAGTCGATTATATTTTGAATCAAATGAGACTGACCTATTGGTTGATATTGTCCTCCCATAACTCCATAAGAATACAGTGTCTCATCATTCTTATTAGTTATTAGCCCAGGGATTATTGTATGAAGTGGTCTTTTATGACTATCAATTGAATTGGGGTGACCATCTTCTAATCTGAAATTTACACCTCTATTTTGAAAAAGAATTCCTGTTTTATTACTTGTAATTCCACTTCCAAAACCATGACATATTGAATTAATAAATGATACTGAATTCAAATCTCTATCTACAACACTTAAATATATTGTTTCAGGGTGAGAAGTTACATAGCCTTTTTTTGAAGAATAAATTTTATTTCTATTTATTCTAGAACATAAAGAGCTTATATATTCATTACTTAAATAATCTTTTATATTTATATTATTAAAATTAGGATCACCAAATATTGTTTCCTTAACCTCAAAACATATTTTTGAAATTTCAGCTTGAAGATGATATCTTTCAAAACTTGAAGGATGGTATTTTTTGATATTTAATTTCTCAGTCATTGCCATGATCATCAAAACAACTAATCCAGGACTATTTAAGGGGCATTGATGTATTTTTAAATTTCTATATGAATTTGTTATTGTTTTTGAAAATAACGTTTTTTGATTATAGAAATCTTCTTCTGTATGTAATCCTCCAAGTTTATTTAGTGTCTTAACCATGTCCTTAGTTATTTCACTTTGATAAAATCCTTTAATTTTATTTTTTGAAATGATTCTTAAAGTATTTGCTAAAGGAATATTCTTAAAAACTTCACCATAACTATAACTTAGATTTTCATTTAAAAATAATCTTTTAGAATTAGAATTTTTTTTAAGTTTTTTTTCATTCTCTTTCCATGAAATAGCTTCAACTTCATGAACAGGAAATCCTTTTCTAGCAAAATTTTCTGCACCATTTAAAACTTCTTTAAAATCAATTCTCCCAAATTTTTCATGCATAGAACACCATGCATGAACTGCTCCTGGAATAGTGACTGAATGCGGACTTGTTAAACCAATATTTTTTATTTTATTATCTTTATAAAACTGTAAATTTGCTCTTTTAGGAGCAATTCCAGACCCGTTTACAGCAATTGGTTTTTTCCCATTCATCGAAATAATTGCAAAACAATCACCACCGATTCCTGTTGCGCTTGGACATACTACAGCTTGAACAGCTGAAGCCGCGATAGCAGCATCAACAGCATTTCCACCTTTTTGAAGTACATTAATAGCCACCATGGAACTTAATGGATTTGATGTTGCCACCATACCATTTTGAGCTAAAACATTTGATCTTCCTGGGTAAGATAGCTTTCTCATATTAATTAAGACAATATATGTTTGACAAAACAAATCCCAGAATTTAAAGCGCTTTTTATGAAAGTTAAATGCTCATTAAAAACTGCCAAAACTAGAGATAAGGATTGTAAAATAGTTCGTAGAAAAGGTAGGATTTATGTGATTAATAAGAAAAATCCCAGAATGAAAGCAAGACAGGGATAATTAATTTTCTGCTATATATTTTTCAGCCTCTAAAGCAGCCATACAGCCCATACCAGCAGCAGTTACAGCCTGCCTATAAATTTTATCTTTTACATCACCTGCTGCAAAGACTCCCTTAATACTTGTTTCAGTACTATCAGGTTTAGTAATTATATAATTTTCCTCGTCCATTTTTAACTTATCTATAAAAAGTGAAGTAGCGGGATCATGCCCTATAGCTATAAAAGCACCATTTACATCTATAGTTGTTTTGATGCCGTCTAATGTGTTCTCTAAAATAATTTTTTTTAATGTATTTGGATTTTCTTCTCCAACAAACTCAGAAACCTTACTATTCCAAATTACTTCAATTTTTTTATTGTTAAAAAGTCTTTCTTGTAAAATTTTTTCAGCTCGTAAACTATCTCTTCTATGAATTAACAAAACTTTTGAAGCAAATTTAGTCAAAAACATTGCTTCCTCTACTGCACTATTACCTCCACCAATAACTGCTACTTGCTGATCTTTGAAGAAGAATCCATCGCAAGTTGCACAAGCAGAAATACCAAATCCTTTAAATTTTTTTTCACTTTCTAAATTCAGCCATCTAGCCTGAGCACCTGTTGCAATGATTATCGATTTGGACACAAATTCTTTTCCTGACTCAGTTTTAGAAGTAAATGGATTATTTTCGAAATCAACTGAAGTTACAATATCATTATGAAAGATAGTTCCTACTTTTACTGCTTGTTCTTTCATTTGTTCCATAAGCCAAGGACCCTGAATTACATTTTCAAATCCTGGATAGTTTTCTACATCCGTAGTGATAGTTAGCTGACCTCCTGGTTCTAAACCTGAAACTAAATGAGGTTTTAAATTTGCTCTTGCTGCATAGATTGCAGCAGTATAGCCTGCTGGTCCAGAGCCGATGATTAAGACATCATTTTTTATTTTTTCAGTCATATAATTAAATTAATAATTTAAGCATTTTTTTCAACTGGCCAATCTGTATCAAAAGTAACATAATTTATTTGAATACATCTTCTTTCTTTTTGAATTTCTTTTAATTCAAGTCCATGCCAAGTATCATCCCCTGAAGAAAAAAAATAACCACTATTATGAACATATTTAATTGTTTTAACTAATTTAAAATTTTTATCATATAGGTCGGTACCCAAATTTGACGCTTCATTATATGGGTTCGCCCAAACCATCATAGTCATTAATTTTTCTGAAATATCTTTGTGTGGTTTTAACCAAAATCCTTTTTTATCTCCAATTACTTCTAATCTGACGTATGAATTTGATAAATCTTTATGAATTATTTTCGATATTTTATTTACCATTTCTTTGCTTTGTAAAGACTTAATTAATTTTGTTAGATATGGAAAATTTTGAAAATTATTTTTTGTTATAAAAAGTCTTAATTTACCATCAACTCCCTGTCCTGTATGATCGGCAGCTCTTGTCCCATCGTACATTCTGTCTCCTGACGGAATATTACTATAGGAAATTTCATCTAATGCGCCTTCTTCTAAACAATTACTAAATACCCAGTGATTAAAGGGAAAATCTGCATGAGTTAAGTTCTCAAGATTCATTTTTCCTTTCTATAATTCTTTTTTTTATAATTCCAGCAATTCTTTTGCTTTCCTCTAGTTTCGTATATGTCCAATTTTCTAATTTATCTAAAGTATTAAAATCTCTTGTTATATTCATTTTTTTAAATTCTTCATGGAATCTTATAAATCTTTTACTTTTTCTCTTCATTGGTAATTGATATACATAAATTGGCTTACCAGATATACTTGCTTCAGAAATCATAGAGGTTGAGTCAGAAGTAATAATAAAATAACTGGAATTATAAATAGCAAATTCATATGGATTCTTTCCTTCTCCAAGCCATAATGTAGACATTGTGCTCAATTCTTTTTTCAAAATATACTTAATTTCTTTATTAGTTCTTCTCGAGGTAAGAACTAAAATTTCATTATTATGAGACTTTAATTTTTTTACTCTTTTACAAAGATCTAAAGTATTTTCTTTTGAGAAATTATAGTGATTATTTTCTCCTCCAATAATACATGTGATCAAATTTTTTGTATTAATTTCATAATGATTTTTCAAATTATTAAATTGTTTAAAATAATGTATTGCACCCGAAGAATTAATTATATTGTCACCATATAAATCATCATGATTTGGAGCTATAACATAAGAAAAGTTTTTTGAAGAAATTTTTGGGTTTTGAATATGAATATTAATAATATTTGGATATTTTTTTTTAAGATAGATTGATAGGTAAACACTTTTTCTACCACAACTAATAACTAAATCAGGTATCTCATCTATAGGTAACTTGTTTTTAAATATCCAATTAAAAATAGGAAGTATCCCAGGCTGTAATTTATTCCAAGGAAAAATTATTTCAGTTTTAATTTCCTTTATATTTACACTCAATTCATTTGCTAGACCTTTAGTCTGACTTATCATTCCTTGTGAACCATCAGTTAATGACCAAATTTTAGGATTGTCTATATTCAAATGTATTTTATTGATAATATTGTATAACTTTTTAAACCTTTTGGACTACTGATTTCAACATTGTCTTCCAATGTTTTACCAATCAAGCCTCTTGCTAAAGGACTAGTAATTGAAAGTTTTTTATTTTCAATATCTGATTCATATTCCCCAACAATTTGGTATTGTTGTTTTTCTCCACTTTCATCATCTTCTATTTCAACTGTTGCGCCAAATTTAATATCGTCACCTTCAATAGATTTAACATCTATTACCTCTGCTTTACTAATAGCACTCTCTAAATCTATAATTCTTCCTTCAATCAAACTTTGTTGTTCTTTAGCATATTGATATTCTGCATTTTCAGATAAATCACCGTGGCTTCTAGCCTCGGCAATTGCTTCAATAATTTTTGGTCTATCTTCAGAGGTTAATTTTTTTAATTCATCTTGTAATTTTGTATAACCCTCAGCAGTCATAGGAATTTTATTCATAAAGTCATGATGATTTATTTATTTTTTATAGTCAATAAAATTAATTTATAGTTTGAAGACTTTTTATTGTGAATTTCTGAGTTTTCATATGCTCAATAGCATCTACAGCAACTTTTGCTCCAGCTATTGTCGTATAATATGGAATATTATACATTAATGATGTTCTTCTAATACTATAGCTGTCTCTAATTGATGATTGAGTTTTTGTTGTATTAATTACTAGTTGAATTTCATTATTAATTAATAAGTCAACTACATGAGGATTACCTTCTTTTACTTTATTTACTATTTTTGTCTTGATGTTATTAGAATTTAAGTATTCAGCAGTCCCTTTAGTTGCAAGTAGATTAAAATCTAATTCTTTTAACTTTTGTGCTATCTCAATAATGAACTTTTTATTATCATTATCTATTGAAATAAATACTGTACCTTTAGATGGAAGAATATTGCCACAGGCTATTTGGCTTTTTATATAGGAAGATAAAAAGGTTTCATCTATTCCCATAACCTCTCCTGTAGATTTCATTTCAGGACCTAATATTAGATCAACTCCATCAAATTTATTGAAAGGAAAAACAGATTCTTTTACATTGAAGTTTTTTAATTCATTAATTTTATAGTCATTCAAAATTGAATTAAGATTTTCCCCGACCATTACTTTTGCTGCAATTTTTGCGACTGGAATACCTTTTGATTTGGCCACAAATGGTACAGTCCTGCTGGCTCTTGGGTTTACCTCTAAAACATATATTTTTTTATCTTTAATTGCTAATTGAGTATTCATTAATCCAACAACATTAATTTCATTGGCAATTTTTGATACCCATTCAATTATTTTATTCTGGGTTTCTTTACTAACTGAGTATGGAGGTAAGGAACAAGCACTATCTCCAGAGTGAATTCCTGCTTCTTCGATGTGTTCCATAATCCCAGCTACATATATTTCTCCATTTTTATCTCTAATTATATCTACATCTATTTCTTTTGCATTCTCAAGATACTCATCAATTAAAATTACATTATTTGAAGAAACTTCAAGAGCTTCATTAGAAAATGATTCTAAATTATCTTTATCATATGCGATTTGCATTGCTCTTCCTCCAAGTACATATGAAGGTCTAACTAAAACAGGATATCCAATTTCTTCAGCTTTTTCTAAAGTTTGAGCTACAGTATTTGCAAAAGCATTTTTTGGTTGAGCAATTTTTAGCTTCAATAATATTTCACTGAATCTATCTCTATCTTCAGCTAAATCTATTGCTTCGGTTGAAGTTCCTATAACTTTTATTCCAGCCTCTTCTATTTCTTTTGCAATTTTTAAAGGAGTCTGACCTCCAAATTGAACTAACACACCAAGAACATTTCCATTACTTTTTTCTTTATTGTAAATTTCAATAACACTTTCAGCTGAAAGTGGTTCAAAGTAAAGCCTATCAGCAGTATCATAGTCAGTTGAAACAGTTTCTGGGTTACAATTTATCATTATTGTTTCAATGCCTTTTTCTTTCAATGCATAGACAGCATGTACACAGCAATAATCAAATTCAATTCCTTGACCTATTCTATTAGGACCACCTCCAAGAATAATTACTTTATCTTTTGATGTAGGTTTTGCTTCACAAAATTTAGTATTTTCAAAATCCCAATCGTAAGTAGAATAAAGATATGGAGTTTTAGAACTAAATTCACCTGCACAAGTATCTACAAGTCTGAAGACAGGATTAATATCGTTATTATTTCTAAATTTTCTTAATTCTTTTTCTTTAAGATTTAATATTGATGAGATTTTATTATCCGAGAAGCCTATTTTCTTTGCATATAATATAATATCTTTGTTAAGGCCTTTTTCTTTTAAAATTTTTTCAAAATCAATTATTGTTTTAATTTGGTATAAAAACCATTTATCATATTTTGTAATTTGATTTATTTCATCAACTGTTATTCCGATCCTAAGAGCCTCTCCTACCACTAACAAGCGTTGAGAAGATTGTATTTTAAGTTCATTCAAAATTGTATTTTTATCACTTGAGCCAAGTTTTGGTTTATCAAAACCAGTCAGACCGTATTCAAGCGAATTAAACCCCTTTTGGATTGATTCATTAAAAGATCTACCTATACTCATTGCTTCTCCAACTGATTTCATCGATGTTGTTAAGTCAGAATTAGCACCAACAAATTTTTCAAAAGTAAATCTTGGAATTTTAGTTACAACATAATCAATAGTTGGCTCAAAACTTGCGGGTGTTGTTGTTGTAATATCATTTTCAAGTTCATCCAAGGTGTAACCCACTGCTAATTTTGCAGCAATTTTCGCTATTGGAAAACCTGTAGCTTTTGATGCTAATGCAGAAGATCTACTAACTCTTGGATTCATTTCAATTACATTAATTTCTCCATCTTCAGGATTTATTGCAAATTGAACATTTGAGCCACCAGTATCTACACCTATTTTTCTGAGAACCTTAATGCTAGCATTTCTTAAAATTTGATATTCTTTATCTGTCAATGTTAAGGATGGTGCTACTGTAATGCTATCTCCAGTATGAACACCCATTGGATCAACATTTTCAATTGAGCAAACAATAATACAATTATCTTTATTATCTCTAACAACTTCCATCTCAAATTCTTTCCAACCAGAAACAGATTTTTCAATAAGTATCTGATTTGTTGGGCTAGCATTTAAACCCCTATTACATAAATCAATAAATCCCTCATCATCATAGGCAACACCACCTCCGGTACCGCCAAGTGTAAAACTTGGTCTTATGACAAGAGGTAAATTTAATTCATTTTTTACCCTTTTTGACTCTTCTATAGTGTTAACCACGTAACTTTTAGGACAGTTTAGACCAATTTCTTTCATAGCATCTTTAAATTTTTGCCTATCCTCAGCTAATTCTATTGCTGTTGGATTTGCTCCAATCATCTTTACTCCGTGTTTTTCAAGTATACGATTATTAAAAAGTTCCATTGAAACGTTTAAAGCAGTTTGACCTCCCATAGTTGGGAGAAGAGCATCTGGTTTTTCAATTTCGATTATTTTTTCTACAAATTCTTTAGTTATAGGCTCAATATAAGTTTGATCAGCTAGTTCTGGATCAGTCATTATTGTTGCTGGATTTGAATTAATTAATACAATTTTGTAACCTTCGTCTCTGAGTGACTTACATGCCTGAGCACCCGAGTAATCAAATTCACAAGCCTGACCAATAACTATTGGGCCTGCACCTACTATTAATATTTTATTTATATCATTTCTTTTTGGCATTATTCTCAATAAGTTTATAAAATTCTTCAAACAAATAATGACTATCATGTGGACCTGGGCTTGCCTCTGGATGATATTGAACACTAAATACTGGCAAATGCTTATGTCTTAAACCTTCATTAGTCCCATCAAATAGTGATACATGAGTTTCAATTATATCTTTACCAAAACTATCTCTATCAACTTCAAAACCATGATTTTGTGAAGTAATTTCAACAATGCCTGTTGTAAGATTTTTAACAGGATGGTTGGAACCTCTGTGACCCTGAAACATTTTTTTAGTCTTTGCATTTAATGCTAATCCTAAAATTTGATGCCCTAAACATATTCCAAATATTGGAATATTATTATCAATTAATTTTTTAATCACATCAACTATTTTACTACCTGTGGCATAAGGATCACCAGGACCATTTGATAAAAAAATTCCTAAGGGATTAGTTTCCATTATTTCTTCGTAGCTAGAAAATATGTTTAATACAGTTGGGTTAAGATTAAATTCATTTAGATTTCTTAAAATGTTATGCTTGACTCCAAAGTCTAAGCAAGTGACATTATATTTAATTTGGCTTTTAATTGATTTATCACTTTTCCATATTCCTTTTTTCCAATTATAGTTCTGCTCTGTCGATACTATCTCAGCCAAATCTAAGTTTTGAAGACCTTTCCACTCATTTATTTGAGTTTTAAGTTTTTCAATTTTATTTTCACCTTCTCCAAAGTGAATAATTGCTGCCTTCTTTGCTCCCTCAATAGATAATTTCTTAGTTAAATATCTAGTGTCAATTCCAAAAATACATGGAATATTATTTTTTAAAAAATATGAATTTAAGTCATTTTCTGCTCTCCAATTTGAATATTCTGATAAAGGCTGATTTATTACACAACCATCAGCGTAGATTTTTTTTGACTCTTGATCTTCTTGATTTGTACCTACAATTCCAACATGTGGAAAAGTAAACGTTATGATTTGTTTAGTATATGAAGGATCAGATAATGCTTCTTGATAGCCTGTCTGAGAAGTATTAAAACAAAGCTCACCTATCGCAGCCTTTTTTTCTCCTAATCCATAACCCCACAAGATTTCACCATTTTCTAATACAAGAGCAGCAGATTTATTGTGTATATGTGGTTCTTTTTTTAAAACTTCCATTATATTTTGATGAAGCAAAATGATAGTTAGTAGGCATTTATAACAATGTAGTCAAGGATTAGTTGAAAATAAAAAGAAGAATTATATTATTAAATAAAATTTATTAGAAAGTGAAAAAATATGAGCTTAAAGGATAAAATTGAAAGTCATTACAACAATTCTATCAAAGAAAAAGACAGTAATTCTATAAATACATTACGATTAATAAAGAGTGCAATTAAAGATAAGGAAATTTCTTTGAGAGGTAAGCAAGACTCTTTGAGCGATTCTGATATCTTAAGTTTACTTCAAAGCTTAGTAAAACAAAGAAAAGACTCAATAGAAGCTTTTGAAAAAGCGAATCGGAATGATCTTATTGAAAATGAACTAAATGAAATCAAAGTAATAGAAATGTTTTTACCCAAACAAATGGATGAAGATGAAACAATATTGATCATAAAGAATATAATTCAAGAGAATAATTTTAAATCACTCAAAGAAATGGGTGCACTTATGAAAATAATTAAGGAAAAATATACTGGAAAAATAGATATGGGTTTAGTTGGAAAAATTGCTAAATCCTTACTGGGCAATTGATGTCATTTTCAAAAAATGATCTTGAATTAATAAAATCAAAAATAATTCTTTCACAAGAAATTGAAAAGAAAACAAAAGTTATAAAAAAAGGTAAAGATAGTTGGTGTTGCTGCCCTTTTCACGATGAAAAAACTCCATCTTGCAAAATAAATGATGATTTAGGTTCCTATTACTGTTTTGGATGTGGGGCAAAAGGAGATATATTTACCATATATACAGAGCTATATAATTTTTCATTCCCTGAGGCAGTAAAAGAATTAGCTCAAAGAGTTGGCATTAGAATAGTTGATAATTTTGATTCAAATTTTGCTAAAAAAAATAATAAAATTTTTCAAATTTTAGAAATTTCGACAAAGTGGTTTCAAGATAATCTTCATGCAAATAAAGATTGTCAAAGATATTTAAATAAAAGAAATTTATCAGAAGAGACTATTAAGTATTTTAAGTTAGGATTTTCTTCTAGTTCAAAACAAACTCTTTATGAATTTCTAAAAGAACAAGATTTTGAAGATAAAGAACTGCTTGAAAGTAATGTAGTAAAATTAGATAAAAATAATAAGATACGTGATTTTTTTTACAATAGGCTTATTTTTCCAATTACAAATGAATATGGAAAAATTGTTGGATTTGGAGGAAGAGTACTAGATAATTCAAATCCAAAATATATTAATTCTCCTGAGAGTGATTTTTTTAAAAAAAGAAATATTTTGTATAATCTTTTTAATGCTAAACAAACCATAAGGTCAAAAAAAAATATGTTAATTTGTGAGGGTTATATGGATGTAATAAGTTTGTATGACAAAAATATTAAAACAGCTGTAGCTCCACTTGGCACTTCTTTAACTGAAAACCATCTTTTATTATCATGGAAATATGTAAACAAACCAACATTAATGTTTGATGGAGATACATCAGGTTTAAAAGCTTCTTTTAAAAGTGCTATAATGTCATTACCCTACTTAACTCCTTCAAAATTATTACAATTTATTATTTTACCAAATGAATATGATCCTGATACTTTCATAAATGAATATTCGTTAAGCAAATTTGCAAAATATTTAAAAAATCCACTTTCAGTTGTAGATTTTATTTTTCAGGAATCATCAAAATCAATTGATTTACAAAAATCTGACAATAAAGTTATTTTTGATAGCTATATTGATGAATTAGTCAGCAATATAAAAGATAGTAAAATAAAATATTTTTACAAAAATGAGTTTAAATCTCTATTTTTTCAAAAACTAAAATCATTTTCTACTAAAAAACAATCTATTAAAATTGCTCCAAAAACGATTTCATTAAAAGATAAACAAATATATTCTTTTCTGACAGCTTATTTAAATCATATGAATTTAAGACAAGAGATCTATTCGCTGTTGACAGCTTCTGAATTATTAAATGATGATCAGACTGAATTCTTAAATTTTATTCATAAATCAGAGTTTTTTGAAGTTGATATAGATAATATTAATACTAATAAATTGCCCAATAAAGTATCTAAAATTTACCATAAAACAAAGGATAATAGTATATTTCAACTTTTTCCTTATGTACGCCTAGACCATGATTCTGAGGAAGTTATAAATGAAATTAAAGAATCCATAAATAATTTGAAGACAAGACTTTCAAATTTGAAAAAAATAAATAAAAGCCTAAATGATATAGATAATAATTCATCTACAATGACTTGGGATGAGTTAAAAAATATTACTTTTAATCTTCACAACAATGAAGAGTTATTAAAATAAAGTTATGACTAAAAAGAAGAAAAAAACTGTAAAGAAGAAAACAAAGGCACCTAAAAAGAAAACTTCTATTAAAAAAAAATTAGCTAAGAAGAAATTTATTTCTAAACCATCTAAACCATCTAAATCAAAAATTATAAAAAAAACAAAAAAAACTATTACAAAAAAAGTATCTAAGAAGTCTTTAACTAAAGCTTCAAAAGAAGATAAGCCTAAAAGAATACCAAAAGCAATTTCAGGTTTTGAAGAAAAAATAAAAGAAATATTTGCCAAATTAATTAATAAACATAAAATTGATGGAATATATACTCAAAAAATAATTGAAAAAGCTATCCCTAAAAAATTTAGACTCGAGGAAAATATTAAAAAATTTAGTAATCTTATTACCTCCAATAACATTAAAATTCATACTGATGAAGAGGCAAAAGAATTAATAGCTCTAGCAAAAGAACAAACTACAAAAGCTGAAGAGGGAGATGATGACCAAGAAAAAAAACAAACTGGAAAAACAGATGACCCAGTAAGATTATATTTAAGAGATATGGGGGCTGTAGAGCTTCTTAGTAGAGAGGGTGAAATAGCTATAGCTAAAAGAATAGAAGCAGGAAGAGAAAAAATGATTGGTGCAATTTGTGAAAGCCCAATGACGATTAGATCAATTATCAATTGGAAAGATGCCATTAAAGATGGGACTATGCTTTTAAGAGATATAGTGGATTTGGAAGCTACTTACGATATGTCAGATATTTCTGATTCAAAATTAGAAGATACACTTAAGCTTATTGAAAGTGGTGGAGATGATAAGGAAGACGATAAAAAAAAGAAAGATAATAAAGAAAATAATCAAGAAAATAGTGAAGAAGAGCAACAACAAGAGGATGAGGATGACGACAGTCTTAATGTTTCACTGGCAGCAATGGAAGAAAAGCTTAAACCAAAAGTATTAAACGATTTTAATGATATAACAAAGTTATTCAAAAAACTTCAAAAACACAGTCAAGAATTAATCAATGCAGATAAAAAAAATGAAAAAAATTATGCATCTTTAGAAAAAAAATATTTAAAAATACAAAAAGAAATGGTTGGAGCAATGAAAGCTGTTCATTTTAACTCTACAACTATTGAAGCTCTAATGGAAGCTCTTTATGAACTTAATAAAAAACTACTTTTAAGAGAAGGAAAAATGTTAAGAATGGCTACAAGCTCAGGAGTTAAAAGAGAGGATTTTGTTGACAAATATTTAAATTTTAATTTTGAAAAAAATTGGATACAAAGTCTTCTGGCAACCAAAGATAAAAATTGGGAAAAGTTCATAAATAGGAATCATATTGAAGTTAATAAAAATATTGAAGAGATAAAAGAAATTCAAACAGCTTCAGAACTACCTTTACCAGAGTTTAGAAGAATAGTTGGTACTGTTCAACAAGGTGAAAGATCGGCAAATAGAGCAAAGAAAGAGATGATAGAATCTAATTTAAGATTAGTTATTTCTATAGCCAAAAAATATACAAATAGAGGTCTTCAGTTTTTAGATTTGATACAAGAAGGTAATATTGGTCTTATGAAAGCAGTTGATAAATTTGAATATAGAAGAGGTTATAAATTTTCTACTTATGCTACATGGTGGATTAGACAAGCAATAACAAGATCAATTGCTGATCAAGCAAGAACTATAAGAATACCAGTTCACATGATAGAAACAATAAATAAAATTGTTAGAACCACAAGACAAATAATGTCTGAAATTGGAAGAGAACCTACTCCGAATGAGTTAGCAGATAGACTTCATATGCCATTAGATAAAGTTAAAAAAGTTTTAAAAATTGCAAAAGAACCAATAAGTTTAGAAACTCCTGTTGGAGATGAAGAAGATAGTTCTTTAGGAGATTTTATTGAAGATAAAAATGCTCTTATACCAATAGATGCGGCTGTAAAAAGCTCATTACGTGATACTACTACAAGAATACTATCTTCATTAACTCCAAGAGAAGAGAGAGTTTTAAGAATGCGTTTTGGTATTGGTATGAATAGTGATCATACTCTAGAAGAAGTTGGTCAGCAATTTAGTGTTACTAGAGAAAGAATAAGACAAATTGAAGCTAAAGCATTAAGAAAATTAAAACATCCGACTAGGGCAAGGAAATTAAAAACATTTTTAGATGAATGATGAAGCTAACGCTTCTAGGAACAGGATGCCCCTCAATTGATTATAAAAGGTGTGGTGCATCAAACCTTGTATCAACAAAAAAAACTAAAATTTTAATTGATTGTGGTTCTGGAGTAACGCAAAGATTAAATCAAAGTAAAAACTCTTCGACTGATATTGACGCTTTACTACTTACCCATTTACACACTGATCATGTTATAGATTTGTATCAACTAATCATTTCTTCTTGGCACTCCGATAGAGATTCAATATGGAAAATATATGGACCAAAAGGAACAAAGAAATTTGTTGATAAAATATTTTCAGCTTGGAAAATTGAACGTCAATTAAGAATTTCTTATGAAAAAAGAAAATCAACAAATGCTCTTAAATATAAAGTTTATGAATTAAAAAAAAATGGCTCAATAAAAATAAACGATATAAAAATTAAATATTTTGAAGTTGATCACAAACCAGTGCCATATGCATATGGTTTTTCATTTTATAATAATAAGAAAAAATTAACAATTAGTGGAGATACACGACCGTGTGAGAGTTTAATGCAAAATGCTCAGAACTCAGATGTTTTACTTCATGAGGTTTTTATAGAATATGAAATGAATAAAACGTCTAAACTTAGAACTAAAAAAACATTACATAATGTCAAAGAATATCACACACCAAGTAATCTTGTGGGCAAAGTTGCTAAATTATCAAATTGTAAAGAACTTGTATTAACACATTTTGTTCCAACAAGATTTAATGCTTCAAAATTAAAGAAAATTGTAAAAAAAGATTTTGGTAAAGATCCTATTATTGGAGAAGATTTATTAACTATAAGTATCTAGCCAACTTTAGTCAAAAATTTTTCGAACTCTTCATCTTTTATTTCAACAACATTTGATGGAGTTGGAAATTTTTTAGTGTTTACGTCTTCAATAAAATTTTTAAGACCTTCTATAGTATCATCAACAAGTTTTTCGTAAGATTTATTTGTATCCTTAAAAACTTTAGCATGACGAGGTACTCTATCTGTATTTGTTCCAATAACATCTTGAATAAATAAAAACTCAACATCACATTTAGGACCACTGCCCATGGATAACGTTAATAAATTAACTTTATTTGTAATTATTTCTGCAACTCTATCAGGAACACATTCTACCTCTAGACCTATAGCCCCAGCTTGGTCATATGCTAAAGCATCTTGATAAACCCTATAAGCAGACTGTGCATCTTTTCCAACTGCTTTGAACCCACCTGTCCATGTACTTTTATATGGAATTAAGCCAATATGACTGACTGCTGGTAAACCTTCATTGCGAAGAGCTTCTATATATTTTGGACTATTACCGCAATAAACTGCATCAGCACCATTTTCCCTTGCTATAAGTGCAGCATCAATTGCTTTTTCTGGTGAAGATAGTTGACCAAGGCCATAAATCATAAATGTGTTTGGTGCTGCATCACGAATATCTTTAATATGAGCGTCTCTAAACCATTTATTTGTTGGTACACCTGTTCTTAATGTCTCTTTTTTGAATGAAACAATTTGAATATCTATTCCAGCCTCTTCAGCTGCATATGCCTCTAAAGCATTTGTCACATATAGTTCTGTTAATTTAACCTTTCCTTTTTTGTCAAATAAATCTTTAACTGTAAGTTTTGACATTAATGATATTTGGGTAAGTAATTACCGTGTGCTTCAATTAATTTATCAACCATTGCATATATTTCATCAATGGATAAATTAGCTCCAGTTAGTGGATCCAGCATTGCAGCGTGATAAATATGCTCTTTTTTATTTGTTAATGCCGCTTCTGCAGTCAATATTTGAACATTTATATTTGTTCTCATTAAAGCTGCTAAATGTTCAGGTAAACGACCAGTTTTTTGCGGCTGATTGCCTTTTGAATTAATTAAACAGGGAACTTCAACACAACAATTTGATGGTAAATTATCTATATATCCATCATTCATTACATTACCGTTAATCGTTACTTCATTATTATTTGTTACAGCATCCATAATGTATGATGCATATTCTTTTCCTCTTTTTTGAGGTTGATTATGAATAGGTGTCATATCTTTTTCTAAATCGTCCCATAACTTGATGTTATTTTCACATCTATCGATATACTCTTCAATTGGAATTTTATATTGATCTATCAAATCTTGTCTGTTTTGTTTAATAAACCAAGGCACATATTCAGCGAAATGTTCACTAGACTCAGTAACGAAATAACCAAATCGTCTTAAAATTTCATATCTAACTTTTTCATGAAGTACCTTGTCAGATTCACTGTCTTTACCTATACTCCTCGTTGAAGTTACTTTATCACTTACTATGTCATCAGCTAATTGTTTTAATTTTGGATAAAGATCTTCTCCACCATTACCATTTTTTTTTGCAAATTTTTTATAAAAAGCCATATGATTAATCCCAGCACATAGATAATCAATATCTTCAATTTTTTCATTTAAATCTCTAGCAAGCATTTCTGCAGTTCCTTGTACTGAATGACATAGTCCTATAGAATTAATTCCAGGACACGCGTTATTTATCGCTATCATATTTGAGCACATTGGATTTACATATTGTAACCACAAAGAATTTGGACAAAGATCCATTATATCTTTACCAATATCTACTAAGACAGGAATTGTTCTAAGCCCCCGCATAATTCCTCCAATGCCAAGAGTATCAGCGATTGTTTGTTTTAGGCCAAATTGATTTGGGATATCAAAATCTATAACTGTAGAGGGTTTGTAACCGCCTACTTGAATAGTTGATTGTACAAAATCAGAACCCACTAAAGCTTCTTTTCTATTAGTATATGATTTTATATTTGGAGATGCGTCTAATTTTTTTGCAATTACATCTAGTAATTCATGAGAGATTTTTAATCTTTTCTCATCAATGTCTACCAGCGCAATGTCCATTTTTTTAAAATCATCAATAAACATTAAATCTGTAAAAATATTCTTAGTAAAAACTGCACTTCCTGCACCAATTATTGTCAATTTAGTCATTTTGTATCTCTGTTTTTTTTATATAATTATTATTAATTCTGATCATAAGGTAATTTGACTTTATAATATCCATTTAAATCAAATGCTAGTTTAATTAAAGATGGCAATACTTTTTTATAAAAATCAAAAAGACCATAAAATGGAATCGGCAAAGAGTCCTTTATTTCATTCCTTAATTTTTTCAGATTATAAGAAGGCACCATTGGAAACATATGATGTTCTGTATGATATTCCATATGCCAATAATAAAAACTTAATATTGGATTTAAGATAATTGTATGTGTACTTAATCTATGATCTTTGGTATCGATTTTTGCTGCTAAGTGTTGCGTTACATTAACAGCAAAATGTACAGGTCTTCCAATAAAAGTTGGTAAAAAATAAAATATTATTGGCCACAAGTTATTAAAATAAATAGAAATTGAAATAATTATAGCCCAAATAAATATTATTATTCTTGCATTACTTATTATTTTTTTTTGTTGATCTTTAGGGGCGCTAATTTTTATAGCAGGACTCATAATTCCTAAAGATGATTTAATTGTTCCAACAAAAGAAGATTGGTGAATAAAAAATATATCTGAAAGAGGAACAAATTTTAAAAAAAATTTTAATAGGTCTGTAGGTCTTGAAACTTCAATTTCATGATCATATTCACCTTCTGTCTGTAATGTATTTGAGTGATGAAATGTATGACTCCATCTATGACCAACTGGTTCAGTATGCAGCTGAAAAGATGAAATGTATAAAAAAACTTCATTAATCCAGCGAGTTTTAAAAGCTGTACGATGAATTGTTTCATGAAGATTAGAAATAGCAAATGTATAGATTGTAGAATAAATAAAAAAGAAAAAGTAAAACAAAATACTGCCCCAATAAAAATACGAAAGATAACCAAAGAATATAAGTGATGAAAAATATATTAAAAAATGAATCAAACCTGGTCTATCACTTCTTTTTGAAAGTTCTTTGAGTTTTTTCTTTTCAATCTTAGGAATATACCATGTGGAAGAATTTATATGCATAATTCTAATTCAGTAAGTATAAATCATTTTTTTAAAATATTATTATAAAATATTTTAGGCTTCATTTTATTAATATTCCATAATCGAATTATATGGAGAAATTTTTAATGGCGAGTAACTTGCATGACTGTTTTCTTTATATGGATCATTGGACTTAGTATTAAAACACACAATTAATGTTCTTCTAGATTCATTTGATTTATTTGCATCAGAGGAATGTAAAAGATTTGCATGAAAAAAAAGTGCGTCACCTGGATTAGCTTCAATATGGACACACTCATGTCTTTTTTCTAATTCGCGTATTCTATCCAAGTCAGCTGTTTGTTCAGGAGTATCAGAAATGCCATGACCAATTCTTCCAACTTTTTGTGATCCTTTTAAAACTTTCAGACATCCATTTTCTTTTGTAGCTTTGTCCAACATTATAAAGCAAGACCCCATGTCGGGGTAAAGACATGCGTTATGATACCAGTATCCATAATCTTGATGCCAATCAAAACCTCCATCACCAGGTTTTTTCCAAATTACTTTTGAGTGATAATGATAGACCTCATCCTCAAGAAATTCTTCCATTGGTTTAACAATTCTCTCATTAGTAGAAAATTTACCAAATAAATCATCAGATGGATGATTCCATAAAGTAATATTTAATTTACCTGTAGAGCTAAAAGTTTCTCTGGCTTGATCTTCTTTTTCAGAATTGTCTTCGATATACCTTATTAGCTTTAATACTTCATCTTTAGAAAAAAGATTTCTTTTAAGAATATATCCATTATTTCTGAAATCTGAAAAATCTGTCATTGTTAGTTTATGTTAAAAATAAATAATAATATTGTCAAATAATTTAAGGAGTTTAAGAATAATCATATGAAAATATCATTTCTAGGCGCAGGCAGTGTTGGCTTTACCCAAACCCTTGTTCGAGATATTTTAAAAGTAAAAAAACTTCAAAATATAGAAATTTCTCTTCACGACATATCTAGAAGTAATTTGTTAATGGTAGCTGAATTAATTCAAAAAGATATAACAGCTAATAACCTTCCAACTAAACTTAGTATTGATCCAATTAGAAAAGAATCAATAAAAAATGCAAAATATATAATTAGTTGTGTTAGAGTTGGGGGCTTAGAAGCATTTGAGACTGATATATCTATTCCTTTAAAATATGGTATCGATCAATGTGTTGGAGATACAATTTGTGCTGGCGGTATAATGTATGGACAACGAAACATTCCAGTTATTTTAGATTTTTGTAAAGATATAAAAAAATATGCAAAAAAAAATGCTCTTTTCTTAAATTATGCAAATCCTATGGCTATGAATACCTGGGCTGCAAATGAAATTGGTAAAGTTAATACAATTGGTTTGTGTCATGGAGTACAAGGTGGAGCAAAATTAATTGAAGATTCATTAAACATTCCATTTGGAAAAATGAAATATTCTTGCAGCGGTATAAATCACATGACTTGGTATTTGGATTTAAATTATAAAGGTAAAAAAATTACAAAAGACCAGCTTTCTAAATCGTTAAAGAAACATAAAAAATTTTCAAGAGATGAAAAAGTTAGAATAGATGTTTTAGATAAATTTGGTTATTTTTCTACAGAAAGTAACGGTCATTTGAGCGAATATTTACCATGGTATAGACGTACTCAAAAAGATGTGAAGAAATGGAGTAGTCTTTCAAACTGGATACATGGCGAAACAGGTGGTTACTTAAGAGTATGTAATGAAAAAAGAAATTGGTTTGTTAAGGATTATCCAAAATATTTAAAAAATTCTGGAATTAAACTTAAAGATTACAAAAGATCAACTGAACACGGAAGTTATATAATTGAAGCAATTGAAACTGGAAAAAAATATAGAGGGCATTTTAATGTTATTAATAAAAAAATAATTTCTAATTTAGATGATGATTGCGTAATTGAGAGTACAGGATACGTAGATTCAAAAGGTATAAAAATGATTAAAGGAGTAACCTTACCCCTACAATGCGCTTCTCTATGCAGTACTTCAATAGATGTCCAAAGAATGGCTGTAAAGGCAGCAATAAAAGGAGATATTGAATTATTAAAACTTGCTGTACTGCAAGATCCACTAGTAAGCTCAGTATGTTCATCAGAGGAAGTTTGGCAAATGGTAGATGAGATGCTTGTAGCACAAGCACAGTGGCTTCCACAATATCAATCAAAAATTAATAGTATTAAAAAGAATCTAAAAAAATTAAAAAGTTATAAATATAATAAAGCAATTAAAGGGCTGACTAAAAAAACAAAGCGTAATCAACAAAAAAAGTCAGTTTTAGTCGAAAAAGAAGCATTTAATTTATAAATTATTTAATCAAATCTGAAATAGTTCTTCTCAATAATCCAATTTTATTATAGGTTTTTTTAAATTTTAAGTGGAGGAAAGATGAAAAAAAATAAATTTAGATCCACATTACTTGCTAGCGTAGCATCAGCTACTTTTGCATTAACCAGTACAAATGCGTCTGCTAGACCGGAAGGTGCAATAGCACTTCCATCAGCACCTGCAATTGAAAATATGCAAGAAGTTCAGTTCATTGGAAGAGATGAATTGATGAGCTATCAAGATATTGGAGACTTTGAATTTTTATATGAGCCAGAATATATTAGTGCTTTAGTTCAAGAAGGAAAACTCCCACCAATTTGGGAACGTTTACCAAAAAGACCTTTAGTTTTTAATGGAGATGCAATGCCTGATGGTATTGGTCGTTATGGAGGAACTTTTAGACATACAATTGGCGGAAGACCTGAAGGATGGAACTGGACTGCTTCACAACATCAAGGATGGGGTGGAATTAATTACACAGTTCAAGAATGTCTAACAAGAAATGGTCCAATGGTAAGATTAAAAGCTGAAGACTCTTATCCTTTACCAAACTTAGCTACTGATTGGGAATGGGATGGAAATAAACTTACTATGAACCTAATTGATGGAGCAAAGTGGTCAGATGGTGATCCATTTGATGCAGAAGATGTTCGTTTTTGGTGGGAAGATAACGTTCTAGATGAGAATGTTCCAACAAGAATGAATGCAACCACAATGGGAGAAGGGACAACTCTAGAAGTACTTAGTCCTACTCAGATTAGATGGACATTCCCACAAGAGGAACCTAAATTAGTTCTTCACTCCATGGCATATATAAATGGATGCCCTGGACCATCACATTTACTTAAAGAACATCACCCTAAATATGGTGGTACGTCTTATGATGATTATGTTCAAGCATTCCCTGCTGGACGTTTACCATGGGTTAGCATGGGTGCATGGACTGCTGTTGAATATAAACAAGACGAGGTCGTAATACTTCGTCGTAATCCATACTATTGGAAAGTTGATAGTAAAGGACAACAACTTCCATATATGAACGAGATGGTGTTCCAGTTAAAAACATGGGGACAAAGAACGGTTGATACCTTAGCAGGTAACGCTGACTTCTCGAATATGGAGAACGTACCTTTATACTTAGAAGCTGTTAAAGAGTCTAAGAGTGACGATGCGCAAGCTCAACTATCTTTTAGTGGAAGAACTATGGGATATCAACTCGCCATGAACCAAGCAATTGGGTTAGGTGTATTGGATGATCAAATGGCAGCTATTCGAGATCTAAATAGAAATTTAGAATTCAGAAAAGCTGTTAAGCATGCAATTGATGGTAAAGCATTTGCAAAAGCAATGTCCAAAGGACCATTTGTGACAGTTTATGCAGGCGGTCTTGCTAGAGATAGTGCTTTCTTTGATGCAGATGCTACTTCATTTTTCCCTTATAATCCAGCAGGTGCAAATTCTATACTTGATGGATTAGGTCTTATAGATACTGATGGTAACGGAATTCGAAACCTTCCAAATGGAGGTGGAGATCTAGTTATTAATTTAGTTCAAAATAAAGGCAGTGATAATGAAATGTTGATTGGCGATGGAATGGCAACTATGATGGCTGAAGTTGGTATTAAAATTAATATTAAACCAATGGAAGATACTGAGCCAACAAGACAAGCAGGTGAATGGGATTGGTTACTTGTAAGATCTCAACAAGAAATGGCCTTCCCTAATTCGGGTTATTGGTCAGATATGGGTCCTGTAACTACGTCTTCATTTGATCCTCACTTAGGAACTGATGAACACCCTCAACAACTTCAACCATTTGAGAAAGAAATCGTAAGTATTCTTGAAGAGTGGAGAGATGGTGTTGAAGGAGCAGAGGCTCAAGCATTAATGTCTCGCTATCAGAAACTATTTACAGAAAATGTTTATATGCCTGGTATAGTTCAATATCCAACAGCACTTTTGATAAATAAAAGAATTCAAAACTTAGCTGATGGAATGCCTGTTTTAGCTTATCAATGGGCTGAAGATACAGTTATCCGTGAACAATTCTGGGTTTATCAATATGATCAATTAGATGAACTTTTCCCCGGAAGAGTTCCTGGTATTGATTAATAAACTTCTTAGTAAGGGGCTATTTAAGCCCCTTACTTTATTTAAAAAAAATGCTTTCATTTATATTTAGAAGAATTCTTTATTCACTTCCGCTACTGTTCGTAATCAGTATTATAATTTTTTTTATTATTGAATTACCACCTGGTGATTATGCAACATGGTATGTTAGTCAAACTAAAGCTTTAGCAAATATCACACAAGAACAAGCTTTAGAACTAACAATAATGTTGAGAGAAAAATACGGACTTAATGAACCATTAGTAATAAGATATTTCAATTGGATTAAAAATATTGTTTTAAATTTCGATTTTGGTTTTTCCATGCATTACAACAAACCTGTCAGTGAAATGTTAGGCGATAGATTACCTCGAACTTTAGCAATAGCATTAATTTGTCATTTTTTTGCTACAACAATTGGTGTTTTTATCGGAATTTATGCTGCAAAAAATCAAAATAAGTTAGGTGATAATGTAGCCACTATCTTCGCTTTTTTAGGAATGACCATTCCACGTTTCTTTCTAGCATTACTAATTATGTATTGGTTAGCAATTGTTCTAAATTCGGATAACACTGGATCAATGTACTCTCCGTACTACGCTGTTCAACCAATGTCATTTGCAAAACTATGGAATGGCATACTTCATATTTGGCCAATATTTGTCATCGCAATTATCGGAGGTCTTGCATACAATATGAGAGTAATGCGAGGAAATTTATTAGATGTAATGCGTATGCAATATATTGAAACAGCAAGAGCAAAAGGTTTGTCTGAAAATCAAACATTATACCGTCATGCTGTACCAAATGCTTTGCATCCCCTTGTAATGTTCCAGGGTATTGCTTTACCCTATATGCTAATGGGTGAACTAGAAGCTGCGATCGTTTTATCTATTCCAACTGCGGGACCACTTTTAGTAGAATCTATTCAAAGACAAGACACTTATACTACTGCAGCAATTTTATTTTGCTTAACAGTAATATTAATTGTTGGAAATATCATTGCTGATATTTTGCTAGCAATTTTAGATCCTCGTGTAAGACAGAATTAAATATTATGGAAACAACTTCAAACTTACAAAATTCATATTTTTCACTAGTAAGAAAAAGATTTTTAAAAAACAGAGTTGGAATATTAGGCTTAATTTTTGTAGGCTTTTTAATTTTCTCTGCTGTTTTTGCAGATTTTTTATCTCCATATGATCCAGCAGCAAGAGACAGTGATAGAGTTTTTTATCCACCTCAGGGAATACATTTCTTTGATGAAGATAATAATTTTTCGTTAAGACCTTTCGCTTATGGCTTTACTGAAGGATTTGATCCTGACACATATCTTCCAATAATGGAGATTGATTATACTCAAAAAAACTATCTTTATTTTTTTACTAGAGGATGGGAATATAAGTTTCTAGGCTTAAATTTGGACTTACATTTATTTACTACTAAAGACGGGTCTAAAGTTTTTTTTATTGGATCAGACGCCTATGGAAGGGATATGTTATCAAGAATTTTTAAGGGAAGTAGGGTAACGCTATTATTCGCTCTCATAGTTGTAAGTATAACAACTTTTATTGGTATTTTAGTTGGAATTAGCTCAGGTTATTTTTCAGGAAAATTTGATATAGCTTCACAAAGAGTTACGGAACTTGCTTTAGCTTTTCCAGATCTACCTTTGTATTTATCCTTGGTAGCAATTCTTCCAAGGCAAATGGATCCATTTCTGATTTTTATCTTTATGGCATTTATTTTATCCTCTTTACGGTGGGCTCAACTATCAAGAGAGGTCCGAGGAAAAACCCTTTCTTTAAGAAGATTAGACTATATTAAAGCAGCTGAAGCTTTAGGCTCCAATGATCTAAGAATTATTTATAGACATCTACTTCCTAATGTAACAAGTCACGTTATAGTAAGTGTTTCTTTATTGATACCTTCTGTAATTTTGACAGAAAGTTTTTTTAGCTTTTTAGGTTTAGGCATTCAATCTCCATTTGTTAGTTGGGGTCTTCAATTAAATTCTGCTCAAGATATGCGAACAATTGGAAGTTATCCTTGGGTTTTAAGTCCTGTCTTTGCAATCTTAATTTCAGTTTTAGGATTTAATGCTTTGGGTGATGCTTTACGCGATGCAATTGATCCATATGCAACAACAACAAAAAAATAATGACTAATCTTGTTGAAATTGAAAATCTTCAAGTAAAGTTTAATACAGATAGCGGTGAAGTAAATGCAGTGAATGGCATATCCTTTAATATTAAAAAGGGCGAAACATTAGCACTAGTAGGAGAGAGTGGGTCTGGTAAATCTGTTACTGCTAGAGGAATTATTCGATTACTTGCAGAAAATGCAATTATATCTGATCAAACATCAATAAAGTTTAATGGTACAAATATAAATTCTTATTCTGAAAAAGAGTATCAAAATATTAGAGGAAAAAATATTTCAATGATTTTTCAAGAACCAATGAGTTCTTTAAATCCAATATATACAATTGAAAACCAAATTAGTGAGGTTTTAAAAATTCATGGAAAATTTTCAGATAAAGAACTCAAAGAAAAATGTCTTGAATTACTAAAACAAGTTCAAATTCCAGAACCAGAGTCTAGATTATCACAGTATCCACATCAATTGTCAGGAGGACAAAGACAAAGAATTATGATTGCTATCGCCATAGCTAATAATCCAGATTTACTTATTGCAGATGAGCCAACTACTGCTCTTGATGTTACAGTTCAAACAGAGATACTTAAATTACTTCAAAGTCTTCAACAAAAATATCAAATGTCCATTTTATTTATTACTCATGATCTGACTATTGTCAGACAAATAAGTGATAGAGTTTGTGTAATGTATAATGGAAAAATTAAAGAAACAGGCATTACAAAAGAAATTTTTGAAAATCCAAAAGATGATTATACAAAACATTTATTGTCATCAGAGCCAGAAGAAAGAGATTTACATTATGATAAAAATGGAAGAAGCATCCTTTCAGGAGAAAATCTTAATGTAACATTTAATACTAAAGTAAAAGTATCAGGTAGAAATAAAGTTTTATCAATTAACGCTGTAAATAATATCAGTCTTGATCTTAAAGAAGGTGAGACTCTTGGAATTGTTGGCGAAAGTGGATCTGGTAAAACTACTTTAGGTCAAACATTATTAAGGTTAGTTGATAGAGAATCTAACACAGATGTAGAAGGTGAAATTAAGTTTTTTGATGATAGAATTGACCGTTTATCTCGAAAGCAATTTAAGCCATTTAGAAATCAAATGCAGATAGTTTTTCAAGATCCATATGCATCTTTAAATCCACGATTGTCTGTTAAACAAATTATAGAAGAGGGATTAATTGTAGCACTTAATATGAAAGATAAAAACGAACGGCTAAATAAAATTGAAAACATAATGAGTGAGGTTGGTTTAGAACCTAGCTCCATGCTTAGATTTCCTCATGAGTTTTCTGGAGGCCAAAGACAAAGAATAGCTATAGCAAGATCATTTGTCTTAAATCCAAAATTTGTCTTATTGGATGAGCCAACATCTGCTCTTGATTTATCTATTCAAAAACAAATTCTAGAACTATTACTTCAACTCCAAAAAAATCACAAAACTACTTATATTTTTATCAGTCATGATTTAAGAGTTATTAGATCAATAAGCCACAATTTAATCGTTATGAAAGATGGTTCGATTCTAGAACAAGGTGTGGCAAAAAATATATTAACCAACCCTCAGAATGATTATACAAAGAATTTAATAAAATCTGCTTTTGATATTATTTATTAATGAGGAAATTAAAAAACGTAACTATCCTAGGCGCAGGCACCGCCGGTTGGATTTCTGCATATATTCTAAGTGATTTTTTTTACATAAATAAACAAAATGTAAAAGTAACAATTGTTGATCCTTCAAGCATTCCTATAATTGGTGTTGGAGAAGGAACAACCGGAATATTTTATGATTTTTTAAAAAGATATAATTTAGACGAACTAGACTTTTTAAGAGAAACAAAAGCTACTCTAAAGTTTGGGATTGTTCATAAAGACTGGAAAGAATTAAATCATCAATATTATGGACCAATTGATGACCCACATTTGTTAGCATCTAAAAAAGACCCTGAAGATTTTGAATATTTAAATGTTTATGCAGTTGCTGCAGGTCGATCTGTTGCTGATGTGCATTTACACACAAAACTAATGGAAACAAATAAAGTTCCTTTCAATCTTGAAAATAGCAGACCCGATTTAAAAAGCCCTTTTTTCTATGCTTATCATTTTGATAATCATCTTGTTGGAAATTATTTAAGAAAAAGATCAAAAAATATAGAGATTCTTGATGAAGTCTATACGCATGCTTCATTAAATGAAAATGGAGAAATTGAAAAACTTCATTTTGAAAGTGGTAAAGAAATTGAAACTGATTTAGTTCTTGATTGTACAGGCTTCAGAAAACTCCTCATAAATAAATTATATAATGTTGGATGGAAATCTTATCAAAAAAATTTACCAGTAAATAGAGCTATGCCTTTCTTTTTAAAATTAGATGAAAAAAATATTAGTAATTATACTTTAGCTTGGGCACAAAAAAATGGTTGGATGTGGCAAATACCAACTCAAGAAAGAATTGGTGCTGGTTATGTATATTGTGATAATTTTACAAGTCCAGAAGAAGCTAAGATTGAAATAGAGAAAGTCTTAGGTCATGAAATAGAACCAAGAAACGATATTAAATTTACTTCGGGTAGAATAGAAAAATCATGGGTAAAAAATTGTATTGCCATAGGATTAGCTTCTGGTTTTCTTGAGCCATTAGAAGCCACTTCAATTCATAGCACTCTAATACAAATGATTTTGTTTGCAACTGATTACCTCAAAGAAGAAATGGATTTTAATAATGAAAAAATAATGGATGAGTTTAATGATAGAGTTGGACGTCAGTTTGATGATTTTATGATCTTTCTTAATACTCATTATGTGTCCAATAGAGATGATAGTGATTTTTGGAAATATGTTAAAAATGAATGTATTCACGAAGACACTTTGAACCTTATTAATAAATGGAAAAATCAATTACCTAGAATGAGTGATTTTGAATTGTATCTTTCAGGTCTTCCTCATGTTCAGTCACAACTTTATTATCCTGTTTTAGATGGCCTAGGCTTACTTCAAAAAGATGTTGCAAGGGAAGAAATGAATAATTTTAACTTAAAGCCCTTTGCAAGAGATGAATATAAAAGATTTAATGATCAGTATGATGATCAAATGAAAAGATTTATAAAGCACAATGATTATTTAGAATATGCATCACTTTAATAAATTAAAGCTTAATATTCATTTGTTTTACATGTATACGCAATATTTAGGGCTCTTAGCTCAGTTGGTTAGAGCGCCCCGCTCATAACGGGGTGGTCCGGGGTTCAAGTCCCTGAGGGCCCACCATTTAATTTTGTTGAAAAGTTAAAAATAGTAAATATTAAAAAGAAAATTACACCAAATATAATTAAAAAATAATTGATATTAAAGCTTATTAAAGCACCAATGATAGTTGGACCAATAAAGGAACCAATATTTTCACATATGCTATAACTTGCTACTCCAAAAACAATTAAATGGCTTTTTAAATTAGTGTTAATTAAATTGAAATTAATAAGGAATAAACTTCCTACAGATAAATAAAAAATAAAAGTAAAGAAAATGATAGTAAAATAATTTTCTGTAAAAAAGAAAATAATTAATCCAGCAATGGAAATTAAGCAGAATATATTTAAAATTAAAACTTTACTAATTTTATCTATTAATTTTCCTATTAATGGAAAAATTAATAACACTAACATTCCTGAAGTAAAATTAATTCTTCCAACATCTTTATCTGCAAACCCTTTTTCAATTAAGAATGATGGAAAGAGAGAACTCCAACCTGCATCACTAATTCCTAAAAAAAATACACAAATTAAAATAAATTTAATATTATTAATCACATTATAAGATAATGAAAACTCAACCTTTTCAACTTTTGTTAAGAGTATGCTCGATTTAGAAACAAAAACTGGTAAAAATTGAAATACAATAAGCAGTATAGCGATTACGTAACTTAAATAATTAACTCCATTAAATGCAATAATAAGAGAGCCCAGTATTGCTCCAAATCCCGCACTAGACCAAAACAAAGAAATATAAAAACCTGATTTATTTTTAAATTCTGAACTAATGTATGTTTCAATTGTCAAAAAATTGATATGATTTGTAAATCCCATGACAAATGTAATAATCACAATAGTGAAAATGCTGAATTGAAAAAATAAAAGTAAAAAAAATAATAATTGAATTAAAATAGAACAAATTAAAGTAAAAAATAAACTATACTTTTCTCTAATAATATTATGCAAAAATGAAGAAACAATAACTCCAAGTGCAAAAAAGGACAAAGAAAAACCAATTAAAGATTCATTATAATTTTTTAATTTAAGATCTATTGCTAGAGTAGAAGATAGAAAACTTGCTGCAAGAGCAAAAGAAAATATGATTGTCGAATAATTAATAATATTCCTCATTATTTTCTTGAATAATCTTTTTATACAATTAATAAAGCCCTAAATAGATGGCATTAATTTCACTTAGACAACTTTTGGATCACGCTGCAGAGAATAATTACGGTGTACCAGCTTTTAATGTAAATAACCTGGAAGCGATTAGGGCTATAATGGAAGGGGCTAAAGAGTTAAATAGCCCAGTTATTTTGCAAGCTTCTGGAGCAGCAAGAAAATACGCTGGCCCCATTTTTGTTAAAAAATTAGTAGAAGCCGCAATGGACGAATTTTCAGACATTCCAACTGTTTTACATCAAGATCATGGTGGATCTCCATCAGATTGCAAAAATTGTATCGAACTTGGATTTACTTCTGTCATGATGGATGGCTCCTTAATGGATGACCAAAAAACACCTTCAGACTTTGATTATAACGTTAGAGTTACCAAAGAAACAACTGATATGGCGCATGCCTTAGGTGTTTCCGTTGAAGGAGAAATTGGATGCTTAGGTTCTTTGGAAACTGGAACTGGGGAAAAAGAAGATGGTGTTGGTGCAGAAGGAAAACTTGATCATGATCAACTTTTAACAGATCCAGATGAGGCATCAGATTTTGTTAAGGCAACTAATGTAGATGCATTAGCTATTGCTATTGGAACGAGTCATGGAGCTTATAAATTTTCTCGACCACCTACAGGTGATATTTTAGCAATTGATAGAATTAAAGAAATACATTCAAGACTTCCAAATACTCATTTAGTAATGCATGGATCATCCTCTGTTCCTCAAGATTTAATAAAAACTATTAACGAATATGGCGGAAAAATAAAAGAAACATACGGTGTACCTGTGTCTGAAATCCAAGAAGGAATTAAACATGGTGTTCGAAAAGTAAATGTTGATACAGACTTAAGACTAGCAGCTACAGCTGCAGTAAGAAAATATTTCCATGAAAACCCTTCTCAATTTGATCCTAGAAAATATTTATTACTTTCAAAAGACGCTATGAAAGAAGTTGTAAAAAGTAGACTTCAAGAATTTGGAACTGCAGGAAATGCTTCATCTATAAACTCAATTTCTTTAGGTGAAATGTCAAAAAAATATAAATCTGGTGAGTTTAAAGCTATTATCAATTAGCTTTTTATTATTGATAAAAATTATTTTTTAATCCAAAATATAAATATGAAAAAAGTTTCACAGCTTGATGAATATTTATTTGATTTAAATGGATATTTAATAATTGAAAATGCTTTAAGTAAAAAAGAATTAAAAGATCTTAATAATATTCTAGATAAATTAAAAAGTTTAAAACATAAAGAATGGGCAGGCTATGTTCATGGACACAATTACGGTGGTAAGGAAGGTTTAAATCTTCAACAAATTTATGAAGCCGGAAAACCCTTTGAAAAATTAATTGATCATCCTTCATGGATAAATCATATGCTTCATTTTGTTGGAGGAAAAGATACATTTGATCAACATCATGGACCATTATTTATCGATGAAAATTTTGCGAATATTAGAGGGCAAGGAGAAGCTATTGGAATTCATTCTGGTGCTCACGAAGGAACTCAAAGAGGTCATTATAGATTTGAAAATGGAAAATTTCACTGCGGACAAATTAATATTTTGCTAGCTCTCAATGATATAGGCCCTGGTGATGGTGGTACAGTCATTATTCCTTCATCACATAAATCAAATTTACGTCATCCAGAGTTTGATAAACATGTTATGAAAAAGGGCAAAGTTACATCAGCTGATAATATGACAGCTTCAAAAGAAATTTATTTAAAAGCTGGAGATGGACTATTATTTGTAGATTCACTTTGTCATGGTTCTGCAAAAAGAACAAATAAAGGAGAAAGAAGAATTGTTGTTTACAGATATGGGCCTTCTTGGGGTTTTTTTAGACACCCTTATCGACCTTCAAAAAAACTACTTTCAAATCTCACTGAATTTCAAAAAAAAATAGTAATGCCTCACGAGCAAGTGCTTTCACCAAATAACTAAAAAAACAAGATTATTTACTAGTTAAATACATTTTTTTTATCTTGATTTTTCGATCAATTTAACTTTTAAATGATATATTAAAGGGAGGAATAGATGAAATTAATAAAATCCTTAATTTTGTCTCTTGCAGTTTTAGTTGGGTTTTCATCAACTTCAAATGCTAGAGATATTACACTTTCAATGTGGACGCACAACCAGCTCTATGTTGATTATTTCAATACTTATCTTGAAGAAGTGCAAGCTGCATTTCCAGATGATAATATTACTTTTGATTTTCAAGTTACGCCTGATATGGCTACAAACAGTTTAACGGCGATTGCTTCAGGTTCTGAACATACTGATCTTTTAGGAATTGAGATAAGCGGTTTTGGTCTATTTATGGTTGATGATATTATTTCAGACAACTTTGTACCACTAACAGATATGTACGGTGACATGTCTCAATGGAATCCAGGAAAAGTAGCTGCTTGGACTCACACTAATGGTGAGATATATGGAATTGAAAGTGAAGGCTGTTATATGGTCTATTACTACAACCCAAGCATTCTTGAAAGTTATGGTAAATCAGTACCAAAAACTTGGGATGAGTTTATGGAAACTGGAAAAATTTTAGCAAAAGATGGAATTTCAATGATGCTATCTGAGTTAAGATTTATTGGAATGTACCAACAAGCTGGTGGTAAATTCTTCAATGAAGATGGTGAATTTGAAATGGATGAAGATCTTTTCATGGAGGTTTTAAAATTCCAAGAAGAAGCTTTTGCATCCGGAGTAATTAATTATACTACTGACTATTGGGGTCAAACACCTGGTGTTCTTTACAATTCAAAGCAAACTGTAGGAACTATGGCGCCTGACTGGTATAACAACTGTTGTTTACAACCTACAGTTAAGGATACACAGTCTGGTGAGTGGAGAGTTGCTCCTCTTCCTACTTGGGGAGATGAAGGATATAAAACTTTTCACTGGGGTGGAACTGGTTTTGCCATTCATAAATCTTCAGAAGCTGTAGATGTTGCTAAAAAGTTACTTGAACTCGCTTACTTCTCATATGAAGGTCAAATTGCAAAATATGATTTCTTCGGAGGAATGCCTACTTTATTGGCTGCTCTTGAAGATCCAAGAATTGCAGATAAAAAATTTGATTTTTATGGAGGTCAAAAATTTGCAGAGCCATTTATTTCTGTAGCAGGGTCAAGTGCTGATGACTATCAGCATGTTGGTCGAGCTATTATTGATAGTGTTTCTCGTGATTTGACAACATTATTAGCAAATGGTGAAATAACTGCTGAGGAAGCTCATGAAAGGTTCATTTCACAAGTTCAGGATGAACTTGACTTTTTATAGACGATAATTTTTAAAGCAGGGTTTTTACCCTGCTTTTTTAAAAATAAAATCAAAATAATAATATGTCAGTTGTGAGTAATAGTAGAAGATTAAGACCTGAAAAGGTTGCGCCGTATTTTTTTATATCGCCATTTTATATTATTTTTACAATTTTTTTTCTTTTACCTACCATAGCTTCTTTTATTTTAGCTTTTTACAAATGGAAAGGTGTAAAGGCTCCTAAACCTAGGGGATGGGGAAATTTTGAATATTTATTTTTTAAAGACCAAAACTTTTGGGAAACTTTCCAAAATACAGTATTTTATTCTGCGGGCAGTGTATTTATTACTATTCCCCTTGCTCTTTTATTAGCTCTTGCTCTTAATAGTCATAGTTTAAAACTAAAACCTTTTTGGCGTTTAGTATTTTTCTCACCGATTGTTACTTCAGTTGTTGCGGCTGCATTAACTTTCAAGATGATATTAAATAGTGAATTTGGATTACTTAATTATGTAATTGGTTTTATTGGAATTGAACCAGTCAATTGGGTTGAATCTTCAGCAACCTCAAAGTGGTCTGTCATGATGTTAGTAATATGGAGATGGACTGGTTTAACCTGTATTTATTTTTTAGCTGGACTACAATTTATAGATAGAACTTTGTATGAAGCTGCAAAAATTGACGGTGCAACAGCATGGCATCAATTCTGGTATGTTACTCTTCCTCAATTAGCACCAGTTACTCTTTTTGTTTGTATAATTGTTTCTATTGGCTCTTTTCAAATATTTGAAGATGTATTTGTTATGTATAGTGGAAACGATGTTCCAACTCACGCTAAATCAATGGTTGTATACATGATGGAAAGAGGTTTCAATCAACTCAAATTAGGTTTTGGTTCCTCTATTGGTGTATTTATGTTCATCTGTATTTTAGCTATATCATTATTTCAATTTAGATCATTTGCATCAAATTTAGATCAGGATGCTAAAAAAAGTTTTATTGAGAGAATTTTATCTCCTATCATAGATTTTATTGCTAATATTTTTCCAATAGAATCTTCTACTTCTAGTAAAAAATCTTTATCTCCAAAAATTGGTAAATATTCATTAAATTTTATAATTACAATTATTGGTTTGATAACACTTATTCCTTACGCTTTCATGCTTACCTCTTCAGTTAAATCAACAGCAGAAATAATGGCATGGCCACCTATAATGTGGTCTAAAAGTCCTAATTGGGTAAATGTAACAAAATTATTTACTGAGTTTCCAGCAAGTTTATGGATATTCAATTCCTTCTTTGTTGCTATTGCTGTTACAATTCTAACGATCTTTTTATGTACTTTAGCTGGGTATGCGTTTGCAAAATATAATTTTAAGGGAAAAAATAAACTTTTCATATTTATGGTAGCAACTGCAATGATACCTTTTCCTATTATAATGATCCCTCTTTATGTTTTAGTAGGTAGAATGGGAATGAATGATACCTTATCGGGATTAATAGTTCCTTTTATAGCTCCTGCAATAGGAATTTTTATGATGAGACAGTTCATAACATCTGTTCCCGATGAATTAATTCAAGCAGCAAGATCAGATGGCGCTGGTGAGTTTAGAATATTTTGGCAAATAGTTGTCCCACTTGTTTGGCCTGGTATTGCTACTCTAGCAATAATTACATTTGTTAATTCTTGGAATAGTTTCTTATGGCCTCTTATTATTTTAAGAGATGATCTTAATTACACCATTCCTCTTGGTATGACTGAAGTATTTGCGCTGAGTGTTGGTCAGGAGCCGCAGTATGGACAAGCTATGGCTTTTGCAACCTTAACAACAATTCCAATTATAGTCATTTTTTCTTTTGTTCAAAAATATTATATTGCTGGCTTATCAGCAGGAGCAGTAAAAGGTTAGTATGGAAAAAATTAAATGGGGAATTATAGGACCTGGAAGTATAGCAAATAATTTTGCAGATGGACTTAAAGGTTCTTATTCTGGTCAACTAGTAAGTATAGCAAGTAAAAATGATGATCGCCGAAAAAGCTTTGGTGATAAATACGATATTCATCCTGATTTTAGATTTGATAATTATGATGATATTATAAATTCAGAACATATTGATGCTATTTATATTTCGACACCACATACTCTACATGCTGAATGGACAATAAAAGCTGCAGGAAAAGGAAAGCATGTTCTTTGTGAAAAACCAGGAGCTGTAAATCTAAACCAAGGTAAAAAAATTATAGAGGCTGTAAAAGAAGCTGGAGTTTTTTATATGGAAGGCTTTATGTATCGATGTCATCCTCAAATTCCAAAACTTTTAGAAGTAATAAAAAATAAAGCGATAGGGGATATCACATCAATTGAAGCTTCTTTTGGTTTTGATATGGGTAAAACAATACCAGATCACAGATTATTTAATAAAAATTTAGCAGGTGGAGGTATCCTTGATGTTGGGTTATATCCCATTTCTTTTTCTAGACTTATTGCAGGGGTCGCAACTGGCGAAAAATTTTTAGAACCTAAATTTATAGAAGCTGAAGCGAGAATAGGAGAAACAGGGGTAGATGAGGTTGCCCATGCAAATTTAGAATTTAAAAATGGTATAAAAGCTAAAGTCTCAACTGCAGTTATGGAAAGTATGAAAAACAATGCAGTTATCTTAGGATCGGATGGCAAAATTGAGTTGCCAGATCCATGGATGCCTGGAAGAGAAGGCGGCCCATACCATGCTAAAATAATTATTACAAAAGAAGGTAATGAAGAAATTATAGATGTTAAAGGGCCAGAACATTTGTTTTTCTTCGAAGGAGAACTTGCAAGTCAGTGTATTGCAAAAGAAAAAACACAACCACCTCATCCAGCAATGACTTGGGAAGATACATTAGGTAATCTTCAAGCTCTTGATACATGGAGAGAGAAAGTAAATTATAAACTACCACAGGATGATATATGAAATACGGTAGAATAGAAGGAATAAATAAAGACATTTCTAAACTTGTTATGGGATGTGATAACCAAGACGATATCAATGAGGCTTCAAAGTTATGGGATCATTGGATTGAAGTTGGTGGCAATATCTTTGATACTGCATTTATTTATGGGGGTGGTAATCATGAAAAAGTTTTTGGCGAATGGTTAAAAAATAATAATAGACAAGATGTTTTAATACTTGGCAAAGGTGCGCATTCACCTGAATGTAATCCTGAAGCAATTTCAAAGCAATTAACTATCTCTCTTGAACGAATGAAAACAGATTATGTTGATATTTATATCATGCACCGAGATAATACTGATTATCCAATTGATGAATTCATGGATGTTTTGAATGAGGAAAAAGAAAAAGGTAGAATTAAAATATTTGGTGGTTCAAATTGGACAATACAAAGATTTAAAGAAGCAAATGAATGGGCAGAAAAAAATAATAAACAAGAAATGTCAATTTTAAATAATAATTTAGCACTTGCTAAAATGATTAAGCCTCTTTGGAATGGTTGCTTATCATCTAATACTGAAGAGATATTGGCATACCTAAATTCTTCACAAAAATCTCATATGTCTTGGTCTAGTCAAGCAAGAGGTTATTTTTTACCTGATAATATAACGCAAGAGATTGAAGATAAAATTACTAAGGCGGAGACATACCGAGCACCAGGGGAGAACTCAAGCGGTCCTATTAGTTGCTATGATAGTGAAGATAATAGAGAAAGAAAAAAAAGAGCTATGGAGTTAGCTGATAAAAAAGGCTGTTCTGCTCATAATATTGCAGCAAGCTGGACCATAAACCAGTCTTTTCCTTCTTTTGCATTAATTGGCCCTAGATCTGTAAAAGAGTTAGATACAACCCTCCCTTGTCTTGATATTGAACTGAGCCAAGAAGAAATTAATTGGTTGAACCTTCTCTAATATTACTATCAAATTGCGTTAATTTAACTGGTTGACTTTATTACAGAGATATTCATTGTTCTTTATTAATTAATCAAAGGGAGGAAAAATGAAAAAATTTTTTTCAATACTTTTAACTTTATTTTTACCTCTATCTTTTACTAATGTTTCTAAAGCTGCAGGGCATATGGAAGCTGAAGTTATTCACTGGTGGACATCTGGTGGAGAACAAGCTGCTATCTCTCAATTTGCAGAAGCTTGGCAAGAGATGGGTAATACTTGGATTGATACTGCTATTACTGGTGGAGACAATGCAAGAGGAACAACTGTAAACAGAATTATTGGAGGAAATCCTCCAACTGCAGCACAGTTTAATATTTCAAAACAATTTGTAGACTTAGTTGAGCAGGGCTTACTTCAATCACTTGAAGAAGTTGCATCTGCAGAAGGTTGGAGAGATTTTATTTATCCACCTGAACTAATCGAAACGTGCGAATTTGAAGGTGAATTTTATTGTGTACCAGTAAACATTCACAGTTGGCAATGGATGTGGATTAACAACGATGTATATAAACAAGTTGGTCTTCCAGTTCCACAAACATTTGAAGAATTTTTAGCCGGTGCACCAAAAATACAAGAAGCAGGAATTATTCCTTTAGCTCTTGGTGGACAAACATGGCAAGAGTCTGGAATGTTTGGAGTTGTATCATCTTCAATTCTAGGTTTTCCTCACATGCAAAAAATATTTAGAGATAAAGATGTTGATACTCTAAGAGATGGAAGATTTGCAGATGTGTTAAATACTTATAGAGAACTTAATGCATTTACTGATGAGGGTTCTCCAGGAAGATTGTGGAATGATACTACTGCAATGGTCATCGAAGGTAAAGCTGCAATGCAAGTCATGGGTGACTGGGCAAGAGGTGAATTTGCTGTTGCTGGAAAAGAGGCAATGGTTGATTATTCTTGTATAATTCCAGGAAAAGAAAAATATGTAGCCCTTGGTGGTGACGTGTTTGTTTTCCCTAAAAATGATGATCCAAAAGTAAAAGATGTTCAACTTGCAATGGCTAGTATGATGGTAAATCCAACTGTACAAGCTAAGTTTAACAATGCTAAAGGATCTCTTCCAATGAGACTTGACGTTGATACTTCAGCTGCTGACGCTTGTATGCAAATGGGTTTAGATTTAATTCAAAATCCTGATGCAATCATGAGAGAAAGTGATGATTGGAACACTCCAGCATTTACTAACGCTTGGGATGATATTATTTCTGAATTTAGAAATGATCCTAATTACACAGTTGCGCAAGTAATGGACGACCTTGAAGGCGTTTTAACAAGCGGTCTATAATATAATATATAAATTAGGGCAGGAAATCCTGCCCTAACTTTATTTTAAATTAAATGTCTAAATTTAGAAACATTGCTTCAATAATAGCATTACTTCCAATGATAATAATATCATTAACTGTTTTCATTGGATGTATAATTTACTCATTTATTTATTCCCTTACTAATTCAAAATTAATACCTGTTACAAATTTTGTAGGTTTCGATCAATATGAAAGATTATTTAAACAAAGAAAATGGGATGTTGCAGTTGAAAATATTTTTATCTACGGTTTTGTATTCACAATTGGATGTCTAATCATTGGTTTTTTACTTGCTGTTTTAATAGACCAAAAAATTAGAGGAGAAAGTTTATTTAGAACTATTTTCCTTTATCCATATGCAATGTCTTTTGTTGTTACTGGTTTAGTTTGGAAATGGGTGTTGAATCCTACATTTGGATTGGAAAACTCAATGCACATGTGGGGATTCTCTTGGTTCCAGCTTGATTGGTTAGTAAATAGAGACCTTGCTATTTATGCTGTTTGTATTGCTGCTGTTTGGCAAGGTGCAGGTTTTGTAATGGTATTAATGTTAGCAGGGTTAAGAGGAATTGATGAAGACATTTGGAAGTCTCTTAGTATCGAAGGTGTTGCTAAATGGAAATCATACTTATTTGTTATTCTTCCAATGTTACGACCAATGGTTGTAACTGCTATAGTCTTAATAGCAGCAGGAGTTGTAAAAGTTTACGATTTAATTTTAGCTTTAACATCTGGTGGGCCAGGTTATGCAACAACCACACCCGCAATGTATGTAATGGAAAACTTTTTCCAACGGGCGAATTTGGGACAAGCTTTTGCTGCATCAATTATAATGTTCATTTCAGTTGTTTGTATTCTTGCTCCATGGGCATTTTATGAGTTTTATATAAGAAATAAATACGCGGCCAATTAATGAGATCAATACCTACAGGCCCACGTCCAAAACATCTAACCATAGGAAGAATTGGATTGTATTGTTTTATTTTTGTATGTGCGATATTTTTTTTAATGCCTCTTTATGTAATGATTATAACTTCACTTAAAGATATGGATGAAATTAGAGCTGCTAATATTTTAAATCTACCAAAAGAACTAAGTTTTTATTCTTGGCCTAAAGCATGGTCCCAGGCCTGTACTGGCTTTGTTTGTGAAGGTTTAAAACCAGGTTTTTTTAATTCTGTAAAAATTACTGTCCCGAGTGTTATTGTGTCTGTTGGTCTAAGTGCACTAAATGGGTATGCTCTTGCTTTTTGGCGTTTTAAAGGAGCTTATTTATTTTTTGGACTTTGTTTGTTTGGTGCATTTATTCCATATCAGGTAATGGTTTACCCTTTATTAAAAATCGAAGACGCTTTAGGTATTTATTCAACTCTTCCTGGGATAATTTTAGTTCATACAATATTTGGTATGCCTATACTAACACTAATTTTTAGGAATTTTTATGCCAGTTTACCAATAGATCTTTTTAAAGCCGCAAGAATTGATGGAGGTAATTTTATAAAAATATTTTTATATGTTATTATCCCAATGTCTGCCCCTATAACTATTGTAGCTGTCATTCTTCAAGTTACTGGAATTTGGAATGATTTTCTTCTAGGATTAGTTTTTGCAGGTAGAGACAACCAACCTATGACAGTTCAATTAAATAACATAGTGCAAGTTGATTATGGGGTTGCAGAATATAATGTAGATATGTCTGCAACTATTTTAACATCACTTGTTCCACTTTTTGTTTATTTTATATCAGGAAGATGGTTTGTAAGAGGAATAGCAGCTGGAGCAATTAAGGGGTAATAATGAAAAATAATGTAGAAGTAAAAAATATCTCATTCAGTTATGGTAAAACTGAAATTCTAAAAGATTTAAGCCTTGATATAAGAGAGGGTGAATTTATGGTTTTACTTGGCCCTTCAGGTTGTGGAAAAACAACTCTTTTAAATTGTATTGCAGGACTTCTAGATTTAACTGATGGACAGATTTGGATTGAAGATGACAACGTTACATGGAAAGAACCAAAAGATAGGCATATAGGAATGGTATTCCAATCCTATGCATTATATCCAAGTATGACGGTTGAGAAAAATTTATCATTTGGACTAAGAATGATGAATACGCCAAAGAATATAATTAATGAAAAAATTGATAAAGCGGCAAATCTCCTACAAATAAATGAATTACTTAAAAGAAAACCTTCTCAACTCTCTGGAGGTCAAAGGCAACGTGTTGCTATTGGTAGAGCTTTAGTTAGAGATGCAAAAGTTTTTTTATTTGATGAACCTTTAAGTAACCTTGATGCAAAATTAAGAGCTGAACTACGCTATGAAATTAAAAAACTTCATAGAGATTTATCAAATACAATGATTTATGTTACTCATGATCAGATAGAAGCCATGACTCTTGCTGATCGTATATCAGTGATGAAAGATGGATTAATACAACAATTAGATACTCCTAAGCAAATTTATAACAAACCTGCTAATTTATTTGTTGCTGGTTTTATTGGATCTCCTAGTATGAATTTTTTAAAAGCCAGCTATGACAAATCAAATAAAAAAATAATTGTTGGCAAAAAGCAAATTGATATTTCTAAATATGAAAATATAAATAATTTGATGAATGATCAAGGGGTTGTCTTTGGAATAAGACCTGAAAATATAAACATAGAGAAAAATGAAAATTCTATTCAATGTAAAGTTGAATTAGTGGAACCTATGGGGGCAGATACTCTTGTGTGGACTAGTGTTGAAGGTAATCCAATATCTATTAGGCTAGAAGGAAGTTCGAATTTTAATTTAAATGATGAAATAAACATTTCATTTGATATAAATAAATCTTCAATATTTGACAGCAAATCAGAGGAGAGAATTTAATGAACAGAAACGAAGTAACAATGCAGTTGTACACAACAAGAAAATTTCAACCTTACGAACCAATATTTAAATTCTTATCTGACTCTGGGATAGAAAATATAGAACTCTTTGATTTAGATAAAATTGATTTAGATAAATTTAAATCAATGATGGATGAAAATGGCATTTCTATAAAATCTTCTCACATAAGTTTTCAAGCAATTACAAATACAGAAGAAACTATTAGAAGGATGAAATATCTAAATATTAAGCATGCGATAGTACCTTCCGTGCCTGAAAAATTTAGTAAAGACTTTGCATCAAATTTTGATCTTGATGAAGACACTTGGAATAACTTTGGTAAAGATCTCTCATCATATGTCAAAACGTATGAAGATAATGGCCTAACACTAGGTTATCATAATCATTCATTTGAATTTAGACCCCTTCCTAGTGGTAAGCTTCCAATAGAATGTATGATGGATCAAAATGAAAATCTAAAAATGGAACTTGATCTTGGGTGGGCAGTTGCTGGAAAAGCAGATCCACTTGAATGGATAGAAAAATATAAAAATAAAATTATTGGCTGTCACTTGAAAGATTTTTTTGATGAAACAAAAAATCTTTTAGATCATAGTGAGCAATCTGCAGTAGGAGAAGGTTTTATAGATTGGCCTAAGCTTATTGGGGAAGTTAAAAAAACACCATGCGAAGTTTTTGTCTTAGAACATGATGATCCAAAAGATTATAAAGAATACACAACCAAATCTTTAGAATATTTAGAAACAATTTAATGAATATTGGAATTGTTGGCTGTGGAAATATTTCTGAAACTTATTTTGAGTGTCAAAAAATATACAATAATTTTAAAATAATTGCATGTGCTGATATATACAAAGAAGCTGCATCTAATGCTGCATCAAAATATAATGTTAAGGCATTATCAGTTAAGGAAATTTTAGAAAATAATGAAATTGATTTAATTATTAATCTAACAATTCCTGCCGCGCATAAAGAAATTATTACAAAATCATTACTTAATGGAAAACACTGTTTTAGTGAAAAACCTCTAGCAATGAATTTTCAAGAAGGTTTAGAAATACAAAAATTAGCAAATGAAAAGGGTTTATATGTTGGATGCGCACCCGATACATTTTTAGGAGCTTCAGGACAAAAAGCTAGAAAATTAATTGAAGACAATAGGATAGGTAAAATTGTTCTTGGTACATTTAATTTAATGTCACATGGGATGGAGCATTGGCACCCTAATCCAGATTTTTTCTTTAAACCTGGTGCTGGACCAGTTTTTGATGTTGGTGTTTATTATATTACTCAATTAGTTAACTTAATTGGACCAGTTAAACGAATAAATGCAATCAGTGGAACTGCTACAAATGAGAGAACAATAACTAGTCAACCTAGATATGGAGATAAAATTAAAGTTGAAACACCAACAACATTAATGGGCTCGTTAGAATTTACAAATAACGCTAAAATCCAGTTTTTTTGTACTTGGGATGTTTGGAAAAATAAGCACTCGACAATCGAGCTTTATGGATTAGATGGAAGTATGATTGTGCCTGACCCCAATTTTTTTAGTGGTGATTTACTCATTTCTCAAAAAGATAGTGATTGGGAAACAATTAATAATGATAATATGTTGTTAGGTATTCCTAATAAAAGTGATGGAGAAGGTAATAAAAAAGCAAATTATAGAGGTATTGGTCTTTCAGAAATGATTGATTCAATTGCTAAAAATCGTAAAGCAAGATGTTCACTTGAATTATCTCTTCATGTTTTAGAAATAATGGACGGTATAATAAAATCTGCAGAGGAAAAAAGATCATATATTTTAACTACAAATCCTGAACAACCAGATTTACTAACTGAAGAAGAAATAAGTAAACTAAAAATTTAAACATGTCAGAAATTAAATTTCCATCTGATTTTATTTGGGGTGCATCATCCGCAGCCTATCAAATTGAAGGTGCTTGGAACATTGATGGAAAATCTCCTAGTATTTGGGATACTTTTACTCAAACTAAAGGTAATGTTCATAATGATGAAAATGCAAATATAACTTGTGATTTTTATAATAATTATAAAGAAGATATTTCTTTAATGAAAGAAGCTGGATTAAAAAGTTTCCGCTTTTCTACTGCATGGTCTAGAATTCTCCCTAATGGTTTTGGCAAAGTAAATCAAAAAGGTTTAGATTTTTACAATCGTGTTATTGACTCACTCTTAGAAAAAAATATTGAGCCTTTTATATGTCTCTATCATTGGGATTTACCACAAATTTTACAAGATAAAGGTGGTTGGACAAATAGAGAATCTTTAGATTGGTTTACAGAATTAACAAATATTGTTGTTTCCAATACTTGTGATAGGGTTAAAAAATACTCAACTTTTAATGAACCTGTAGTTTTTACTCTTGCTGGATACGGACAAGGAATAATGGCTCCTGGTATAAGTGATTTTACAAAAACATTACAAGCTGTGCATCATGTTAATTTATCACACGGATTTTCTATTAAAGAAATGAGATCAATTTCATCCGATCTAAAATGTGGTTGTGTTAATGTTATGGCTCCAATTAAATCATTTTCTAACAAAGAAAAAGATATTGAGGCTTCAAAAATTGCAAATGTTTTTTTCAATACTTTATTTACAGACCCACAATATCTAGGAAATTATGATCCATATATAGCTCAGCAAATGAAAGATATAATTAAGGATGGAGATATGAAAATAATTAAACAAAAATTAGATTATTTTGGACTTAATTTTTATTCACATTTTCATGTTCAGGCAGATCCAAGTGACAAATTATTTATGGGAGCTAAAACAAATAATGATGCAGGTTTTACTTTACTTCCTCCTCCTGATGATGCTGAAGTAAATCCAATGGGGTGGGAAATTGCTCCATCTTCTTTTTATGATCAAATTATGCAAGTAAAAGAAAAATATGGAAGTCCGTTAATTTATATAACTGAAAATGGTGTAGCAACTGAAGATGTATTATCAGAAAAAAATACGATATCAGATGAAGAAAGAATTAGTTTTTATAAACGATATTTAATTTGCTTAAATAAAGCAATCAATGACGGGGCTGATGTTCGAGGTTTTTATGCATGGTCGTTTACAGATAATTTTGAATGGCATAGGGGATATGACATGAGATTTGGTATGGTTTATATAGACTATGAAAATCAAAAAAGAATTCCAAAAGATTCATTTTTCTTTTATAAAAATCTTATAGAAAGTTCAGCAATTAGTTAGTAATTTTGTTGTAGCTTATCTGATTTTGTTCAAACAAAACTTCATTAAATTTTGAAAGATCATTATCAACTTTTTTTAACATAGAATTAAATTCTGACCTTTTTGTTACTACTAAAGAAATATCAGCAACAATTAAATCAATAACAAAAAACTGATCTTTTGATTCTTTTACTCGCCATGTTACAACAACTGATCCAGTATCTGAAAAAATCTCCATATCTATCAAAGTGACTTGATTTTTGTTGTCATATTTTGATTTTGTTAATTCATATGTTTGGTCTGAATAACCTTGCATCATTGAAGCTATATTTAAAGCTAAATGTCGTTTAAAATTATCAATGTAGATTTTTTTTGTATTTTTATCTGATTTTTTCCAAGCTTCTCCTGCAACAAACTTAGCTATACCAGTACCAGCAAAATTATTATTAATTGTTTTTTCAATTAAAAGAAATCTGTTTTCATTAGAGAGATTTTGATTTTTATAAGCTTCAAGAATTATATCAATTTCTCTTTTCAACCATTCTGAAGTTTCATCAGAATATAAATTTTTTGAAATAAAGATTATAAAAATAAATATAATTAAATTAAACTTCATTATTCAAATTCAATGCTAATTAGTGGCAGAGGTGTTAATTCTGAATCATCAACATTGTTAATTGCTGCCTTTCGGTTTTGATAATATGAGCTTCTTACTGCAGCATAATAATCTACTGAATTATCTCTTAAGGCATTAACTTCATCAATTATTTGTGATCTTGTATCAACTGCATTAACTGCTGTTCTCATTGGTACTAACCAAGCTTCTCCTTCACTTACTGCATATGCATTAATTGGATCAGTCATCATTGTTAAAACCATTCCTGAAGCATCTCTAAGATTTGATGGACCAAATAAAGGAAGAACAATGTAAAAACCATCTCCAACACCCCAAGTTGCAAGTGTTTGTCCATAATCCTCCTCTTTTTCTTCAAGACCGACCTTTTCAGCTACATCAAATAAGCCAAATACACCCACAGTACTATTAAGAATAAATCTTCCTGATGATTGAATGGCATTTTCACCTTGACCTTGTAATAATTGATTAACAACAACCAAAGGAGCTCTTAAATTACTAATAAAATTATTTATTCCACCTTGTATTGGAGAAGGTAATTTTTTATAGCCTTTTGCAATTGGTTCTAAAACAATTCTATCAGCTACATTATTAAAACTAAATATAGCTCTATTTAGTGGTTCAAAAGGATCATATATTTCATCTTCTATCGTGGTTGTTTCAAAGTCCTCAGAGTCAGTATTTACTTGATCAGCATCACTAGCAATTACGTTATAGGATAGTAAACTGAAAAATAGAAAAAATAGAATTATAATTTTTTTACTCATAGACTAATCACTAATAACTAAACTATTATTTAATATAGTTTATAAATTACATTATATATATCTCTATTATAGCAAAAAAATGACAGAAAATTCGCAAAATTATCTTGATTTATTAAATAAAGAACAAAGAAATGCTGTAGAGCAAACTAATGGTTCATTACTTGTATTAGCTGGCGCGGGTAGTGGCAAAACAAGGGTATTAACCTTTAGAATCTTGAATATATTAATAAAAAAACTTGCTACTCCGAGGCAAATTTTAGCAGTTACTTTTACAAATAAAGCTGCGAGCGAAATGAAGTCACGAATCGGAGATACATTAAATTTCCCTATAGATAATATGTGGGTGGGAACATTTCACTCTTTATCACTAAGAATACTAAGACAACATTATGAAGAAGTAGGACTAAGAAAAAATTTTTTAATTATTGATGTAGATGACCAGTTAAAATTGATAAAAAATATTTGTGAGGTAGAAAAAATAGACACAAAAGAAACTTCACCTAAATATTATTTATCAGCAATAGATAATTTAAAAAACAAAGGAATAAGTCCAAATGAATTGAGTGAAAATAAATATCGGAAAAACGATAAAGAACTTCGAAAAATCTATAGTATTTATCAGTCTGAACTTCTTCGATTAAATAGTGTTGATTTTGGTGACTTGATTTTATTTTGTATAAAAATTTTTCAAAAAAATAAAAATATATTATCAAAATATCAAAACATTTTTAAATATATTCATGTAGATGAATATCAAGATATTAATCCAATACAACAAGAGTGGATTCATTTTTTATATAAAGGAAATAAAAATATATGTTGCGTTGGTGATGATGATCAATCAATATATTCTTGGAGAGGAGCTGATGTTACTAATTTATTAAATTTTGAAAAAAATTTCGAGAATGTAACAATTGTAAGACTAGAACAAAATTATCGGTCTACAAGAAATATATTAAGTTGTGCATCAACTCTTATTTCTAAAAATAAAGGAAGATATGGAAAAGAATTATGGAGTAAAAATCAGATTGGTGAAAAAATTACAATTAATGGATTTTGGGAAACAAAAGAAGAGTCTGTTTTTGTAACAGACAAAATAGAAAATATAATAAAAGATAAAATAAATTTGAGTGAAATCTCAATCTTATTTCGAGTAGCTGCTCATACTAGATCTTTTGAAGAAAGATTAATTAATCTTGGGTTGCCTTATAAAATAATTGGTGGATTACGATTTTATGAAAGAAAAGAAATCAAAGATATAATTGCGTATTTAAGATTAACAAATAATCTATCTGACGACTTAGCTTTTGAAAGAATAATTAATGTACCCAAAAGAGGTATTGGAAAATCAACAATTAGTAAAATCAGTAGCTATGCAAGAATGAATAATATTTCTCTATTTGAATCTGCACAACAACTGACATTTAAGAGTAATTCTAAAGTCAAAGCAGAATTATATAATTTTACTGACAACATTTTAAAATGGCAAAAGGTTAAGAAAAAATTTGACCATATTGAATTAACAAAAGTAATTATAGAAGACTCCGGCTATTTAGATTACTTAAAAAAAGAGGAAGAGAGCTCAAATAAACCAGACAGCCTATCAAGAATAGACAATTTAAATGAATTTATAGAAAGTTTAAAAGAATTTGAAAACATAGAAGGTTTTTTGGAACATGTATCTTTGGTTATGGAAAATATAACAAATACTTCAGAAGAAACTCTAACTCTCATGACAATGCATGCAGCTAAAGGATTGGAGTTTGATTATGTATTTTTAGCTGGCTGGGAGGAAGGAGTTTTTCCAAGTCAAAGATCAATAGAGGAATCAGGTAATCAGGGATTAGAAGAAGAAAGAAGGTTGGCCTATGTTGCACTAACTAGAGCAAGAAAAAAAATTTATATTACTTATGTAAATCAAAATAGATATTCTTTTGCATCACATGATTACAATCTACCATCTAGATTTATAAGCGAGCTTCCAGAAGATAAAGTAGAGATAAATGATTCAAAATATATTCAAGATAATAACTTTTTAGATAATTTTTTAGAAACTGATTCATTTAGTGAAGAAATAATTACACCGGGAAGAAGAAGATTATTAGAAAACTCAAAAAAAAATAATATCGATTGGGATTTTAATCAAGATTTCGAATATGATGTTGATATATCTAAAGGGAAAAATGTTTATCATCAAAAATTTGGAAACGGAAAAATTATAAAACTAGATGGTGATAAAGCTTTAATTGACTTTGATAATTTTTCTTCAAAAAAAGTATATTTAAAATTTTTGAAAATTATTGATTAATTTTTTTAAGGAATTCTTTTTCGTTCAAAATCTTAATTCCTAATTCTGTTGCTTTATTTATTTTTGACCCTGCTTTTTCTCCAGCAATTAGAAAATCTGTTTTTTTACTAATACTAGATAATATTTTTGCACCTTTAGTTTTTGCTAAATATTTAGCTTCATCTCTTGATAATTCGGATAATGTTCCAGTAAAAACTAAATGTTTATTTGAAAAAAAATTATTTAATGCTTCATTCTTTATAAATGAAATTGATAAATGATTTTTTAATATTTTAATAGTTTCCTTATTTATATCCTTTGAAAAAAAATCTATAATTGAAGAAATTGCTTTTGGTCCTAAACCGTCAATATTTTCTAACATGCTTATATTATTTGAAGATGAAATAAATACATCTAGCTGTTTAAACTCATTTGCTAAAATTTCAGCATTAACTTCTCCAATAAATCTAATGCCAAGTGAATAAATAAATTTATCGAGCGATATTTTTTTTGCATTATTGATAGAATTAATTAAATTAGTAAAAGATAATTTACCCCAACCATCTAACTCAATTATTTCTGATTCAAACCTTTCAAGATTGAATATATCTTCCACTTTATTTATGTATTTTAAATTAAATAATTGCTTAACTTGTTTCTCACCAAATCCATCAATATTTAAACTTTTCTTACTGACGAAATGAATTATTCTCCCTATTTTTTGTGAACTACAACCATATGTGTTTGTACATCTAAGTATTGCTTCATCTTTTTCTTTTAAAACATTACTCTTACAGATAGGACAATTTCTAGGAGGTTTTATTTTGGTATTTAATTTACTATTTTTTTTAACTAATCTTGTAACATATGGAATAACATCTCCTGCTCTTTCAATTTCAACAAGATCTAAAACATTTATTTTTTTTTTATTTATTTCATCAAAATTATGTAAAGAAGCATTAGATATAATAACACCACCTAAATTCACAGGCTGCAATCTAGCCACAGGTGTTATAGCGCCAGTTCTTCCAACTTGGAAATCAACAGATTGAATTATAGTATTAGCTTTTTCAGCAGAAAACTTTACGGCAACTGCCCATCTTGGGTTTTTTCCTACATAACCTAATCTTTCTTGTAGTTTAAAACTATTTATTTTTACGACTAATCCATCAATATCATAATCAATACCTGATCTTTTTTGATCTATTTGATTATAAAATTTAATAATTTCTTCAACTGATTGACATTTTTTACTTAAATTATTTGGGGCAATGTTCCAATTCTTAAGTTGATCATAATAATTCTCAATATTTTCAAAATTATAAGAACATTTACCTATGCCATGAGGTATAAATTTAAGTGGTCTACTATGACTAATAGAAATATCAAGTTGTCTTAGGCTGCCAGCTGCAGCATTCCTTGGATTTGCAAATTTAGATTTATTTTCTAACTTAGAATTAAGTTTCTCAAAATCACTTTTATTCAAGAAAACCTCTCCTCTAATTTCAATAAAATCTGGAAAGTTTTTTTTTAACTCTGATGGAATATTTTTTATATTTAAAATATTTTGAGTAACATCTTCTCCTATAAATCCATCTCCTCTTGTCCCAGCGGAAACCAAATTTCCATTTTTATAGACAAGATTTAGAGACAGTCCATCAATTTTTGGTTCACAGATATATTGAAAATCATTATCATTATCTAAATTTAAAAATTTTACTGAACGTTTTATAAACTCGTTTATATCAGTATTATCAAATGCATTTGAGAGTGAGTACATTTGGGAATTATGTTTTATTTTTTTAAAATTTTCTTTTATTTTACTACCATAATTTTTGTTAGGACTATCCCTTAATATTAAATTTGGGTACTTTTTTTCTAAAGTATCATTTTCTTTAATTAAATTATCAAATTCTCGATCAGTTATTTTAGGTTTATCTAATGTATGATAATTATAATTATGTTCTTTAATTAATTCAGCAAGCTCTTTTAATCTTTTTAAAATTATTTCTTCTTTATCCATCAAAAAAATTTCTAATTTTTTTTAAGAATGTTTCTTCGCTATCATTTTTCTCAACTAAATTATAACTATATTTATACCATTTAGATTCAGGATAATTATATCCAAGTAATGCAGCTGTATTATTGCTATCTTCATACATACCCATTTCATAATAAATTTCTACCATTCTGTGCAATGCCTCAGGGGTAAATTTAGTCATTGAGAATTCATCTACAACTATTTTAAATCTATTTAATGCTGCAAAGTATTTTTTATTGTCTAAATAAAATCTTCCAATTTCCATATGTTTCGCTGCTATATTTGATTTAACTAAGATAATTTTTTGTCGACTGTCTTTTGCATATTTACTTTCAGGATATCTATTAATAACTTGATCGAAAGATCTTAAAGTAACATCATTATAATATCCATCCAAAGCTTCATCCTGAAGTTGCTCATAATTACACATTGCAATCATATAATAAATATAATCTAAATCTTTATGTGAAGGATATTTGTTAATTATTTTATTATAATTTAAAATTGCATTATTATAATCCATTTGAATGTAATCAATAAATGCAATCATTATTTCTGATTGAATTGCTTCATTAGATAATGGAAATAGTTTGTTAATTTCGTTAAATTGATCTCTAGCTAATTCTAAGTTTTGATTATCAAAAGTTCTTTTAGCTAATTTGTATAGGTTTTCTGGATCATTCAATAGATTTTTATTTTTATCAATATTTGAATTAGTATTATTTGAACAACTAATGCATAGATATAATAATATTAGACAGATAATTTTTTTTATCATAATTTATTTATATATTTAAATTTAAAAATTTGAATGAAATATATAACGAAATATAAATCTCCTAATTTTAATTCAAGAAAGAATTCAAGAGTACAACTGATTATAATTCATTATACAGCCTTGAAAAATACCTTAGAAGCTATTTCTTATTTATGCAAAAAGGAGAAAAAAGTTAGCTCTCATTATCTAATTTCTCAAAATGGAGATGTATATAACTTGGTAGAGGATAAATATAGAGCATGGCATGCAGGACAGGCATTCTGGCATGAAATTACAGATATAAATTCTATTTCTATAGGGATAGAGCTTGATTATAATCCGAATGGAAAAAATAACAAATTCTCATTTAAAATGATTTATTCATTAAAAAAACTTATTCGTAAATTACTAAAAAATTATAAAATTAATAAAAATGGTATTTTAGCACATTCAGATATTGCCCCGTTTAGAAAAAAAGATCCTGGAAAACATTTTCCATGGCAATCACTCTCTTCTTCAAAGTTAATTTTAAATCTTAGAAAACCAAAAAAAAGAGAAATAAAAATTATAGAAAATTGGTTTCATAGCCATAACTTAAAGTCAAAAAAACAGAAAACAATTTTAGCTTTATCATTGATTGGATACGATACACGTGAAGTGTATAAAAATGATAGACTTTATAATAAACTTGTAAGAGCATACAGGAATAGATATTTAAATAGCAAAGATATAAATAACAATAAATCTATATATAATACTTTAATTAAACACCTCTTTAATTTTCTATTGACCAAAAATTAAATAAATTTATTAAGAAAGCAGATGGTGCGATGATCGCTTGAGTAATCAAGAGGAAAGTCCGGGCTCCACTGGGGAAAAAACCAGGTAATACCTGGCAAGTGAAAGCTTAGGGAAAGTGCAACAGAAAATATACCGCCTGAAAAGGTAAGGGTGAAAAGGTAAGGTAAGAGCTTACCGCTTTTTTGGTAACAAAAAAGGCTTTGCAAACCCTTTTTGGAGCAAGGTCAAATAGGAATAGCAATCAGTCCCAGCTGAGCTATTCGGGTAGACTGCTTGAAGCAAATGGTGACGTTTGTTCTAGATTAATGATCATCAATTTTATTAAATTACAGAACCCGGCTTATGCACCATCTTTTTTGTTTTTTGAGAACATTCAAAGAACATTTATCATAATTTCACATACCCATTGACGCCCATATATTCCCATGATAACCCATAATAAATGGATTTATTTGTATCTAAATATATTAATAAAATAGATAAGAAAGGAAGAGTATCTCTACCTTCAAGCTTTAGAAATATACTTCCAAAAGCTAATAGAAATGAAATTATTTTATACAAATCTATAAAAACACCTTCCATTGAGGGTTGTGGTGTAGGAAGATTAAACGAAATCGCAAAAAGAATAAATAATTTAGATTTTTTTTCTGAAGATTATGATGATTTTTCAACATCAATATTTTCAGAAATAATTACAACTAACATTGATAAAGAAGGAAGATTTTTAATTCCTGAAGAATTAAAAATATATGCTGATATTAAAACTGAAGCCGCCTTTTTTGGTCAAGGCCATTATTTTCAAATTTGGGAGCCAAAAAAAGGTCTAAAAAATACTGAAGATTCAAGAAGACGTCTTTTAAAAGAAAAAAAATCATTACGAATGATCTTAACACAACAAAAATAATATGGAAAATTTACATAAATCAGTAATGATAAATGAAATAATATCTTTTTTGCCATTAACAAAATCAATAAATGTAATAGATGCAACTTTTGGTGGCGGTGGCTATTCAAAAACTATACTTAAAAAATTTAATGTAAATCAATTCTTAGCAATAGATAGGGATCCAATTTCAAAAATATTTGCAAAAGAAATAGAATCTAAATTTTCAAATTTTACTCTAATAAATGATAAATTTAGTAGAATTGAAGAAATAGTAAATATTACAAAGTTAAAGGATAAAAAATTTGACATAATTCTTTTCGACTTAGGCACAAGTTCAAATCAAATAGATAATGCGCAAAGAGGTTTTTCATTCAACAAATCTGGACCACTTGATATGCGAATGGGCTCTTCAGATAAAAATGCTTATGATATAATTAATAAATATGAAGAAAAAAATTTAGCTGATATAATTTATAAATATGGAGAAGAGCGTTATTCTAGAGTTATTGCAAAAGAAATAGTAAAAAATAGAAAAATAAAATTTATAAATGACACTTTAGAATTATCAAACATTATAAAAAATTGTTTACCTAAAAAGAATCAATTAAAAAACAAGATTCATCCAGCAACAAAAACATTTCAGGCAATTAGAATTTATGTGAATGATGAGTTAAGTGAACTAAAGACGAGTCTAGAAAAAACTTTAAAAATTTTAAATAAAGATGGTTTAATTTTAGTAGTTTCTTTCCAAAGTCTAGAAGATAGAATTGTGAAAGATTTTTTTAACCACAAAAGTGGTAAACGATGGCGTTCCTCCCGCCACTACCCGGAGTTACCTGATAAACCGGCAACTCAACTTAAAATAATCACCAAAAAACCAATATTGCCATCAGCTTCTGAGATTTTAGAAAATCCCAGATCTAGATCAGCAAAACTTCGGGTAGCTCAGAAAATTTAATCATGAAGTATACTAAATCAATTATATTCTTTCTAATTTTTAATTTGATACTAGTTTTTTCAATGATTTTTATCGCCAACCATACAAGAGAAATCGAAAAAAATAATCAGAAACTAAAAGTTAAAATATCTAAAATTTCAGAAAATTTAAAAATTAATAAAATTGAATTAGCCACTCATCAAAATAGCTCATATTTAAAAACAATGTATGAATTATATTTTGATGAATCTCAAAATGATAATGTTCCTCTTATTGTAAAAATGGAAGAACTTTCAAATCAAGATAAAAATATAAAACTTGTTAGTTCAAATAATTAATTAATGTTAAGTAAACTGAACTTATTTGATAGTGATTCTTTAAAATTACTTCATAGAAGAGTTTTTTTTTCAATTACAATTTTTATCTTTGTCTATTTTATTTCAATTTATAGAATATCATCAATTATGCTCTTTCCTGATTTAATTGAGGATACTAATAATTATATAAAAAAAGATATTAGGGGCAATATTTATGATAGGAATGGAAAAATAATTGCCTCCTCAATTGAGAGCATCTCTTTATCAATTAATCCTAATAAGATAAGAAATAAAAAAGAACTTTCTAATAAATTGGGATTAATTCTTGATTTAGATATAAAAAAAATAGAAAAAAAATTATTATCGACAAGTAAATTTGTTTGGATAAAAAGAAATATATCTCCAATTGAATATCAAGAAATAATTAATCTTGGTGAAATAAATATAAAAGCTCACAAGGAATTTAAAAGAATATATCCCTATAAAAATACTTTATCACATATTCTTGGATACGTAGATGTTGATCAGAATGGACAGAGTGGAATTGAGAGGTATTTTGAAAATGATCTATCAAAATCGCAAGATATAACTATTAGTATTGATGCTAATTTACAGCAGTTGGTTAGAGAAAATCTCTTAAAAACAATAAATAATTACAAAGCTGAATCAGGCTTAGCTATAGTTATGGATATTAGTAGCGGACAAATCCTATCTTCAGTAAGTTTACCTGATTATAATCCTGAAAACAAATCGTCGTTTAATAACAATAATTTAATAAACAGAGTTTTTCAGTCTAATTATGAAATGGGATCAACATTTAAACCAATAACTGCAACTATTGGATTTGATTTAAATATTTTAGATCCTCAGATGACTTTTGATGTTACAAAAAAATATTTAAATATTGGTGATCATGATAAATACAAAGATAATGGTATTTATGATGTTGAAAAAATAATTGTTGAATCATCCAACATTGGTACTGCTCAAATTGCTACTTTGATTGGAAAAAATAACCAAAAAGAATTTTTTGAAAAAATAGGTTTCAATAAAAAAATAAATATAGAAAATAAAGAAAGTTCATCTCCTTTAGGAAATAAAAATAATTGGGGTAAGTTAGAAACAGCAACTATAGGATTTGGTCATGGTTTTGCAATTACACCTCTTCATTTAGTCAAAGCTTATGCTTCATTGGCAAATAATGGAAACGAGGTCTTCCCTACACTACAATTAAATAAACAATATGAACAAAGACAAATTTTAAATAAGAAAGAATCATCAAAATTCTTTATAAATTTATTGAATTCTGTTGTTCTCAAAACCGAGTATACTGGACCTAGAGTAAAAGTAGATGGTTATTCTGTAGGAGGTAAAACGGGAACATCAGAATTATTAAATCCAAATGGTGGATATTACAAGGATAGAAACTTAACGTCCTTTATTGGAATATTTCCTACAAATAATCCAAAATATGTAGTTTACACTGCTATTGAATATCCAAAAAAGGAAACAGGCACTAAACAAAGAATGACTGGAGCAAGAGTAAATGCCCCCCTAGTAAAAGATATTATTATAAATATTATAGGTCTTTTTAATATTCCAAAAGATAAAAAAGATGAGCTTCTAAAAGTAGACACAAATTTTTTATATAGAAAATTAAATGTTACTGTCTAATTTATCAAAAGTTATAAATGTAAATAAAACATACAATTTTTATAAAAATAAATATTTCTCTGCAATTACTTCCAATTCAAAATTTACTAATAGCAAAACGTTGTTTGTTTATGACAAAAATATAAAGGTAAAAAAGCTTTATTTAGACGAAGCACTTAAGAATAAAACTCCCGCTATAATTTCGAATAAATATATTAATAATTTAAAAATTCCTCAATTTCTAGTATCTAATATTAATTTAGAGATCTATTCTTTATTAAATAAGCTTCATAATAATCTTCCTTTTAAAACTCTGGCAGTTACGGGTACAAATGGAAAGACATCAGTTGTTTGGTATATTTCGAAAATTCTAAATTCATTAAAATATAATAATACAACGGTAGGTACCTTAGGGCATTTTAAAAACGGAAAAAAAATAAATAATATAAATTTAACAACTCCTGCTTATGAGGAATTATTTAAATATGGATCTTCGAATAAAAAACAGAAAAATATTTACATTTTTGAAGCTTCAAGTCATGCTTTAGAACAAAACAGGTTAAGAAATTATCCTATAAATATTGCAGCTATTACAAATATTTCCAAAGATCATCTTGATTACCATAAAACGTTCTCAAATTATAAAAAATCTAAAATTAAACTTTTTACTAATCATTTAGAAAGTAATGGATTTGCTATAATTAATTCAAGATTAAAAATCTCAACAGAATTAAAAAAAAAATTGATAAAAAAAAATGTCAAATTAAAATATTTTGGAAATAAAAGTATAAAATTAATAAAAATCAAAGATTTTGTATATTTAAATATTAATAATAAAAAATATAAACTGAAAAATCTCAAACTTAAAACAAATATAGAATTAGAAAATTTAGAATGCGCCATTACTTGTTGTTTGGCACTTAATATTAGTCAAAACGAAATCATAAAAGTATTATCAAAAGTTACTAATCCTTCCGGCCGCTTAGAAACAATTGAATATAAGAAGAAAAAATCAAAAATTATTATTGATTATGCACATACACCAGATGCTTTAAAAAAAATACTTCTTGCATATAAAATCAAAAAATTAAGACCAGCAATTTTATTTGGTTGTGGAGGTGATAGAGATAAAAGTAAGCGAAAATCAATGGCATTAATTGCAAATAAATACGCTGGTAAAATTTATATAACGGATGACAATCCTAGAAATGAAAATCCATCTAAAATAAGAAAAAATATCTTAAAATATTGTCCTAGAGCTGTTGAAGTATCTGGTAGAAGAAAAGCAATTAAAGTAGCTATCAAAGAATTAAAAATGAATGAAATTTTAATAGTAGCAGGTAAGGGGCACGAAAAATTTCAAATTTTAAAAAATAAAACGATTAAGTTTGATGACTTTAAAGTTGTGAAACAATTATTAAATTAATGAACGAATCAAATAAATTAGAAAAATATATAATATCTAAAAAAGATAAAATTAAAATATCAAGTAAAGATATTAAAAGTGGCGATATATTCCTTGCTTTAAAAGGCAAAAGATTTCACGGAAATAAATTTATCAATGAAGCAATAAATAAAGGTGCAAGATTTTGTATAACTGATAAGAAAAATTTTAAAGAAAATAAAAAAATTTTATATGTAAATAATATTTATAAGTATCTTTTAGAAATAGCAAAAAGAAAGAGAGATTTATACAAAGGTAAAGTAATAGGTATTACTGGTAGTGCTGGTAAAACAACTTTAAAAGAAACTCTAGCATTTTTCTTAAAAAAAGATCATATCATTTCTTACTCAAAGAAAAGTTATAATAATCAGTTAGGTGTTTTAATATCTATACTAAATTTAAATTTAAAATCGCATTTTGCAATTTTTGAAATTGGAACAAACAATTTTGGTGAGATAAAAATTCTTAGTAATTTAGTTAAACCGTCAGAAGTATTTATTACTAATATACAATCTACACATCTTGAAAATTTCCAAACTAAAAACAATATTGCCAGAGAAAAAGCTGATATATTTATTTCAAAATATAATAATAATAGACAAAAGCTATATTTAAATATTTCATCTAAATCCGAAAATATTTTAATTACAAAGGCAAAAAAAGAAAAAAATCTTACAATAATTCGTATTGATAATTCTTCAAAAAAATATTTTATTAAAAAAATATCTCCTTTTAAAAAAATTTATAAAGTAACTTTATCAATTAATAAAAAACTAATTAATATTATTACTGAAGTAGTAGTAATGCATAGATTAAATAATTTATTATTTTGCCTTGCATTTTATAATGAAAATTCTCTAAATATTAAATCAGTTATAAATCGTTTCAAGTTTTTGAAACCAGTTGAAGGTAGGGGATTAGTTCATAAAATTTCTTTAAATAATAAAAAAATAAATATCATTGATGAATCTTATAATGCTAATCCAGATACAATGTTGCAAAGCATACGAAACTTAAATAACATAAAATTAAATAATAATAAAAAAATAATAATACTTGGAACAATGAATGAACTGGGAAAAAATTCTTACAAAATTCATTATAAATTACTAAGACAATTAGATGACTCTATTTTTAAATTTGTAATTTTATGTGGCGAATTCTTTGAATTATCTATAAAAAATTTTTTAAATCCAAATAATGAATTTATCCATTTTAAAAATACAAATAAAATCATGCGATATTTAGAAGATAAAGTGCATAACAATGACATTATTTTAATTAAATGTTCTAATTCAACAAAAATAAATAAGTTTGCAAAAACATTATTAAAGCAGGTATCGATTTGATTAAATATTTAGCTTTTGAATACCAATCTTTATTTAGTTTTCTAAATATTTTTAGCTATATAACATTTAGAGCTGGCGCCTCTATTCTTACTGCATTATTTTTTTCTCTCATATTTGGAAATTATATTATTAATAAATTATCTAATATTCAGCCAACTGGTCAGCCAATAAGAGATGATGGTCCAGAGTCACATATAATTGCTAAAAAAGGCACTCCTACCATGGGTGGATTATTGATTATTCTAAGTGTTTTAATCTCAACCATTATTTGGGCTGATTTAAAAAATATTTTTATATGGATTTTACTTTTAACTATTTTTATTTTTGGATCTATTGGTTTTGCTGATGATTACAAAAAAATAAAATCAAATACAAGTGATGGCATTTCATCAAAAATAAGAATTTTATTTCAAATTATTTTTTCATTTTTTATTACATACTTAATTCTTATCAATTTAGATCCAAGTATAAGCAAATCTATGACATTTCCTTTCTTTAAAAATTTAATTATAGATTTTGGAATATTTTATTTTCTCATTTCTATATTTATAATTATTGGATCGGCTAATGCAGTAAATTTAACTGATGGACTTGATGGTTTAGCAATTGTCCCTGTAATGATAGTTGCTATGTCTTTTGCTTTCATAGCTTATATTTCAGGAAATATAGTTTTTTCTAATTATTTACTTATTCAATATATTCCTGGAACTGGTGAATTAGCAGTTTTTTGTGGTTCTTTAATTGGAGCTGCTTTAGGTTTTCTTTGGTTTAACGCGCCACCCGCTAAAGTTTTTATGGGTGATACAGGATCTTTAGCATTGGGAGGCTCTTTAGGCTCAATTGCAATAATATGTAAACATGAAATTCTTCTTGCAATAATTGGAGGTTTATTTGTTCTAGAAACGTTATCTGTAGTAATCCAAGTATACATTTTTAAAATGACAGGAAAAAGAGTTTTTTTAATGGCTCCACTACATCATCATTTTGAAAAAAAAGGATGGCCTGAGTCAACAATAGTTATTCGTTTTTGGATAATTACTATTGTATTAGCTTTGATAGGTCTTGCAACTTTAAGAATTCGATAATGTATTTAATTTATGGAATTCAAAAATCAGGACTTTCAATAGTAAATTATTTTGAAAATAAAAAAATAAAATTTAAGATGTGGGATGATAATCCAATAGTAAGAAAAGCTATAAAAAAAAATTATAATAAAGATTATTTTTTTAATATTAAAAAAGATAATCTAAATGATTTTGAAAAAATTTTTGTTAGCCCAGGAATATCTTTAAGGCAAAAAAAATTTCAAAAAAAAAATATATCTAAAAAGATAAATAGAGACTTAAATCTATATATTTCAAATTTAACAAATCAAAAGATTGTAGCTATTACTGGAACAAATGGGAAATCCACGACTACCAAATTAATAGGAGATATTTTAAAAAAAAATAATATTAAAACATTTGTTGGAGGCAATATTGGAGAATCATTATGTAATGCTTTTCTTTTGAAAAAAAAATATAAAGTTCATGTTATCGAATTAAGTTCCTTTCAATTAGAAACTGTTAAGTCACTTAATAGTAGAATATCAGTAATAACAAATTTATCCAGCGATCATTTAGATAGGTACAAAGATATTAGTGATTATATTAATCAGAAAAAAAATATTATTTCTAAAAATGGAATTAATTTGTTATCAATTGATGACATTTATTCAAGAAAAATATTTAATCAAACAAAAATTAAAAATAAAATTAGTTTTTCTTTAGTTGATAAATCAGCTGATTGTTTCGCTAACAATGATTATATTCTAGATAATTATTTCAAAAAAAACAGAAAATTATTTATAAAAAAAATCTCAAAAGACTTAGAGGGTCATTTTAATATCCAAAATATTTTAATAGCATACATATGCAGTAAAATATTAAAAATTCCAGAAACGAATTTTCTTAAGGTTATTAAAACATTTCAGGGTCTTCCATTTAGATCATCTACAATTTTTACAAATAATAAATTAAAAATAGTAAACAATAGTAAGTCTACTAACTTAAATTCAACAATAAATTCAGTTGTAAATTACAATAATATTTACCTAATCTTGGGAGGTGTAGCTAAAGAAAAAAATTTTGAAATTCTTCTGAAGTATAAAAATAAAATTAGTTGTGTATATACTTATGGAAAATCGGGATCTTTTATTGAAAAAAAATTAAAAAAAGAATTAGTTGTAAAAAGATCGGCAAATTTAAAATCAGTTATCAAAAAAACCATTAAGGATATTAAAAAAAATTCAAATCAATCAACTATATTGTTTGCTCCTGCATGTGCCTCTTATGATCAATACAAAAATTTTGAAGAAAGAGGCATACATTTTAATAATTTAATAAAAAATTATATAAATTAACCATGGAATATTTAAAAAATTGGTGGAACTCAATTGATAGAATTAACGTAATATTAATATTATCATTGGGTTTTACGGGATTAATACTTTCATTTTCAATAGATGAAAATTTATCCATAAATAGACACTCTATTTTTTTTCTTTTTTCAATTTTCTTACTTATTGCGCTATCAGACTTAGATAGTAAAAATATAAGAAGAATTTCATTATTTTTATTTATTATTTTATTAATAATAATACTTTTAATACTTTTTTTAGATTATGAAGTTAAAGGTGCTAAGAGATGGTTCCAAATATTTAACTTTACACTACAACCTTCAGAGATAATTAAGCCTATTTTTGTCATATTGACGGCATGGTGTATAAGTAAATCTATAGAAGATAAAAAATTTTATTTACCTTTACTCTTTGTCTTTTTCTTCTTGCTTTTATCTTTAATACTTATGCAACCTGATTTGGGAATGACAGTTTTGCTGTCGGCAACTTTTTTTTGCCAGTTATTTGTTGCTGGTTTATCAATTTTTTTAGTTATTGTTGCATTTTTATTTATATTAGGAATTTCAATTTTTTCTTATTTTACTTTTGATCATGTTCAATCAAGGATTAATTCATTTCTTGGTGGGTTAGGTGGGACTGATACATACCAAATAGATTTAAGTATTCAAGCTTTCAAAAATGGTGGGCTACTTGGTAAGGGCCCAGGGCAAGGTATTTTAAAAGAAAAAATTCCTGATGCTAACACAGATTTTATTTTTGCTGTTGCTGGAGAAGAATTAGGATTTATTTTTTGTTTAATTATTATTTTTATAATTCTATCTATTATAGTAAGAAGCTTATTAAAAGTTCTACAACTTGAAAATCCATATAAAATTATAGCAATTAGTGGTTTAATTTGCTCATTTGGATTACAATGCTTAATTAATATCTTTAGTTCGCTAGGTCTTATGCCAACAAAAGGTATGACACTACCATTCGTAAGCTATGGAGGCTCTTCCATGATATCAATAGCAATTTTATTTGGTTTTTTATTATCTCTTACAAACAAAAAAAATGAAGAATTATGAAAAAAAATTTTTTACTAATTACAGGAGGAACAGGAGGGCATGTTATACCAGCAAAAAATTTTGCCAATTATTTATCTATTAAAAACATAAGTTCTACAATTATAACTGACAAAAGAGGTTATAAATACTTTGATAATTATAATGGAAAAATTTATATAATTAGTTCATCAAATTTAAATGGGAACATAATATTTAAAATCTTTGGTATATTTCAAATTTTATTAGGATTAATTCAATCATTTATTATTATATTTTTATTAAAACCATCCCACTCTATTTCTTTTGGAAGTTATGCTTCATTTTCCCCAATGTTATCCTGTATTTTATTAAAACCATTCTACAAAATTAAGCTTTATATACATGAACAAAATTCAATAATAGGCAGAACGAATAAATTTTTTCTAAATTTTATAAATAAATTATTTTTAAATTTTGATATTACTTCTAAAATCAACTCAAAGATAAAAGATAAAATATTTGTAGTAGGCTCTCCAGAAAATAATTTTAAAAAAAATTCTAACATAAGAAATAAAAATTCTGATAGTAACTTTACAATTCTTATTTCTGGTGGAAGTCAAGGATCAGAATTTGTATCAAACTTTGCAACAAATTTAATTAAAATTATAGATAATGATAAAATTATAAAAACTAAATTTATATTTCAGTGTTCTAAACATTTGATAAAAAAACAAGAGGAAAAATTAAGAAATATTAAATCACCAATCATTTTAAAAGATTTTTTTATAAATATAGATGAAATACTAGATAATACTAATTTAGCAATATGTAGAGCTGGAGCAGGCACAATTGGTGATTTAATTAATTTTAAACTTCCCTCGATATTAATTCCCCTACCTTCTTCAAAAGACAACCATCAATTTTTTAATGCTAAAATATTAGCTAAACATGACTTAGCTATTATTATCGATCAAAATAATGATGATTTAGACAAAGCAAAAAGATATATTTATGAAATATATAGTAATACAAAAAAATTAGAATCAATGAATAAAAAATTTAATATGATTCAAGTTAAAAACTCTAACACTTTAATTTATAAATTAATACTAAATGAAAATTAAAAGTAAAATTCATTTTATAGGTATTTCAGGAATAGGGATGTCTGGTATTGCAGAATTGATGTTAGATAAAGGATATTTGATTCAGGGTAGTGATATATCAGTAAACGACAACACAAAAAGATTAAAGAAAAAAGGTGTAAAATTTTTTTTAGGACATAATAAAAAAAATATTAAAAATGCCCATGCCGTTGTTTATTCATCAGCTATAAAAAAAAATAATCCTGAAATAAAAGAGGCATATATTAAAAAAATCCCTGTTCTTTCTCGAGCTGATATGCTTTCAGAATTAATGAAAAATAAAAAATCTATTGCCATTGCTGGATCTCATGGAAAAACTACTACTACTAGTTTGGTTGGAAACATTTTTAATGAAGCAGGTTTGGACCCTACTATTGTTAATGGTGGTATTATAAATTCTTTTTCCAAAAATAATCGCTATGGAAAAGGGGAATGGATGATTGTTGAGGCAGACGAAAGTGATGGCACCTTTTTAAAACTCCCACATCAAATATCAATTATTACTAATTTAGACGTTGAACACATGGATTTTTATAAATCAAAAAAAAATTTAATTAATGCATTTGAAAAATTTATAAATCTGCTTCCATTTTATGGAACCACAATAATGTGTTACGATGATAAGAATCTTAAATTACTAATTAACAAAATAAAAACTAGAAATATTTTAACTTATTCAATAAAAAATAAAAAAGCAGATGTATTAATCTTTGACATTATTCAAAACAAACTAAAAACTTCCTTTAAATTAAAAATAAACAATAAAATTATTCATTCTTCTAATTATAAATTTACTATCAATGCTATCGGAAATCACAATATTTTAAATGCAGCTGCAAGTATTGTTGCATCTAAACTAAATGGAATAAAAAATAAAGATATCAATAATGCGTTGACTAACTATGTTGGTGTAAAAAGAAGATTCTCATTTATTGGAAAAAAAAATAAGTCTTTTGTGTACGATGATTATGCACATCATCCAACAGAAATTGCGGCCACATTAAGCGCAGCTAAAAGTTTAAATAATAAAGTAATAGTTGTTTTTCAACCACACAGATACACTAGAACTAAAATACTAATTAGAGAATTTATAAAAGTTTTATCTAAAGTTGATTATTTAATTTTATTAGAAACCTATTCAGCTGGAGAAAAGATTATCAAGGGTGCAACTTCAAAAGATATATTTTCTAAAATATTAAAAAAAAATAAAAATACTACATATTTAAAGAACATAGGTGATTTAAATAAATTAATGAAACCTCATACTATGAATCAAAATACCATTGTTTTTATGGGCGCGGGCTCAATATCAAGTATCGCAAAAAAATATTTGAATAATTAATGTCAAAAAAAATTATAGAATTAGCTAATAAACTTAAAAGTAAAATTTACTCAGATTATAATGCTGGTAAACATACTTGGTTCAGAACAGGCGGTAATGCGAAAATATTTGCTATAGTTGAAGATAATTTAGAGTTAGAAATTATATTAAATGAAATAAATAATGAAAATTTTTACATATTAGGTTCAGGTTCAAATCTTTTAATTAGAGATAATGGTTACAATGGAACTCTTATAAAATTAGGCAAAGGTTTTAATACTATTAATATTAATGATAACAAACTTGAAGTTGGTGCTAGTATTTTAGACATAAATTTATCGAATTATGCATTGAGACAAAATATAGAGGGTTTTGAATTTTATAGTGGTATTCCAGGGTCAATAGGTGGAGCAGTTAAAATGAATGCTGGTTGTTATGGTTCGGAAACTGTAGATGTTATAAATAGTATAGAAATTTGTGATAATTTTGGTCAAAGAAAAACAATTACAAAAGATAAACTAAATCTAAAATATAGATCTTCAAAAATTAATAATACAGATATAGTTACAAAAGCTATATTTGATTTTAACTATGGAGATCAAAATTTAATCAAAGAAAAGATTAACGAAATAAAGAATAAACGTTTAGAATCTCAGCCAATTAAAAATAAAACTTCTGGCAGTACTTTTAAAAATCCTAAAAATTTTCATGCAGCAAAATTAATTGAGGAAGCAGGATGCAAAGGTACCAATTATGGAGATGCATATGTGAGTGATAAGCATGCGAATTTTATAATAAATAGGGGAAGTGCTTCAGCAACAGATATAGAAAACCTAGGTAAAAGTATTGTTGAAAAGGTATATGCCAAATTCAATGTAAAATTGGAATGGGAGGTAAAAATAATAGGTGAGTAATAAAAAATTTTTAATTTTAGAAGGAGGTAATAATGAAGAGCATGATGTATCTTTAGTAACCTCTAGAGAAATTCAAAAAATTCTTAATCAAAATAAATTGAAGTTTAAGACATTAAGAGTTAATCCTAAAAACTTTCATAAAAAAATAATTAATTATAAAAATTTTCTTTGCATTAATGCTTTACATGGGCCTTTTGGTGAAGATGGACAAACTCAAAAAATTTTAAAAAAAAATAAAATTCCTTTTACTCATTCAAATATAAAATCATCTAATCTATGTTTTAATAAATCTGCATCTAAGAAAGAAATTATTAAAAATAAATTAATGTCTCCAAAATATTATCTTTTAAATTTAAATGATTTAACTGATAAGAAATTAATTATAATCAAAAGTAAGTTAAAAAAATTTGTTATTAAACCCAATAGAAGTGGTTCAAGTTTTGGTATAAAAATAATTAAAAATCAAAAAGAATTTGATATTTTAATTTCTAATTTAGAAGAATTTAAAAGTAAACTTACTAATCACAAAGAAATTTTAATAGAAGAGTATATATCTGGAAGGGAGCTTACAGTTTCAACTATTAAATTGGATAAAAAAATTCACGCACTTGCTGTTACAGAGATAAAATCGAAAAATAATTTTTTTGATTATAAAGCAAAATATTCAAAAGGTTACGCTAAACATATTTTGCCAGCTAAGTTAAATAAAATAAATTATGCTAATTGTCTTAAATTTGCTACTAAAGTTCATAAGATATTAGGTTGTAATTCACTTGCAAGAACTGATTTTATTTTTGATACAAAAAAAAATAAAATTTTCTTTTTAGAAACAAATACTCAACCTGGACTTACTCCTATATCTCTGTTACCCGAACAAGCTACTCATAAAGGTTTATCATTTTCTGAAATTATTTTTATTTTGATCAAAAATTTGAATTATTAGTATGAACAATATTAATAGAAGAAGATATGTCTTAAATTTTAGATTATTGATTTATTTTTGTATTTTCTTTTTTTTAATTTTTTTTTCTTTTTTAATATTTTTAAATAAAAATAATATAATTTTGATTTCTAAAAATTTAATTCAAAATTTTTCCGAAAACTTCCAATACCAATTTACAACATTTGATATTTCAGGTTTAGAGAAAATTGAATCAAAATTTGTAGAAGATAAAATACAAAAATATATAGACTCTTCAATTTTTTTATTACCATTAGATCAAATTAATAATTCAATTAAAGAAAACAATTGGGTTAAGGAAATTTATTTAAATACAAATTTTAAAGATACCCTATTTATTCGGATTGAAGAATATAAGCCAATAGGCATCTATTATTTTAATGATAATTACTTTTTTTTTGATGAAAATGGAAAAATTATAGATCAAACTTATATTACAGATTTTTCTAATCAGTCACTAATTATATTTAAAGGAAATTCCTCAAATTTAAAAGCTAATTCAATAATTAATATTTTAAAAAATAATGATTTTAAAAAAAAATATAACATTGAGAATTTAGAATTTGTCAATAAAAGAAGATGGGATATAAATTTATATAGCGATGTGAAATTATTGCTTTCAGAAGAAGATCCAAATAAATCTATACAGAATTTTATTAAGATACAAAATAAACTTAGCGAAACAGATATTAATAATATAAAAATATATGACTTAAGAAATGTAAAAAAAACAATCTTAATTAATTTAAATGATTAAAGCTGGTCTAGATATTGGTAATTCAAAAATATCATGTGTAATTGCTGATTATAAGAATACTGAAAATATTAATATACTATCCATTGCTAGTGTTCCTAATAATAACATTAAAAAAAATATTATTTTAAATTTTGAAAATTTACATGATCAAATTAAATCTTTAGTTATAGATGCTGAAAAACAATCTCAAACTAAATTAAATTCTATTAATCTTAATCTATCTTTATTGAATTCTAATTCTCATTATTACAACTCAGCAATAGAATTAAAAAATGAGAAAATTTCAGAGTTACATCTTAAAAAAATTATTAATCAATCAGAATATTTTAATAATCACCGTGAACAATTCGAAATATTTAATAATATAACGTCATACGATATCGATAATAACCAATATTTTAATGCTCCAATAGGAAATTACTCAGATAATATAAAAATTAACTTTTACAAAATAAATATACAAAAAAAATATTCAGATAATATTTCCAGTGTTATCAAAAAATTGAAACTTAATATCGATAATTATATTCCTTCTCCATTATCTTCTTCTTTATCATCACTAACAAAAGATGAAAAAGAATTAGGAACTATTTGTATTGATTTAGGTCATTCAACATCTTCCATATCAGTTTTTGAAAATAATAAATTTGTGTATGGAGACGCAATAGGTGTTGGCAGTAATAATGTTACATTAGATATTGCTCGAGGTTTATCAACTAACATTTCTAGTGCTGAAAGATTAAAAACTTTATACGGTTCTCTTGTTTCATCGCCCAGCGATGATCATGAAATAATAGAAATTCCAATAATTTCAGGTGATAAAAATTCATTTAAGCAAATAACAAGATCAAGCTTAAATGCTATTATTAGACCTCGTATTGAAGAAACTTTAGAGATGATATGGCAAAAAATTAAAGACAATAATTTAAACAATAAAAAATTAAATAATGTAGTTCTTACCGGCGGCGGGGCAATGATGGATAATATTGAAAAATATGTAGAAACAATTTTTGCAAGTGGCGTGAGAGTATCGAGTCCCTTAGAACAATTAAATTTGGATAATAATTTTAAAAAACCTAATTTTTGCGATATCATTGGATCTATCTTGTATGAACAAGATTTATTTAAAATTGATTTTTTAGCAAATCAGTCAAAAAATACAAAAAAACGAGGAATATCCGGATTTTTTTCTTGGCTTGATCAGTATATTTAGATAATACTATATCTAGTAAATTATATTGACGATTTCGAACATAAATCGTTAAAAACTATTTAAAACGGCGGAGATTACAATGACTATCAATATTTCAATACAAGATGTAGGGCAAAACTTACATCCCAAAATAACAGTTTTGGGAGTAGGTGGATCTGGCGGAAATGCAGTTAACAATATGATTAATGCTAATTTAGAAGGTGTAGATTTTTTAATAGCAAATACAGATGCACAAGCTTTACAAATTTCAAGTTGTCCAAATAAAATTCAATTAGGATTAAACAGCACCAAAGGTTTGGGTGCGGGAATGAGACCTGACATTGGAAGACAGGCAGCAGAAGAAGCAATTCAAGATCTAAGTGAAAAGTTTGAGGGTAGTCATATGCTATTTATAGCTGCTGGAATGGGTGGTGGTACTGGCACAGGAGCTGCACCAGTAATTGCTAAACTAGCAAGAGAAAAAGGAATATTAACTGTAGGTGTAGTAACTAAACCTTTTCATTTTGAAGGCTCTCAAAGAATGAAGTTAGCTGACAAAGGAATTGAAGAACTGCAACAGTATGTTGATACATTATTAACAATACCTAATCAAAATTTATTTAGAATTGCTAATGAAAAAACTACATTTTCTGATGCATTTAAGATGGCAGATGATGTTTTATATGCAGGTGTTAGAGGCGTAACTGATCTTATGGTTCAACCTGGAATGATAAATTTAGATTTCTCAGATATCAAAACTGTAATGTCTGAAATGGGTAAAGCTATGATGGGCACTGGTGAAGCACAAGGTGAAGGTAGAGCAATTGCAGCTGCTGAAGCAGCTATTGCAAACCCATTAATTGATGACGTGTCCTTAAAAGGTGCAAAAGGTCTAATAATAAATATTACCGGCGGTAAAGACATTACATTGTATGAAGTTGATGAGGCTGCAAATAGGATCAAACAAGAAGTAGATGAGGAAGCAAATATTATTTATGGAACTACTTGCGACGATAGACTTGAAGGTGTTGTTAGAGTTAGCATTGTTGCTACAGGCATTGACGCAAACAATAATAAATCAACTAAACCGATAGAAAGCTTTGCACCAATAAATATAAATAATGATATTTATAAACAAGATATAGAAAAATCTGAGTTATTGTCTGAAAGTACTATCTTACAGGAAAATTTTTCACAAGATGGGAGCATTCTAGATGAAGAGATTAATGACATAGCAAATGAAGGAAAGCTCAATAATCAAAGTTCTGATAATATTCATGTAGATGAGCAAACAAATACTAACCAAATAGAGATTTCTAGCTTCGAAGAAAGTATTAATGATAAGGCATTTGTTCAAAATGAAGTTACAGAAACTTTAGATCAAATTGAAACTGATAATATCTCTGGGGAAGTATCAAGCTCATCTATTGATATAGATAAAACAAATGAAGCAAGTGTAAGAAGGTTAAGTTTATTTGATACCCTTTCTACTGAAAATAAATCTGAAGATACAGCTGTAGAAAATGATATTATTACAAAGACTGAACCTGTTTTTGCCTCTTCAGAGGAAAAGATTGAAGAAAATGACTCTAAGGATAACAATTCTGAAGATGATAATTTAAGTATTGTTAAAAAAGAGGAATTCAGTGCTGAAGAGAGTGAAAATTCTGAAATAGATGATGAGTTCAATCAGGAAACAGAGGAAGAACTTTTAGATATACCAACTTTCCTTAGAAGACAGGCTAATTAGTAAATAAACTATTATCTGCAATATTTTGAAATATTAGGTTAGTTGTTAAGAACGTCAAAAATATGTAAAAAAAAAGTGCTGAAAACAGCACTTTTTTAAAATGATAGACATATTAAATATTTCTAAAAATCAACAAACAATAGCTGAACCAGTATCAATTAATGGAATAGGATTGCATTCAGGAGTAGATGTTACAATGAAGTTATATCCTGCTGAAGCTGATTATGGAATAAAGTTTATCCGAAAGGATCTGAATAAAAATAACATCATTGAAGCTATATGGTCAAATGTAACTAATACAAAATTAAGCACAACTATAAGTAATCAAAATGGCGCAAGTGTCTCAACAATTGAACATTTGATGAGTGCTTTGTCTGGACTACACATAGATAATATCAAAATTGAAATTGATGGACCAGAAGTCCCAATAATGGATGGAAGTTCAATAAAGTTTGTTGATCTTATTGATCAAACATCCACCCAAAGTTTAAATAAAAGAAGAAAAATTTTAAAAGTTAAAAAAAATATTAAAGTAGAAAATAACGACTCATCTGTAGAATTAAGACCAAATAATCAATTTTCAATTGATTTTGAAATTGATTTTCCTAGTAAATTAGTCAGTAAACAAAGCTGTCAACTACAACTTGTAAACGGAAACTATAAAACTGATATTGCATCAGCACGTACTTTTGGATTTGAAAGAGATGTCGATATGCTTAGATCAAATGGTTTAGCACTAGGGGGTTCTTTAGATAACGCTGTTGTTGTTGGAGAAAGTAAAATACTTAATTCAGATGGATTGCGCTTTAAGGATGAGTTTGTAAGACATAAAATTCTTGATTCTATAGGAGATTTATATTTAGCAGGAGCTCCAATTCATGGATATTTTTTAGGTAACAAATCAGGTCATCATCTAAACAACTTATTATTAAGGTCTTTATTTGCTGATAAAAATAACTACGAATATATTTAGTTAAATCATTTTCTTTGGATCAACTATCTTATCAAATTCTTTTTCAGAAATTAATTTTAATTTTAATGCTGCTTCTTTAAGAGTCAAATTTTCATTAAATGCTTTTTTTGCAATTTTTGCTGCATTATCATATCCAATAGTTTTATTTAGGGCAGTTACAAGCATTAAAGAATTATTTAAATGATTATCAATCATTATTTTATTTGCCTTTAATCCTTTTAAACAATTTTTATTAAAACTTTTTATTCCATCATTAATAAGATTAATAGATTGAATTATATTCAAGGCTATAACTGGCTTATACGCATTTAATTGAAAGTGACCATTTGAACCTGCAATATCTACTGTTGTACTATTTCCAATTACTTGAACGCAGACCATACTCAATGCTTCAATTTGAGTTGGATTTATTTTTCCTGGCATTATTGATGATCCGGGTTCATTTGCTGGTAATATCAATTCTCCTAAACCTGATCTAGGTCCAGATGCTAAAAATCTAATGTCATTTATTATTTTTAATAATGAAATTGATAAAGTTTTTAAAGAATTTGAAAAATTAATTAGTGGGTCATGAGAAGCTAAAGACTCAAATTTATTTTGAGCAGGTTTATAATTATCCCTAGTAAGTTTATTCAAATATTTACAAAATACTTTATCAAATTTTTTTGGTGCATTAATTCCAGAACCTACAGCAGTGCCACCCTGAGCAAGATATTTTAATTCTAATTTTGAAACTTCTATTCTTTTTAAACAAGCTTGTAATTGAGTGCAAAAAGCAGAAAATTCATTACCTAAAGTAATTGGCGTTGCATCTTGAGTATGCGTTCTTCCTATTTTAATTATATTTTGAAATATTTTTTTCTTTTTTTGAAATTCTTTTATTAAGTCTTTTAGATTTGGAATCAAATCTTTTATTGACAACTCATTAATTGCAACATGCATAATTGTTGGAAAGGTATCATTTGATGATTGAGATAAATTTACATGATCATTTGGATGAATAGGTTTTTTACTTCCAATTTTTCCTTTTAATTTTTTGATAATATGATTACTAATTACTTCATTTGCATTCATATTAGTTTGAGTTCCAGATCCAGTTTGCCATACTGATAATGGAAACTCTTCAATAAGTTTTAAATTTATAATATCATCGCAAGCTTTTGATATTAATGATCCCAATTTTTTATCTATTACACCTAGTTCCATGTTAGCTTCCGCAGCTGCTTTCTTTTGTTGACCCAATGCGACAATCAATTCTGACGGTATTTTTTCACTGCCAATTATAAAATTTTCTAAGGATCTTTGAGTTTGCGCACCCCAAAGTTTATTTTTATCAATTTTTTTGGAACCTAAACTATCAAATTCTATTCTTTTTTTATTAGCCATTACTTACTTAACAAACTCTTTATAACATATTATAAGTAACTTATGAACAAACTTGTTTTACTTAGACATGGTCAAAGTCAGTGGAATTTAGAAAATAGATTTACTGGCTGGAAAGATGTTCCATTAACTGAAAAAGGTATTAATGAAGCTAATAATGCAGGACATTTATTAAAAAAACATAATATAAAAATTGATAAAGTTTTTAGTAGTGTTTTAGAAAGAGCAAATAAAACAGCAGAAATAGCTATAAAGGCATCAGAGATAGAAAATTTATATAAAAATGGAAAATTAATTTATGAAAAAAACCAAAATCTAAATGAGAGGGATTATGGAGATTTAGTTGGGTTAAATAAAGCTGAAACTGCTGATAAATTTGGGAAAGAACAAGTACACATATGGAGAAGATCTTATGATACACCGCCTCCAAATGGGGAAAGTCTCAAGGATGTGGTAGATCGAGTTTCTCCTTACTTTACTGAAACAATACAACCACATATTTTAAATAAAAAAAATGTTTTAATTGCAGCACATGGTAATTCCTTAAGAGCAATTATGATTAAAGTTGGTATGTACAAACCTGAAGAAATATCTTCAATAGAACTACCAACAGGTAGCCCATTATGTATAGACTACCAAAATGGTGAATTAATTGAGCATTATTACTTAGATTAATTTTTTTTATAATTTGAAAAATTAATTATATTATCTTTTTTTGATTTATTATTTTCCAATTTTTTATTTACTTTCTTCTGAATTTTATTTTTTTGCAAAATTAAACCAAAATTAGCTGAGGGATCTGCAAATGAAACAATGGCATTATAATTAATTTTTAAGTTTGTTTTAATATCGTCAAATGACAGTGTGATAGAAAAATTATTTTTATTTATTTCTAGATCATAATATTCATATTGAATAATAATTGTCATTTCTTGGGGGTAATTTTGTTTTAACCAATTAGGTAATTCAACGTTTTTATCATTTGTTAAAAATGTAACGTAGAGATGATTATTATTTGATAATCCATTATCTTTTATGTTTTTGAGAATATCCTTAAATACATTTAGCATATTCTTATCGAGTATTTTTTGATATTCAATCATTTCTGTTTTATTTTTTTATTAAATATTTAAAGTATTGCAATAAAATTTATGAGTTTAGATAAAAATAATTCGCAATATAGTAAAATTGCAAAATTATTTCATTGGGGGTTTGTTCTTTTATTTGTTTATGGTGTAGCAAAGCAAGTAGATGATATTAATCAGCTTGAAGACCAAGCATTTTTTAGATTTGAAATTATTTTTGCAGTAATTTTTCTGTTTCTTCTATTAATCCGTCTAATTTATATGAAAACAACACAAAAGACATCCTTACCTGCAGATACTCCTAAAGCTCAAAAATTAGCTGCTAAAATTGTTCACAACGGTATGTATGCTTTATTAATAGGCACTGTGTTATCAGGGTTATTGATTGCATTTTTATTTTGGATAGAACTTAGAGATGGAATTTTAATTAATATTGTTATTTTTTTTCACGAACTAAATATTAATTTGCTCTATTTATTTATTGGTATACATATTGTAGCAGCAACCTATCATCGTTTAAAAAGAGATGGTGTTTGGAGCTCAATGGTGCCTTTTTTGAAAGAAAAAAACTCTTTAAAAAATGAAATATAAAAAATTAATTGAAGATTTAAAAATAGATAGTTTTGAGTATTTAGATATAGGTTCAGGATATGATTTTCTTATTACCAGCACAACTTCATCTGTTGGAATAAATAATTTTACTGTTGATAAAGCAATTGCAAATAAATTTAATTTAAAATTAATAGATCCAGCAATTGAACAAAACCAAAAAATTGAAAATCTTAAAAAATATTTCAAAAGTGTTAGTACGTTTAAAGATGCTGTTTATGATGGAAATAAAAAAATCTTCAATATTTTGAAAGCAACACATGGAAGTTCTTTTTTAGAACCTCATATGGAAAATATTATTAATTGGAGAGGTTATGACAATCGATTTGAAATAGTAAATAAAAAAGAAATTCAAACTGTTAAATTTAGTGATTTTATTAAAATAAATAAAATTGAATGCATAGATTATTTAAGATTAATGGTTCAAGGTCAAGGTTTTGATATTTTAAAAGACTTAGATGAAAACAACTTTAGAAAAATAAATTTAATTTCTATGACTGTAGAATTTATTCAAATTTATAGAAACCAGGGCATCTTTAGTGATATAATTAAATTATTATCAATTAATGGTTTTAAAATTGTAAATTTTGAAAAAAATACAACTGGGAGAATTTCAAATCCTAAAAAAAGAAAAATAAATAAATTAATTTGGTCAGATATTTTATTTATTAAAGATTTTACAAAACATAATGATAAAAAAGAAGAAGATATATACAAAATGGCCATTTTATTATCTAGTTTAAATTTTGAAGAAGAGGCTATTTTTTTATTACGTGAGAATAAAATAGATAAAAAAATAATTAATTTTTTTATTAAAATTCATAAAAGTAAAAGAGGGATTATCGAAAAATTAAATTTAATTTTAAAAAAAATAAAAAATAATATCTTCTCCTAAGCTAATATTATAGGTGAACCTGGAGTATTTTAAAAAAAACTGGATAAATAAATCAAAATTCAAGATTATAGTGGGGCGTTCTGTTGCTCGGTGCGGGAACTAGTGCTCCTTTTATGACGCGTGAACAAACACCCAAAACAATAAGCAATCTCTAGCTAATTCGCTCATTCTTTGTTAAAAAAGTTATATCATTTAATCCTCAAAAAATGAAATTTTTAATAAAAATGACGCGTAATGGACGCGTAAACTTAGGGCATTTTTCTTATTCTAATGATAGTAATAATTTTATGAATTCTAATGAGGCTATAGATTTTATAAAAAATAATAAAATATTTTGCTTTAAAACTATGTTTGCTGGAAAAGAAAAAATTTACGGACTTACAGTTTTAAGAGAATATGAAATTAAAAATTGGTATCATGCTATAGATTTACAAATTGATCCAAAAGATTATTTAAATTTAAATAAGGAAAAATTAATTGAATATTTAAAAAAGGTTCACGTTTATATTTTGTGCGATAAAAAACCCATTATTTCCCATATTAATGATTGCTTGCATCTTGATATATATAAAAATATAGGATTAGAGGGTCTTAACAAAAGAGCAGATCTAATAAGAGATAATGAAAATTTATTAAATAAAATAAAAATTAAATTTCAAATTAATGAATAATAGAATTTATAAGCTTACCGTCTATTCAATTAAATTTTATTTGCTAATATTTTTATCTATATTGATCTCATTTGAACTTTATGGACAAACAACAATTTTGTCTCATGAAAATCTTAAACTTGGGATGACCAAGGATGAAGTTTTATCAAGAATAGAAGTAAAGTCATTATCAATAAAGTCTGAAGGTGAATACGGGCCCGAATATACTTTGATTTTTGATAATGCTTATTATGAAATTGAAGGTATTAAATTTGAAAGAAGGCTTAGACTTGATAGTGATATATTAACAGAAATTAGATTAGGCAAAATCTATTTAGAAACTAGCAAAGAAGAGGATGCACAAGAATATTCAAATAAATTATCTAATTTATTTTTATTAAAAGGAAAAAAATTAACAAATAATGAGCCAATTTATGAAAATACAATTCTTGAAAATCAAATTCAAATTTTTGATATTCAATTCGTTGGTCAAAAATATGAAGCTATAGAAAGACAATGTCATTTTGATGCAGAAAAAACGAAACGAGAAACCTACAAATTTATTTTAGATAATGCTCAATTTATTTATGAATTCGATAGTTCCCCTTGTCATGAATTAGATGGTTTTATCTCTAATTTTAAAGTTTATTACCAAATAAAAAATTCATATATTTTTGAAGAAGAACAGAGAAAGATTAAAAAAAGTAAATTTTAGATACTTCTATTTTTTCCTTATCAAAAAAGCGATTGTAATGAATATTACCGCTAAAGCCCAACTAAATGGATACATTTCAAAAGTTGTATTCCAAAAAACTAATACTGGCCAATGATCTAGAAAAAAAGGTCTTATTAGAACACTTCCGAAGTCATAAATAATCCATAGGGTAAATAAATAATACGAGTAGTAAAAAATTTTTTTAATATTATTATTTAAGACCATTCTTTTTTATACTAGGTAAATTTAATATAGTCATGAATATTTTAATTTTTTTTACGCGTATATGACGCGTGATGTTGGAGCATTTGTAAGAAAGGATAAGCTAGAAGCCAAAAACTAGATTTATGAGTGGGGCGTTCTGTTGCTCGGTGCGTGTGACGGGGCTCATGCAAAACGGCACAAAGCTTAGCCCAAAAGTTTAAGCAAACTCTAACAAATTTGCCAATCCTTTCTTAAAAAGTTCATACCACATAACCAAGAAAATTGGTAATTCAAACGGCACAGAAACGGCACAAATTATTTATGCTCGGTGGACGTATTTGGTGGTTTAGATTCCCATAATTATGGGATGAATGATTCTGTAAAATGGAAATAACAAATCACTATGGCAACTTGTTACAAGCTCACCCACGTGTAAAAAATGGAATCTAAAAGGGCAAATAGGTCCGTCGGCTCCGCCGCCTTCGGCGGCGTCGCTTGTTAAACTTTTTACTTTTTTATTTACTTTTTTATTTAACCATACACCCCCTAAATAATAATTATGGATGTTATAATGTTGCCTACAACACAATTTACCTCAAATGATAACGTTTAAAATTATATAAAAAAAATTAACTAATCCCAATGGGAAAAATTAAAAAAATAATTTTATTAAATTAAAAATTTATTTGTGGTTTTTTTCTTTAAAAAAAGGCACCATTGAGCTCCAAACACCATCTCTTTTTAAACGATGATAAGTTGCTGCTAATATATGAATGCCTATTAACCAATAAAGTAAATTAATGTTTAGTTCGTGAAAAAAAATAACAATATTAATTAAAATTCCATCTCTAAGTTCAATCCAAAATAAGAAACCAATTAATAATCCTGATAACACGGTGCCTGTTAACAAGGCATACATTCCGTTGTGAACAATTTTAGCAGCTAATTTTTGAGCTTTTGGAGTATCTTCAGGTAAAGATGTCTTATGTGCGTGTCCCTCATTGCCATTATTTGCTAAATTGACATTTTAATATAACTATATTACTAGTTATATCATTATGAAAAAAATTGATTTAATAGCTAAGGGATTTAAAGCTATTGGTTCCACTCCACGTTTAGCTGTTTTTCTAGAACTCGTAAAAGCTGGGAACACCGGATTATCGGTTGGAGAAATACAAGAGCAGCTAGATATTCCTCTATCCACGCTTGCTCATCATCTACGATTTTTGGAGAATGCTGAACTCATCCATCAAGAAAAAAAAGGACGATCCATTTTTACATACGCAAATTTTCATCAAGCAGAATTACTTGCAAGCTATGTATTAAAGGAATGTTGTCGTAATGAAAAACAAACTCCAAAAAGAAAAACTGCATGAACTACGCAAACTTCATCTCAGCTAATTTTTTTCATTCAAATTATAAAAAAATCAAATCAGTCTGGTTGATTACCTTATCTATTGTTTTGATTATTGGCATCATGGATATAAGTAATTTGCCGTCCATCATCACCAAAGCATTATCTGCTCTAATAGGAACTATTCCTTTTATCTTGATTGCTATTTTATTAATTGCTTCTCTTAAAGCATCGGGTGCTGAACGTATTATTTCCAAATCGTTTCAAGGAAGAGAAATTAATATGATTTTTTTGGCCACTATAGTTGGCGGGCTTGCCCCTTTTTGTTCTTGTGAAGTTATTCCATTTATTGCCAGTATGTTAGCATTAGGTGTACCTCTCTCAGCGGTTATGGCATTTTGGTTGTCATCTCCGTTAATAGACCCGCCTGCATTATTAATCACTGCCTCTGCGCTTGGCTGGGAATTCGCAATAGCCAAAACTCTCTCAGCTCTCTTTCTAGGTTTATTAGGAGGTTTTGGTATTTTTATATTTTCAAAAATGGGATTATTTAGCTCTCCATTAAAAGTAATGAATAATGCACAAAGTTGCTGTTCGGTAAAATCTTTTACGAACAAAACTATTTGGAAGTTTTGGCAAGACAAACAACGCATGCAATTTTTCTGGTCTGAGTTTTCCTCAAATGGAATATTTCTACTTAAATGGTTAACACTAGCCTATCTGCTTGAAGCAATCATGATTATTTATATTCCCACACAACTAATTGGAAGCATCGTGGGAGGAAATGGATTATTTTCTATTGTTGTCGGAGCATTCATCGGTGTTCCCGCCTACCTGAATTCCTATGCAGCTCCCGCTGTAGTATCAGGATTGCTAGAACAAGGATTAAGTGCAGGTGGGGCATTAGCCTTTCTTGTGGGAGGTGCTATTTCTAGTATACCAGCTATGACTGCTGTTTGGTCACTGGTCAATAGAGCAACTTTTACGGCATATTTATTTTTTGGTTTAGGAGGCGCTATAATGTGCGGTATATTTTTTCAAATATATGCTGTTACTTTTTAGTTCTAAAACCAACCAAGGAGATTGTTAAGTGTTCTGGTTATTTACTAACTTTATTCTTACGATTTCTTTTTCTCATTAATCTTTTCAACTAATTCGATAGCTTTTATTCTCGTATACTTCTGAAGCTCCGACCAACTTTTATGACCGCTTACTACTGCAACACTACTCACATCCCATCCGTCTTGGAATAGTCTTGTAATTTTGGTAGCACGACAATCATGAAACCTAAAATCTTTTATACCCGCTCTCTTACAAGCTTGTTCAAAGTAATGTCTGAACTTATCTCTATGTATTGGAAATAAAGTCTGGTGATCTCTAAATTCTAAAACCTTATCTTTAAATCTATATTTAGAACAAATATCTAAAGCTCTAATTGTTAATGGACAATCTCGGCTATCACCGTTCTTTGTATCATGTAAACTTGCAATCGATTTATCAAAATCAATATCTCTTACTTGTAGTCTGGTAATTTCACCAAACCTCATCGCAGTTTCTAAAGCGAACTCTACTATGTCTGATAATTGATCTAGTCCACTTTTTTACATGCTAATAATAATTTATCTTGTTCTTCATACGTTAATATTCTGTCAATCTTTGTCATAACCTTTTCTTTCTTGACGAGTGTCGTCGGATTATTTGGCGGAAGTAATATTCCCCAGTTTAATCGTGCAGTTTCCCAAACCGTATAAAAGTAATGGATGTATTTATTGACGGTAGCTGGTGCTCTTGATTTCTTTAAATCGTTTTTAAAATCAATAACCATCTTCGTGCTCAATCTTAAAACTTTCGTTCTTGCGATCGGCTGACGTATAAGAAAATTTAACTTATAAACTTCTGATCTAGCACCTTTCTTGTTTGGCGTGATCTCATCTCGATAACGAGTAATCAAATGCGCCATGGTTAAGTGTGCGCTATCTCTAAAATCTTGAAACTGTTCTTTCTCTAAAGCTAGTTCTGTATCTCTTAACCATTTAGATGCATCGCCTTTAGATTGAAAACTTTTACTTACATATTTTCCATTGTGTCTAGCTTCTGCTCGCCACTTTTTTTTATACTTTCTTAAACTGCCCATAGTCCTTTTTTCTTTCTCTCAAACGGCACCAAAACGGCACAACGTTAGAGCAATCTAGAAAGAATGAACTCTGATATAGAATATGCGAAAAACTAGTGGGGCGTTCTGTATAACGACTACTAAATCATTATTAACAGAAAATAAGGACTTTTGGAAACTTCTTCGTAGAAACTTCGTAGTAAGTTTTCTTTATTTGTCAGATTTCTTGTTTTAGTTCTTCGTAGTCTTTTTTATTCTTTAATTAAGGATAATAATTTCTTTGCTAGTCTAGAAACTGCCTTTCTTCTATCTTTTGAAAGTTTTTTAATAATTTTTATATTTTCTTTTATTGTTTTATTATCAATTTTATTGAAAGTTATTAGAGCATTCATTGATTGACACAAAACAATCCAATCACTGGAATTATTAAGATAATCAGATACAATTTTTTTTGCTTTTTTTTGTTCTTTATTTTCTAATTGATTAACTAATTCTGAAAATAATTGAGCGCAGGTCCATTGTGTGGAAGATTGTTTTATTTTTGAAATTTTGTTTAAGAAAATATGTTTAAAATCTAAAAACCATTCTGGTTTTTGTCTAAATATTCTTTTAAAAGCATTTGATGTTCTTAATCTTACTATTTGGTCTGTGCTTGAATAACACTTAATTAATGGATTAATTCTATTTTTTTTAACAATAACATGTTCAACAACTTTTATTGTATTACCTAGTGAATTTGGATGACCTCCAGTTAGTTCAGACTCATAATTCATTATCAATTAATTTGTTTAAATAAATCTGACAATTAACATTACCTAATAATAAATTATATATTTTCCTTCGTAGTAACTTCGTAGTAAACTTCGTAGAGAGGTTTTTAAAAGAAATTGTTGATTTGGTTAGATAATATTTAAAAAATGGGGCGTTCTGTTGCTCGGTGCCCCTAACCGCGCTCACCTAGAACCTAGGCAGCAAGTGCTAATCTATTATCGTTAGCTTTTATAAAATAGCCCGATAACGGTGGTACAATACCGGATAAAGTCTTTGTCTTTGAATTACCGTCAAACCTATTTCGTCCCCATATTGGTGGAGACGCCGGGTACCGCCCCCGGGTCCGAATAACTTATTGCACAAAGCATTTATTATCTTAGTTGCAAAGCAACGTTTTCATTATACCTTAAACTAATTATACTTGAAAGTTTTGTCTTGAAACCTAGCAATTAAAAAAAAAAATTGTTACTAATTAAGACATAAAATAAAAAAATATGATCAAAGCAATAATGGCAGTAGATGAAAAAGGGGGGATAAGTAAGGGCCAAAGTATGCCCTGGCCAAAAAATTCAATTGACTTAAAATGGTTTAAAGAAAATACTATAAATAATGTCGTTGTAATGGGTAGGAAGACTTGGGAAGATCCTTTTATGCCTACGCCTCTAAAATCTAGAATAAATGTTCTAATTACAAGCAAAGATAAAGAATTAATAGAAGGGGCTGATTATTACTTTGGTGGAAACATAAATGATCAAATTCAAAATCTTCAATCAGAATATAAAGATATGGATATTTTTATAATTGGAGGTTCAGAAATAATAAATTTAACTTTTAAATCCATAGAACAATTTTATCTCACTAGAATCTACGGTAATTACAATTGTGAAAAATTTATAGATGTTACTTCTATAGAAAATAATATGAAAATGATTAAAAAAATAAATGGAGACTCAACTTGTCATTTTGAGATTTGGGAAAGATGAAACAATACCTAGATGCTTTGAGATATTGTTATAATAATGGCTCTGATGTTGAAAGTAGAGCTGGTGGTGTTAGAAAGTCTTTTGGTTATCAAATGCATTATGATCTATCAAAAGGTTTTCCTGCTATAACGACAAAAAAACTAGCATGGAAATCTGTAGTTTCAGAGTTATTGTGGTTTATCGAAGGTTCAGACGATGAGAGAAGACTTGCTGAAATTTTATACAATGATTCAAGAGAAAATTTAAAAGATAAAAAAACTATTTGGACACAAAATGCTCAAGCTGATTACTGGAAATCACAAGCTCGCTTTGAAGGAGATGTTGGTAAAATTTATGGAGTTCAATGGAGAAATTTTAATGGAGAAGATCAAGTCTTAAATCTAATTGAAGGATTAAAAGAAGATCCAAATGGAAGGCGCCATATAATTTCTGCTTGGAACCCTCCGGAGATTAAAAAAATGTCATTGCCAGCATGTCATGCATTTTCACAATTTTTTATTTCTAATAACAAATTAAGCTGTCAATTATATCAAAGGTCATGCGACATGTTTTTAGGAGTTCCATTTAATATAGCTAGTTATAGTCTTTTAACTCATATGTTGGCTAGAGAGTGTAAATTAGAAGTTGGAACGTTTATTCATTCTTTAGGAGATTTTCACATTTACAAAGAACATTTTGAGCAGGTTAAAATCCAATTAGAAAGAGTGCCTAAAAAATTACCTGAGCTTCAATTCGAAACAAAAGATTTTTTTAAATACAACGTAAATGATTTTAAATTAATAAACTATCAGCATTATGAAAAAATTGATGCCCTGATGAATGTTTAATTTAGAGATTTTTTTAAGTTTTTAGCAATTGATATAAATTTTTTTGAAATTTCACCATCTGGATTATCTATCAAAGCAGGTATTCCATTGTCTGATTGAATTCTTAAATTTGTATCAATAGGAATTTCTCCTAAAAAAGGTATTTTAGATTCTTCAGCTTCTTTTTTCACACCATCTTTTGAAAATATATAATGTTTTTGATTACAATTATCACATATGAAATAACTCATATTTTCAACAATACCAAGAATATCAACATTTACTTTTTTAAACATATTTATTCCTTTTCTAGCATCAGTAAGAGCTACATCTTGAGGTGTAGAAATTACAATTGATCCTGAAAGTTTTGAACTTTGAGCCAAAGTAAGCTGAGCATCTCCAGTGCCTGGTGGCAGATCTATTATAAGGTAATCTAATTCACCCCATTCAACTCCATTAAACATTTGCTCTAATGCTTTCATGACCATCGGCCCTCTCCAAATTGTTGGAGCCTCAGAGTTTAGAATAAAGCCAATGGACATCAATTTTATTCCATAATTTTCTAAAGGTACAAGTTTTTTGTTTTCATTCATTATAGGTTTTTTTGAAATACCCATCATTCTAGGAATGCTAGGACCATATATATCTGCATCAAGTAACCCAATCTTAAGATCTAACGAGCTTAATGCAGTAGCGAGATTTACAGAAAATGTTGATTTGCCAACTCCACCCTTACCACTAGCAATTGCTACAATATTTTTTGCATCAATTTTAAATCTTTTATTAACATTATTATTTGTTTTAGTATTTTCTACATCTGAGTTTATAATTACATTCACAGAAAGTACTCCAGAAATTTGCTCAACATTATTTTTAAGCAATCTTGCGATATTTAGGTACAAATCTTCTTTTTGACCTTTCACATGTAAAGAAATATTTACATTCCCCTCTTTTACAACTGCTGAAATATTTTGATTTTTAGGATCAAAACTAAGATTTGTTTCAGGATCACTAAATTTCTTAGAAAATGTGTAAATTAAAGATAAAATTTCATCAGACATACTTGATTTTTCCAGATTTACCCAAATATTAGTTATTAAATAATATAATTAGTGTTAGTAGATAGAGCCAATATTATCAATAATATATGAACTGGAATAAAAATAACAACGACAATAATCCTTGGGGATCAGGTGGAAATAACAACCCTTGGGGTTCAGGAGGGTCTGGAGACGGTCCAAACAAAAGAGATTTTGAAGATTCCATTAGAAAAGCAAAAGACAGATTTGGCAATTTTAAATTTGGTGGCAGACGTAACCTTTCAATATTTATAATAGTAGCTGTTTTACTATGGTTAGCTACCGGTTTTTATAGAGTTGAGCCTGATGAGCAAGGTGTAGAGCTTTTATTTGGAAGATGGAATGGTCAAACAACCGAGCCCGGATTACACTACTTTTTTCCAACTCCAATCGGTCAAACTGTTACACCTAAAGTTGAAGTAATTAGAAAAATTAACGTTGGATTTAGAAGTGCAAGTGATCTTGGTTTTGGCTCAAATTCAAATGCAGAGAGAAAAGTTATTGAAGAAAGTTTAATGCTTACGGGTGATCAAAACATAGCAGACGTTGCATTCACAGTACTCTTCAAAATTAAAGACGCTGGAAATTTTTTATTTAAGCTTAGAAATCCAGAACTTACTGTTAAAGATATGTCTGAAAGTGTTGTACGTGAAGTTGTGGGTCAAAGAGATCTTCAATTCTTACTTACAGAAGGCCGTCAAGAGGTTGAGCAGGTTGTAAGAAATGAATTACAACTAGTTTTAGATTCCTACGAGAGTGGTGTTTTAATTCAATCAGTACAGCTTCAAAGTGTTGATCCGCCTGATCAAGTTATTGATGCTTTTGATGAAGTTCAAAGAGCAAGACAAGATAAAGAAAGATTAGTTAACGAAGCAAACACTTATTTAAACAGAATTGTACCTAATGCTCGTGGTGAAGCAGCCAAACTCGTTGAAGCTGCCACAGCATATAAAGAGCAGGTAGTTAAACAAGCTGAAGGTGTGGCACAAAACTTTATAGATGTTTACAATAGTTATAAAGATGCGAAAGAAGTAACTAAGAGAAGAATTTATTTAGAAACTTTAAGAGAAGTTTTAGAGGGTAAGAATAAAATAATTTTAGATGACACTGGAAATGGACAGGGTGTGGTTCCTTACCTTCCATTAAATGAACTTAAAAAGTCAGGAAATAATTAAGATGAGATTTAGTGCAAGAAATTTACTTATAGTTTTAGTTTTATTTATTCTTTTCCTCACATTCACTGGAGCTTTTTTTATTGTAAATGAAACTAAGCAAGCTTTAGTTCTTCAATTTGGTGATCCAAGAAAAGTCGTTACTAAGCCTGGTCTTCAATTTAAAATTCCATTTATTCAAGATGCAGTTTTTTTAGATTCAAGATTACTAAATCTTGATCCTCAACCAGAAGAAATGATACTTTCAGATCAAAAAAGAATCATAGTTGATTCATTTGCTAGATACAACATTGTTGATCCTCTAAAATTTTATCAAACAGTTAGAAATGAAACTACTTTTTCAGATAGATTTGGCAGAATTATAAACGCAGCAGTAAGAGGTGTAATTGCACAATACTCTTTAACATCACTATTGAGTGATGAACGTATTAATATCATGAATGAAATTGAAAAACAAATAAAGGTTAATGAGGATTCTTTTGGTGTTAAAATTGTGGATATCAGAATTGGAAGAACAGATTTAACTGAACAAGTATCTAACAACGTTTATCAAAGAATGCGTTCTGAACGTGAAAAAGAAGCAAATTTATTAAGAGCAGAAGGTGAAGAACTTTCTAAAGAAATTGTTGCATCAGCAGATAGACAACAAACAGTAATTCTGGCCGAAGCTGAAAGAACGTCATCAATACTAAGAGGTGAAGGAGATGCTGCTAAAAATAGAATATTAGGTGATGCTTATAGTCGTGATGAAGAATTTTTTGATTTCTTAAGAACAATGCAAGCTTGTAAAGATACTTTTGGAGATACAGAGATGTCCATGGTAATTGCTCCTGGGGAAGTTTGTGAAAAATTTTTTGGTGAAATAGATATCCAAAATTAATGTTTGAAGTATTACTAATAAGCATAGGTCTAGTGCTGATCGTTGAAGGCATGCTCTATTTTTTCTTAGCTAACAATTCAAAGAAATATCTTGATATGCTTTCTCTTATTAATCCACAAACTATAAAAAATATTAGTTTATTTTTTGCTCTTCTAGGACTGTGCCTTATTTATTTCACGTTCAAATACTATGACAATTAATATGAGAATTAAATTCTTATTCTTAATTTCTATTTTATTTTGGAAACCATTGCTTGCTGTACCTGAGAGTTTTGCTGATTTGGTAGAACAATTATCTCCTGCAGTAGTTAGTATTGCATCAACTACTATTGTTGAAAATAATAACCAAAATCAAATACCACAATTTCCAGAGGGATCTCCTTTTGATGATTTTTTTAAAGAATATTTTGACCGTGATCAAAGACGATCACAACGACCAATGACAGGACTTGGGTCAGGTTTTATAATAAGTGAAGATGGTATAGTGGTTACAAATAATCATGTAATTGAAGGAGCTGATGAAATAACTGTTATTTTAAATGATGAAACAGAGTTTACAGCTGAATTACTTGGAAGGGATCCCAAAGCAGACATAGCTGTATTGAAAATTGATCCTAAAAACAAAAAACTTACATATGTTGGTTGGGGAGACTCAGACAAGATGAGAGTCGGAGATTGGTCAATTGCAATTGGAAATCCTCTTGGTTTAGGAGGAACTGTCACAGCAGGTATTATATCAGCCATCTCAAGAGATTTAGGCAGTGGACCATATGTTAAATTTTTACAAACCGATGCATCTATTAATCGTGGTAATTCCGGTGGACCATTATTTAATTTAGATGGGGAAGTAATAGGAATTAATACGGCAATTGTTTCGCAAACAGGTGGAAGCATTGGTTTAGGATTTGCAATACCTGCGAACAGTGCCAAAAAAATAGTTCAACAATTAAAAGATTTTGGAAAAACTAAGAGGGGTTGGCTAGGTGTACAAATTCAACCCGTTACAAAGGATTTTGCAGAAAGTCTCGGATTACCTGATCAAAAAGGTGCATTTATATCAAATGTCAATCCTAATGGACCTTCCAAAACTGCTGGATTAGAACCAGGCGATGTAATTTTAAAATTTAACAATATAGAAATTAAAAAGATGCCTGATTTACCAAGAGTTGTGGCAGAATCAGATGTAGGCTCTACTGCAATCTTAGAAGTTTGGCGAAAAAATAAAAGAATTAATATTGAGGTAATATTAGGAGAATTACCTGGAGAGGTAGTAACGGAAAGAAAAACAACTTCAAATATTGAAAGAAATTTAAAAATAGATTCCTTAGGAATTACTATTGAAGATCATGAAAGTGGGGTTAAAGTAATTTCAATTGAGGACATTGATAGTAGTTTGCTAAACGGAGACATAATCACAGAAGTTAACAGAGAGGTTATTAACAATATGAATTCATTTGAAGAATTAGTAAATTCCTTAGAAAAAACAGGCAGATCCTCATTATTACTAAAAATAATTAGAGATGATGAGCAAAATTGGGTAACAATTAAATTTAAGAATAATTGAAAACTCAAATCTATTTTGTATTAGGACCAACTGCATCAGGAAAATCAAAATTTGCTTTAAATCTAGCTAACAAACTAAATGGTGAGATTATAAATGCTGATAGTATGCAAATTTATCATGAGTTAAGTATCTTAACTGCTAGACCAACTATAAATGATCAAAAAAAAATAAATCACCATCTTTATGGTTTTGTAAAAGGTGATGTTAGATTTAATGTTCAAAAATGGTGTGAGGAAGCATCAAAAAAAATTAATTATTTGCTTGATCAAAATATAAGCCCTATTTTAGTTGGAGGTACAGGTCTTTACATAGAATCTTTAATTAATGGAATAGTTTCTATTCCATCAATCCCAGAAAAAGTAAAAAAAGAATCAGATAAAATAATTTTAAAAACTGGTAAGGAAAATTTTTTTAATTTAGTTAAAGAGCTTGATAGTGATGCAATGATTAATATTGCACCTAACGATATTCAAAGAATAAGAAGAATATGGGAGGTAAATTTTTTTACTAAGAAAAAATTTAGTGACTGGAAAAAAAATAAAAATAAAAATTTTATTAATGTAAAAAATTACAAAATATTATTATTTCTTCCAGATAGAAAAGAAAACTATAAAAGAGTAGATCATAGAACACACTTAATGATGGAAGATGGTGCGATAGAGGAAGTCAAAAATTTGCTTAAACTAAACTATAATAATAGTTTACCAATAATGAAAGCTCACGGAGTTCCTGAAATTCAATCTTATCTTAATAACGAAGTATCAATTGAGGAATGTATTTCTAAAATTCAGCAAGTAACAAGAAACTATGTAAAAAGACAACACACCTGGTGGAGATCTTCAAATCTTAATATTTTTAAAAAATTTGATCAATTTCCAGACGAAATTGACTTAAAATCCATTAATTTAGACCAAAATTGAACTAATTTATTGATTTTATTTTATCCACAGCCTATGAGCTAAAATCAATGAGCAAAGAAATTACAGGTGCTGAAATTGTTCTAAAAAGCTTAGCTGAACAAGGAGTAGAAGTTGTATTTGGATATCCCGGTGGTGCGGTATTACCCATATACGATACTTTGTTTAAACAGAATTCAATTAAGCATATTTTAGTAAGACAAGAGGGAGGCGCAATACATGCAGCTGAAGGTTATGCTAGGTCTACTGGTAAAACTGGAGTAGTCCTTGTAACATCAGGACCCGGTGCAACAAATGTTGTAACTGGTTTAACTGATGCAATGATGGATAGCGTACCTATCGTATGTATAACTGGACAGGTACCACAACACTTGATTGGTAGCGACGCATTTCAGGAATGTGATACAACAGGTATAACAAGACCTTGTACTAAACATAACTACTTAGTTAAAGATGTTAATAAATTATCATCTGTATTTCATGAAGCATTTACAATTGCTCAAAATGGAAGACCAGGACCTGTATTAATTGATATTCCAAAAGATGTTCAATTTGCTTCTGGTACTTATGAAGAAAAAAGTAAAATAATTATTCCTTCACATAGATTATTTGAGCCAAGTCCTGATTTTGAAAAAAATAAAATTGAAGAAGCAGTTGAATTAATTTCAAAAGCTAAAAAACCAATTTTTTATATTGGTGGTGGTTGTATTAATTCTGGTCCAAAAGCTTCAAAATTAGTTAGAGAATTTATAAATATTGTTGGATCACCAGTTACAATGACTTTAATGGGTCTGGGAGTAGTAGGCTCATCAGATAAAAACTCACTTGGCATGCTTGGTATGCATGGAATGTATGAAGCAAATATGGCTATGCATGAATGTGATGTTATGATTAATATTGGTGCAAGATTTGATGATCGAGTTACTGGAAGACTCGATGCATTTTCTCCAAATTCAAAAAAAATCCATATTGATATTGATGAAAGTAATATTAATAAAACTATAAATGTCGATGTTCCAATAATTGGTGACGTAAAACAGGTTGTCGAAAAGATGATTGGAGTTTGGCAAGACAAAAAATATAAAATAGATACGGAGTCATTAAAATTATGGTGGGACAAAATTAATAAATGGAAAGAAGTAGATTGTTTAAACTATAATAATGAAGGTAAACAGATAAAACCGCAGTATGCAGTTCAAAGACTCTATGAGTTAACAAAAAATACAAAAACATTTATTACAACTGAAGTAGGTCAGCACCAAATGTGGGCTGCTCAATTTTATAAATTTGAAGAACCAAACAGATGGCTTACATCAGGTGGTTTGGGAACTATGGGATATGGATTTCCTGCTGCAATTGGAGCTCAAGTTGGTCATCCAGATGCTTTAGTGGTAGATATAGCAGGAGATGCTTCAATACTCATGAACATTCAAGAAATGAGTACGGCTGTTCAATATAGATTACCTGTAAAAATATTTATTTTAAATAATGAATACATGGGAATGGTTAGACAATGGCAAGAACTTCTACATGGTGGGAGATATTCTGAAAGTTATACTGATAGTTTACCTGATTTTGTAAAGTTAGCTGACAGTTATAAAGCTGTTGGTTTAAGAGCAAAGACAACTGATGAACTTGATGATGTAATAACCCAAATGATTGAAACCAAAAATACAGTTATTGCTGATATTTGGGTTACTAAAGAAGAGAATTGCTTTCCAATGATTCAAAGTGGATCTGCTCATAACGAAATGATGCTAAGTAAAGATCAAAAACAAGATAAAAAATCAGCTGAAAAAGGAAAAATTTTAGTTTAATGAATAAATCTGTTTATGACTCTCCTGATCAAGTATCAGAGATTAAAAGACATATATTAACTGTATTAGTTGATAATGAACCAGGTGTTTTAGCTAGAGTTATAGGTATGTTTTCTGGAAGAGGATATAATATTGATAGTTTGAACGTAGCTGAAGTTAGTAATGATGAAAATATTTCAAGAATTACCATTGTAACACATGGCACTTCAGAGGTTGTGAGCCAAATTGAAAAGCAGTTGCTTAGAATTGTTCCTGTTCACAGTGTTACAAATTTAGACCAAGAGGGTAGTTCTGTAGAAGCTGAAGTTGCTTTAGTTTATATTTATATTTCTGATACAAATAAGAAGAAAGTTTATCAGCTTTGTGATTTATACAGAGCTAGAAAAATTGAAAATGAAAATAATACTACAATTTTTGAAATTGCTGGTGCTTCAGAAAGAGTAAATAGATTTATAAAAGAAATTAATGAAATTACAAAAGTTGAAATTGTTAGAAGTGGTCCCGTTGCAATATCATCAATTCAAAAAAATGAGGAGGAATAATGAGAGTATATTACGATAGAGATGCAGATTTAAACTTAATAAAAGATAAAAAAATATCAATTGTAGGATATGGAAGTCAAGGTCATGCGCATGCAATGAACTTGAGAGATTCTGGAATAGAAAATGTTTCAATTGCATTAAGAGAAGGCTCAAATTCAAGAAGCAAAGCAGAGCAAGCTAATTTTAAAGTAATGACCCCTGCAGAGGCTGCAAGTTGGGCTGATGTGATTATGATGCTAACACCTGATGAACTTCAATCAGAAATATATAAAAATGACATAGCTGAAAATATTAAGGAAGGAACAACTATTGCATTTGCTCATGGATTAAATATTCACTTTGACTTAATTAAACCTAAGGAAGGCATAGATGTAATAATGGTTGCACCTAAAGGTCCTGGTCATACAGTAAGAGCAGAATATGTAAGAGGTGCTGGTGTGCCTTGTTTAGTTGCTGTAGATAAAAATCCTTCAGGTAATGCTCTTGAAGTAGGAATTGCCTATGCATCAGCAATAGGTGGAGGACGTGCTGGAATTATTGAAACAACTTTTAAAGAAGAATGTGAAACAGATCTATTTGGAGAACAATCTGTTTTATGCGGAGGTTTAACACATTTAATCTTGGCAGGTTACGAAACTCTTGTTGAAGCAGGATATGCTCCTGAAATGGCATATTTTGAATGTCTTCATGAGGTCAAGCTTATTGTTGATCTTCTATATGAAGGTGGAATGGCAAACATGAGATACTCGATTTCAAACACAGCTGAGTATGGAGATTATTCAAGAGGTCCAAGACTTATTACTGATGAAACAAAAAAAGAAATGAAAAAAATTCTTTCAGAAATTCAATCTGGTCAATTTGCCAAAGAATGGATGCAAGAGCATCAGAGTGGTCAAACTAAATTTAAAGTAATGAGAAAAGAACAAGCTGAACATCCAATTGAAGCAGTTGGAGAAAAGTTGAGAACCTTGATGCCTTGGATTGCTGAAGGAAAAATGGTTGATAAATCAAAAAACTAGATGAAAGTTTAATAAAATATTGATTAGTGTATAATTAAAGAAATGACTGAAAAAATTTATATTTTTGATACAACTCTTCGAGACGGAGAACAGTCTCCCGGCGCATCTATGAATTTAGATGAAAAACTTCAAATAGCTGAAGTACTTGATTCTATGAAGGTTGATATTATTGAAGCAGGATTTCCAATTGCTTCGAATGGAGATTTTGAAGCCGTTTCTGAAGTTAGTAAACAGGTAAAAAATTCAACGATAGCTGGTTTAGCAAGAGCAAGTTTTAAAGATATTGATCGTGCTTGGGAAGCTGTACAACATGCTAAGTCGCCAAGAATTCATACTTTTATTGCTACAAGTCCTCTGCATATGAAATATAAATTAAAGAAAACTGAAGAAGAAGTTTTAGACGCTATTCAAAAGACTGTTTCTCATGCAAGAAATCTGTGTGATAATATTGAGTGGAGTTGCGAAGATGGTGGAAGATCAGAGTTAGAATTTTTATATCAATGTATAGAGCTTGCTATTAACTCAGGAGCTTCAACAATTAATATCCCTGATACTGTTGGTTATACATTACCAGAAGAGTTTGGTAAAATTTTTAAAAATGTAAAAAATAATGTTCCAAATATTGATAGAGCAATTCTTTCGACTCACACACATAATGATTTAGGTTTAGCGACAGCAAATAATGTTGCGGCTATTAAAGAAGGTGCAAGACAAGTTGAGTGTACAATTAATGGAATGGGTGAAAGAGCTGGGAATTCATCATTAGAAGAAATTGTTATGACTTTAAAAGTAAAAAAAGATCTTATGCCTTTTCATACAGATATTAAAACGGAGTCCATTATGAAAGCTTCTAGATTGGTATCATCAATAACAGGTTTTCCTGTTCAGCCAAACAAAGCGATAGTAGGCGCAAATGCTTTTGCTCATGAAGCAGGAATACATCAAGATGGTATGCTCAAACATGCTGGAACGTATGAAATTATGACGCCTGAATCAATAGGGCTTAACAAATCTTCACTAGTTCTTGGAAAACATTCAGGAAAACATGCTTTTTCAGAAAAATTAAAAGAACTTGGTTATGAAGTTGGAGATAATGCTTTAATGGAATTATTTGGAAGATTTAAAGATTTAGCTGATAAGAAAAAAGAAATTTTTGAGGAGGATTTAATTGCATTAGCAGAAGATAGAACCTCGTCATACGATGAACACATTAAATTTGTATCTTTAGAAGTAAATGCTGGGTCTGTTGAAAAAGCTGAAGCTAAATTAAAGATAGAAATTAACGATAAAGTGGAAAATACTAAAATTAATGGTAATGGTCCTGTTGATGCTACTTTTAACGCAATAAAAAAACTTACTGATACTGAATTTAAACTCAAACTTTACCAAGTAAATGCAATTACAGCAGGTACTGATGCACAAGGAGAGGTAACTGTCAGACTTGAAGATGAAAATTTATCATCCCAAGCAAAAGGAAGTGATCCTGATATAATTGTAGCTTCAGCAAAAGCTTATATAAATGCTTTAAACAGATTGATATTTAAAAAAACTAAATCTATTAAAGAAAATGCAGCAAGTTTAAAAATTGAAGGAGTTTAATTAATGGTAATTGATCGTTTTTTTAGTTTATTTTCTAAAGACATGGCTATAGATTTGGGCACTGCGAATACGCTAGTATATGTAAAAGGTGAAGGTGTTATTCTTAACGAACCTTCCGTTGTTGCTACAATTGAAAATGATGGAAATACTCAAGTTTTGGCTGTTGGTAATGAAGCAAAACAAATGCTTGGAAGAACTCCTGGTAAAATTAAAGCCATTCGCCCTATGAAAGATGGTGTAATAGCTGACTTTGATGTCGCTGAACAGATGATAAAAAGTTTTATTAAAAAAGTTCATAAGGGTCGATCTATATCAAACCCTCAAATTGTCATATGTGTACCTTCTGGCGCAACAAATGTAGAAAGAAGGGCGATTAGAGAGTCTGCTGATGCTGCAGGAGCTAGGAGAGTTTATTTGATTGAAGAGCCAGTTGCTGCAGCAATAGGAGCAGGTTTGCCAGTTGCAGAACCAACAGGATCAATGGTTGTTGATATTGGCGGAGGCACAACAGAAGTTGCGGTTTTATCTCTTGGAGGTGTTGTGAATTCAACTTCAGTTAAAGCTGCTGGAGATCGGTTTGATGAAGCAATAATGGAATACATGAGAACAACTCATAAATTAGCAATTGGAGAGACTACAGCTGAAAGAATGAAAAAAGATATAGGTTCTGCTAGTCCACCAGATGATGGAGATGGAAGAACCATGAGCGTAAAAGGCAGAGATCTAATAACAGGTCTTCCAAAAGAAATTTCTATTTCTCAAAGACAAATTGCAGAAGCTCTTGCTGAACCAGTTGCGCAAATAATTGATACAATCAAAAGAGCTTTGGAACAAACTCCAGCGGAGTTATCTGCTGATATTGTTGAAAGAGGTATAATGTTAACTGGAGGTGGATCTCTTTTACATAATCTAGACAAAGTATTAAGAAGATCAACAAGTTTACCAGTTTCAATTGCTGAGGATCCTCTTTTATGTGTTGTAATGGGAACAGGACAGGCTCTTGAAGAAAAATCAAGATTAAGTGATGTATTTGCCTCTGATTAAAATTTAAAATGGCACCAAAGTTTCAAATTAAGGTTTTTCAACTATCCAGATTTGTAAAAAACCTTACAATTATTTCTGTTGTAACACTTTCGTTTCTATTAGTATTTTTTTCTAAAACTGACTACTATCTTATAGGTGGAATTAAAAATTTATCTAATTCTGTAATTCTTCCTATTACAAGATTTATTTCTGCACCAGTAAATGTCTTTTCTAATTTTGTAGATGAATATAATCAATTTAGAAGTTTAAAATTTGAAAACAAAATTCTTCAAGAAGAAATAATACGTCTAAAAAAATGGCAAACTTTAGCCATTCAAAACTCAAGAGAGAATAAAGTTTTAAAAAAATTGTTAAATGCAACTGATAATAATTTAACTTTAGTAAAAACAGCATCTCTTATTAATAGAAATGATACAATTTATAGTAAATTAATAAATTTAAATGCGGGTTACGAGGATAAAATTAAAAAAAATATGTCAGCTATAAATGAAAGAGGATTATTAGGTAAGGTAATTGATACAACATCAAATAATTCTAGAGTAATTCTTTTGACTGATCCTAATTTATCTATTTCAGTAAAATCTATATCTGATGGCATTTTTTCTTTACTTACTGGCAATGGAGATGGAAAATATTTAGTAAGTTCATTTGTTAAAGAAAATAAAATGCCAAGATTAGGAGATATTGTAGTAACAAGTGGTACAGCACAAATCTTTCCAGTAGATCTATTGGTTGGAAAAGTAGCTAAAGTTGAAAAAAATAGATTTTTCGTTCTACCTTTTGTAGATTTTGCAAATAT
>CACIBE010000007.1 GCA_902584805.1 uncultured Alphaproteobacteria bacterium
CAATATCATTAATAAATTTAAACAGTCTTAAAGACTTTGAAAACCTATCTAATCATCAAGTTGAACATGAGCGTTTTAGAGGAAATATATATGTAGAAGATTTAGATAAATGGGAAGAAAGGAAGCTGGTAGGTAAAGTTTTATCAATCAGTGATATAAAATTTAAAGTTATTAAAGAAATTCCAAGATGTTCAGCAACTAATATTAAGCCCAAAACTTCTGAAATAAATCTTAATATTCCTTTAAATCTAAAAAAAATATACAACCATATAAATTTAGGAATATATTTAGATCCTTTAAATGATGGTAAAATAAATAAAGGTGATCTTATAAAAATTAATGAATAAATTCTTATTAAATCATTCAGAAAAACTTACAGGATATCTATTAATTCTTCCTGCTGTTTTAATAATCAGTCTATTTGGAATTTTTCCTGTTTTTTTTGGAATGTACATGAGTGTACACAAGTGGAAAGTTTTTAAAGGGAGATTTTTAGGATTTGAGAATTACCAAAGAATACTTGGAGACATACCAGCTTTTTGGTTATTTGTTTTAGGATTATTGTTATTGATATTGAGTTATGGACTGTGGAGTGAATTTAAAAATAAAGTAAAAAATAAAATCTATTTAGCATTTTTATCTATAGCAATATTAATTATTGGAATGATATTAATTAATATCAACTGGGATAAAATGCTTTTAACAGGTGATGAAGACTATCTTTATTCTCTTATTTATACTTTTTATTATTCGTTTTTCACGATAATTTTTGAGGTTGGATTAGGATTAATAATAGCATTTGCTTTGTATCAAAAATTAGCTGGTAAACAATTCTTTCAAATGATTTTACTATTTCCTTACATTACTCCTGCAGTAATGGGTGCTGCAGTATTTTTTTTAATATTTGGTAAAGCTGAAAATTCTTTTTTAAATCAGCTAATAGGAATATTTGGTTTTGAGCCTCAAATGTGGTTATTTGATAAAAGACCTATTACCGAAGTTTTATTTGGTATAAAAATAGAAGGTCTGCTAGCAGGACCAAGTTTAGCTCTAATGTCATCAATCATATATGGGATATGGTCCTATACTGGCTACTATGCAATAATTTTACTCGCAGGTTTATCGATTATACCCTCTGATTTATATGAGGCTGCGAAAGCAGAGGGGGCTAGTAGATGGCAAACATTTATTAAAATTACCATACCACTATTAATGCCTATTATATTTTTTCTAATGTTGACTGGTTTTATAAATACCTTTCAAGCTTTCAATAGTATTTTTGTTATGCAAACTTCTTCTGCTGGAGATACAATGGATGTTGTTACAATAGAAATTTTTGATCATTTTTGGGGCAGGGTGAAATATGGTTATGCTGCAGCTGAAGGAGTAATTTTATTTATACTTCTAAATATTTTAGCAATATCGCAATATGTAATTTTTAGAAAAAGGTTAAGTTATGACTAGAATTATTAATGCTGAGACAAGGATACCTTATTTAATTTTATTAATAGTTTTTATTATTTCAATTTACCCATTTTTTTACATGATATCCACATCATTGATGACAGCTGGAGAAGCATCAAATCAATATTTATTTCCAAAAAAATTGATGTTTGAAAATTATTATGAAGTTTGGACATCCAATAGATTCCAACGTTATACATTTAATAGTTTAATAATTAGTTCAATAATTGTCATTGGTGTTTTATTAACTAGTATTCCAGCAGCATACTCTTTTGCTAAAATAGAATTCCCATTTAAAAATATCATATTCTACATGTTGTTACTTTCATTAATGATTCCTGAAATCATTACATTATTACCTCATTTATTAATTATTAGAGGGGAAATTATTCCATTGCCATTTGGACCTTCTTGGATGAATAGTCTTCAAGGTTTAACAGTTCCATTTATGGGAAATATATTTGTAATTTTCTTATTAAGACAATATTTTAAAAAGATACCAAATGAGCTTTGGGATGCTGCAAGGCTTGATGGATCTTCTCATTTAAATTTTTTACTCAAGGTAGTAATCCCAATGAGCAAACCTATTATTGTGACAGTCTCTTTATTTACTTTTATTATAGCGTGGAATAGTTTTGCTTGGCCTTTGCTTATATTGACTAGAGATGATTGGTATCCTGTAACAGTTTCTATCTATAGTTTTGTGAGAGAAGTGGGACCTAATTTTAATTTATTGATGGCTGCTTGCTTAATTGCAATTTTTCCAATTTTAGTATTATACTTTTTTACTCAGAAGTTATTCATAGAAAGTATATCAAACTTTGGATTAAAAGAATAAATCAGTAAATTTTTTGTAACAAAACTTTAATTTTACCTCTATATTAATTAATATTTTTTACGGGGTGATTATGAAATTTTATAAATATATTTTAAATTTCTTCTTAGCTTCTTTATTTTTTATCTCCTCGCAATCATTCGCAATTACTGCACAAGATATCGAAAATGCAGATCCTTCAGGTCAAACTGTTGAATTCTGGGTTCAATATTCAGATGAAAGATTAGATGCAATGATGGCAAGAGCTGAAAGATTTGAAGCTGAAACAGGAATAAAAGTTAATGTTGTTCACAAAGGGCATTATGGAAAAGTTCAATCTGCTATGATGTCTGCTGCAGGAACAAAAGATATAGCAGATGTTGCAAGAGGTTATGGTAATGCTGCTGCAGATATGTACTTAATTGGTGCTTCAATTGATCAAAATATTTTAGCAAATAGTAAAAAATGGGGTGTTTCTCAAGATGATATAGCAGATTGGGGTGCAAACTGGACTGTTGGCTTTTCACCATATTTTGATGGAAATCCAAAGCTATTACATGAAGTTGGAAAATCAATAGAGATCCTTTATTACAATGCAGATTGGTTAAAGGAACTAGGTTTAGATGCTCCTAAAACTCCTTCTGATTTTGAGGAAGCAGCATGTGCTGCAACAAATCAAGATTATAGCGGTAAGATGGGTGAAGATGTTCCAAGCTATGGATATGAAATAGATACAGATGCAAGTAACTTTGCAGCATGGGTATTTGCGCATGGAGGTGATGTATTTGACTATGATAATGGTCAGTATATTTATAATGGCCCAAAAGCCATTGAAGCTATGGAATTCATTCAAGGAATGGCTAATAAAGGATGCGCAATAGTTGCAAGAGGTAAATACACTGACCAGCAATACTTAGGACAAGGTTCTGTTTTATTTGCTGCAGGATCTACTTCTGGTATCACTTATTTCCAGAAAGCCATTGAAGAGGGTTACAATGGTAATTGGGATGTAGCTCCATTATCATACACCACTAGTGAACCAGTGCTAAACTTATATGGCGGTGGTTTAATTATGGGAAATTCAGGTGATGCTAATAGAATGGTAGCAGCATATCAGTGGATGAAATATATTTCTAATACTGAGAACTCAGCAGTTTGGTCAACTGAAAGTGGATATGGTTTTGTTAGAACCTCTTCTGCAGATCATCCATTAATTGCTGAAAAAAGAGCTGAATTACCTCAATATGATAAATCATTAACAATGGTTCAATACGGAAAAGGTGAGCCTTCTGTTCCTGGCTATTATTCAGTCAGAGGTGAGGTTGAAAAAGCTTATGCAGCAATCATTAATGGTGATGATATCATTTCAACATTAAATCAATTAAATGAAGATGCTAATGCAATATTAGCTGATGCAACTGCAGAGTAGTTTAATTATTTTACTTTTATTAAGGGTGGTTTATACCACCCTTTTTTTATGATAATTGTTTGTTCTCTTAATGATTTACCGAATGTGTGTGAAAGCATTCAGCCCAAATATCTTGTATCAGTAATTGATCCAGGATATGCACCAGAAACACCCAAGGGAGTAAAAAATCATTTAAAGTTAGGATTTGACGATATTATTGAAATTAGTAGCAATAATAAAATATTTCGATTGAATACAGATGAAATACCACAAATTCTTCCTGCGGAAGAACATGTAAATTCAATAGCTAATTTTACTTCTACATATACTTATGATGAAGATATTGTTATTCATTGTTGGTGTGGTGTCTCAAGATCAATGGCAACAGCTACTTATTTACTATGTAGAGAAAACAAAACTAATATTGAAAATACAATTAAATATATTCGTAATCTTGCACCCCATGCAAACCCAAATAAGTTATTGGTAAATCATTTTGAAAAGAAATTAGATGTTAGCAATCAAATCTCAAACTCATTTTTAAAATTCCCTTATACTAAAACATACGATTGTTCTTCAAATTTTGCACCTGTTACTTTATTTGATATAAAAGACATCGAGAAAAACTAATGAAAGAATACGTTCGAACAATTGCTGATTATCCTGTCGAAGGAATTCAATTTAGAGATATTACAACATTGTTGCAAAATGCAGGACACTTTAAACAAGTTATTGATGACATGTTAAAACCATGGCAAAATAAAAAAATAGATGCTGTTTTAAGTATAGAATCTCGTGGATTCATTATGGCAGGGGCAATAGCTTATTTTCTAAATGCAGCATTTGTTCCTTTGAGAAAACCTCATAAACTTCCATTTGATACTTTTAAAGTCTCGTACGACTTAGAATATGGATCAACTGAAATGCATATCCATACCGATGCTTTAGATGCTCATAAAGATTTACTAATTATTGATGATCTTTTAGCTACTGGCGGAACCGCACTTGCAGCAGTAGAATTAATAAATAAGTTCAAGGATAAAAATATTGTTGGAGCAGGCTTTATAATAAATTTACCAGAATTAAATGGTGATAAAAAATTAATTGAAAAAGGAATTGAGATACATTCTTTAATGGAGTTTTAAATGAGAAATGCTGTTATTGTGGGTTACAAAAGATCACCATTCACTTTTGCTCGCAAAGGAGAAATGGCAAATATAAGACCAGAAGACATTCTATCACAAACAATAAATCAGTTACTAAATGAAATACAAATAAATAAAAATGACATAGAGGATATCATTACTGGTTGTGCGTATCCTGAAGGAGCACAAGGAAATAATATTGCTAAAATTGTTTCTTTCATGACAGATATGCCAGAACATGTAGCAGGTATGACAGTTAACAGATGGTGTGGTTCTTCAATGCAAGCTATTCATGATGCAACTGGTGCGATTGCAATTAACTCTGGAGACGTTTTTTTATGTTGTGGTGTAGAAAGTATGACATTTATACCTATGAATGGATTAACATACGATCCTCATCCTCAATTAAATAAAGATAATCCAAATGTATATATGTCTATGGGTATTACAGCTGAAAATGTTGCAAAAAAATTTAATATTTCTCGAAATGAACAACAAGATTTTGCTATTAGCAGCCATTCTAAAGCTAATTTAGCTAGAGAATCAAATTTGTTCGACAATGAAATAGTTTCTATTACAAATAATGATGAGAAAATTAATAAAGATGGTGGAATTCGACCTAACACCTCGCATGAAATTTTAGATGGATTAAAACTTGCTTTTGATGAAAATGGAACAGTAACAGCTGGTACAGCGTCACCATTAACAGATGGTGCATCAGCAGTAATTGTTTGTGAGGAAGAATATGCAAAAAAAAATAATTTAAATATTTTAGCTCGTATAAAATCTACAGCTGTAGTCGGTTGTCCACCAGAATTAATGGGTCTTGGTCCAATTAATGCATCCAAAAAAGCTCTAAAGAGAGCTAATTTATCTATGTCCGATATTGATATTGTGGAACTAAATGAGGCATTTGCTTCTCAATCTTTAGCATGTATTAAAGAATTAAAGATGGACATAAGTAAAGTAAATATTCATGGTGGAGCAATAGCATTAGGCCACCCTTTAGGTGCTACAGGAGCAAGGATTACAGGTAAAGTTGCAACTTTATTGCAAAATAATAATAAAAAGTATGGATTAGCGACACAATGTATAGGTTTAGGTCAAGGTATTGCAACTGTGTTAGAAAATATTAATTAAATATTATGCAAATTTATAAAACACCGTTACGTGAGTTTAAATTTTTAATTGAAGATTTTTTAAATCTTAAGGAAAGTGAAAAATTAAAAAAACTAGATTTAGAAACAAGCGATCTAATGCTTATTATTGAAGAAGCAGCAAAACTATGTGAAGAAACCTTACTCCCACTTAATCAAAGTGGAGATAGCGAAGGATGTTCATTTAATAATGGAGTTGTGACTGCACCAAAAGGATTTAAAGAGGCTTATAAAACTTTTTCTGAAAATGGCTGGCAGGGACTCAAAGTAAAAGAAGAATTTGGTGGTCAAAACCTGCCTTATATTATGAATATGATTTTAGATGAAATGATAAGCTCTACTAATATGTCATTTGGTCTTTATCCAGGTCTTACAGCAAATGCAATCGATGCAATTGAAAAGAGTGCTAATGAAGATTTGAAAAATACTTATTTGCCAAATTTAACTAGTGGTAAGTGGACAGGTACAATGAATTTAACTGAACCTCAATGTGGAACAGATCTTGGATTAAGTAAAACAATGGCAACACCATTAGATGATGGAAGTTATAGCATTACTGGTACCAAAATTTTTATTACATGTGGAGAGCATGATCTAAGTGATAACATTATTCATTTAGTGCTAGCAAGAACACCTAATGCGCCTCCTGGTATAAAAGGTATAAGTTTATTCTTGGTTCCTAAATTTTTACCAAATGAAAGTGGTGATTTTGTTGATAGAAATAAAGTTGAATGTGGATCAATAGAAAAGAAAATGGGTATTCATGCTAGTCCAACCTGTGTAATGCATTACAATGAAGCTAAGGGATGGCTAGTAGGCGACATTAATAAAGGAATGAGAGCGATGTTTATAATGATGAATGGAGCTCGTTTGTTTGTAGGCATACAAGGCTTAGGTTTATCAGAAACTGCTTATCAATCAGCACTTTATTATTCTAAAGAGCGTTTACAAGGAAAATTATCTTCCAGCAATCAAGCAGCTGATCCTATAATTGTTCATCCTGAAATAAGAAAAAACTTATTGTATATAAAATCTATTAATGAAGCAGTTAGAGGTTTAACTTTATTGGCTGGCAATCACTTTGATAATATTGAAAATTCTTCAGATGATAAAGAAAAGAAATTATCTGAAAATTTTATAGCACTTATGACGCCAATTATTAAATCGTATGCTTCAGATAAATCTGTAGAAAATACAAATCGAGCTATGCAAATCTATGGTGGTCATGGTTTTATTACTGACCATGGAATGGAACAATTAGTTAGAGATGCTAGAATCACAACAATCTATGAAGGAACGAACGGAATTCAAGCTCTAGATTTGATAGGAAGAAAATTACAAACTGATAATGGTGCATTATTTAATGAATTTTTTACTATGATTGATAATTATCAAGCTAAAATTTCTAATAATCAAGATATGAAAAAATATATTGATTTATTTATGCCTTCATATGATTCTTACAAAAGTATTTTTGAATATATTAAATCGTTAAATGATGAAAATGAGATTAATTCTCATGCTGTAGAATTTTTAAACTTATCATCTTTGATTTCTCTAGGTTATATTTGGTTGCACTATATAGAAATTTCATTAGTAAAACTAGAAAAGCATGATGAAAGTTTTTATAAATCTAAAATTGAAACTGGTAACTTCTTTTTAACTAAATTATTAGGTGAAACACAAGTTCTTTGTCAAAATATAAGATCTGGTGGAAAATACTATAATGATTATAATGATAAATATTTTGAAACGGCAATCTAATGACTATAAAAATTTATAAACCTTCAAAAACTTCCATGCAATCGGGTTTTAAAAAAACTAAATTATGGTTAGCTGAATATATTTCTGAAGTAGAAAAAGTAAAAGATTCTTTAATGGGGTGGAATAGTTCATTAGACACCAAATCTCAGATTAAACTTTTTTTTGATACGAAAGAACAAGCTATTAAATGGGCAAAAAAAAATAATTATCAATATTTTGTCGAAGAACCAAAACAAAGAAAAATCAAACCAAAAAGTTATGCTTCGAATTTTGATACAAATAGAAAAGAGCCTTGGACACATTAAGTATAATTTCTTTCTTTATTTTTTAGACTATGATAAATGCAAATTAAGCGCCCGTAGCTCAGTGGATAGAGCAACCGCCTTCTAAGCGGTAGGTCAAATGTTCGAATCATTTCGGGCGCGCCAAATATTAAAATTTTGCTGCTTCACCATCTATGAATGCATTGAAAGAAACTGATCTCCTTTCCTCATCAGAAAAGAACGGATAGACTGTATGCATCATATAACTAGGAAATATAAATAAATCTCCAACTTCAGGTTTAATATCATACACGGAGGAAACTAAAAGCTGTGTTGATCAATGTATAAATGCAATTTTTCCATTCTTATTTTGATCTTTGTACGATGAGCCTAAGTCCTTTGGCATTTTTGTATACATTACTCCTGACAGATGACCATCATACCAATGAATTGGATTATAATCACTCTCAAATTGACAAACAGCCCAACTAGATTTTAAATCAAATTTCTTAATTTCTTTTTGTAATGTTGATTTAACAAAATTAAATACAAATTTAAAAAGAACATCTTTTAAATTTTGATCAAGAAATTCTTTTGTTAATCTAATTTCATATTTAATTTCACCTGCTAATTGTTTTCCATGGTATAATTCATCAATTTTATTTTCATCTTTCAATATTTCATCAATATGATTGTTAAGTGTAGTTATTGTATCATTTGATAATTTATATTTGCCTATAGCTGGTGAAAATGGTCGTATAATTTGACCTTGAATCATGCTTTCGTTCATATTTTATTAACTTTAATTATATTAAATATTATAATATAGTAAAAATAAATGAAATATAATTTAAACTGTCATTGTGGTGCGGTTCAATTAGAAGTTTTAACAGATTTAGAAATCATTAAACAGTGTAACTGCTCTATTTGTATAAGAAAAAACGCTAAAATGTGTATGGTCCCTAAAGAAGCAATAAATATTCTAAAAGGAAAAGAAAACTTAACCTCTTACAAATTTAATACAATGATTGCTGAACATTTTTTTTGTAAGATTTGTGGCATCTATACTCATCATCATAGGAGAAGTGATCCAAATGGAGCAGCAATAAATATTGGATGTATAGATTCAATTGATCCTTTTAAATATGATGCTGACTTTATTGATATGAAAAATAAATAATTTTATGTCGTTTGAATTTTTAGTTTCGAAAATTCAAAAAAATAATTTTTTACTCATAGGTAGAGCTGGGATTGACATTTATCCTGATCCTCCGGGGACTAAAACTGAAAACGCCAAATCCTTTGTCACTCATCTTGGAGGATCTTCCGCAAATATGGGTGTCCAATTAACTTTATTTGGAGGTAATTGTAATTTACTGACGAGAGTATCTGATGATGCTTTAGGTAAACTAGCTATTAATCAACTAAATCATTATGGAGTTAAAAACAAATTAGTAGAATTTGAAAAAAATGAATCAAGAATTTCTTTTGCTATTGTTGAAACCACAGTTAAAGATCATCAATCAATTATTTATAGACATAAAGCTTCTGATTTATTTTTAAATAAAGATGATGTTGAAAATGCTAATATACAAAATTTTGATTGTTTATTAATTACTGGAACTTCTTTAGCAGCTGAGCCTTCGAGAAGTGCTACTTTATATGCTTTAGATATAGCAAATAAAAATAATATTCCTGTAATTATGGACATTGATTATAGACCATATACTTGGGAGTCATCAAGAAAAGCAAAAGAAGTTTATAATTTAGCAGCAAGTAAATGTAGTGGTGTAATTGGAAATGATGATGAGTTTGGAGTATTAGCTGGTGATTACAGCAATGGTTTGGATCATGCTAGACAATTAGCTAAAAATGTAAGCTTAATTATTTATAAAAAAGGTGAAAAAGGCTCTATTACTTTTGCAATGAACAAAGAAATTAAAAAGGGAATATTTCCTGTTAAGCCCTTGAAACCTACTGGAGCCGGTGATGCATTTATGGGGTCATTAATTGGATCAATTTTAAAGACTAATGATTTAGAAAAATCTATAGAAATAGGTTCAGCTGCAGCAGCTATTGTAGTAACAAAAGTTGGTTGTGCGCCTGCAATGCCAAATTTAAATGAAATTTTAGAATTTATGAAATATAATAAAATTAATGAAGGAGAATAATATGCATATTCCACCATTTGATAATAAGAACAAGCCAATTGTAGATATTGAGGACAGCAGAGTTCCTTTAAATTATTTTAACATAGTAAAATTAAATAAAGATCAATCTTTTGAGTATCAAACCCCTGGTTATGAAACATGTATAGTACCTGCTACTGGAACAATTAATGTAGAAATTGAAGGAATAAAAGTTGAGTCATTAGGCACTAGAACAGTTGATGTGTGGGATGGGGAGCCAGAAGGTGTTTATGTCCCCTCTAATACAAAAGCTCAATTTACATCTTTAGTAGATAATTCAGAAATTTTTATTGCTGGTGCAAAGTATCATAAAACTCTTGAACCATTTGCTGTTCGAGCAAATGAAATTGATTTAGTTCAGTACGGCTCTGATGATACAAAAACTCATAGAAAAATTAAACATATTTTAGGCGCTAAGCATCATGATAAAGTTGGAAGATTGCTTTGTAATGAACTTTATACCGTTGGACAAGGAGGTTGGTCGGGGTTTCCACCTCATAAGCATGATACAGATCGTCTACCTGATGAAACTAGACATGATGAAACGTATAATTACAGATTTAAACCTAATAATGGATTTGGTTTTCAGATGTTTCAGCAAGTTGATGATAAAGTTGGGAAAGCTGAGCATATAATTGATGGCTCAACCATCATGATTAGAACGGGCTATCATCCTTGTGTTGTGGCACCTGGGTATGAGATGTATTATTTCACAATTCTTGGAGGACTATCTCAAAGATCTCTTGTGCAATTTTTTCAACCTGAACATGCATATCAAGTTGAAACTATTCCTGGTATTAAAGATATGATTGCTAAATATAAATGACTGCAGTAAATTTAAAAACTTTACTAACTAAAGCTAATCGTAATAATTATTCTGTAGCTGGATTAGTCGTAATTAGTTGGGAAGATGCTATTGCTTACACAGAGGCTGCACATGAAACAAAAATTCCAATTATTTTACAAGCAGGACCTTCTTGTAGACAATATACTCCTGTTTCTATTTTGGGAAAAATGTTTAGACATCTTGCTGAACAAACTAAAACGCCTATTTGTTGTCATTTAGATCATGGATTTTCATATGATGAATGTATCGAAGGAATAGAATCTGGTTTTACATCAGTAATGTTTGACGGATCAAAACTTCCATTAAATAAAAATATCAAAATTAGTTCAAAAATATCAAATATTGCTCATAAACATAATATTTCAGTTGAGGGGGAAATAGGTATAGTCGGTTATCATAATGGCAATACATCTTTTGGAACGGATATTGAGGAAGCAAAAAAATATAGTTTAGAGAGTGGAGTAGATGCTATGGCAATATCAGTTGGTAATACACATTTGCAACAATCAAAAATAGCAAAAATAGATTATAATAAAATCTTAAAAATTCAAAAAATATCCAAACTACCTTTAGTTTTACATGGTAGTAGTGGTATAAATTCTAATATGAGAAAAAAAATAGCAAGAAACACGAAAGTAGCTAAATTTAACATTGGCACCGAATTAAGAATAACAGCATGTAAAAGCTTAAGAAAAAGTTATAACAAAAAAAAATCAAGTTTTGATAAAATAGAGATAATAAAGCCTTCAATAATTGAATTAAAAAAACATACAAAAAAAATAATAAAAAATATTGGGCCAATATAATGAATGTCTTAGGCTTTATTGGTGGAAGTGGAATTTATAAACTAGAATTTTTAACTGATATAAAAGAACATCAAATTAAATCTTCATTTGGCGATCCCTCAGGTCCAATTATTGAGGGCAAAATAGATAATAACACTGTATATTTTTTATCACGTCATGGAGAGGGTCATACTTTGTCACCATCTTCAATTAATTATTGTGCCAATATTGATTGTTTAAAACAAGTTGGTGTAACCGATTTGATATCTCTTTCAGCCGTAGGTTCTTTAAAAGATAACTTAAAACCAGGTACATTTGTTATTGTTGATCAATTCATAGATAGAACAATAAACAGAAAAAAAAGTTTTTTTGATAAAGGAATTGTTGCTCATGTTCCTATGGCTCATCCAACATGTGAGGTTTTGATGAATTTATCAAAAAATATATGTGAAAATATTAAAATCAATTATTCATATGGCGGAACATATCTTGCAATGGAAGGACCTCAGTTTTCAACCTATGCTGAGTCAAATCTTTATATTGATTGGGGTTGTGATGTTATAGGAATGACAAATATGCCAGAAGCAAAATTAGTAAGAGAAGCGGAAATTAGATATTGTTCTATTTCCATGGTTACAGATTATGATTGCTGGCATCCAGATCATGATAAAGTAGATTTAAGTATGATTATAAAAACCTTAAATGATAATGTTGATAATTCAAAAAATTTTATTAAAAATTTTAGCTCAAAATACTATGAAGGTGTATCTTTTGAAAATGATAAAACATCCAATATTTTAGATACATCTATAATTACAAAAAAAGAATTTTGGGATAAAGACTTAGAGAATAATTTATCCAATATATTAAAAAGATATAAGAAAAATTCTAATGCTAGTAAATGATAAACATTTAACAACTATTTGGTATGATAAAGCTAAAGAAGTTGTAAAAATAATAGATCAAAGGCTTTTACCATTTGAATTAAGGATTGTACAATTAAATACACTAGAAGATTTTTGTTTTGCTATTAAAGAAATGCAAGTTAGGGGCGCACCCCTAATAGGTGTCACTGCTGCATATGGAATGTATGTAGCATCTAAAACTACTAAAAATTTTTCAGAATTAGAAAAAGCAGGTGACAGTCTTAAGTCAACAAGACCCACAGCAGTTAATTTATCCTGGGCAGTAGATAAAATTATCACTGAGATTAAAGATATGGAAAAATCTAACTTACAAGAAATAATTCTTTCAATTGCTAATGAGATCAGAGATCAAGATATAATTAATTGCAAAGCAATAGGTGAAAATGGATCTAAACTTATTGAAAAGATTTACAAAAAAACACAAAAAAAAGTAAATGTTTTGACTCACTGTAATGCTGGATGGTTAGCTGCTGTTGACTGGGGTACTGCTTTAGCACCTATATTTATTGCAAATCAAAAAAAAATCCCAATACATGTTTGGATTGATGAAACCAGACCTAGAAATCAAGGTTTCAGTCTTACAGCTTGGGAATTAATGCATGAAAAGATAGAAAATTCATTAATCGTAGACAACGTTGGCGGTCATTTAATGCAAAATGGCATGATAGATCTTTGTATAACTGGAACAGACAGAACCTCTTTAAATGGTGATGTTTGTAATAAAATTGGCACATATTTAAAGGCTTTAGCTGCAAAAGATAATGATATTCCTTTTTACGTTGCAGCACCAATTTCTAGCATAGATTTTAATATTAAAAATGGAGTAGAAGAAATACCTATAGAAGAAAGAGATCCAGACGAAGTATCCATTATTGAAGGTATTGACGAAAATAATAATAGAAAGAAAATTAAAATTATACCTGAAGGTTCAAACTGTAAAAACTATGCTTTTGATATAACTCCAGCAAAATATATTACTAAATTGATTACAGAAAAAGGAGTTGTAGATAGCAATGAAGAATCTATAGGTGGATTAAAAAATTAATATGAAAAATGAGTGGAAAGAGAGTTTAGCTAAAAAATATATTAAAGAATATCAGTTAAAGAAAGTCAGCACAGATTTAGCATTAAGAATATATTCAACGCATTTATTAGGTAATAATCCAGAACTTGTTTTACATGGAGGAGGCAATACATCTGTAAAATCAATTAAAAAAAATTTATTTGGAAAAGATAACGATGTACTTTTTGTAAAAGGAAGTGGATGGGATATGTCAAACTTAAATGAAAGAGGATTACCAGGTCTGTATCTTGATCCTTTACTTAAAACTCTATCCTTAAAAAAAATGAGTGATGAAAAGATGGTTAATTATTTGAGATCAAACTTACTTGACTCAAGTTCTCCTAATCCATCAATTGAAACTCTTTTACATGCTTATTTACCATTTAAATATGTAGATCATACACATTCAAATGCGATTTTAAGTTTAGTCAATCTAGATAATTCAAAAGAGATATTAAATAAAATTTATAAAGATAAAATTGCCATAGTTCCCTACGTAATGCCAGGATTTGAACTTGCTAAATTATGTCATATGGTAATTAAAAAAAATCATAAAGTTGAAGGATTAATACTTTTAAATCATGGCATTTTTACTTTTGGAAGTTCAGCAAAACAAAGTTATGATAGAATGATTAAGCTTGTGACATTAGCTGAAAATTTTTTAAACAAACAAAAAAAAATAATAAAATATAATATTAATAACAAAAAAATAAATATTACCGATGTTCAGCTATGTATTAGAAATTTATACCATTCCTTTACAAACAAAAAATGGATAATAAAATTTAATAATAAGGTTGAAGACGTAAAATTTACAAATCGAAAAGATTTATTTAATTTATTTAATAAGGGACCTGTTACGCCTGATCATGTTATTAGAATAAAATCAGAACCATTAATAATACCCAATAAACATTTATCATCTAGGAAAATGATATCTAATCATATTAACGCATATATTAAAAAATATAAAAATTATTTTAAAAAATATAAAAAAAATATTACAAATTCCAAAATTGCTGATCCTTTACCAAGAATTATTATTTTAGAAGGAATAGGTTTTCTATCAATAGGTCTTAATAAAAAAGAAATGCAAGTTTCCTATGATATATTTGATGCAATGAAAAAAATTATAATTAAAGCAAATTTAGTTTCAAAATTTAAATCAATTAACAATACAGATATTTTTAAAATGGAATACTGGCCTTTAGAAAGAGCAAAATTGAATAATCAAAATACAAAAAAATTTAATGGAAATGTTGCAGTAATTACAGGTGGAGCTGGAAAAATCGGAAGTGCGATTGCAAATAAATTTATAAATGAAAATATTGAAGTTATACTTTTAGATAAAAACTTTAAAAATCTTGATGTAAATATCAAAAAGAAATGCCTATGTATTGCATGTGATTTAACTAATAATTCGCAAATTAATAAAGCATTAAATAAGATATTAAAATTATTTGGAGGTATAGATATTCTTATAGCAAACTCTGGTGCCGCATTTCAAGGTAGTATGCTAAATGTAAAAAAAGATATTTTGGAAAAAAGTTTAGAGGTAAATTTTTATAGTCATCATAACATAGTCCAAAAAATTGCAAATATAATGGTATCACAAGGTTTTGGAGGTTCGATTTCTCTTAATTTGTCAAAACAATCTATAAATCCTGGTAAGGATTTTGGACCATATGGTATCGCAAAAGCTAGCTCGTTATTTTCTATGAAACAATATGCTTTAGAATTTGGAAAATATAACATTCGGGTTAATGGAATTAATGCTGATCGTATAAAAAGTGGTTTATTAACTGATCAGTTTATTAAAGAAAGAGCAAAAGCTAGAAATATGTCTTCAACTGAATATTTAAATAATAATTTACTTCAAAAGCAAGTAACTGCAGAAGATGTTGCTGAAGCATTTTTTGCTCAATTATCCTTTGAAAAAACAACTGGGAATATTATTACTGTTGATGGCGGTAATATTGAGGCTAGTTTAAGATAGGTGTTATTAAAATTTTTAGAAAAAATTGGAAGAAAAAAAATTGTTCTAGATAGAGGACCATCTCATCCAGAATTTCATAAAGCAAAACCATGGATGGAAAGATATTACCTATTATTTAGAAAAAGACCAAAATGGTTTCCTTTTAATATTCTGATTCATAAAATGTTAGATGATGATCACGGTGAAGGAGTTCATAATCATCTTTGTCCTTATATAACAATTATTTTAAAAGGTGGTTATTGGGAAACAACAAAAAAAGGAAAATTTTGGAGACCCCCTGGATACATTGGTTTTAGGTCTGCTGATCATCTTCACAGAGTTGACTTAAAACCTAATACAAACACAATGACATTATTTATTCCTGGACCTTTTGGTTTTAGAAAAACTAAAAGAGCTGATTATAAAACAAAAATATAATTATTTATATAAATTAAATTATTCCGTCATATATTAACTTACATCCACTCAAAAAAAGTAAAACATAAACAATATTAAAAAATAATTTTTCTGGAATTCTTTTTTGTAGAAAGTACCCAAGTAAAACACTAATAAAAGCTAATGGCAGTAAATAGAGAGAAATCATAAGATTAGAAGGCGCTAATAATCCCACAAAATAATATGGAACTAATTTAACAAGATTTATAACCATAAATGCCAATGTCATTGTTCCAATAAATGAAATTTTATCTAGCTTTAAAGGCAACATATAAAAATTAATTGGTGGATTTCCTGCATGAATTAAAAAACTTGTATATCCAGCAACTGATGACCAAAAGTATCCTTTAAGTTTTGTTGGTTTAAGTAAATAATTATTTTTCTGAATAATTGAAACTAGAACAAAAATAATTGATATAACACCAACCATTATTCTTATCTGATCTTCGTTTGTAAACTCAAAAGTTAAAGTTCCAAATAAAATACCAATTATAGATGCTGGGATTACAATCTTTAAAATACTGTTTATCCATTTTTTCCAATACAAATAGATTGCAGAAAAATCCATTATTATTAAAAGTGGCAATAATATTCCTGCAGCTTGCAAAGGACTCATTGCAAACGACATAACTGGCACTGCTAGCATCGCGATAGGTCCTGGAACACCACCTTTAGATAAACCAAATACAAAAACTCCCAATGATGCAAAAATAAAAAAATATAAATCCATTTAATTTAAAATTTTTAATGCTTTTTTAATATCTTTTATTTGATCATCAATGTCTTCCAATCCACAATATAATCTAATTAAAGTTCCAGTATTTCTATTTTTAAACTCTCTTTTATCTAATGGAGGAAAGGTAATAAGGCTATCAAATCCACCCCAACTGTATCCCAATTTGAATATTTTAAGTTTATTAAAAAATTTTTCAATTTGATTGTTTGAGTATTTCTTTTTCGTCATAAATGAAAATAAGCCTGTGCTACCAGAGAAATCTCTTTTCCATATTTTATGATTTTTTGTATGCGGTAATGCTGGATGGAAAACATCAGATACAAGATCATGTTCTAATAAATATTTTGCCATTAACAATGCATTTTTTTCAATTTCTCTCATTCGAATTTCAAGTGTTGGCAATCCTCTAATTGCTAAATAAACTTCTTCCGAACCAGGACATATTCCTAAAGTTTTTGAAGATGCTCTTATTTTTTTGGAATATTTTTTATTAGATGAAACGAAACCAATTAATACATCCGAGTGTCCGTTTATATATTTAGTTCCTGCATCTATAATAATATCAATACCTAATTTAATTGGATTACAAAATAAAGGTGAGGCCCAAGTATTATCCATTACAGTTGGTATTTTATTTTTTTTAGCAATTTTTGTAATGAAAGGTATATCAATAATATCAAAAGTTGCTGTTCCTGGTGATTCTAAGTAAATTAATTTTGTTTTACTGTTGATTAATTTCTGAAAATTATTAATATTTTTTGTTGGATGAAAATATTTTATTTTAACATTATATTGTTTAAGGATGTTTTCACAAAAAGTTCTAGTAGGACTATAAACACTATCATTTATTAAAACTTCATCACCAGATTTTAAAAAGGTAAAAAAAGGAATTACAATAGAGGCTAATCCTGACGGTGATAGCACTGTATCATTGCAGTTATATAAAAAAGAAATACTGTCTTCTAACTGCTTATGAAATGGATTTTTGTTTATTCCATAAAATGTTGTTCTATCGTCAAAATTTTTAATATCGTTTAGGTAATCTTTAAATGTATTAAAGATCATTGTAGAGCCCTTATAGGTCCCAGGGTTGATAAACCCTTTTTTGTTTAAGAGGATTTCTACCTATTTTAGTTAATTTTGTTTTTATTTTCATAAACAACTAAATATTGTATAAGCCAAAATCTTTATACACAAATTATAGTAGGCAATTTTAAGCTTAACAAATCTATTATTGGGATTAACTTATTAATTTGTTATAGGGAAGCAATCTTTGAAAAAAGATATTTAAATAATTATTTAAACGGAGAAAATAATATGAAAAAACTATTATCTATCTTTGCGGTTGTAGCATTTGCTTTTTCAGCACATGCTGGAACTCTTGATGATGTTAAAAATAGAGGTTTTCTAAAATGTGGAGTAACAACTGGTCTTGCTGGTTTTGCTGCTCCAGATGATAGCGGTGAATGGGCTGGTCTAGATGCTGATATGTGTCGTGCAGTTGCTGTAGCTGTTTTTGGAGACCGTTCAAAAGTAGAATTTATTACTACTACAGGTAAATCTCGTTTCCCAACATTAGCTTCAGGTGAAGTTGATATGTTAGCGAGAAATACAACTTGGACAATTAGCCGTGATGTTAATCTTGGTTTTGAGTTTGTAGGTGTAAACTTCTACGACGGACAAGGTTTCATGGTTCCATCTGCTCTTGGTGTATCAAGTGCAACTGAGCTTGATGGTGCTACTGTATGTATCCAAACTGGTACTACTACAGAGTTAAACCTTGCTGACTTCTTTAGATTAAATGGAATTAGCTACGAAGCACTTCCAATTGAAACTAATGATGAAGGTAAAGAAAACTTATTTGCTGGAAGATGTGACGTATACACAACTGACGCTTCAGGTCTTTCTTCAACAAGAGCTGCTGCTTCTAATCCAGATAAATGGGTTGTATTACCAGAAATTATTTCAAAAGAACCACTTGGTCCACTTGTAAGACATGGTGATCACCAGTGGGGTGACGTAGTTCGTTGGTCTTTAAATGCAATGATTATTGCTGAAGAACTAGGTATTACATCTGAAAACGTTGATGCTCAAACGAGCTCTAATGTTCCTGAAGTACTAAGACTTCTTGGTGTTGAAGGTAACTACGGAGAAATGCTTGAGCTAAGTAATGATTGGGCTTACCAAATTATCAAACAAATTGGTAACTACTCTGAATCTTACGAAGCAAACGTAGGTCCAGACACACCTCTAGAAATTGCAAGAGGTTTAAATGCTCTATGGACTCAAGGTGGTATTTTATACGCACCTCCATTCAGATAAATCTTAATTAAATTTAAAACGGGGGGTTTTAAACCCCCCATTTTTTTTGTATATACTGGCGATGCGATCTAATTTAGGTTTCTTTTCTGATGAAAAATTTAGATCCATTTTTTTTCAGACTTTAGTTGTAGGTTTGTTTGCCTTGGGTTTATTCTTTGTAATAAGCACAACCTCTTACAACTTAGAAAAAAGAAATATCGCAACTGGTTGGAGTTTTCTTCAAAATCCAGCTGGCTTTGATATAAGTTTTTCACCCTTCTTGGAATTTAAATCAACAGATACACATTTAAAAGTTTATTTTGTTGGAGTCTTAAATACTCTTTTGGTATCAATTACAGGTTGTATAGCAGCTACCATTTTAGGTTTTATATTGGGAATAGTAAGACTATCTTCAAATTGGTTATTAAGTCGACTAGTTTATATTTACGTTGAATTTTCAAGAAATGTACCCTTACTTCTTCAAATAATTTTATGGTATAGTATTTTAATTCAACTTCCTCGTGTTAAGCAATCACTTCAAGTTCTTGATGTATTTTATATTTCAAACAGAGGATTGTATTCTCCAAGACCAATATTTGAAAGTGGATTTTCATACGTATTAATTGCAATTGTATTGGCTTTAATTTCAAGTTTCTTAATAAATAGATGGGCAAAAAAAAGACAAGATAAGACAGGTCAACAATTCCCAGTATTCTCAAGTTCAATCGGATTAATATTCATTGTTCCATTAATTTTATTTTTTATTCTTGGTTCACCTTTGTCTTTTGAGCATCCAGAATTAAAAGGTTTTAACTTTAAAGGTGGTCTAGTTATTAGACCTGAATTTATAGCAATGTTTTTAGCTTTATCAATTTACACTGCAGCCTTCATTTCTGAAATTGTTAGAGCGGGTATAATGTCTGTTTCAAAAGGACAAAGAGAGGCTTCAGCTGCTATAGGCTTAAAACAAACATGGATAATGAGACTAATCATTATTCCACAAGCTCTCAGAGTGATTGTCCCTCCACTAACAAGTCAGTATCTAAACTTAACTAAAAATTCTTCTTTAGGAATTGCTGTCGGATATGCTGACCTTGTTCACGGTTTTGGAGGAATAAGTTTAAATCAAACTGGTCAAGCTATTGAATGTATGGCTATTGTTATGGCAACTTATTTGTCAATTAGTCTGACAATATCTTTCTTTATGAACATTTATAATAGAAGTATACAATTTAAGGAAAAGTAATGAATGAATTGAATGAAGTTAGAAAACCACCAGTAGCAACAACAGGTATTATTGGTTGGTTACGAATTAATTTATTCTTTAATTGGACAAACTCATTAATAACTTTATTTGTTATTTATTGTTTGTATCAGTTTATTCCTTGGATTTTAGATTGGACAATATTTTCAGCTGACTTTAAATATAATTATCTTGGTGAACAAATTACTAACCAAGAAATGTGTTCACGAAATTTAGATCCTGAAAATGGTGGAGCTTGTTGGGCCGTTATATATGTAAGGTTTTATCAATTTATTTATGGATTTTATCCAAAGGTTGAAGTTTGGAGAGTTAATTTAGCGTATGTTATGCTAGCATTTGCGCTACTACCTCTTTTGTATGCAAAACTTCCATATAGAAAGTACTTTTTATATTTTACATACATTTTTCCTGTTATTGCTTATTTTTTACTTAATGGTGGGTTGGGGTTTACTGAAGTCTCTACTAACAAATGGGGCGGTCTTCTAGTAACACTCGTCCTAGGCTGTACTGGAATTGCATTAGCTTTTCCTATTGGAATTATGTTGGCTTTAGGCCGAAGATCTAAATTACCAGTTATAAGTATGATGTGTACATTGTTTATTGAGTTTATTAGAGGTGTTCCTCTTATAACTTTATTATTCTTTGGAATGGTAATGCTTCCTCTTTTTTTACCAGAAGGAATAGATATGGACGGTTTAGTAAGAGTTCTTGTTGCAGTTACTTTATTTCAATCCGCTTATATGGCAGAGGTTATAAGAGGAGGACTACAGGCAATACCTCCTGGTCAATATGAGGCTGCTAAATCACTTGGGATGTCTTATTGGAGAATGAATTTATTAATAATACTTCCTCAAGCTATTAGAATTTCCATACCACCAATTGTCAACACATCTATAGGTTTATTTAAGGATACTACTTTAGTTATTATTGTAGGAATATTGGATTTATTAGGAATTGGAAGAGGTACTTTAGCGGATACCAATTGGCTAGGTTTATCTTATGAAATTTACTTTTTTGTAAGTTTGGTATTTTTTATATTCACATTTGGAATGTCTAGATACAGTTTGTATTTGGAAAAGAAATTAAAAACAGGTATTAATATGGGGGCTGATTAAAATGAGTGAAGAATCTATAATTTCATTAAAAAATGTTAACAAGTGGTTTGGAGATTTTCATGTATTACAAGATGTAAATCTTGAAGTTAAGAAGAAAGAAAGAATTGTAGTTTGTGGCCCTTCTGGTTCTGGTAAATCTACAATGATCAGATGTATTAATAGATTGGAAGAGCACCAAGAAGGCTCAATTGTTGTTGATGGAATTGAGTTAACAGGAAATTTAAAAAATATTGATAATGTTAGAAAAGAAGTTGGAATGGTATTTCAGCAATTTAATTTATTCCCCCATTTATCCGTAAAAGAAAATATAACTTTGGCTCCAATTTGGGTAAAAAAAATGCCTAAAGCTGAAGCTGAAGAGCTTGCAATGAGGCAGTTAGAAATAGTAAAAATTCCTGAACAGGCCAACAAGTACCCTGGTCAATTATCTGGTGGTCAACAACAAAGAGTTGCTATTGCTAGATCTCTTGCAATGAATCCTAATATTATGCTTTTTGATGAACCAACTTCAGCTCTAGATCCTGAAATGATTAAAGAAGTTTTAGATGTTATGGTCGACTTAGCAAATGGAGGAATGACTATGATTGTTGTTACACATGAAATGGGTTTTGCTAAAACAGTTGCCGATAGAATGGTATTTATGGATGAAGGAAAAATTGTTGAGGAGGCTAGCCCAGATAAGTTTTTTAATAATCCAGAGAGTGATCGTACAAAATTATTTTTAAGTCAAATTCTTCATCAGTAATTTAAGAAGATAACAATAAATTAACTCTTCTATTCATTTTGCCTTTATTTTCTATTTTACCGATTTTAATTTTACCAATCTCATTAGTTGATTTCACGTGTGTGCCACCACATGGTTGTAAATCAACATCACCAATCCTAATCAATCTTATTTTACCATCTACTTGAGGAGGTTTTACTGACATGGTTCTGACAAGTTCAGGTTTTTCTTCCAATATACTACTTTCAATTATTTCACTGGTAACGGTATGATTATCTTCAACCAACAAATTTATTTTTTCTTCTAATTCTTCTTTATTTATTTTTTTATCTGGATCATTAAAATCTAATCGACTTTTTTCATAACCAATTTGACCACCAGTTACTCCTAAAGGGACTATAGAACACAACAAGTGCAGTGCAGTATGCATTCTCATATGCTTGTATCGTAAATCCCAATTTATTTTTCCAATTATGTCAGCATTTTCTTCAAGATCTTTGAGATCATCTACAATATTTATTATTTTATTATTTTCTTTAATAGTATCTAAAACTTGTATTTTTGTACTTTCAGCTTCTATTGCACCTGTGTCCCCAGGTTGACCACCACTTTTTGCATAAAATGCTGTCTTATCTAGCTCAATACGATTTCCTTCTTTCTCAATACTTATAATCCGTGCTTTAAATTCTTTAAGGTATGCATCATCTTCGAATAATTTTGTCATAGCGTTTTTTAACAGTATTTTAAAAATATTATATTGACTTTTTTCTCATTCTGAATAAATTAGAACAAAAATAGAACAAATAATTTTATAAATAATATAATTATTATTTATCAATTATTTAAATATTTTTTCTAATATTATGTCTAAAAAAATAGAAAACTTAATATTTAAAGCTGAATCCAAAGGAGATCAAATAACACCTTATTTTCTTGATACAGTATCTGCAGGTTTTCCATCTCCGGCTACTGATTATATGGAAAACAAACTTGATCTTAATGAATATTTGGTTCAGCATCCAACAGCAACCTATATCGTTAAAGCTAATGGCCCTTCTATGACCGATGCAGGCATATTATCAGGTGATTTACTTATTGTTGATAGAAGTATTACACCTCGTAACGACAATATTGTTATAGCCTCTATCTTTGGTGATCTAACAGTTAAAAAACTGAAAAAGAAAGATCAGTCACTATTTTTAATTTCTGCCAATAGTGAGTATCCCAGTATTCAAGTTAAAGAAGAAATGGAGTGTTTTATATGGGGGGTAGTGACATATGTCATACACAAAACTACTTAGTAGAAATCATAACTCAGTAAATCAATCTATAGCATTAATAGACTGTAACAATTTTTATGCATCATGTGAAAGAATATTTAACCCAAAACTTATAGGAAAACCAATTGTTGTACTTTCAAATAATGATGGTTGTATTATTGCACGATCAAAAGAAGCAAAAAAATTAGGGATAAAAATGGGTGAACCTTATTTTAAAGCAAAAAATATTATTAAAAAAAATGATGTTAAAGTTTTTTCATCTAATTATTCTTTGTATGGCGATATTTCTCAGAGAGTAATGGAGACTTTATCAAGTTTCTCTTCAGAGGTAGAAATCTACTCTATAGATGAAGCATTTCTTGGTTTAAATGGTTTTGAGAACTATGAGCTAAACACTTATTGCAGACATATTAGGCAAACAATTAAGAAGTGGGTTGGGATCCCAGTTAGTATTGGAGTAGGCTCAACAAAAACACTATCAAAAATAGCTAATAATCTAGCAAAAAAACAACCAGACTATAAAGGTGTGTGTATACTAAAAAATAAAATAGAAATAAAAAAAGCATTAGAATTAACATCTATTGAAGAAGTATGGGGCATTGGAAGAAGATTATCTCTTTTCCTGAAAAAATATAATATTCATAATGCTTATCAATTTTCACAAATGGACAGAGGATGGATAAGAAAAAATATGGGTGTAGTGGGAGAGAAGACATACCTAGAATTAAATAGTGTATCGTGTTTAGATCTTGATTTGGTTCCAAGTGATAAACAAAGTTGTTGTGTTTCAAGATCATTTAGTCAGCCAATAGAAAAATTATTTGATTTGGAGGAATCAATATCAACTTATGGATCAAGAGTATCAGAGAAGATAAGGGAAGAGGGGTTAGTCGCTGAGTCGATGAGTATTTTTGTTTTGACAAATCATTTTAATAGAAGAGAGAAACAATATTCAAATTCAATAAAACTACACTTACCTTTCCCAACAAATAATAGCATAAAAATTGTTAAAAGAGCTCTTGAAGGAATTAGAAAAATATACCGACCAGGATTTCGTTATAAAAAAGCTGGAATTATATTATGCGGTCTTAGCAGGCACAATGTAACTAGAGGATTGCTTGATTATGACCGTGATACATCAGATAGAATAATGAATACTATTGATAATATTAATTCTAGATATGGAAGTTCAACGTTAAAGATAGCTTCTGAAGGTATAGAAAAAATATGGAAGATGAAAAGAGAAAACGTATCCCCGTGTTACACAACACGTTTTGAAGAATTGGTGGAAGTTAGGGCTTAGATAAAATGGCTCCCCGGGCCGGGCTCGAACCAGCGACCGATCGGTTAACAGCCGATTGCTCTACCACTGAGCTACCGAGGAACACAATTTTGTTGATAATAAAAAAAAATTAAAAAACAAGAAAAATTTGGAGGCTCGGAGCGGAATCGAACCGCTGTGCAAGGCTTTGCAGGCCCCTACATCACCACTCTGCCACCGAGCCTAAAAAAAATGACAATTATCACTATATTATTTCTAGTCAATTAATGAAAAAAAATTCTAAAGATTAATAATATAATTTAAATAATTGATTATATAGTATGTTTATATAAAGCATCCTTTAAGAAATGAGTGAAACATTTGAAATTGCAAGAAAAAATATGGTTGTTAATCAGTTAAGACCAAACAAAATTAATGAAGAAAATATCTTACAAATATTTGAAAATACTCCTAAAGAAAATTATTTGGATGTCGGTTTAGGTAAGAATTGTTATTTAGATAATAATTTAGATATAACTGATAAAAGAGGATATCTTAAAAATTTACACCTAGCCCAAATTATAAAATATTCGAAAATATCACCTAATGATAAAGTAATGCATATTGGTGGTTTAACGGGCTACTTTTCTGTACTTATTAGCTCACTATGTGAAGAACTTCATGTTATAGAAGAAAATAGACAACTATTTAAATTATTAGAAAATAATATTAAGAATACTGATAATACTAATATTAGTTTATTTAATCATAATTTGTTAGACGGATTAGCTGATAAAGCTCCATTTAATTTAATTATTATTGACGGACCTATATTTAATATAACTGATAATTTAAAAAAGCAATTAGTAATGAATGGTGGTAGGTTAATATATATTAAAAAAATAAATGAAAATTTAGGCAAAGCATATAAAGTGATAAGAAATGAAGATTTGTATTCATCTGAGTATTTATTTGATGTAATGAGTAGTTATCAAATTCAAGAACAAGAAGAGGGTTTTAAATTTTAAATGAGATTATTTATATTACTATTATTACTTATTTATTCTAAATTTTTATTCGCATTATCAATAGATGATTCTGTAAAAAGTACGATTGCTAATAATTTGAAGGTAAAAATTGCTTTTGAAAAACTGAATGAAAGCAAAGAAACTATTGAAGTAGCTATAGGAAAAAAACTTCCAACAGTTACTGGTACAATTTCTGGTACGTATAGTAATAGTGATACAACATCAGCAGCTGGCGTATCAACAACACCAGAAACTTTTACAGATAAGTATAAAATTAGCATTACTCAAAATTTGTACGATGGTGGAGAAAAAAATTTAGAAATTGAAAGATCAAAAATTATTTATGAAAATGCAGTAATAAATTTTTACAAAACAGTTCAAGATCTATCTTTAACAGCAGTAGAAGGTTATTTGACAGTCATAAATTATGAAAAATCATTAGAGGCTTCTGAAAAAAATTTTGATTCTGTTTCAAGATTTTTAGAAGAAGTAAAATTAAAATATGAATTAGGATCAGCAACCATAACTGAACTGAAAAATGCTGAGAGTGCGTTTTCAATTGCTGAAACAAATCTTTTTTCAGCTGAACAAAACTACAAAGTTAGTTTAAAAACATTTAAGTCAATTGTTGGTAAAGAAGCTATTAATTTAGAAGATTATGTAAATGTAGAAGATAATTTAAATTTTGATAACATACTTTCTGAAGTTTATAAAAATAATTTTAATATTTTAATTGCTCAAAATAATATTAAAATTAAAGAACTTGATCTCTCAAAAGAAAAAGGTTCTAATAGACCTACCCTAGATATAACAGCTTCCACTGAGTATTCGGATGGTTCAGGAATAGATGCAGGAAGTGAAAATACCAATGCAACAATAGGGTTAACTTTAACAATTCCTATTTTTCAGCAAAACATTGACAAATCAGACATTAGAAAAATAAATTCTCAAATTTTACAAACTGAAATTGAGTTAGAGGATCTTAAAGAAAGTTTAAATATTGAGGTATCAAACTATTATAAAAACTATTTAGTTAGTAAATCAAATTTAAATACATCTTTGTTAACTATAGAGTATGCAAATACTCTTCTAGAAAGTACTCAAGAGGAATACAACCTTGGGACAAAATCTATCACTGATCTAATAGAAGCAGAAACTAATCTTTTAAACGTAAATGTTGAATATTTTAATGCAAATAAAAACTATCTGATTAATTATTTTAATTTACTAGCTTTAGATGGTTCACTGATTAAATTATTTGAGGAGTATCTTCCTGGATATAATTAGAGTTTTATTAATTTAATTAAACATTTATAATACCCATATGAATACAAAAAATTCTATCAATGAATCTCTTGAAGTCATACGAAGAGCACTTGAAGATGAAAAAAACAATTCAAATAAAGATTCTTCATCTAATATTTTAATACTTAATCGAAAGGTTAACAGTGATGGTACAATAAAATTACTTCAAAAAGATGAAGAGATAAATAGTGAAATTAATGATATTATAGACCAAAAACTCTCCTATCTTGTAGAAAATAAAATTGAAAAAATACTTGATGAGAAAATCCCAAAATTAATAAAAAATTATTTCGATTCAAAATAGTTACGATGCAGCTTGATAAATTTTTTGATTTTTTAAAAGATGAAAAAAATCTTTATTTGCAATGGGAGCAATCAAATTGTTTTAAACCACAAAAAGGAGGTGAGCCTTATTCTATAATGATGCCACCACCTAATGTTACAGGCAGCTTACATATGGGCCATGCTTTAACCTTCACAATTCAAGATATATTAATCAGATACCATAGAATGAAGGGTATGGAAGTATTGTGGCAAGCAGGGACAGATCATGCAGGAATAGCTACTCAGATGATGGTTGAAAGAAAATTAAGTGAGTCAAACTTAGATCGCCGATCTCTAGGTAGAGAAAAGTTTATTGAAAAGGTATGGGAATGGAAAAAAGAGTCGGGTGGTCAGATAAGTAATCAATTAAGAAGACTTGGTGCTTCTGCAGATTGGTCAAGAGAAAGATTTACTATGGATGAAGGACTTTCTAATGCGGTTAAGAAAGTTTTTGTTAATTTATTTAATGATGGAATTATTTATAAAGATAAGAGATTGGTGAATTGGGATCCAAAACTTTTAACAGCTATTTCTGATCTAGAAGTAGAGCAAAGAGATACTGAAGGAAGTTTATGGCATATTAAATATCCTATAGATCAAAATAATCATATTATTGTCGCAACAACAAGACCTGAGACAATGTTAGGTGATACTGCAGTTGCCGTTCATCCAGATGATGAAAAATATAAAAATCTAATTGGCAAATTTTGTAACTTACCAATTTCAAATAAGAAAATACCAATCATTGCTGATGAATATGCAGATCCTGAAAAAGGTTCTGGAGCTGTAAAAATTACACCTGCACATGACTTTAATGATTTTGAGGTAGGAAAGAGACATGATTTAGAATTTATTAATATTTTTGATGAAAATGCTAAACTCAACTCAAATGTTCCTGAAGAATTTCAAAATTTAGATCGATTTGAAGCAAGAAAACTAATTTTAAAAAAATTAGATGAAATGAATTTATTAATTAAAGAAGAAAAACAGCAAATGGTCATACCATATGGTGATAGATCAGGTGTTGTTATTGAGCCATGGCTGACAGATCAATGGTTTTGTGATGCAAAAAAATTATCAGTTGATCCAATATCAGCTGTTAAAAATAATAGTTCTAAATTTATTCCCAAACAATGGGAAAATACATTTTATAATTGGATGGAAAATATTCAACCGTGGTGTATTTCAAGACAGTTATGGTGGGGGCATCAAATTCCTGCATGGTATGGTCCTGATAAAAAATATTTTGTTAGTGAAACTCTAGAAGGGGCACAAAATCAAGCAAAAGAATTTTATGGAAAGGATGTTGAGCTTAGACAAGATGAAGACGTTCTAGATACTTGGTTTTCTTCTGCTCTATGGACATTCTCTACTTTAGATTGGCCAAATAAAACGTATGAATTAGATAAATTTTATCCTGGTAACGTTTTGGTTACTGGTTTTGATATCATATTTTTTTGGGTTGCGCGGATGATGATGATGGGTTCTTATTTTATGAAGGAAACTCCATTTAAAGATATTTATATTCATCCTTTAATACGTGATGAAAAAGGACAAAAAATGTCTAAATCAAAAGGAAACATAATTGATCCTTTAGAGTTATTAGATAAATATGGCGCTGATACACTAAGATTTACACTAACAGCACTATTAAATCCTGGAAGAGATGTAAAATTATCTGAAGCTAGAGTTAAAGGATATAAATCATTCACAAATAAAATTTGGAATGCTGGAAAATTTTTACAATTGAATAATTCAATTTTTATAGATGATATTTCAATTGATTCAATTATTTTTGATGCAAACAAATGGATAATAAAAGAATTGAATGATTTGAACACTCAACTTGATCAATTAACTAAAAAGTATTTGTTTCATGAAATAGCCAATAAAATTTATCATTTCGTATGGCATACTTATTGTGATTGGTACATTGAAATTATTAAACAAAATTTTGAAAATGAAAAATTTGCTGATGAAATTAAAAAAGTTTCTGGATGGACATTTATTCAAGTTTTAAAGATCATACATCCAATTATGCCATTTATAAGTGAAAAATTATGGAGATCTTTAGTTGACGATAAATCATATCTAATGAACCAAGTTTTTCAAAATTATTCAACAAATAATTCTTTTGATAATTCTAAAAAAAACTTCGAAATATTTATTGAATTCATAACATCTATTAGAAATTTGAGATCAGAACTAAATATACCCTATAAACAATTAATTAATATCTCCATAGAAGCAAAAAATGATGAACTTAACAATTTTCTAATTGCCTATAAAAATGAAATAAGTAATTTTTTAAAAACTAAAGATATTAGTTTTGATAAAATTCAACCTAACAAGAATTCAGCTTTAATTGTGTTAACATCATTATCAGTTTTAATCCCTTTAGATGGTATTATTGACTCAGAAGCGGAACTAAATAAATTAAATAAGAAAAAGCAAGTTGAGCAAGAAAAATATAATAAAGTTAATGACAAATTAAAAAATGATAACTTTATGAATAAAGCTTCAGAAGAAATTATTAATAAATTTAAAAATGAGGCAAATATTTATAAATCTTCTATTGAAAAAATTGATCAAATAATAAATACTATCAAATAGAATGGAAGATAAGGGTTCAAATAGAAAATCTAATCTACCTAGTAGATATGTTAGTGTAGGGCCTAAAAGTGCACCTCATAGATCTTATTATTATGCTATGGGTTTGAAAGAACATGAAATTTATCAACCATTTGTTGGTGTTGTTAGCACCTGGAATGAATCAGCTCCTTGCAACATTACTCTTCAGGATCAAGCGCAACATGTGAAGACAGGTGTCAAAGATGCTGGAGGAACACCAAGAGAATTTACAACTATAACAGTAACAGATGGAATTGCCATGGGCCATGAGGCAATGAAATCCTCTCTTATTAGTAGAGAAGTTATTGCAGATTCCATTGAATTATCTGTGAGAGGTCACTGTTATGATGCAATAGTCGGACTTGCTGGCTGTGATAAATCTTTGCCAGGTTTAATGATGGCTATGGTTAGATTAAATGTACCATCTGTATTCATTTATGGGGGTTCAATCTTACCAGGAAAATACAAGGGTAAAGATGTTACTGTTATTGATGTTTTTGAAGCAGTTGGAAAACATGCTGCTGGAACTATCTCAGATCAAGATTTAAAAGATATTGAACAAGTTGCTTGCCCATCTGCTGGATCGTGTGGAGGTCAGTTTACAGCAAATACAATGGCATGTATTTCTGAAGCAGTTGGTTTAGCTCTAACAAATTCAGCTATGCCACCAGCAGTAAATACTGAAGAAAGAAAAGCTTATGGTGAAAAGAGTGGTAAAGCTATAATGAATTTATTAGAAAAGAATATAAGACCAAGGGATATAGTAACTATTGATTCATTAGTAAACGCTGCAAGAGTAGTTGCAGCTACTGGAGGTTCAACTAATGCAGCACTCCATCTTCCTGCTATAGCTAATGAAGCAGGTTTAAAATTTACATTAGCAGATGTTGTAGAAATTTATAATTCGACTCCTTATATCGGAGATATGCAACCTGGTGGAAAGTACGTTGCTAAAGATTTATATGATGTAGGAGGTGTTCCAGTTGTTATAAAATCTTTATTAGATGGTGGTTATATAAACGGAGACTGCATAACTGTTACAGGAAAAACAATAGCTGAAAATCATAGAGAAGTAATATTTCCTACAAATCAAGATGTTGTTTATAAATGTGATAATCCAATTAGTGAAAATAGTTCAGTTGTAGGGTTGTGGGGTAATCTTGCTCCAGATGGATGTATATCAAAAATAGCAGGTTTAAAAAATTTAACTTTTAAAGGAAAAGCTAAATGTTTTGACTCAGAAGAAGATGCTTTAACCGCAGTTTTAAAAAATGAAATTAAAGCCGGAGATGCGGTAATAATTAGATATGAAGGTCCTAAAGGAGGACCTGGTATGCGTGAAATGCTTTCAACAACAGGTGCAATATATGGGCAAGGTTTAGGTGAAACTGTTGCTTTAATTACAGACGGACGGTTTTCAGGCGGCACAAGAGGATTTTGCATTGGTCATGTAGGACCAGAAGCAGCTGTTGGAGGTATGATAGGTTTACTTAAAGATGGCGATGAGATTATTATTGATGCTGTTAAAGGCGAAATCAACGTTTCGCTTTCAGATCAAGAAATAGAAAAGAGAAAAAAAGATTGGAAACCGAGAAAAACCAATCATAATTCTGGATCTATATGGAAATATTCTCAAACTGTTGGACCAGCTTACGAGGGTGCTGTTACTCAACCAGGAGCAAAAGATGAAACGCATACATACGCTGATATTTAATATTAATTAACTAATTCTATTGTAACTGGTGTGTGATCAGAAGCTTTTTCCCATCCTCTTGGTTCACGATTAACATTAACAGATTTAATCAAATCAGTTACTTCTGGTGTAGTAAGAAAATGATCAATTCTAAGACCATTACCTTTTTGCCAATTTCCACCTCTATAGCCCCAAAAAGTCCAGTTCGTATTTCCATCAACAAAGTATTTAACTGTATCAACAAAACCTAAATTTAAAAGATATCTAAATTTTTCTCTTGTTAAAGGATGAGCACAGGCATCATTTTTAAAATTTTCTGGTGAATAAACATCTTTATCGCTTGGTATTACATTAAAATCTCCGCCTATAATAATTGGTTGATTATTATCAATTAATTCTTTGATATATTTATTAAAATTTATCATCCAATCAATTTTGTAATCAAATTTTTCTGTTTCAATAGGGTTTCCATTTGGAAGATAAATATTTATTAATTTAATTTTATTTTTTATATTTTTTAAAGATATTTCTGTTTCAATAAATCTAGAATTTATATCTTGGTAATTAGGAATATTTAAATTTGAAATTTCAATACTCTCTTTGCTGAGTATGGCTACTCCATTCCAAGCTTTTTGCCCATTTACGTAACATTTATAATTAATATTTTCTAATTCCTCTCTAGGAAAACTTTCATTTGTACATTTTAATTCTTGAATTAAATATAAATCTGATTGATCTTTTTTTATAAACTTTATTAAATGTTCTATTCTTGCATTAACTGAATTTACATTCCATGTAGTAATTTTCATTTATATTGAAAAAGAAGTACCACACCCACATGATGAAGATGCTAGTGGATTAGAAATTTTAAATGACGATCCAATCAATTCATTAACATAATCAATTTTCGATCCTTTAATAAATTCGATTGAAGTTTTATCTATCAATAAATCAGCATTTTTATAATTAAAGATTAAATCATCATCATTTGGTTTATTAGAAAAATCGAATTTATATTGAAATCCTGCACAACCACCACCCAATACGGTAATTCTGAAATAGTTAGATTTTTCAGAGAGAAGTATCTTGTTGATATGATTCTGAGCACTTTCAGTTACTTCAATTATATTGTCCATTTATCTAAATATTGTTATTAGTTATTATTTTACAATTATAATATAAATTTTCTTATGTTCAAACATTTAGCTTCCAATCCAGATAATTCAAATGGAAGATTATATAATGAGCTAGATGATGATTTGAGAAATCCATTTGAAAGAGATAGAGCTAGAGTTATTCATTCTAATTCTTTTAGAAAATTAAAACACAAAACCCAAGTTTTTATTGAAAGTGAGAGTGATTATTTTAGGACAAGATTAACTCATTCTTTAGAAGTTGCACAAATATCAAGATCAATTTGCAGATTACTTGAATTAGATGAAGATCTAGGTGAAACAGTTGCTCTTGCACATGATTTGGGTCATCCTCCTTTTGGTCATATTGGCGAAGACGCACTTGATAATTCAATGAAAAAGTTTGGAGGTTTTAATCATAATGATCAAACCTTGAGAGTTTTAACATTTATAGAAAAAAGACACCCTGATTTTGATGGATTAAATCTAACATGGGAGAGCTTAGAGGGAATAATAAAACATAATGGAATTTTGATTGATCATTTACCTTATCACTTGGATAATTATTCAAAATTACACAATCTAAATCTAACTGATCAACCTTATTTAGAATCACAGATAGCAAGTATATCTGATGATATTGCTTATAATAATCATGATGTAGAGGATGCTATTAGAGCAAATTTAATAACATTAGATGATATTGCAGAGTTAAGTTTTTTTGAAAAAATTATAATTAATTTAAAGGATCACTACAAAGATATTCCAAATAAACTTCTAGTGTATCAAGTTTTAAGAAACTCCATATCTAATATGATAAATGATATATTTGAAACTACAAAAAAAAATTTAATTGAAAATAATATAAATTCTATTGATGATATACGTAAAAAAAATAATTTCGTTGTTTCATTTTCAAATGAAATGAAGAAAAATTGTGACATAATTAAAAAATTCTTATTTGATAAAGTTTATAATCACAGTCATTTATCAGATAAGAGACAGTATTCAAAAAAGGTTATATCTACTTTGTTTACTTATTTCGTAAAAAATAATAATAAACTACCAGTAGATTGGAGAAATCAAAATATTGAAATTGAAAGATTAATTTGTGATTATATTTCAGGAATGACGGATAGATTTGCTCTAAATTTGTATAAGGAGATTAGTGAATAATTTTATAAAAGACCTTTCAGATTTTTTAATTGATTTTACAGATTTTTTAGAGAGAAATAAATTCATATCTCCAATCAATAAAAAACAAATTAGCATCGATTATTCTTCAAATAATAAACAAGGCGATTTAGCAACGAACTTTTATTTAATAGTTAAAAGAAAAATAATTAATGAAGAATTTAATATTGAAAAAGAATTAAATGAAAGAATTAAATCAATTGGATTTATAGATTATTTTGTAGTTTCAAAAAATGGTTTTATAAATTTTTTTCTAAAAGATGAATTTGTTTTAAGAAGTTTAAAAGAAATTTATAGTAAAAATTTTTTAAATTATATTAATTATGGTGCAGATAAAAAAATAAACGTCGAATTTGTTTCAGCTAATCCAACCGGACCATTGCATATAGCTCATATAAGAGGTGCTGTATTTGGAGATGTGCTAAGCTCTCTTTATACTAAAACAGGTTTTGATGTTACTAGAGAATATTACGTTAATGATGCAGGTTCTCAAATTGATAAATTATCAAACTCTCTTTTGAAACGATATTTACAATTATTTGATAAAAAAATTGAGTTAGAAGAAGACGAGTATCCTGGTGAATACTTAATAGATATTGCCAAAAAAATTAAAAATGAAGAAGGTGATAAGTGGTTAAATTTTCAACATGAAGAAACTATTAAATATTTTAAGAATTTTGCATTAAAAAATATACTTATAAACATAAAATCAGATTTAGAATTAATAAATATAAAATTTGATAAATTTACTCACGAAACAAAAATACAAAAAAGTAAAATTATTGATGAACTTTTTACAATTTTGGATGAAAAAAAACTATTATATGAAGGTGTTTTAGAGAAACCAAAAGGTGATGACTCTGTTTGGGAACCAAGAGAGCAATTATTATTTAGATCCTCTAAATTACTAGACAATGAAGATAGAGCATTAAAAAAATCAAATGGCGAATGGACTTATTTTGCAAATGATGCAGCATATCATTTAGATAAATGTAAAAGAAATTTTGACAGGTTAGTCAATATCTGGGGATCTGATCATATTGGCTATATTCCAAGAATGAACTCATTAATTAAAGCTATTAAAGATGATGAAACTTATTTAAATATTTTAACTTGTCAGATTGTAAGTCTAATTCAAAATAAACAAAAAATTAAAATGTCAAAAAGATCTGGAAATTTTGTGACATTAGCTAATGTTCATTCTAAAGTTGGTAAAGATCCTATAAGGTACTACATGATTTCTACTAAAAATGAGACAGCAATTGACTTTGATTTAGATGCTGTTGTTGAAAAAAATAAAGATAATAAAGTTTTTTACTGTCAATACGCACATGCTAGAGCTTCATCAGTAATTAATAAAGCAAACGAATTAGGTATAAGTATTAAAAATGATTATAATTTTAATGCAATACAAAATCTATCTGATGAGGAGTTAAAATTAATTAAAAAGCTAATTTCTTATCCTTATTTATTATATCAATCATCATACTATAATGAACCACACCGACTAATCAATTACTTAGAAGAAATATCGGCTGATTTTCATTCAATTTGGAATAAAGGTAAAGATAATGAATCACTTCGTTTTATAGATGAAAAAAATACAGAAAAGACAATTTCAAAAATATTTTGGTTGGAGTCATTTAGAGTGGTTTTAAAAGATATATTTTCAATAATTGATATAAGTGCACCTGAAACAATGTAATGATTAAAAGAATTATTTTTAAAAGAAAAAATAATTACATATTAAAATATTCTTTATTATTATTGCTATTTATTATTATTCTTTATCTTATCTCATTTTATTATTTTATTAATAGGGAATATTTTATTATTCCTCAATTTACTGATAAATATTTTATTATCCCTGCCAATAAAGAAGGTGAAGTTGTTGATTATTTAGACAAGAAAAGTTTGAATAACATAGATAATGAAATTAAAGATTTTGATTTTAAAAATATAGACGAACTTGATTTTACAATTCAATTATACAGCAATGATAATTTTGAAAATATTAATAAATTCTTGAACAATTTATTAGAAAATAAAAAAGAAATTATAGATTATGAAGATATTTTTGTTTTTTATAAAAAAACTGAAATAGGTATTCAATATTTTATTACTTATAAAAATTACATTTCTAAGAATAATGCTTCTGAAGCTTGTGATTTATTAACTTTTGTTAAGAGTTGCTTAATACTTAATTTACAAAATTAATAATATTGAGAGAATCTCAATAATTTTATATAAAAAATTGTGTTAAATATTCCAGATACAGAAATAAAAGAAGGTCAATTTAACCTATTATTAGACAATTTTGAAGGTCCCATAGACCTTTTGTTGGTTTTGGCTAGATCACAGAAGGTTGATTTATCTGATATATCTATATCCGCATTAGCTGATCAATATATTAACTTTATTAATCAATATAGAAATATTCATATTGAAATAGCTGCAGATTATTTAGTGATGGCAGCATGGCTAACGTATTTGAAATCAAGATTACTATTACCAAAAGAAGAAAAAACAGATGAATATACAGCCGATGAGTTAGAAGAGGCTTTAAAATATCAATTACAGAGACTAGAGGCTTTTCAAAATATTTCTAAAATCATATATTCAAGACCTCTTGTTAATAGAGATGTATTTTATGGGGGGTCATCTGAAGGTCTCAAAGTTAAATATAATATAAATTATACATCTAATTTATATGACTTACTAAAATCATATAGTCAAATACTTAAATCGAATGAACAGGTAAAACAATTAACTATTGAGTATTCAGAACTTTATTCAGTTGATCAAGCAGTTAAAAGATTAAAAGGTATTTTTGGAAATATTACAGAATGGACTAATTTTTTAAATGTAATTCCAAAATTAATTAATGCTAATAAAACAATTAATAAATCAATTATCTCATCTAATTTTGTTGCTTCTTTAGAATTATCAAAAAATGGATTTATTGATTTAAAACAAGATGAAAATTTTGGTAATATTTATATAAAATTTAATCAAAATGGATAATAAAGATATTAAAATTTTAGAAGCAATATTATTTGCATCAGGAGAGCCACTTAATGAAAATGATTTAAAAGAAAAAATTAAAGAAAAAAATAATATAAGTAAGCTATTACAAGAAATTAAAGATTTTTATAAAAATAGAGGTATTAATTTAATTAAAACTGGCAACAAATGGTCTTTTAGAACTGCTGAAGATCTCAGTGATGAATTAACTATTTTTAAAACACAGAAAAGAAAATTATCGAGAGCTGCACTAGAAACATTATCTATAATTGCTTACCAACAACCAATAACAAGATCAGAAATTGAAAATATTAGAGGTGTTCAAATGGGTAGAGGCTCTTTAGATCATTTGATGGAAATAGGATGGATACGTCCTTCAGGTAGGAAAAGTATACCTGGTAAACCTACTTTATGGTCTACCACAGATTTGTTTGTTGAACATTTTGGATTGAATAGTTTATCCGATTTACCTAATAAAGAGGAGCTAAAGGCAAGTGGTTTTCTAGATAAACGTGCTGCGATTGCAACTATAAGTGATCTTGCTAAAAATGATGAAAATTTACAAAGTAATGATAATTTAGAACAGGATGATGAAAATAATATTGATGATTTTATTCAAAATACTTAGTTAACTTATTACTTCTTGTTTTTTCCTATAGTTTCCGTATAAGCCCTTTATGATACCGTGTGTGTCAAATCAATTTATCTCATTGAAAAAATTATATTTTTAATTTCCAGTGTCTTTATTTTGTGTTTTTTTTATTTTAAAATTTTTTGATCTTAAAATATACTGGGTAAACAAATAAATTGTCTACTCGTTTTTTAATCAGTTTAAGTTGATAACCTAGGATTGTTTTATTTGTTTTTATTCATTAGTTTAATTAATAATTTTGCATATTCTCTGGCATCATCTATGGCTTTATGCGTATGTTTTGTATTATCATGCAATTCTAGAGAGTAATCATCTCTACCTATGTCTTTATAATCTTTTTGCAGCACAGCAGCAGCATAGGATTTGATATCAAAGGCTGCTTGTCCATTCTTATCAAAAAAAGGCATAGAGAAAGGAATTTTTTCTAATCGTTCTACAAGAAAAGTTTGAATATACCAATTGATCCACATAAAATCTAATGGAGCTGGATGAGCAGCCATAATTCGTGGGGTTGGTAGCGTAAGAAGCCAATCACCAAATTTGTTCATTCCTTCTTTGGGTGAGACTTGATGATGTTGAGTATATTTTAAAGCTTCTGGCGCTTCTGTTGTAAACCAATGCATAGTAGCGGGGTGAGGTTTGGCATTTTCTAGTGGCAAGAAATTAATTTCACATTCTCCAAATTTTTTTCCTGCTTTATTAACGGCTACAGCACCAAGGCTTATCATAGAATGTGGTCCAGGAATAGGTCCGTCTGCTTCTATGTCACACACAACATAAGTAGTCATAGTTGAATTATTACCACTAACCACGGAGATTGTTAAGAGTTCAGCTATTTTTTAATTTTCTTTTTATCTTTCTTACGAAGATCATCAGTTTTTTTATTACTTAATAGTATTGGATAAGTTTGAATTTTACCTCCATAAATTGGGTGGTCTTTTTTAGCGACTTTTAGATTTTTTAAAGAAATTACCATTTTATCTCCTTTAGCGTTTTGTTTTGTGTCCCAGCAATTAGAGTATCTAAATCAGGACAAAATATTTATATATTAAATGTATCGTTTTGTGCTTTTTTTTGTGCCCATTTTGTGTTCCTTTTTTTTCTATATTTTACTAAAGCTATCCTTATCTTGCTTATAATTTCTTGTTTTTTCTCATAGTTTCCGTATAAGAGCGGAATGACACCTAGTATTTGGCAATTATTAATCGTACTCGTTATTGTTCTACTTCTTTTCGGTAGAGGTAAAATACCTCAACTTATGGGTGATATGGCAAAAGGAATTAAATCATTCAAGAGAGGAATGTCTGACGAAGAAAAAAAAGAAGATAAAAATTTAGAGAATAAAAACGACGAAGAAAAGTAAATATAATGTTTACTTTTGGTTGGAGTGAAATTTTCTTAATTGGGATAATAGTTGTTGTTGTTATTGGCCCAAAAGATCTTCCAAAATTCATTAAACAAGTTGGATCTTTTACTAAATATATTAAAAAAATGTCTTCTGAATTTAAGTCATCCATAAATGAAATTGCTGAAGAGGAAGAAATTAAAGAATTAGCTAAATCAGTTAAAGAAGTAAAAAAAATAAAAGACGGCATTAATATCAAAAAAAATTTTGAAAATGAGATTAAAGAAGTTCAAGAAACAGTAAAAATGACCGAGAATGAATTTTCAAAAAAAAATTAATTTATTATTTTTGTAATGGCTGAAGAAAAATTTGAAGAAATGTCTCTAATAGGGCATCTTACTGAGTTAAGAAAAAGACTACTATGGAGTTTTATATATATTTTATTAATCTTTATTGTTTGTTTTTACTTTGCAGATGAATTATTTGCCTTTTTAGCTAGTCCTCTAGTAGAACTATTTGATAAAGATAAAGGTCAAGGTTTTATTTATACAGCTTTACAAGAAGCTTTTTTTACAGAATTAAAAATTGCTTTTTTCTTTGCTTTATTTTTTTCATTCCCATTAATTGCAATACAAATATGGAGATTTATTGCACCAGGATTATACAAAAAGGAAAAGAGAGCTTTTTTACCCTATTTAGTTGCTACACCAATTTTATTTTTCGCAGGTGGATCAATGGTTTATTATATTATTGCGCCATTGGCATGGTCTTTTTTCCTATCTTATCAAAACCTTGGTTCTAGTGGAATTCCTATTCGATTAGAAGCTAAGATGGGAGAATATTTATCCCTTATGATGCGATTTATTTTTGCTTTTGGTTTAGCATTTCAGCTTCCTGTTGTTTTATCTTTAATGGCGAGAGTGGGGATGGTTACTTATGAATCACTTAAAAAATTTAGGAAATATGCAATTGTATTAGCATTTCTATCAGCAGCATTCTTAACTCCACCTGATCCATTTAGTCAAATCAGTTTAGCTCTGCCAATTATATTTTTATACGAAGTTTCAATTTATATTGCAAAACTAATACAAAAAAATAAAGATAAGTAATGCATAATATTAATTTTATCAGAGAAAATCCAACAGAGTTTGATAATTATATGAAACAAAGAGGTGAGCATCCAATATCAAATAAAATATTAGAACTAGATAAAGTTAAAAGAGAAACTCAGACTGTTCTTCAGAATCTTTTAGCAGAAAGAAACTCTATTTCTAAAAATATCGGTAAACTTAAAAGTGAAAATAAAGATGCTTCATCAGAAATGAGTAAAGTTGATGAAATTAAAAATAAAATTAATAATTTAAAGGAACTTGAAACAATTAAAGACGAGGAGCTAAAAACTATCCTCTCAAGACTTCCAAATATAGCTGATAAGACTGTACCTATAGGAACCAATGAAGCAGACAATACAAAATATAGAGAATGGGGTGAAAAACCAGGATTTGAATTTAAGCCTAAAACGCATTTTGAATTAGGAGAAAATTTAGGTTTAATGAATTTTGAAACCGCATCTAAATTATCAGGATCTAGATTTGTTTTATTAAAAAATCAACTTTCTAAACTGGAAAGAGCAATAGCAAATTTTATGTTAGATAAGCATACGAATGATAACGGTTATATTGAAATGCATGTTCCTTATTTAGTAAAAGCAGATACGTTATACGGGACCGGCCAATTACCAAAGTTTGCAGAAGACTTGTTTACCGCAGGTGATGACCACTGGTTGATACCCACAGCTGAAATACCGCTGACTGCCCTTCATAGTAATGAAATACTAAATATTAATCAGCTCCCTATGCGTGTTACTTCTTATACACCATGTTTTAGATCTGAAGCTGGTGCAGCTGGAAAAGATACGAGAGGTATGCTTAGACAACATCAATTTACCAAAGTTGAATTAGTATCACTAGTGGAACCAGAGCACTCAAAAGATGAGCTTGAGAGAATGTTAAGTTGTGCTGAAGGAATTCTTCAAGACTTAAATCTTCACTATAGAGTAATGACTTTATGTACAGGTGATATGGGTTTTAATGCTAATAAAACTTATGACATAGAGGTATGGCTTCCTGGTGAAGATAAATATAGAGAAATATCAAGTTGTTCAAATTGTGGTGATTTTCAAGCTAGAAGAATGAATACTAGATATAAATTAGAAAATAAAAATGTTTTTGTTCATACACTTAATGGTTCTGGGTTAGCAGTAGGAAGAACACTTATTGCTATTCTTGAGAATTATCAAATGAAAGATGGAAATATTAAAATTCCAGAAGTTTTAAAAAAATATTTTAATAATTCTGATACTCTTATCTAGTGCTTGATGTAAGAAAAATAAGATTGATACTCGAGTTACGGGAGTCTGGTATTAGTAATGCTGAAGTTCTCTCTGCAATAGAAAAAATTCCAAGAGAAAAGTTTATTAGTGAAGTTTACAGAAATCAAGCTTATGAAAATATAGCTTTACCAATTGAAAACAATCAAACAATTAGTCAGCCCTACGTTGTAGCAAGGATGACTGAATTACTTGATGTTAAAAGTAGCCACAAGGTGCTAGAAATAGGCACTGGTAGCGGATATCAGTGTGCAGTATTATCAATCTTAGCACGGCGTGTATACACGATTGAAAGAATTAAAAATCTATATGAAGGTTCTAATAATATTTTTAAGAAATTAAAATTAACTAATATTGTTTCAAAATACGATGATGGTAATAATGGTTGGATTGAACAAATACCTTTTGACAGAATAATATTTACAGCAGCATCAAAAAAAATAAATAATGAAATTTTTTCTCATATTGAAAATGAAGGAATTATTGTTTGTCCTATTGTTAAAGATAACAAGCAAATACTTGTAAAATATAAAAAACAAAATAATAAAATTATTTCTGAAGAATATGATGATGTTTTATTTGTTCCAAATCTTCAAGGTGTAGTATAGCTACTTTGAATATTTCGAATTTTATTTGAAGAATAAAAATAATATAAGATACCAATTATCCAATGAATAAGAGTTAATCCAATAAACATATAGATATAGTTTTCTTCTATAAAATTATTTACAAATAATATTACAATTATAGGCACTAATACAAACCTAAGTATTGCCATATACATTACTATTATTGCTTTTTTAAGCCCTTGGAATGAAGCATTAGAAATAAAGAAGAATGGAAAAGCTGGAAAGCCAAGTGCGTATATTTTAAGATATATTGATCCATAGTAAATTACTTCTTTATCATCAGTAAACAATCTCATTGAATCTTCTGCAGTTATAAATAAAATTAACCCTGCTATAGTTAATATTATTACACCAGTAATCATAGCTTTATTGTAAGTTTCTAAAATTCTTTCATAGTTTTTAGCGCCAAAATTCTGACCCACAATTGCGGTTACTGCTGTACTTAATCCTAACAGGGGTAAGAAAAGCAGTTGTTCATATCTTCCAGCTGAGGAAAAACCTGCAATTGCATCATTACCAAAACGACTTACAAAAAATAATAATATATATGATCCGAAAGCAATCATCATCAATCCTAATGCAGCTGGAATAGCCTGAAATGAAATTTCCTTAATTAAACTTAATTTAGGAATTAAATAATTATTTTTAAAGTTTTCAAAAATCTCTGTTTTATAAATTTTATATAGTAAATATAACAGACCAATTATTTGAGATAGTATAGTAGCTATTGCTATTCCACTTATACCCATTGGCGAAAATAATTCTAAATTAATTATTTTTCCTGTGATTAATATTGGATTTAAAATTATATTAAGAAAAAAACTAAAAATTAAAACATTTCTATAACTTTTAGTATCTCCTTGAGCAGATAAACAAGAATTACACACCATTAGTAAAAGAATTATGACTGATCCTAAATAAATTACATTCATATATAATGATGATAGTTTAAGGGTTTTTGGATCATCATTTATCGATTCTAAAACTATGTTACCAAAATAAAGTCCAAAAATAGTTATGCCTGAGCCTACTAATATTGTTACGACAAAAGATTGTGAAAAAACATGACTTGCTTTTTTAATATTTTTTTCTCCTAAAGAATTAGCAACATTACTTGTTGTAGCTATGCTTAATCCTATTCCAAGTGCAATAATTATAAAATATACAGGAAATGTTTGACCAATAGCTGCTAAAGCTGTTTCAGAAATCATTCTACCTGCAAAAATAGTATCAACTAAAGAATACAGATTATTAAATATAGTTCCAATTGAAGCTGGCAAAGCAATTTTTATAAATAGCTTATAGATATCTTCTTCAAGTAAATTAATTTTTTTCATATTTATAAATATCTTAATTTAAACCTAGTACTATTCTCTTCCAGTTTTAAAATATTTTGTATTTCGTATATTACCTCTTTGAGGTTTTTCATTATAGATCTATTTGAAAAATTTATTAATAATAAGCCACTGCCCTGCATTCCAACATTATCTCCATATTTCATAATAGGCACTTCAACATTGATAATATTACTTATACCTTTTTTTCTAATATTCTGAATAAAGGAATCATTTTCCAAAATATTCAAAACTGGATACCATATTATAATTTTGGATTTTGAGAATAAATTATCAATATTATTTAGTATCTTCTCTACCTTTTCAAAATCATCCTTTATTTCATATGATGGATCTATAAATACAAAATAATTCTTGTCTTTATTAATTTTATTAAAAATAAAATTAAATCCATCAGCATTTGAGATTTTAGCATTGGTATATTTGTTTAAGTTTTTTTTTAATAATTCATATTCATTCTTGTGTAATTCACAAAAAAATAATTTATCTTTTTCATTAGCTATGGATGAAATAAATATAGGTGATCCAGGATAAAAATTATTTTTCCCAGTAATTTTAGAAATAGTTGAAAGATAATTTTTAATTAAAATATTATTACCTTTATAATTTTGTATCTTTTTAATTCCTTCTTTATACTCTTTATTTTTATCCATATACTTTGATATATATTTATAAATTCCATTACCAGAATGAGAATCAATATAACTTATTGAATTATTTACATTTTTTTCAAGATTATATAAGTAAAGCATTATTATGTGTTTCATAACATCTGCATGATTTCCAGCATGATATCCGTGTCTATAGCTAAGCATAAAAATAAAAAAAAATTGTTGAAATTAATTTCTTATTAGTTATTTAAAGTATTAAATTAATCAATATACAATATTTATATAAGTTAAATAAATTAATCCCCCAATAACAAATAAGGAGAATATAATATGCCAAGTGGTAAAATTAAATGGTTTAATCCGACCAAAGGTTATGGATTTATAGAAAATGATGATGGAGGAAAAGATGTTTTTCTTCATGTTTCAGCTTTAGAAGAAGCTGGCATTGATTCATTAGAAGAAGGTATGCCAGTTGAATTTGAAATCGGTGAAAACCGTGGAAAAGAAAACGCTATCAATATTAAGAAAAAATAATATTAATTGAATTCAATTAAACTTTTAGAATGGATTGGCGTAACAACAGCCATCCTTTATTCCCTACTAGTTGCATTTAACATTGGATTAGAATTTATTGGCTTTTCATTATTATTGCTATCAGCAGTATTAATTGGAATCTGGGCCTATAAATTAAAACACAATGGAATATTGTTTTTACAATTTTTTTACGCTGGTGCAGGTATTATAGGAATGTATAGATGGTTTGGATAAAAATATTTTTTTTATTTTTACTTTTATATCCTTCAATTGCATATTCTTCTGAATTAAATGAAGAAGAAGAAATGTACTTTAACTTTGTTGATTTAAATAATGATGGAGTTATTTCCTATGAAGAAATTGAACAATCATTAAATTTACTCTTTCAAATTATAGATCTGAATCAAGATAATAAAATTTCTCAAAATGAGATAAATGAATTAAAAGGCATAATTGAAACTTTAAGATGAGTATTTGGGGGAGAGTTATAGGCGGAGCAGCAGGATTTGCTTTAGGAGGACCTATAGGGGCTATCTTAGGTGTAATGGCTGGTGGTGCTTTTGATAGAAGATCAAAATCAAAATCATCATTTAACTTCAATCGAATAAATAATAATCAAAAACAACAAATTTTTACATTAAGTTTTATTATTCTAGCTGCAAAATTAGCTAAATCAGATGGCATTGTATCAGATGATGAAATCAGAGCATTTAAAGAAAAATTTAAAGTTCCAAAATCTGAAATTCCTAAAGTTGCAAAAATATTCAATGAGGCAAAAAAAGATACGTATGGTTATAAACAAATAGCTAATCAAGTAGGAGATTTATTTTCAGCTAATAAAATTTTATTGGAGGAATTATTAAATAATTTATTTTATATTGCTGCATCTGATGGAAAGGTATCTATTAGTGAAATAGATTTTTTAAGATCAATTTCTAAATCGTTTAAATTTAGTGAAAAAGATTTTCAAAGAATTTTTCAAGCAAATTTAAAAAATAGTGAATCTGATCCTTACAAAATATTGGGTGTGAATAGATCAAGCACTGATAATGAGATAAGAAAAAAATGGATAAAATTAAATAAAGAACACCACCCAGATAATTTAATTGCCAAAGGTATGCCTAAAGAATTTATTAAACAATCTAATAAAGAATTAGCAGCTATTAATATTGCTTACGATAAAATTAAAGAAATTAGAGGAATTTCTTGATACCTAAAGACTTATCTGTCGATAATATTAGTAAAATTTATAAAAAAATTAGACCATTTATTAATCAAACCCCTTTTTTAAAGTGTCCTGATGATATTGATAATTATTTTTCTACTAATTTATTTTTTAAATGCGAATTTTTACAAAAATCTGGTTCATTTAAGGCAAGAGGTGCTATTAATAATATAATTTCTCAAGATCAGACTAAATTTAATAAGGGAATTACAGCAGTTAGTGCTGGAAATCATGCGATCGCTGCTTCATTTGTGGCCAATCAATTTAAATTGAAAAATAAAATTTTCTTATACGAAAGTGCAAATAAATATAGAGTTCAAACTTGTAAAAATTATGGTGCTAACATTATCTTTACAAATCCAAAACAAGCTTTTCTTGATGCTGAAAATGCTAAAAATGAAGGTTACTATTTTATTCACCCTTTTGACGGCCCATTGACATTACAAGGTAGTGCTACCTTGGGATTAGAAATTGTAGAATATTTAAAATTAATTAATACTACAATTGACAATTTACTAATTTCAGTTGGAGGAGGGGGATTAATAAGTGGTGTTTCATCGTATATAAAACATTTTTATCCTAAGATTAAAATTATTGGTGTTGAACCTGAAAATGCTAATGGATTAAATCAAAGTTTAAAAGCTAACAAACCACTAAATAATGTTAATGTAAATAGTATAGCTGACAGTCTTTCAGCACCTTTACATATGCAATATTCTTTTGATGTAGCAAAAGAAGTAATTGATGAAATGGTAACTGTTTCTGATGATGAAATGAAAAAATTCATGGTTTTTTGTTATAAAAAATTTAAGTTATTTCTTGAACCCGCATGTGTTGCTGGTCTTGCTGCTTTAAAATATAAAATCAATAATAAGCTTATTGGCAAAAATACAATGGTGATATTGTGTGGCTCAAATATTGATAAAAAAACATGGTCAGATTTAACTAATTAATCTGGAAAATATAAAATACCACCACTTAAATTTTTTTTCACACCTGTAGTATTTTTATTACTTATTTCTAAATTTTTAAATGATCTCATGCCAATATACGCAAACATTTGAGCTTCTACTAAATCACCATTTATTTTATATTTATCAATAAGTTCAATTTTTTTATTCAGTTTATTCATTAATATTTCTTTGAGTAATTTATTTTTTCTTCCTCCTCCAGTAAGTAAAATTCTTTCAATCTTAAATTTTTTATTTTTTAATAATTCTTTAAATCCAATATAAGTCATGTAGTTAGCAGTCATTAGCGCATCATATTTGTTCAATTTAATTAGCTTATTAAAATAATTTCTAAAATAATTTCTATCTAATGATTTTGGGAACTTTTTCTTAAAGAATTTATCTTTTTTGAATTTTTCGATTAATTTATAATTAATCTTACCCTTTCTTGCATAATTTCCATCATTATCAAATTTTTTTTTAAAAAAATAATTGCAAAGATCATCACTTAAACAATTTGCAGGCCCTATATCCGATGATAATAATGTTCTTGAAACTACTGTTGAAAAATTTGCTATACCTCCAAGATTTACTATAATCGCTTTTTCCTTAAATTTTTGTATTAAAAACTTATGATAATATGATCCAATTGGTGCCCCCTGACCACCATTTTTAATATCTTTATCTCTTAAATTACTTATAGTTTTAACTTTAAGTTTTTTTGCAATTTTGTTCCCATTTCCTAATTGTATAGATATTTTATTCGATGGGTCGTGGTAAACAGTCTGTCCACTAATTGATATTAAATCGATATTTTTTTTATTAATTTTTTTTTGTTTCAGAAATAAAATTATTTTTTTTTCCAAAATATCTGTAACGAAATCATCTTTTTTTAAAAAATATTCTTTAATTTTATTATTAGTTTTTGGTTTATTTAATATTAGATTGTTTATTGTATTTTGATAATTTTTATCAAATTTATATGATTTTTCACATTTTATTTTTACAAAGTCAGTCCCATTTGTATTAATCAAACTGATATCAACGCCATCCATTGATGTGCCTGTCATAACTCCTAAGACATTAAGTTTTGAATTTTTACTCATTTTTAATCAAATTTAATTTTGCACATTTTATTAACAAACATATCAACAAAAAAAGATTATTTTCTTTTAAAAATACATTTTTTTATTGATTGATAAATAACAAATAGATAATTTATCTTTTAATTATTACACGCAAAGGTAATAATCAATTTAATAAAAGGAAACGATTATTAAATTGTATCGGGAGGAAATGCACGATACACAAAAAGGACCTAGCTTGCTGGGTCCTTTTTTTTGTTTTATGGACAAATCTAATAAATAAAGTATCAAACATTTCATAATGATAACAAATTATGATAGAATTTTAGATATTATTTTAGATCATCTAATCCCATTAACAAAAATTTCAATTAATGAAGGAAATAAAATATTTGGTGGATTTATTGTTAAAAAATCTGACCTAAGTCTTGTTTGTTCAGGTACAAATCAGGAAATCAAAAATCCTTTATTTCACGGAGAAATTTCAACTCTTTTTAACTTATTTGAAAAAAAACTGTTTAATACAAAAGATTATTACTTCATAAGTACACATCAGCCATGTTCTATGTGTTTATCAGCTATAACCTGGGCTGGATTTGACAATTTTTACTATTTTTTTTCCTATACTGATACAAAAGAAGGTTTTCATATTCCTCACGATCTTAAAATTTTGACTGAAGTATTTAAAATCAAAGAAGGTAAATACAATATTAATAATGATTATTGGGAGAGTTTCTCAATTATATCAGAAATTAAAAGATTAGGTAAAGAGGACTCATTATCAGATAAAATATATCAGATCAAAGAAGAGTACCAAAAAATGTCTGAAATTTATCAAAAATCAAAAATTGATAATAAAATTCCTCTAAATTAATTGTTAAATTATAAAAATAAGTATAAAAATAATTAACGGGAGATACTGAAATTTCAGAGCCGAAGGAGCAACGACCCGGAAACTCTCAGGCACAATGGACCGTTAAAAAAAAACTCTGGAAAAGAGCATTTAGCTCTACCGAAGGTGAAAAGCTCTCAGGTAAAAAGACAGAGGGGTAGCTTGGAGAATTTATTTGAACCAGTTACCAATAGACATTCCGCTGAAAAATTTTCATCAAAATAATGGTGCAAAGATATTGCCATTTGCAGGTTTTAATATGCCTATTAATTATAAAACTGGAATAATTAATGAACACAAAAATGTTAGAAATCATTCTGGTATTTTTGATGTTAGTCATATGGGGCAAATTTTAATTGAAAATAATGAATCTTATTTGCATAAATTAGAAAAATATATTCCGTTACAATTGAAAAAATTAATTAAAAATAGATCGCATTATTCATTTTTGCTCAATAAAGATGGTGGTGTTATTGATGATCTAATTATTTCAAATATTGATATTAAAGATAAGTCATATTTATACATTGTTTATAATGCATCTCGAAAAAAAGAAGACGAAGAAATATTTATTTCTTGCGCTCCTAATGCAGAAAAAATTTATAACAAAAATTGTTTATTCGCGATCCAGGGACCTGACTCTATTAATGTTTTAAAAAATATTATTGATATTCCAAATAATATGAATTTTTTTGATATTCTAATAAGTAAATACAATAACAATGAAATAATAGTAAGTAGATCAGGTTATACTGGTGAAGATGGTTTTGAACTTTCTATTCCAAATGAAAGTGCAGAAAATTTCATTACTAATTTACTTAAAAATGAAAATACAATGCTTTGTGGGTTAGGTTCTAGAGATTCATTAAGACTCGAGGCAGGATTAAGTTTATATGGTCATGAATTAAATGAAAAAATTACACCAATTGAAGCTGGTTTATCTTGGGCTTTAGATAAAGAAAGATTAGAAGATGAAAATTTAAATGGAAATAAAGTTTTAAGGGATCAATTAAAAAATAAATTATCTAATAAAAAAATAGGTTTAATTTCCACCAGTAAATCAATGCTAAGAGATGGAATGACATTATTCGATAATAATAATAATCAAATTGGCAAAATTACAAGTGGATGTTTTTCTCCTAATCTAAATAAATCTATTGCTATTGGTTATATAATATCTGAATTTGACACTGATAATCCAATTTTTTGTGAAATCAGAAAAAAATTAGAATTAGTAAAAATTAATAATCTACCTTTTGTTAAAAAAAATTATAAAAAAAATGGGAGCGTATATGAGTAAAAAAAAATATACAAAAGATCATGAATGGGTTTCAATTGAAAATGAAATTGCTACAATTGGTATTAGCAATCATGCCCAAGAATCTCTTGGCGATATTGTATTTATTGAATTACCATCAGTTGGAAAATCGGTAAAAGCAAAAGATGAAATATGCGTCGTTGAATCTGTAAAAGCAGCTTCAGATATTTATGCCCCAATAGATGGTGAAATAATTGAAGTGAATAATAATCTAGAAAATGATGCAGCGATTATAAATCAAGATGCAGAAAACGAGGGATGGATTTTTAAAATGAAAATTTCTGATTCAAATCAATATTCTGAACTTATGTCAGAAGATGAGTATAAACAATTTTTGGAACAATAGATGATTGAAATAGATAAATTTGTTAGCAGACATATAGGGCCTAGAAATGAAGATATTGATGAAATGCTCAAATTAATAAATTGCTCCTCATTAGATGAATTAATTGAAAAAACTGTACCAAATCATATAATTTTTAAAGATAAACTTAAATTTAGACCTGGTATGTCTGAGGAGTTTAATAAAATTAATACTCAACTTTTATCTTTAAAAAATAATTTCAAAAAAACTTATATTGGAATGGGTTATTACAACACTATTACACCTAGTGTTATTTTAAGAAATATTCTTGAAAATCCAGGATGGTACACTGCTTACACACCTTATCAACCAGAAGTAAGTCAGGGCAGGTTGGAAATGTTAATGAATTTTCAACAAATGATAATTGATTTGACTGGAATGGATATTGCAAATGCATCTTTACTTGATGAAAGTACTGCGGCAGCTGAGGCTATGATGATGGCTTTTAAAATTAAAAAAAGTGCAAAGTTTACTTTTTGTGTGCAAAATAAATGTCATCCACAAACACTATCTGTCTTAAAAACAAGAGCTAAACCCTTAGGTATAAAAATTATTTTTGATAATCCAGATGACGATACATTTGGTTGTTTAATTCAAAATCCAGATACATACGGAGAAATTGCAAATCTCAACGATTTAATAAATATAAATAAATCTCACGATGCGTTATCAATCATAGCAGCTGATATAATGAGTTTGGTAGTTATGAAATCACCAAAAGATTTTGGAGCTGATATAGTTGTTGGAAGTACTCAAAGGTTTGGAGTTCCAATGGGTCTAGGAGGTCCACACGCAGCATATTTTGCAACATTAGATGAATATAAAAGAATGATACCTGGAAGGCTAATTGGTGTATCAGTTGATCGTACTAATAAAAGATCTTACAGAATGGCTCTTCAAACGCGTGAGCAACACATTAGAAGGGAAAAAGCTACAAGTAACATATGTACTGCACAGGCCTTATTAGCAATTATATCTGCTTCATATGCAATATATCATGGTCCAATTAGATTAAAAAATATTGCTGAGGACATTCATTATAAGTCTAGATATCTAAAGAAATCATTAGAGATATTAAATTTTGAAGTAAAATCAATTAATTATTTTGATACCTTATTAATAAAAGATACAAAATCTAAATACTGGGTAAATAAATCTATAGACAATGGTATAAATTTTAGATTTGTAAATGACGATCATTTTTCTATTTCCTTAGATGAAACTACATCACTACAAGATGTAGATAATTTAATTAAATTTTTTAATGAAAACAATAATGAAATATACGCAGAAGAAATTGAAAGTAAAATTGAAGATTCGATTTTCAAAAGTGATTTAGATAGAAAAGACAAAATATTAACTCATCCTGTATTTAATATATATCATTCTGAAACAGAAATGATGAGATATTTAAAAAAATTAGAAAATAAAGACGTTGCTTTAAATAGATCAATGATACCTCTTGGATCTTGTACTATGAAATTAAATGCGGCATCAGAAATGCTTCCAATTACTTTACCAGGTTTTTCAAATGCGCATCCATTCTTAGAGCCCCATCAACGTGAGGGATATAATGAAATGATGAGTGAATTAATATCGATGTTAAAAGATATTACTGGTTTTGATGCAGTTTCACTCCAACCTAATGCAGGAGCACAAGGTGAGTTTGCTGGTTTATTAGCTATACAAAAATATCATGAGAAAAATTCAGATACTAAAAGAAATATTTGTATAATTCCTAAAAGTGCTCATGGAACTAATCCAGCCAGTGCACAGATGTGCGGTATGGATATTTTAATTGTAAACTGTGATGACAAAGGTAATGTAGATTTAACTCACTTAGATAAAAAAATAGAAGAGGCAGGTGATAGACTGTCTGCTTTAATGATTACTTATCCATCAACACATGGTGTATTCGAAGAAAGTATTGTTGAGATTTGTAAAAAAATTCATGATGCTGGTGGGCAAGTTTATCTAGATGGCGCTAATTATAATGCAATGGTTGGGGTAGCTAAACCAGGTAAATTTGGACCTGATGTATGCCATATGAATCTACATAAGACATTCTGCATACCTCATGGAGGAGGTGGACCTGGAGTTGGGGCTATAGGATTAAAAAAACATTTAGCAGATTTTGCGCCTGGGCATCCTATTTTTAAAAATGAAATAGGTTTAACCAATCAGGAGGCAGTTTCAGCAGCACCTTGGGGCAGTGCATCTATTTTACCTATTTCATATTCTTATATTTCTATGATGGGTGACGATGGTTTAAAATTAGCAACTCAAGTAGCAATACTAAATGCTAATTATATTAAAGAAAGATTAAAAAATTATTACCCTATTTTATATACTGGTAAGAATAATATGGTAGCACATGAATTTATTATTGATATAAGGCCGTTTAAGCAAGAATTAAATATTTCAGATGAAGATATTGCTAAAAGACTAATTGATTATGGATTTCATGCTCCCACAATGTCTTTTCCAGTTCCAGGCACTTTGATGATTGAACCCACTGAAAGTGAATCAAAAGAGGAGCTAGATAGATTTTGTGAAGCAATGATTTCTATTCATAATGAAATTAATATGATTAGAGATGGTAAATTTGATAAAGTAGATAATCCTATTAAAAATGCCCCACATACCATAGAAGAGGTATCTTCTGACAATTGGGATCATAAATATTCTCGAAAAGATGCTGCTTACCCCCATGCCTATTTAATAAATAATAAATACTGGAGTCCAGTCAGCAGAATTGATAATGTATATGGTGATAGAAATTTATTTTGTGTTTGCCCTCCAATTGATGAATATGAAGAGGCTAAAAATGGATAAATACTATATATCAATAAATTAAAACACTAATTTAATAACAATTATGATTTATATTAACCTTATTTTAGTTTTTTTAGTCTTGGTCGCAATCCATGAATACGGACATTATATAGTTGCCAGATTATTTAACGCTGAAGTTACTGACTTCTCAATTGGGTTTGGCAAACCACTTTTAAAATTTACTGATAAAAATGGCACTACATGGAAATTATCTCCTATTCCATTGGGTGGATATGTAAAAATCAAGGGACTTGATAATATATTTTCACCAAAATCTAATGATGAGGAGGGATCCTTTCAATCTCTTACACTTTTTCAAAAGATTTTAGTACTTTTAGCAGGAAGTATTTTTAATATTTTTAGTGCATGGTTTGCTCTATTCTGCATATTTTTCTTTTTTGGAATTGTTAGTTTAATGCCAATTATTGGATCAGTTAGCGAAAATTCATCAGCATTTAAAAATGATCTTAGAGAAGGTGATAAAATACTTGAGATAAACAATATTAGTATTGAAGAGTTTTCTGATATACCAAAAGCGATTGGCAATAATCCAAGTATTAATATTTTAATTGAAAGAAATAATCAGATAATTGAAAAAAACTTTGATCTAAAATTTAATTCAGAATTAAATAGATATATTATTGGAATATCTTCACCTCAAAATCCTATTATTGATAAATATAATTTAATTGATTCAATCAAAAATTCTTCTTTATTCATTCCTACATACTATGTAGCTTCATTTTCTTTCCTTCAACAATCATATAAAGAAAATACATTAGGAGATCAGTTAGCCGGACCTATAGGAATTGTAAAAAATGCAGATCAAATGATGCTTGATCAAGTAAGGGGAGTACTTTTTTTATTTATAATAATTTCTTTATTTGTAGGGTTATTTAATTTGCTTCCTATTCCTCTTTTAGATGGTGGTCATATAATCTATTTTATTATTAGAAGAATTTTTTCGAACTCTCTTCCTGAGTTTATAACAAGAGTTTATTTAGCTGTGGGGATAACAATAATATCTTTTCTATTTATAGTTGTGACATACAACGATATTTTTTATAAATAAATATTATTGGGAGATAAAATGACAAATTTTGAAAAAGTAAAAGAATTTATGACAACTTTTGGTCAAGAAGTAAAAACTACTGCTGAATTTCCAGAAAATAAAATTGTTGAATTAAGAAAAAAATTGATTGATGAAGAATTTAATGAATTAAAAGATGCAATTAATGATAATGATATAGTTGAAGTTGCTGATGCATTAACTGATATTTTAGTTGTAACATACGGTGCGGGAGCTGCTTTTGGTATAGATCTAGATAAATGTTTTAACGAAGTTCATCGTAGTAATATGAGTAAACTTTCAGAAGAAGGTAAGCCAATTTATAATGAATTTGGTAAAGTTATGAAGGGTCCTAATTATTCACCTCCAGATTTGAAAAAAATAATTTAAATATTTTTTAGAGCATCATCTAAAGACTTCTTTAAGTCTGAAATATCTTCAATTCCAATTGAAAGTCTGATTAGGGTATCAGAAATTCCTAATTCATCTCTAATTTTTTTATCTATTGATGCATGTGTCATTATAGCTGGATGCTCAATTAAGCTTTCAACCCCGCCCAAACTTTCTGCTAGTGTAAATATTTCAATTGTTTCAAGAAATTTTTTTGCTGAATTAATATCACCCATTAATTCAATTGATAATATTCCGCCAAATCCAGTCATTTGTTTTTTTGCAATGTCATAGCTTGGGTTATTTTCTAATCCAGGATAAAAAACGTTATTAATTTTAGGATGTTTTAATAAATAATTAGCAATTTCTAAGGCATTATTATTGTGCCTTTCCATTCTAACCGCAAGTGTCTTGATTGAACGAATAAGTAAATAACAATCGAAAGGGCTGGGAACAGCACCAACTGCATTTTGAATATATTTAATTTTATCAGCTAAAATTTTATTATCATTTATAATTAATGCGCCTCCAATTATATCTGAATGACCTCCAAGATACTTAGTTGACGAATGTATAACAACATCAGCCCCATTATTTATTGGTTGTTGATTGTAAGGTGATGCAAAAGTATTATCACAAACTATAATGATATTATCATCTTTTAAGCTTTCTCTAATTTTCTTTATATCTATAATTTTTAGTAATGGGTTAGAGGGTGTCTCTACCCAAATCATTTTTGTATTTTCTTTTAGATGACCTTGCCAATTATTTTCTTTACTAAGATCGGCATATGTTACTTCTACATCTTGATTCACTGATTTAATTTTATCAAATATTCTTCTCGTTCCTCCGTAAACATCATCGCTACAAATAATTGAATAATTTTTACCTAAAGTATCCGATAATGCAGAAATTGCTGCCATACCTGAGCTAAAAGCATAAGCAAATTTACCATCTTCCAATTCAACTAATAACTTTTCCAATATATCTCTTGTTGGGTTTCCTGTTCTTGCATATTCATAAGTAAAGTCACCAGGAGAATTTTGCTTAAAAGTCGATGAAAGATGAATAGGAGGCATTACTGCACCCGTAGTTTCATCAGCTCCATGACCTGAATGAATTACTTTAGAATTAAATTTTTTATCTTTAGTTTTCATTATTATGTCCAATCGGCATAAGGTAAATTTTTGGAAATCAAATATTCTTTATTAAACATCTTATCATAATATTTATTTGCATCATCACAAAGTATTGTCGCAATTTTTTTTCCCTTACCCATTGATTTAGCCAGTTTTACTGCACCGCATATATTTACTCCAGAACTTAATCCTAGAAATAATCCGTCTGTTTTCATAATTTTAAATAGCATTTCCATACATTCTTGATCGGAAACAAAAAATGATTGGTCTACAAGACAATTTTCTAAATTTTTTGTTACTCTGGCTTGTCCAATACCTTCTGTAATTGATTCCTCTCCTTTTTTTTCTGGTTTACCATTAGTAAAATAATTAAACATTGATGATCCTTGTGAGTCAGTACAAGCGATAATAATTTTTTTATTTTTTGATTTTAACCCAACACTCACACCAGTTAAAGTTCCTCCAGTTCCAATTGCACATGTGAAACCATCTATTTTACCATCTGTTTGTTTAAAAATTTCTGCAGATGTTGTTTTTTCATGAAATTTGTAGTTAGCTAAATTTTCAAATTGACCAGCCCAAAAAGTTTTTTTACCTGTTTGTTTTTCAATATCTTTAGCTAATTGCTGCGAGACTTTTTGATAGTTACCAGGATCGGAATATGGTTTTGCATCAACTAAATGAAGTTTTGCTCCCATATTTTTTAGTATATCTCTTTTAGATTGAACGGTGATGTTAGGCATTACAATTTCTAGATTATAATTTTTTGCATTACAAACTAATGCTAAGCCTATTCCTGTATTCCCAAAAGTACCTTCAACGACAGTTCCACCTGGTTCTAATAATTTTCTTTCTTCCGCATCCTCGATAATACCAAGTGCTGTTCTATCTTTCACTGAACCAGCTGGATTCATAAATTCAGCTTTACCGTATATTTCACAACCTGAAATCTCTGAAGGGTATTTTAATTTTATTAGGGGGGTGTTACCAATTAATTGAGTAACATTATTTGTTATCATCAATATCTCTTACACCATATGGATTAAATGAAGTATCCTTATTAATATTAATATTTTTAACTGGATTTCCTACCATTGTTGCATAAGGGGGAACATCTTTTAATACAACTGTATTAGCCCCAACTCTTGCACAACTCCCAATATTAATCGGGCCAAGAATACTTGCTCCACATCCTATAATTACATTATCCTCTATTGTTGGATGTCTTTTTGTATCTCTTTGATCATTGGAATTTTCTGCTGGACTAATTCCTCCAAGTGTAACACCATGATATAAAGTAACATTATCTCCAATTATGCTTGTTTCTCCAATTACAGTTCCCATACCATGATCAATAAATAGGTTTTTACCTATTTTAGCTGCTGGATGAATTTCAATTCCTGTTAAAAAACGACTAAATTGAGAAACTATTCTTGCTAGAGTGTAAAGATTTAAATTCCATAGATTGTTTGCTATTCTATGAAAGAAAACAGACTTCACTCCTGGGTATGTAAGCACGATACTTAGTTTGCTTCTTGCAGCTGGATCTCTTTTAATTATCGAGTCTAAATAATCAGTCATTTCGTAATGCTATTTAGTGATTATTGCATTTTTTTCAATGTAACGAGGATTTCTCTTTAAAATTTATGATTTTAATTATGTCAATTATTGATAGTTTATGTAGATAAAAGATAATCAATATATGATTTGCTAATTTAATGATTAAAGTAAATAAAATCAAAATTCATTTATTTAAGTATAAGAATAAAAATCCAGTTTTATCTTCATTTGGCAGAATGACTTTTAGATCATCGTTAGTAGTTGAATTAATTGATCAAAATGACAACAGTGGATTTGGTGAAATATGGTGTAATTTCCCAAATCATGCTGGTAGATATAGGTTTGAAATTTTCAAAGATTATTTTGTAAATTTACTTAAAAATTTTAATTTTGAAAAGCCGAGTGAACCTTATGATTATTTTTATGAAAAATTTAATTCAATAAAAATTCAAAGTGGTGATTATGGAGCTTTTAGTAATATTATTTCCGGAATAGATTGTGCTTGTTGGGATTTATTTTCAAAAAATAAAAAAATACCTTTAAACAAATTAATTAATAGTAATTCTTCAGATAAGATTCAAGTTTATGCTAGTGGTATTAATAGAGACGAACATCAAGAAAGAATTAGTGAAGCAAGAAAATTAGGAATAAAAAAATTTAAAATAAAAATTGGTTATGATTTAAATGATGATATTTCAAGTTTAGTATCAATTGAGAAAATTTTAAATGATTATGAAGATTATATGATTGATGTAAATCAAGCTTGGAAAATAGATAAAGTTAACTCAAATATTAAAGCATTAAATCAGTTCAGATATTATTGGTTAGAAGAGCCAATTAGCGCTGATAATTCTTTAAATGAAATTATTAATTTAATAAATAATCATAAAAATTTAGCCTTTGGTGAAAATATTACTCAAATAAATAACTTTGTTAAATTAAATGATGATACTTCAATTAAATTTTTACAACCAGATATTGCTAGGTATGGAGGTATTTCTCAAATAATAAGTTTAAAAGATAAAATAGTTACTGATAAATTATATCTACATTATTTAGGTGGTGCTGTAGGTTTGGTTACTTCAGCACATTTAATGTCTGCAATTAATCAAAGCGGTTTTTTAGAATATGATATTAACGAAAATGCACTAAGAACTGATATTTTGAAACCTGCCATCAAAATAAGAGATGGTTATCTTTTATTAAATTCATCAATAGGTATCGGTTTTAATTTTTCTGAAATGTCAAAAAATTATCTAAATCAATATTATGAATTATAAAATTAAAGTTTATTATGAAGATACCGATGCATCAGGCAGAGTATATCATTCAAATTATTTAAAATATTTAGAGAGGGGTAGGTCAGAATTCTTATATAAATTGGGTTATAATCATCAAAACCTACTCCAATCACTTAATTTTTACTTTGTAGTTAAACATATCGATATTGATTTTAAATTACCTGCATATTTTGAAGATATCTTAGATGTTGAAACAAAAATTCATGAAATTTCAAAAGTAAAAATAATTTTTAATCAGTCTATATTTAGAGAAAAAAATTTATTAATTGATTCGAAGATTTTAATAACTCCTGTAAATGATAAAGGTAAAATCGTAAAAATGCCTATTGAAATGCTAGATAAATTGCAATTATCAAAAATCTAAATAAATTTATATTTTTTTATAGGCAAACAAATGTTAAATAAATTTTATGGGAATTGTAACTGATGTAATACTGCCTCTTTCTCTAGCTTTCATTATGTTTTCATTGGGTTTAGGTTTAAGTATCAGTGATTTTACTAGAGTTTTCTTTAAACCAAGAGATTTTCTTATCGGATTATTTTTTCAAATTATTGTTCTTCCAATAGTTGCATTAATAATTGTTATGTTTTGGCCTTTATCTCCTGAGTTAGCTATTGGAGTAATGATCCTTGCAGCTGCGCCTGGCGGTGTAACTAGTAATGTTTTAACATCATTTGCAAAAGGAAATATTGCTCTTTCCATATCTTTGACGGCAATAAATAGTATCTTATGTGTAATTACTGTTCCATTAATATTAATGATATCATTAAGTGTTCTTGACATGGGTAGTATTAATGAGGGACAGTCGTTATTTAGTGTTGCATCACAAATGTTTTTAATTGTTACAATACCAGTTATCGTTGGAGTTTTATTAAGCGGAGTACTATCTTCATTTGAAAAAATAGCAAAAAATATATCAATAATTTTATTTGTTTTAGTTCTTATTGGAGCAATATTATCTCAAAGAGAAAATGTTATTACTTACTTTGCTCAAGCAGGTTTGGTTATGTTATTTTTAAATATTATAATGATGATCATTGTTTATTTATTATCTAATACTTTTAAATCCTCAAAAGAAACATTCAGATGTTGGTTGATGGAAGTTGGGTTACAAAATGGAACATTAGCAATTGTTGTAGCTAATACTTTCTTTGCAAGTACTGTTTATTTGATACCTGCTGCTATTTATAGCTTAATAATGTATGCAACAGCTCTACCATTAATATATTTCTTAAGAAGAAATTAATACTGGAAAAGTTTCGCTATCTAAAACTTCATTATTTTTGAGATTGATATTTGGAAATGGGGGAGACATTTCACCTTTCCTCTTAATATATCTTGCGTCATCACCAGTAAATCTAACTGAAAAAGCTCTTCTTCTATTATTTGAATTATTACCATATGAAGCATGAATTGTTGCATAGTTAAATGCTATGGCATCTCCTAGCTCACATTCATAGGAAATAATTTCATAATCTTTTCTATTATTTTCAATATCTGGAATTTTTTCAAATTCTTTATCTTTATGATCATAATCATAACCTTTAAATTTTGTAGGTAAAAATATTTTATTCCATTTATGTGACCCTAGTATGAATTCCATTGATGAATTAATATCAATTTTATCAAGTGGTATCCAAATACTTACATTATCTCTTCCTTGTACACAGTAATACCCCTGATCTTGATGCCACGGTGTTCTTTTTTTAGATCCTTTTTCTTTTATTAAAACATGCTCATGGAATAAATTTACTTTTTTAGATTTCATTAATGAGCCAGCAATTTTTGCAATATTAGAATTAAAAATAAAATTTCTATACTCTTTTATTCTTTGCCAATTACAATAATCATCATAAAATATCTCTTGATTATTTTCTTCTTCATAAACACATTTATATTTACTTGGGTTTTTAAAATTATGCTCAACACCCTTTCTTAGTTCTTCAATCCATTTTTGATCAATAATTCTTTTTAGTAATACAACTCCATTATTCTGAAACTCATTACTAGTATTTTTTTCAATCATTTAATCTTTAATTCTATATCCTTTTGAAAATGTATATGTGATAAATATTATGCATCCAATTAGAATTGTTAGGATAGTTAATGTACTTGTAAGTAGTGATACATCAGAAACTTCATAAAAACTATATCTGAAACCGCTTATTAAATATAAAACAGGATTAAGTAATGATATTTTCTGCCAAAATTCTGGAAGCATATTAATAGAGTAAAAACTTCCACCTAAAAAAACTAACGGTGTAATTATTAAAATTGGAATAATTTGTAATCCTTCAAAGCCTTCGGCATACATTCCAATTATAAAGCCAAATAAAGCAAATGTAATTGATGTTAGAATTAAAAAAAACATCATGAGAAGAGGGTGATCTATTCTTACATCTACAAAAAAATTAGCTGTTAGAATAATTACACATCCAATTATTAATGATTTGGATGCTGCGGCTCCTACAAAACCAAGTACTATCTCAAATGATGATAATGGCGCAGCAAGTATTTCATAGATAGTATTTGTAAATCTTGGAAAATAAAAAGCAAAAGAAGCATTTGAAATTGATTGAGTCAAGATAGTTAACATAATCATTCCTGGTACGATATAAGAGCCATAATTTATTCCATCTATCTCTGTAATTCTTGAACCAATTGCAGACCCAAAAACTACAAAGTAAAGAGAAGTTGTGATTATTGGCGAGGCAAGACTTTGAAATAAGGTTCTTCTAAACCTTTCCATTTCATGAATATATATTGCTTTAATTCCGTACCAATTCATTATTATTTTCCTTTATTAGTTTAATGAAAATCTCTTCCAGTGAACTTTGCTCAGTATTAATATCTTTTATTTCATAACCATCTTTTTTTACATCATTTAATAATTCAGTAATATCAGTTGTGTTTGAGTTTAAATTATAGGTATGTGAGATAATTTTATTTGTTTGATCTAAAGTAAAATTATATTTTGATAAATTACCATTTATTTTTTCTATAGGTTCAAATAATTCAATTTTAATTGTTTTTTCTCCAAGTTTTTTAATTAATTTATCTTTTTCATCGACTAAAATTATTTTACCATCGTTTATAACTGCCACTCTATCACTTAACTCTTCAGCTTCTTCAATATAATGTGTTGTTAAAATAATTGTTACTCCATCTTCATTTAATTTTTTTACAACATCCCACATGTCTTTTCGTAATTCAACATCCACACTAGCTGTTGGTTCATCTAAAAATAATAATTTAGGTTGGTGAGATAAAGCTTTAGCTATCAGAACCCTTCTTTTCATTCCACCCGATAGTTCTTTAATTTTATTATCTTTTTTGTCCCATAAGGATAGTTGTTTTAAAAGCTTTTCTATATAATTATGATCAGGCTTCTTACCAAAAAGACCTCTAGAATAATTAACATTGTTCCAGACAGTTTCAAAAGATTCAAGATTTAATTCTTGAGGAACAATACCAGTTATTTTTCTAGTAGTTCGATAATTTTTAACAATATCCATATTATTTATTTTTATTGTTCCTGTATTAAAATTTACAATTCCACAAATTGAGTTTATTAGTGTTGATTTTCCTGCACCATTTGGTCCAAGTAGAGCAAATATTTCTCCTTCTTTAATATTAAGATTTACATTTTCTAATGCTTTAACTGAATTTTTATAAAATTTAGTTACATTATTTATCTCAAGTATATTCTTCATAATTTAAATTTTTGTAATTAGATTTGGAATATTTTGTTTAAATTTGAAATAACCTTTTTTTGAAAAAATCCAACTATTAAGATCATATTTTCTATTAAAAATTATAAAATTAATTGATGGGTATTTTGTAATTATTTTTTTATAAATTTTTTTCCAATTTCCCTTTGTAACATAGGGCAAATAAATTTCTTGAATTTGAAATTTTTCTATCCATTTATCTAAATCTTCAAAATAACTTTCAAATTGAATATCAATTTTAATATTTTTATAAAAATTATCATCACTGAAACATGAAATACAAATACTTTTTATATGTTTAATTATTTTTTCAGAGAAATAGTGATCATTATAATCTTCTAATGGCAAACCTGTAAAAACATTTACTTTTTTATGATTTAAATCTTTTAGAATATTTAATTCATCAGTTGGTATTAAAATATATTTTATCTCTTCAAGATTATAATCAGAATTTAAATTTAGTTCATTTACATTATAAATTTTTTCTTCAATTAAAGGATTTGCATTTTCATTTAAAATTTCATTATCTGATATTTCAATATTACTATATTTTTCTATATTACTTTTTCTTGCCAAATAATTTTTACCCTTAGTCTGTATACCGGCAACCCATCTCCATGATAGAGTATTAGATGCTGGATCCCCATCTAATAAATGTTGCATAAAAAAATCTGCTCCAAGTTGCCAAGGTAAATTAAGAGTAAAAATCCAAATTGAGGCAAACCACATTCTTACATGGTTATGCAAGTATCCATTTTCTTTAAGATTATTTACCCAATTATTAAAAAATGATAGATTGGTATTTCCAGAAATTGCATTTAAATAAAATTTTTTATTACCAAATTCTTCAATTAATTTATTTCTATCTTCTAAATAATCAGAATAAACCGAAGGTCTATGTTCAAGCCAGCCTTTCCAATAAGTTCTCCAATAAATTTCTTGGATAAATTTCTCACATTCTCTAAGATCATATTTTTTTAAGACTTCCCCCAAAACTTGTTCTTCAGAAATTAGCCTATATCTTATGAAGGGAGATAATAGAGATGTAGTATTATTATTAGATCTGTCTTCACTGTAATTTCTATTTGCTTCATAATATTTTCCAGTTTTAGGCAAATAAGATAGGAGTTGCTCTTCAGCAAAGCTGATATTTGATTTTAACATTTTAATATTAATTAATCGTCAGGTAATTTTTTAGAGCGCCTATTAAGTATTTCCATGTGACGCACTCTTAATACTACAATTGCGATTGCTAATATCAATATTGCTACAGACTCATACACATATGCTGATGGATCTACATCTTTTCTTTGCATAATTATCATTCTGGCTAGAGCTGTCATTGCAATGAAAAGAGGGTAGCTCATTCTTATCATTTTAGAAACCCAGTATTCTTTGATCATTCCAATAATTTCAATATAAATAAATAACAAAAGAATGTCTGCAAGTGTAACTTTGTAATTTACAATCATACCTTGAATTTCCATTCCAATCGCTATGATTGTGCAAACAATAAGTAATGACAGTACTATCTTCTCTAATAACTCAAAATAATTATTCATTTAAATTCTTTCTAATTTATTTAGTTGATTCTTGTTTTTGTAAAATAGAATTAATGCAAAAGCTTCATAAATAACCCAAGAAATCTGATATATTATCGGTTTTCTAATAATTTTTGCCAAAAACCTGTATTTTGGTATTTCTAACCACATTTCAATAAAAGCATCAACTCCTGAAAAAACTTTATTATTTTTTTTTGTATGTAGACGTCTTAAAAGTTCTTTTGCATTTTTATTTGTTTCTATTTTTGATTCATTAACATTATTTATATCTACCCACTCAATATTATTCTTAGTTTTTTTATAGTGATTAATTTCAAAACTACAAATACTGCATGATTTGTTATAAAAAACTTTTGTTTCCATAATAATTAAATAACTTAAATATATTCAAATTCAATTGAACCTAATTGATTAAAATCAGCCTTAATTTTACTTTTAGGATAAATCCTAAATGCTTTAGTGCAAGATCCAGAACTAATAAACTGACCTTTAAGCATTGGCTCGCCTTTTTCTGCAAGATTGTTTATCAGCCAAAGAACTGCATTTAATGGATTATCCAATACATTTTTTGTATTTCCAGTATCTACAATTGTGTCATTTATTAATAAACTTACTTCAAAATTGTTAAGATCTACATCTTTAATTTTAATTAAATTTTCATCACGTATCCAAAATTCTGAGGCTCCATTAGTCGATATTACATTTAAGGCGCCAATCTCTGATAATGGTTTTCTAAATCTAAAATCAACTACTTCAATTGAACAAAATAAACCATCTAATAAATAATCTAAGTCTTTAAATTTGAAAGGTGCTTTAGAAATATTTATATCATCTTTTATTCTGAAACTAATTTCTGGCTCAACATAGGGTTCAAAGAAATTTTTAGAATTTAATAAATTAGTATTTTTTGAACTGTATCGATAAAATAGATTTCCATGGAAGGGTTCTTTTATATTCATTTGTTTCTGTGCAGCTACAGATGTGCATCCAACTTTTTTTCCAATACAGAAATTATCTTTCAGTTCCAAGTATCTTAGTTTTAAATTATCTTGAATTGCATAAGCCTCATCAATTGTCTGAGGTTCTAGATTTTTTAAAGAACTTAAACCAGTTTTATTTAACCTATGTTCAAATAAAATTTTTGATGCTTCTTGAATATCTTCTTTATTCATACTTTAATTGCGTACTTATTAATTTCTTCATATATGTCTAAACATTCTTTATAAATATTTTCATAAGTTTTTGGTACAATATATTCTTTAGAATTTTTGGTGTTAAAAGTAGTAGAGGAGATCACATCTTGATACCAAACTTTAGACCAAATACCATCTGTATCTCTATAGCCTTTTGGCCAATTAAGCATATTTTGATCAAAATCTAAATTTAATTTTTGACACAAAATTTTTAAATACTTTTCAGGACTTGCTAATAAATAATCAGAGTTTATTACTATGGGCTCTTTTGAATTTAATAATTTGAAAATTTCATAAAGCTTTTTAAAACCTACATCTTGAATTGATTTTAAAGTATTTTTTTTTAAATATGAGACAATTACTTTAGCAGGATCACGGATTAAAAAGCAATTTATACCTTTGTTAATCCAATCTAAGCGTGTTTCATCTAAAATATGATGAGTCATATGTTTTTGATAAAATATTTTATACTTATTATCTTCTTTAGTGATTAAATTAATAACCTCATCTTCATTTGTATGATAGTGATCTATAATTTCATCTTTCATTGGATGATTTAAGTTAGTTTTTTTTAAATAATATGCATAAAAAGGTTCATCATAAACTTTTGTGTCTTTTCTATTTTCAAAAGATCGCATCAATGCAGTACTAATATTTCTTGGTCCAGACCAAACGAATAAATTAATCATTTAAAATAAATTATTATAAAAATTAGTTAATTCTTTAGTAATAGGATTTTTCTTTAATGAGTATTTTTTTTTATTTATTTGATTTATCGGTACAATTCCTGCGAAAGATCCTGTGCAAAATGCTTCATCTGCATTTAATACTTCTTTTAATTTAAAATTCTTTTCTTTTACTTTTATTTTATTTTTTTTACATAGATCTATAATTTTCTGTCTTGTAATCCCTGTAACACAATATTTCCCTGTTGAGGTAAAAACAGTATTGTTTTTTACAAAGAAGAAGTGCGTACTATTATTTGTAGCGACATTTCCGTTAATATCAAACATTAGTGCTTCATCAGCATTTTTTTTATTAGCTTCAATACATGCAAGTATACAATTTAATTTACTAAGTGAATTTATTTGTGGATTTTGAACATTAATTGGCCCCCTAATTGTTTTTACTGTAACCAATTTTAATCCTTTCTTGTATGCTTTAATATCTGGTTTTTTATATTCAGGGATTATGATTATGGTTGGTTTGGATATTGTAACTTTAGGTGATTGATAGGGTGTTGATTTAATACCTCTAGAAACAATTATTCTTAAATGAACATCTGTTTTCATTTTATTTATTTGGATAGTCTTTATTAGTGCTTCTGAAAGTTTTTTACGGGTTAAATGTAATTTTAAGTCAATAAGCTTTGCATCTTTGTATAGCCTATCTAGATGTTCTTTTAGAAAAATGAAATTATCATTATGGTATCTTAAAGAATCCCAGATACCATCCCCAAGCATTGTTGAGGAATCAAAAACTGATATTTTGGCATCTTTTCTTTTATAAAATTTTCCGTTTATATAAATTTTAATATTTTTATTTCTTTTATCATCTACAAAATCATGACTTGAAACCATAATTATTTTTATCTTAATAGCAAATATTGTCTACTTAATAATTTTATTAACTTTTATTGCAAATCAAAGAGTGACATGTGATCAAATTAATATAACCAATTAGAAATTATCTTTTGTAATGTTAAATAAAAATTTTATTGTTATTTGTATTTCTTCTACAATTGCCGCTTTTCCACCTATGGCTGTAGTTTTATTAGGCGGAATAATTACATCCCAGATAATGATGAAAGATTCATTAGCAACAGTTCCAATGACATTAATGATTATAGGTATAGCAATAAGCGCACCTATTGCATCTAGGTTTATGAGCATCTGGGGGAGACAGAAAGGATTTTTATTTTCATCTCTTTTAAGTTGCTCAGCTCTAATTATTTGTTCAATTGCAATTTATTTGGAAAATTTTTTTATTTTTGCATTAGGTAATTTTTTAATTGGTAGCTCACAGGCTTTTATTCATCAGTATCGATTTGCTGCATCTGAGTCAGTTGCCAAAGAATTTATTCCAAGATCTATCTCAATTATATTATTATTGGGTATAGTCTCTGCATTACTTTCTTCTAATTTTGCAGAATATTTTAAAGATTTTTTTCCAAGTAATTTATTTCTTGGTAGTTATATTTTCTTATCTTTTACAGCAATATTTCCTTTCTTTGTTCTTCTTTTTTATGAGGAAACAAAAACTTCTAATAATCAAAGTAAATTTGAAATTGAAACTATTTTCAAACTTTTAAAAAATATTAAAATTATACAATCAATCGTAAGCGCTGGTCTTGGTTATTTTACAATGGCTATAATTATGACTGCTACCCCTTTACATATGCATCTTGTTAATAAATTTACTTTATTTGAAACCAGTATCGTAATTCAACTTCACGTTATTGGTATGTTTTTACCCTCTTTGTTTTCTGGAGATTTAATTAAAAGATTTGGAAATACAAATATTATATATGCTGGAGTAGTTATTTTGTTTTTAAGTATATTAACTAATACATTCTTTGATTTTTATTATTCTTATATGCTTGGTTTAATACTACTTGGTATTGGCTGGAATTTTTTATTTGTTTCAGGCTCAAGTTTGTTGGTTGTTTCTTACGAAGAAAAAGATAAATTTACAGCACAAGGTCTAAATGATTTTATTGTTTTTTCTACTCAAGGTATAGGATCGCTATCTGCTGGTTTTCTTTTATATTTTTCAAATTGGACTGTTATAAATCTTTTATGTGTACCTCTTTTAATTATTGTTTTAGTAGTTTCTTTGTTTGCATCTAGGCATAATTAAATATGATAATTCACTTTTAAATAATAATTTTTTCACTATAGTTATTTCTATGAGCAATGTTGGATTTATAGGGGTAGGCTATATGGGCTATGGTATGGCAAAAAATTTATTAAAAAAGCATAATGTATTTATATTTGCTCATAAAAATAGAAAACCAATAAACAAATTAAAAAAGATTGGGGCTAAAGAATTAAAATCATATAATGAAATCAAAAAACAAAAACTTGATTGTTTAATGATATGTGTAACAAATACACCTATAGCATTAAATGTTGCAAAAAAAATTAAACAAGAACTTGATATTAAAACACTTGTAATAGATTTAACAACGCATAACAAAAATGGTGCTTTAAAAATGGATAAAATTTTTAAATCAAAAAAAATAAGTTATAATTTTTGTGGAGTAATGGGAGGTCCAGTTCAAAGTGAGCAGGGTATATTAGGCGGTATTTATGGTGGTAAAAAAAGTAATTTTTTAAAATGTAAAAAATTTCTTAATTCTTTTTGTAAGTCTGTTTTTAATTTTGGTGATGTATCAAAAGCATCTTCTGCAAAATTATTGTCTAACTTTTTATCATTGATGACAACTACTAGCGTCATAGAGTTTTTTAAATCTGCAAAAAAACTAAACATCGATATTAAGCTGTTATGTGATGTTGCTAGATTAGGTTCAGGAAATTCAGGTGCTTTAGATAGAATTGCTGATAAAGCTATAAAAGGTAATTATAAAGGATATGTTTTTTCAGTAGATAATACATATAAAGATTTAAATTATATTAATGATCTTGTTTCTGATTTGCCAAATGCTAATAAACTCTCAAAAATTGCTAAGTCGTTTTATAAACAAGCGTCAATAAAAGGATTTGGTAATTTACTCGTTAGTGAATTAATTGATAAGGAAAAATACTAATAAATGGATAAGCTAGTTCCAATTATTTATATGATTGGGGTACTATTATTGGTCTTACCTTCTTTCTTAAGTTCTAATAGTAATTTTAAAACCTTTTTTACTAACTTATCGATTTGGGTAGCTATTGTATTAGTCGTTTTATCTTTTTACTTTGCCTATAATTATTTTGTGTAAAACGGTTACATATATTTAATTTAATTATATGTAGACTAACTTAATACAAATATTTATACGAGCTTTTAATGCCCAATCAATATGTTGCTAAATCAAGAAGGTTAAGAAGTACTATTTATTCTTCTCGAATTGAAAATCAGGGTGTTACTTCTTATACTATCTATAATCATATGCTACTTCCTGCTGGTTTTGAGGGAAGTCTAGAAGAAACATATAACCATTTAAAAAATCATGTTCAGATATGGGATGTAGCAGCAGAGAGACAAATAGAGATCAAAGGCAAGGATGCGTATCAATTAGTTCAATTAATGACATGTAGAGATTTAAGTAAAACCAAAGAAGGTAAATGTTATTATTGCCCAATTATTGATGAAAATGGAGGAATGATCAATGATCCTGTTGTACTTAAATTTAATAATGAAAAGTGGTGGATTTCAATTGCTGATTCAGATGTAATGTTATTTGCGAAAGGTCTTGCAGTAGGAAAAAACTTAGAAGTTTCTATTTCTGAACCAGATGTAAATATTATGGCCGTACAGGGTCCCAAAGCATTTAATTTACTAGAAAAAATTTTTGGTAAAGAAATTTTAGATTTAAAATTTTATAATTTTAAATACTTTAATTTTAAAAATTCTAAACACTTAATTGCTAGATCAGGTTGGTCAAAGCAGGGCGGTGTAGAAATTTATGTTGAGGATGCGAAATCTGGTCTTGAGTTATATGATTTGTTATTTGAAGAAGGTAAAGAGTTTAATGTAAAACCAGGATGTCCCCATCTTATTGAAAGAATTGAAAGTGCATTGCTATCTTATGGAAATGATATGGATATAAATGATAATCCTCTAGAATGTGGTTTAGATAAGTTTGTCCATCTAGATAATAATATAGAGTTTCTTGGTAAAGATAAGCTAATTAAAATTAAAGAGAATGGAATAGAAAAAAAATTAATGGGTGTAAAGATAGACATAGATAATATTAATTTAAGATCATCTATAAATTTAACTATTAATAATTCTGTAATTGGTGAAATAAGATCTGCAGTATACTCTCCAACATTTAATAAAGTAATTGGCATTGCGATGATAAATAAACCATTTTTTTTATCTAAAGATAAATTTGATATAATTATTGATTCAAAAAAATATACAGGAGAAATTTGCGATATTCCATTCGTATAGATTATGAGTAGTAATGTTAAAGCTATAATTTTAGCTTTGGTTGCTTCTGTAGCTGGAGTAACAATGAATGTACTTATAAAGTTTTCTTTACAAGATATTAATGTTTTTACTGCTGGTTTTTTAAGATTTTTATTTGGTTTTATTCTTATTCTTCCATTTATTTTTTATTCTAAATTTCAAAATTTCAAAACACCTAATCTTAAAATACATTTAACCAGAGGTGTTTTAAATATTCCTATGATGTTACTTGGTTTTTCAGCACTGCAATTTATACCTTTAGAACAAATTAAGGCTATTTCATTTATTACTCCTATAATTGTTGTCGTGTTGAGCGTAATTTTTTTAAAAGAAAAAATTTATTTAATACGAATTGGAGCTTTGTTAATCGGTTTAATTGGAGTTTTTGTAATTTTAAGGCCAGGTATTGTTCCTATAAATATCGGCGCGTATTTAGTTTTGTGTTCATGTTCAATTTGGTCAGTAGTTGTTATAATTACTAAATTTGCTGCTAGAGTTGATAGCGCTTTTACCATTTTATCTTATCAATATACTCTGGTTACTTTCTTATCTTTCCCTATTGCTTTATATTTTTGGCAATCTCCATCTTCAGTCACATTAATTTATTTAATTTTTGCAGGTATAGCAGGAACGATTGTTCATCTTTGTATTAATACTGCATATAAACTAACTGATCTATCAGTATTACAGCCTGTGAATTTCTCGAGACTATTAATAGCGTCATTTTTTGGGTTTATCATCTTTGATGAAATACCTGATGTATGGACTATTATCGGAGGCTTAATTATTTTTTCATCAATTTTAATTATCACATACAGAGAAAGCTATCTTAAAAAAGATATAGCAAAGCAATCAATACCAGTTAAACTTTAATTTTTTAATGAATAATAATATTCGAGCAATCTTATTAACTGTTTCAGGGTCATTTTTTGCAGTTTTAATGGAGGCACTTATTCGTGCAGCTCAATATGATTCAAATGTGTACACAATAGGTTTTTTAAGATTTTTTTTTGGATTTGTAATTATTTTCCCATATTTAATAAAAAATAAATTCACCTCATATAAAACAAAAAATTTTAAATTTTATTTAATTCGAGGTCTTTTAAATTTACCCATGATGATACTGGGTTTTGGTGCATTAATTTATATTCCATTTGAGCAATTCAAAGCTCTAAATTTTTTGAGTCCTATAATTGTAGTTTTATTAAGTTTCATAATTTTTAGAGAAAAAATTTATATGTTTCGTGTTCTAACATTAGTAATTGGTTTTATTGGTATGTTAATAATTATAAGACCTGGATATGTTGATTTTAATATTGGGACAATTATGGTTTTAACTGCTCTAATTTTTTGGTCGTTTATAATTATTTTATCTAAATTTGTTTCAAAAGATGATTCACCAATAACAATGGTTACTTATCAGTATACATTAATGACTATTTTTGCATTACCTCTTGCAATATATTTTTGGCAAATGCCTTCTCTAACTTCATTTATATATGTTTTTGTGGCTGCAATTTCTGGAACAATTTTGCATCTGGCTTTAGCATTATCTTATAAATATGCAGATCTTTCCGTTACTCAACCTGTTTGGTTTACTGGATTAATTTTTGGATCTGCATTTGGTTATTTTGCATTTAATGAAAATCCTGATTTTTGGACATGGATTGGAGGTATTGTAGTGTTTTCTTCAGTTTTATTGATTACTTATAAAGAAAAAGACTCAAAAAAAATGCCAGAAAATAGTAATATTACATAATTTCATCATAAATATAATTTTCAGAAACTATTGTAATATAATCATAATTTTTGTAGAATTTTTTTATTATTGGGAGGTAATATGAAATTACTAGTAAAATTATTTTTAATTTCTTTAACTATTCTTCCATTCACTAAAGCTACTTCTGCAGAAGAATTAATCATTTGGAGTAGAGGTGGATGGTCAGATTGGATGGTTGAAGGGTTTAATAAAAAAATGGCTGACGAAGGAAAAGATATCGTTGCTATTAACAACCTTATTGGTCATGCTGACTTTCAGGTTAAATTTACAGCTGCACTTGCTGCAGGTGAAAGAGTTGATGTTGCAAATATCGACTTAATTAACGTTCCTTATTATGCTGCAATAGGTGCATTAGAAGATATGACTGACTTTTTAAAGTCACAACCATATTATGATCAATTAAATGGTCCAATGCTTGCTTTAGGATCTTATGATGGAACACACTTTGCTGCACCAAATGCTGCTGATGTGTCTGGTTATGTTTATAATAAAAAACTTATGCCAAACCCACCAAAAGATTGGGCAGAGATGACAAGTATGTGTGAAGACTTTGCTGCAAGAGGACAACTAATGATGGCTTGGCCCTCAAAAAGTTATGGCGGTATGATCTTTACAGGTATGCCAGTTGCTTGGGCAAATGGCGGTTCATGGGTAAGTAAAGATGGTAAAACAGCTGAGTTAAATCATCCAAAAACAGTTGAATGGTTTAAGCATTACCAAAATTTAATTAACATTGGTTGTGTGCCAGAAAACGTTGACGTTTGGGATTGGCCAGATAAACAAGATGGCTTCCTAGCAGGTGATATTGCAATGATTGGTACAGGTAACTTCATGATTAATGTTGTTAAAGATCACACAGAAAAAGTAGATGCTGGATTTACAGCATTTATGGGTAGTGATGGTTCAAGAAATTCAGCATTTATCGGAGGTGACTTAATTGCAATTCCAGTTACAACTGGTGCTAAAGAAGCAGCTCTTGAATATATTGAATATGTATTATCTGAAGCTGGTCAAATCGAAGTGTATACTAAAAACGGTGGTATACCAATTCGAGCAGATCTATTTGAAGGTAATCCATACTTAACTGATGATCACATGGTATTTGCAAACGCATCTACTGTTGGAGATGTTCCTTATACAACTGTTTATCAGGAGTTAATGGATCCATGGCAAGTAGCAAATCAAAGAATTTTTGCTGGTGAAGATGTGCAGACAGTTCTTGATGAACAAAATGCAATCATGCAAAAAATCATTGATGCTGGTCATTAATAGATAAAAACATTGTAGGCGAAACTTATGAGCAGATTACGAAAAGAACAACTCGTTGGTCTTTTAATGGTTTCGCCTGCACTAATTTTACTTGCAGTCTTTTTTCTTTATCCTCTTGTAAATTCTTTTTACATGTCATTTCACAAATGGCCACTTTTTGGAAAACCAAAGTGGGTAGGTCTAGATAATTATATTTTTATGTTCCAGGATGAACGTTTCTGGGAATCTTTGAAATTTACTTTTGTTTACACTTTAACCGTTACGCCAATGTTATTTGTTGTTGCTATTGGAACTGCATTATTATGTAATGCAAAAGCTTGGGGAACAACTTTTTTTAGAAGTATCTATTTTTTACCGGTCGTTATGTCCTTCGCCACAGCTAGTTATGTCTGGTTATGGCTCTACAGTGAAATGTATGGAGTTATTGTTTATGCATTAGAATTTTTTGGTTTTGGTGGAGAAAATAAAAATCTTAATGTTTGGAAAACAGGAACATCTTCAATGTGGGCCGTTAATGCTATGGTTACATGGAAGTTTTCAGGCATACAAATGATTATTTTGATTGCCGGATTACAAGCCATACGAGATGATTATTATGAAGCATCTAAATTAATGGGAGCTTCACGATGGCAAACAATTTGGAATGTAACACTTCCTCTTCTACGGCCTTCAATTGCCCTTGCTTTAATTTTATCCATAGCAGGTTCAATTCAAGCATATGAACAATTTGTAATCATGACAAGAGGAGGTCCTTCAAACTCTACAAAAACACTTGTTATGCATACTGTAGACATGGGATTTGATTATTTCAAATTAGGTCCAGCAGCATCTCTTGGTGTAATTATAATGATAATACTATTTATACTTACTGTAATTCAATTACGTTTATTTAGAAAGAATTACTAAGTGAGACGTTACTCATCGGATTGGTATTGGTATTATGCAATTAATTATACACTAGTTATAATTATTATTTTTCCAATTTATTGGACACTTATTTCATCATTTAAAAAACCTAGTGAACTAATTACTAGTGAGCCTACTTTTTACCCTCATGATTTAACTTTGCAGTATTATGATCAAATTTGGAATTTTGATAGACTTAAAAGACTTCAAGATACTGAGTCCGAAGATTCAGAATCATCTGGTGTTGAAATTGAGAGCAAATTTCGACTTGATGGTGAGGGAGTCAAAAGACCTTTTATGAATAGTGCAATAGTTTCAGCTGGAACAATTATATTAACTATTATTGTTTGTACCTTAGGTGGATATGCACTTACTGTTTTAAATACTCCTTTAAAAAATTTTTTTTTCTTATTAGTAATATTACCAATTTTAATACCAGGTATTTCTCTAATAATTCCTCTCTATAAATTATTAAAAGACCTTGGACTTACTAATACTCATTTAGGATTAATCTTAATTCATACTTGTGGCATGTTGCCTTTAGGAATATTTATGATGAGAAATGCGTTTAATAGTATTCCTTCCTCATTAAGAGAAGTAGCAATGCTTGAAGGCTCAAGTGAATTAAAAATTATTACTTCTGTTATGCTACCATTAGCAATTCCTGGTCTGTTAACAGTTATGGTTTTTGCGATGTACGTTTCGTGGAATGATTACATCTATGCTTTTATATTTATAAATTCACCAGAAAATACAATGTTAAATATATCATTAATGAAAATTGCATTAGGTGGATCTCAATTTGAAATGAAATGGGGAAGTCTAACAGCGGGTTCAATTGTTAGTTTTCTTCCAATAATAATTTTTTATACTTTTCTTCAGCAATATTTTGTTCGAGGAGTTACAGGAAGTGCAGTAAAAGAATAGGGGGATTATATGTATTCTGTAGATTTAAAAAATGTAACAAAAAAATGGGGAGATGTTACTGCTGTTGATCAAGTTAATCTCCATATTAATGAAGGTGAATTCGTTGTACTATTAGGCCCCTCAGGATGTGGTAAAACAACTACTATGCGTCTCGTTGCTGGATTAGAAGATATAACTGATGGTGAGATAAAAATTGGTGATGAAGTTGTAAATGATGTTGATCCAAGAAAAAGAGACGTATCAATGGTATTTCAAAATTATAGTCTTTTCCCCCATATGACTGTTAGAAATAATATTGCTTATCCTTTAAAAATGAAAAAAATTCCAAGTTCAGAACACGATAAGCTTATTAAAGAAGTTTCTTCACTTGTTGAATTGCAAGATTTATTACACCGTAAACCAGCCGAACTATCAGGTGGTCAAAGGCAACGTGTTGCTTTAGCAAGAGCAATAGTTCGTCAACCACGTGTTTTTTTAATGGATGAGCCTCTTTCAAATCTTGATGCTATATTAAGAGTTACAACGAGAGCAGAATTAAAAAATTTACATCACCGACTTGGTGTAACGACAATATATGTAACTCACGATCAAGTAGAAGCGATGACACTTGCAAATAGAATTGCTGTTATGAACAACGGTAAACTTTTGCAGTTTGATAAACCCCAGGTGATATTTGATGATCCTTCTTCTAAATTTGTCGCTGGATTTATTGGATCACCTGCAATGAATTTGATTGATGGTCGTGTAGAAAACAAAAAATTTATTTCTGATAGTCTAACAACATCTTTTGATATTGATTATGAAGGTGATATTACTCTTGGAGTCAGACCTGATAAAATTCAAATAGCAAATGATAGTGATACAAACAATGGATCTGCTAAAGTTTATTCTGTTGAATTAACCGGTGAAGCAAATCTTGTTACATTTAAATCAAATAATCAAAATCTAATTGTTAAAACAGATAAAAATACACATTATGATATTGATTCTGTTTTAAAATTAAACTTCAATAAGGAAGACTGTTACTTTTTTGATATTAATAGTGAAGAAAGGTTAAGAATATGAATATCATAGATACAAAAATAAATGGCGGTTTTTGGAAAAAAAGAAAAGAATTAAATAAAAATACTTCATTATTTGTAGTTATGAAATCCTTTGAAGATACTGGAAGAGTTAAAGCAATGACTGGTGATAATGATCCTGTGAAACAAAGACCACACATTTTTTGGGAATCAGATTTAGCTAAATTAATGGAAGGTGCTTTTTTCTCCATGCAACAAGAAAAAGATGAAGATTTAGAAAAAAAAATGGATTCTATAATTGATAAAATTATCGCTAACCAGGAAGAGGATGGATATTTAAATTATTTTTTTTCACGACATGAACCAGATAATAAATTTACTAATTTAAGAGATAGGCATGAATTATATTGTGCTGGCCATTTGCTTGAGTCTGCAATTGAGCATCACAAAGCAACAGGTAATTCTAAATTTTTTGATGCAATGGAAAGATATGTAGATCATATAATTACTAAATTTGGAAGAGAAGAGGGTAAGATGAGGGGCTACCCAGGTCATCAAGAAATAGAACTTGCTCTCGTTAAGGCATACGAGCACACAAATGATAAAAAATTTCTCGATTTAGCGACTTATTTTATCGATGAACGTGGTACCCACGATAAACCCGAAGATCATTATTATGTAAAAGAAAAAAAGAAATTAATGGAAAAAGAGGGTGAAATTGATTTTTCATTGTTGCCATCAGCAATGAGAGATTTTGCTGCTTTCGATCAAGATTTCATGGGTAAAACATTTAGAGATTTGCATTATTGGCAGGCTCATGAAAGACCTGTTGATCAAAAAACAGCAGAAGGACATTCTGTAAGAGCACTTTATATGTTTACTGCTATGGCTGATTTAGCAAGATTAAATAAGGATAGTAAACTGTTAAATGCATGTAAGACTCTATGGAGAAACATTGTTGACAAAAGAATGTATGTTCATAGCGGAGTTGGTAGTGCACACATTGGAGAAAGATTTACATATGATTACGATTTACCCAATGACATGGCATATGCTGAAACATGTGCAACTATAGCTCTTATTTATTTTGCTAACAGAATGTCAAAGTTAGAATTGAACAGTGAGTACGGTGATATTATTGAAAATAGTTTATATAATCTGCTTTTAGCAAGTACTTCTTTAGATGGTGAAGGCTTCTTTTATGATAATTATTTAGAGTGTGTTCCTGGATATCTACATTCACAGGGTAGACGTCATGGTGTTAGAGATAGATATCATATGTGTTCCTGCTGTCCACCAAATATAACTCGCCTGTTTGCAAGTATGGATATGTATATATATAATTTATATCAAGATTCATTAATTGTTGATCAATATATTTCTTCTGAAATTGATTTAATGAATAAGACTCAAGGTATAAAATTAAATCAAACTAGTGATTTTCCTCATAATGGATATTCTAAAATTGAAGTAATAGAATCAAAAAATAACGAAACTACAATTTATTTTAGAATTCCTTCATGGGATAAAAATATGAAGATTAAACTTAATGGATCAAAAATTGATTATGAAGTTGTAAATGGTTATGCCAAAATTAACAAAAACTGGCAAATAGGTGATGTAATCGAATTATCTTTTGATTTTTCACCAAGATATGTTCGAACTAATCCAAATGTTAGATACAATGTAAGAAGAGCATGCTTATTTAGAGGTCCACTTCTTTATTGTTTAGAAGAAAAAGATAATGGCAAAGATCTTAATAAATTAATTTTAAATACAAATAATAATTTTGATGAAAAAGATGAAAAAATAAGTTCAGAAAATATTATTTCTTTAACAGCAAATGGATTTAAATTTAAAGATTCTAAAGATCTATATCTAAAGGATAAACCAGACATAACAGAAACATCTCTTAAATTTATTCCATATTATTGCTGGTCTAATAGAGGTGAAAATGAAATGTTGGTTTGGGTTAATGAAAATTAATTTTATTTAGTTTAGTTAATGCAAAAATATAAAACTGATTGGTATTTATATTATCTTATAAATGTTACTTTGATTATTCTTGTTTCATTTCCTATTTATTGGGCTTTTGTTTCATCTATAAAACCACCTGATGAATTAATAACAAATACTCCAACACTCTTTCCTATAAATCCAACATTTGAAAGTTATGAAAGAATATGGAACTTAGAGCCTACTAGCTCTAGAGGTAATGTAAGATCTGCATTTACAAATAGTTCAATTGTTTCAATTGGAACTGTACTGGTGTCAGCAGTTATTTCTACTTTAGCTGCATATGCTCTTACTATTTTAAGAACTCCATTTAGACATTTTATTTTTTTACTTATAATTATGCCAATTTTAATACCAGGAATATCACTCTTAATCCCTCTTTATAAATTAGTAAAAGAGCTTGGATTGATGAACTCATATTTAGGCTTAATCTTAATTCACTCCACAGGCATGCTAACTTTAGGTGTTTTTTTAATGAGAAATGCTTTTATGAGTATACCAACATCTTTACGAGAGGTAGCTTTGTTAGAGGGTTCTAGTGAGTTACGAATTATGTTTACTGTGATGTTGCCATTAGCCATACCAGGTCTTTTAACACTCATGGTTTTTGCTCTTTATGGTTCATGGAATGATTTTATTTTAGCTTTTCTCTTTGTAAATACGATTGATATGGAAATGTTAAATGTCTTCCTAATGAAATTAACATTCGCAGGATCTCAATTTGATACTTTTTGGGGGCTTTTAAATGCTGGAGCAATTATAAGTTTTGTACCAATTATAATTTTCTATATTTTTCTTCAACAATACTTTGTTAGAGGAGTGACTGGAAGTGCCGTAAAAGAGTAACATGAAAAAGTATTCATCTGATTGGTATTGGTATTATGTTATAAACTATGCTTTAGTAGTTATAATATTATTCCCTATTTACTGGACTTTTATTTCTTCTGTTAAGGTTCCGGATGAATTAATTACAAGTAACCCAACTTTCTATCCTCATAATTGGACATGGGAGTACTATGACACAACATGGAATTTTGATGATGAAATGCGTACTAAATTACAAAAAAAAATATCTGGAAGTACAACAATAACAGCAGGTATTGAAAGAGCTTTTTTTAATAGTAGTATAGTCACATTAGGAACTATTGTTCTATCTTTAATCGTTTCAACACTTGCTGGTTATTCTTTAACTTTTTTTAGGATACCATTTAAAGAAGCAATTTTTATTGCATTAATTTTACCGATATTAATTCCTGCAGTTTCATTGATTATACCAATTTATAAATTATTAAAATCTCTTGGCTTAACGGATACTCATATTGGATTAATATTTTTACACGCAACAGGTATGTTGCCTATTGGTGTTTTTATGATGAGAAATGCATTTAGTAGTATTCCTTCATCATTAAGAGAAGTAGCTTTATTAGAGGGAACTTCAGAACTAAGAATTATGACTACAATAATGATACCTCTAGCAGTACCAGGATTATTAACTGTTATGGTTTTTGCCTTATATATTTCATGGAATGATTACATTTTGGCTTTCATATATATTAATAGTCCAGAAAATATTATGCTTAATACTACACTTGCCAAAATAGCACTCGGTGGTGCTAAATTTGAGATGAAATGGGGTAATTTAACAGCAGGTTCAATTATAAGTTTTATACCAATTATTATTATTTATTCAATTTTACAAAGATACTTTATTAGAGGTATTACAGGAAGTGCCGTTAAAGAATAAAAGCTATGTCTTTTATTTTTAAGGACAAGTTTTGGTACTATACGATTAATACTGTTTTATCTATTTTAATATTATTTCCTGTTCTAATAATATTAATTCTTTCTCTAAAAACTACAACTGAAATTAGGTTTGATAATTTTTTAAGTACATTTACTTTGAATAATTTTTTTTCTATTTGGGATTTAGAAATAAGAACAAATAAAAATACTTTTAAACAATCTTTTTTTAATAGTTTAGTTGTAACAAGTGGAACTGTCATATTATCACTAATGATTAATGTATTAGCAGGTTATGCTATTTCATTACTAAGAATACCTTATAAAAATTTTATATTTATTTTATTAATTTTACCTTTTTTAATTCCAGTTTATTCAATAATTATTCCTTTATATATTTTACTCTATAAAATTAATCTAAATGATAGTTATTTAGGTTTAATTTTCATTTATACTATTTATGTTCTGCCAATTGGATTTTTTTTAATGTTCAATTCTTTTAATAGTATCCCAAAATCTCTACGTGAAGTGGCAATATTAAATAATAGTTCAGAAATACAAATTCTTTTTTCAATTATGCTTCCATTAGCTATCCCTGGCTTAATTACTTTAATTATATTTGCTATCTATATTTCTTGGACAGATTATTTACTTGCATTTATCATTATGAACTCTGCTGATATGCAAATGTTAAATGTTACTCTTTCTAAAATTGGGTTTAGGTCAATTTATCCATATGCCGGATATGTAATTTCTTACCTACCTTTCATGATTATTTTCATTTTGCTTCAAAAATTCTATTTTAAGAGTATAATTTCATCATCTTGAAATATGAAAAATGAATTTATGAATGTTCCAATCTTTACCGGAGAAGGTAAAGTACATTTTGAAGAAAGAAAAATTCCAACTCCAGGTGACAATCAACTTTTGATTCAAGCAAAAGCAAATTTATTATGTGGCTCAGACAGAAATCAATTTTATAATGGAAGCCCTCAATGCATTCCAGGACATGAAGGAGCCGGAGTAATTGTAGATAAAGGAAAAAATGCTAAATTTGATATTGGCATGAAAGGTGCTGTGTACTTGTATGATTATTGTCATAAATGTCGAAGTTGCCAATTAGGTTTAACTAATCAATGTTTACATAAAAACTGTGATTATGGATTTAACGTTGATGGTGCTTTTTGTGAATATTACCTTGTAAATGATTATGTTTTTTTTCCAGTTGATGAAAGTGTAGATGTAATCAATGCTACATTGCTTTTAGATGTAATGGGTACCGGTGGTCATGCTACAAAAAGAGCTCAACTAATTCATAAAGATATCCAATCTGTGCTTATAAATGGAGCAGGGCCTATAGGTCTTGGACTTTTAGCGATGAGTAAATTAACTTTTGCAAGAGATTTACCTGTTCTCATTAATGATGTTAAATCATCTAGATTGCCATTAGCGGAAAAGATGGGTGGCTTACCTATAGACTTATCAAAACAATCTTTAGAAGAGGGAATGGAACAACACGGAATTAAAAATCCAGATGTTGCTATCGATGCTACAGGCAAAGCAATAGCCAGAAAAAATGCTCTTCAAGCTTTAGCTAAAAGAGGTGTGCTAGTTATGGTTGGTAATGGTGAAGGTTTGGAATTTGAACAATATCCAGATATGGGAGGTCCTGAAAGAAGCATTCTAGGTAGTGAATATTTTTCTTACAATGAGATGGAAGCAAATCATGAATTACTTAAAAATAACCAAGAATATTTATCTCAAATAATTACACATCAATATAACATTGAAGATGTTCAAAAATCTTACGAACATTTTTTCTCTCCTGAATCTGATGCAGGTAAAATAGCTGTTGTTCATAATTAATTTATGAAAAAGATAAAAGTTGCACTTATTGGAACTGGAAATTGGTCTTTACAACATTGCCGTATTCTTTCACAAAGCCCTCAAGTGGAGTTCTGTGGCATTTTAGGAAGAAATAAAGAAAGAACTAAAAACAGAGCCAAACTTTATGATGTTCCTTATTATATTGATTTCAAAGAACTAATAAAAAATCAAAAACCTGATTTAATAAATATAAGTCTTCCAAATGAGCATCATTACGACATGACAATGAAAGTGATTAAATCTAACACTCCTTTATTTGTTGAGAAGCCTCTTGTATTTAAAATGAGTGAAGCAAATAAACTTTTATCTGAAGCAAAAAAAAGAAATCTCTTTTTTGGAATTAATTTTAATTGGCATTATTCTACTCCAGTAAAAAAAGCGATTAAAGCAATTAAAAATAATCAGTTAGGAGAAATTAATTTTATTACATGGAGATTTGGAGGTGGAGGAGGTGGAAAAAATTTAGATCCTAACGGGAATTTAATTGAAACTCAATGCCATGGATTTGATATGCTTGAATATTTAAATGGACCAATAAAATCAGTTCATTCATTTATGACAGATAAAACAAAAAAAGGTTTTAGTACGATGGTTGTATCAATGAATTTCAAAAACAAATCAATTGGAAGCTTGCTTGGATCATATGATACATCTTATCAATATCCTAATTCTCATTATGTAGAAATAAATGGGTCAAAGGGAAGAATTTTAATAGAGGATCAGGTACAAAAATATACTTTTAATAAGATAGATAGTGAAACCGCTGAAGTGTGGAAAGCAGGATTTTTTAATGATTACGAAAGAGAGTTTTTGCGAACGTTTGATGAGCATTATAAAGAAGTAATTAATAATTTCATAAAAGGGAAGAACCCTCCAATACATGCTAAGGCTGGAAAACGAGCTTTAGAACTTGCACTTGCATCAATTAAATCTTTTAAGTTAAAAAAAGTTATAAATATTTAGCGCTGATAAACAATTTTGTTCATTGGATGATCTGCTATTTCTCCTGCTTTTTTTCCACCAAGAAATAATTCAGCATCTCTTTTTCTATCTTTTGTATCAAGTTTACCTACACGAGATCCATCTGCATAGTATGTTACAACCATTGCTTCACGTATTTTGTCTGATTTATTTAATCCAGCTCCATGAATAGTCCATCCAAAATGAAAAGTACAATCACCAGCATCTATTGAGTCCAATTCAACAACTTCCAAATTTTTTTCTTCAATTATTTTATCATAATGATCTTCTGATTTTTTATTTATTGATATACCCATTAAATCACCCATTGTATGAGAATTTTTTACAAATCGCATAATTCCCATATCTTTATTACAATCGATTAATGGCATCCATAATCCAATATGAAGATTTGTATCAAGTGGCCAAAAAAATTGATCCTGATGCCAGTATGATTTTGTATCTCCAGGGTGTTTAAAAATTGCTTGTTCATGAAATATTCGAACAGCATTAACCTTCATTAGATCAGCAGCAATTTTTCCCAAACGTTTTGATAAACAAAATTTTTCAACACCTTTAGAGTCATAGCGGATATTAAGTGCTTGATAAAATGCACCACCAAATTCTTTATCTTTATCTTTATTTCTTTCTTCTGCTACTTTTTTTATTTCATCTCTATAAGAAGAAATTTCACTCTTTGATAAAACATTTTTTAACACTACAAAGCCATTTTGCCAAAAAAAATCAATTTTTTCTTCATCTAAGTTATAATAATTATCAATATTAGGTAAATTATTCATATCTATTCAAATTTATATTTGAATAATTATTGTAATTAAATCTTTTTTAATTATGATTTTTTAATTCTTGTTAATATAAATTTTTTTATGAAAGTTAAAATTGTTCTCCATAAAGATTATAAAATTAGTCACATTGATAAAAGAATATATAGTTCATTTCTAGAACATCTTGGTAGGGCAATATATGAAGGTATTTACGAACCTGATCATTCAGAAGCAGATGAAAATGGATATAGAAAAGATGTAATGAAATTAGTTTCTGAATTAAATATGCCTGCTGTTAGGTACCCTGGTGGTAATTTTGTGTCAGCTTTTAATTGGGAAGATTCCATTGGCTTAAAAGAAGGCAGGCCAACAAGATTAGACTTAGCTTGGAAAAGTAAAGAGACTAACGAATTTGGCTTAAATGAATTTATCACATGGTGTAAAAAAGTTAACACAGAGCCTATTTATGCTATTAATCTTGGAACCAGAGGTATTGATGCTGCAAGAAATATCATAGAATATTGTAACCATCCAAGTGGCTCTTATTGGAGTGACTTACGAATCAAACATGGATTTAAAGACCCTCATAATATTAAAATGTGGTGCTTGGGTAATGAAATGGATGGTGAATGGCAGGTTGGTCATAAAACAGCTTATGAATATGGAAGACTTGCCAATGAAACTGCAAAAGCTATGCGTTTATTTGATAAAAATATTGAATTGGTTGTTTGTGGAAGTTCGTCAGATACAATGCAAACATTTCCAGAATGGGAAAGAGAAGTATTAGATTTAACTTATGACTCCGTAGATTATATTTCTATGCATAAATATTGGAGTAATTCAGAAGATAGATCCGATGAAAGAGAAATTGGCAAACATAATACAACTAATTATTTATCTAATAGTATAGGTCTTCAAAAATATATTTCTGATGTTGAAAGCACTATAAATTTTATAAAGTCAAAAAAAAGATCAAAAAAAAATATTAAAATTAGCTTTGATGAATATCAGCCTTGGTATCATAGTATTAAAAAAATGAATACGCATTTAAATTCAGATATTAAATATTGGCCCAAAGCATACCCAATCTTAGAAGAAGAATATAATTTGTTAGACTGTTTACTTATTGGAACTGTGATCAATACTTTTATTAATAACTCACATATAGTCAAAATTGCCTGTATGGCTCAACTTGTTAATGTTATTCCAGCAATTTCTACAGTAAAAAATGGAATAAGTTGGAGGCAATCAGTATATTACCCACTTTATTTTGCATCTTTATATGGAAGAGGGGAGTCACTTCAACTAAAAATAAATTCACCTAAATATTCAAGTGATATAGCTGATGATATTCAATATATAGATGCATCAGCAGTTATAAATGAAGAGGAAAAAACATTATCATTTTTTATCATTAATAGATCAGAGAAAGAAAGTGTAGATTTAGATTTTGATATAAATAACTTACCAATTATTAAATTAATTGATCAGCAAATAATTAATCATACAAATATATATGCATCAAATACTATTAACAAACCAAACGAAATTGTTCCAAAAAAAACCAATATAGCAACTTTTCAAAATGAAAATTTAATGGCTAAAATACCTAAATTGTCATACCTATTTATTCACTTAAAAATAAAATAAAAATGAGAAAAGAACATCCTAGACCACAATTTTTGAGAGATACCTGGTTCAACCTTAATGGCCAGTGGACTTGTGATTATTCTAAAAATATTAAAGGTTTTAAAAAATCTAAATTAAATAAAAAAAAGTTTTCAAAAAAAATTAATATACCTTTTTGCCCAGAAAGCAAATTATCAGGTATTGGAAATACTGATTTTATGCAAGAAGTTTGGTATCATAAAAGTTTTAAATTAAATAAAAATTGGAAAGATAAAAAAATATTTCTTCATTTTGGCGGAGTTGATTATAAGTGTGATGTATTCATAAACAAAATTAAAGTTGGTTCAAATATAGGGGGTCAAGCACCTTTCTCTTTTGATATTTCAAAGGCAGTGAATTTCAATAAAAATAATGATTTAATTGTTTACGTAATTGACGAACGTTGTCCAGGAAGTATGAATCCTTCTCCTTGGTATAAAGGTAGATTTACACCTAAAAAAATAGCGATCGCAAAAAAATGGCATTTAGATAAGCGTAGAACACAACCTAGAGGTAAGCAGTCTACATTCAAAGATTCATACCAATGTGTTTACACTAGAACAACAGGAATATGGCAAACTGTTTGGTTAGAAGCAGTAGATCAACATTATATCAAAAATATAACAATTGTTCCTAACTTAAAAACTTCATGTTTTGAATTTAATCCTGATTTTTCAGTAAACGTAAATGATAATTTTAAGGTTGATATTATATTTAAAAATAAAAAAATATCTTCTTCTATTTACAATACAAAAATAAAAAAAATTAAAATTAAAATTCCAAAACCAAAGTTGTGGTCTATTGAGAAACCAAACCTCTATGATTTTATATTTACTTTAACAAGTAAAAAAAATAACAAGACTTTAGATAGGGTTAAGAGTTATGGAGGAATGCGTTCTATAGAAGTAAAGAAAAATAAAGTATATCTTAATAATAAACCTCTTTATCAAAGATTGGTTTTGGATCAGGGATTTTACCCAGATGGAATTTGGACAGCGCCAACTGATAAAGCTCTAAAAAATGATATTATTTTATCTATAAAGGCTGGTTTTAATGGAGCGAGGTTACATGAAAAGGTATTTGAAGATCGTTTTCATTATTGGGCTGATAAATTAGGCTATATTACATGGGCTGAATGGGGTAATTGGGGAGTAAACGAAAATGCAAAAGCTACAGAGACTGCTTTTATGCATGAATGGCCAAAAATAGTCGAGCATTTAAAAAATCATCCATCAATCATTACATGGACTCCTTTTAATGAAACTAATACTTTGGAATGCAATTCTCAACATAAGAAATTAATGCGTTTAGCATATGATTTAACAAAGAAAATTGACCCAACAAGACCAGTAAATGAAACAAGTGGTTATCAACATCAAAAAACTGATATTTGGACAGTACATCATTATGAACCAAAACCTGATAAATTAATGAAAGTCTTAAATCCAAAAAAAGGAGTTTACAGAAATTTTCCTAAGTTTGAAACATCCTATAAAAATCAACCTTATATAATTGATGAATATGGAGGAGCTTGGTGGCTTCCTTTAAATCTAAGAGATAAATTTTTTTCTTGGGGTCACGGAGATCATGTAAGACCTAAGACAATTCAAGAAGTTTATGATCGTATGGATAGCTTGACTGAAGTAGTTTTAAAAACAAAACACATCCAAGGATTTTGTTACACACAACTAACTGATGTTGAGCAAGAAACTAATGGAGTATATCTTTACGATAGAAAAACAAAATTTAATATGAATAAGATTAAGAAAATATTTAAAGATAAATCTCTAAAACTAAAAAAAGGCTATATCCAGTAAAAATTAAATAAATAATTAAAGCTTTTAAAATTGACTCAAATTTTCTATAAGATCTAAAATAAATGAATAACAATTATAAATACCAAGGTATGTGGCCAGTTGCTCCAACGCCATTTCATGAGAATGGTGAAGTTGATTACGAAGGAATGGATAGGGTAATTGATTGTATGGTTGATCAAAAAGTTGAAGGTATTTGTATTTTAGCTAATTATTCTGAGCAATTTTTAATTTCAGATGAAGAAAGAGAAAAATTAACAAAACTTTGTATGAAAAAGATTGATGGTAGAGTTAAAACAATTGTTACTGTTTCTCATTTCGCTACTGATATTGTACGCCCTCGAGCAGAATTAGCAAAATCACTGGGAGCAGATATTATAATGATGATGCCGCCTTATCATGGTGCATTGTTAAAAGGTAATCCTGATCAAATATTTGAACAGTTTAATGAAATTTCTAAAGTTGGTATACCAATTATGATACAAGATGCACCTTTATCTGGAATTGAACTTTCTGTACCTCTTCTTACAAAAATGATTAATGAAATTGAATATTTAACATGTTTTAAAATTGAAAGTACTAACGCAGCATCAAAAATAAGAGCACTTATTAAGAACTGTAGTTCTAGATTAGATGCACCTTTTGATGGAGAAGAAAGTATTACTTTGTATGCAGACTTAGAAGCTGGAATTTCTGGCAGTATGAGTTCAGCATTACTTCCAGAAAAAATTGCGCCTGTAATTGATCATTTTTGGAATAATGAAAAAGATAAAGCTGAAGAAGTATATAATAGTATTCTTCCTTTGATAAATTTTGAAAATAGACAATGTGGTTTCAGAGCCACAAAAACAGTAATGAAAGAGGGTGGGGTAATAAAATCAGATTTTTGCAGAGATCCTATTAAACCCTTAGATCAAGATACAAAAAATTTATTATTAAATTTTGCAAAAAGATATGATTTACTTACTTATAAATGGGGTAAATAGTAAAATTTAATTGACAAATATTATTTAAAAATTACTTATTATTTATGCGTAGAGTTTTTGAAGGATTACTTGAAAGAGCAATGTTTTCGAGCAGATGGGCGTTAGCTCCTGTTTATGTTGCTCTATGTCTTACTCTACTAGTTATTACATACAAAGTTATTGCATTATTCATTTATGAAATCACACACTTAAATGACTTAACTTTAAATGAACTTCTTGTATTTGTATTACATATTGTTGACTTAGCTCTTGTAGGAAACTTAGTTTTAATGGTTATATTTGCAGGATATGAAAATTTTGTTTCAAAAATTGATATTGCAAATCAATCTGAAGATAAGCCAGAATGGATGGGTAAACTAGATTTTTCAGGTTTGAAATTAAAACTTATTGCTTCAATAGTAGCTATTTCAAGTATTGGTTTGCTAGAAGCTTTTATTGATGTTGGCTCAAAAACATCAGAAGAAATTTACTTAATGATATTTATTCATGCTGTATTTATTTTATCAGGATTAGTTATAGCAATAATGGATTATATTAGTGGAATTACTAAACATCACCCATAATTAAATAAAAAATGAAACTTGATAAGTTTTTTGATGAAAAAACTGTCATAGATTTAAGCTTTTTTAACTTCTCTAATGCTGTCACAGCAGCTTATTTTGCCAACCGTAACTTAGAAGTTTTACGAGTAAATAAAAATTTTAAAAAATTTTTTCCAATACTTAAAACTGTAAATAATATTCCTTTTACTAGTATTTTAGAACAACTTGGAGTTGGGGATGAATATATTAAGAATTTTCAACAAAATTTAGAAAAAAAGGGTTTTATTATTATTCCTAAAATAGAAATCAAAATTGGTGATGAAATTAAAGTATATTCTTTACTTTCCGCTTATACTGAAAACAAAGATTTCCCTTTTTTAAATGGTATTCAAGGACAATTTGTTGATCGAACAGATGAATATAATCTTCGAAGGGAGAAGGAAGAATTACTTGATCAAAAATTAAAAGATAGAGAATTGATTGAAGAAAAAACTAAAAGGTTAGAAAATATTGCTAATAGGTTATCAAAATATCTATCACCACAAGTATATAAGTCTATTTTTGATGAAGAAGAGTCAGGTAAAAAAACAAAAGAAAACTATGTCAGGAAAAATTTAACAATATTTTTCTCTGATATTGTAAATTTTACTGATTTATCTGATTCATTAGAAGCAGAAAAACTTGCTTTAATCTTAAATAATTATCTAAGTGAAATGAGTTTAATTGCAATAAATTCAAATGCTACAATTGATAAATTTATAGGTGATGCAATTCTTTCCTTTCATGGTGCTCCTGAAACACTAGGAGATGAGAATGATGCTATTAATTGTATAAGCATGGCTTTAGAAATGAAAGAACGAGTTAAAGAGCTGCAATCTTTCTGGATCAGACAGGGTGTTAAAGATGGATTAAAGGTAAGATATGGAATCTCTTCAGGTTTTGCAAATGTTGGTGATTTTGGATCTAGCGTAATGAGTGATTATACAGCAATAGGTTCTTCTGTAAATTTAGCTTCTAGATTGCAATCCATTGCTCCTGAAAATGAAATTATTATTTCTGATACAACATATAATTTAGTTAAAAATCAAATAAACAGCGAAGAGTATGAAGAAATAACTCCTAAAGGTTTTGTAAGACCTGTTAAAACTTACAAGGTAATTGATTTTAAAAATAAGAAAAATAGCAAAACAAAAAAATCATATTCGAAAAAAGGTAACCACGTGGATATTCAAATATTTGATAGTTCTGATATGAAAGCTGCAATGAAAGAATTGAAAAAATTACAAGAAGATTTTAGTAAAGAAATTGACGAAGAGTAGGGGATTTATTCTATTTTAAAAAATTTATTATTGCATTCTTAATATCATTAACAAGATTTTTATTTTCATCTTTAGTTAATTGACTTTCATTTTTTTTCTTATCAAGTTTTAACTTTCTTTGTGCTAAAATATTTGCAACATAATCATACACATTAGGGTTTTTAGAAAATATATCTTTTATTATATCCTTGCTTACTTTTATAACTATGCAAGGAGTTTCAGCTATTACATTAGCAGATCTTGGTTCACCAGTTAGAAGACTTCCTTCACCAACAAAGTCCCCAACACCAAGTTTAGCTAAAAATACTTTATCTTTATTTTTATTATCTAAGTAAACAGATACTACCCCGTCATTTATAACATATAGAGAATCACCAGAATCATTTTGTTTAATAATGTAATCGTCTTTTTCAAAATGGAGTCTTTCTGCATTTTCAGCAATCTCATCTAAATCTTCAGAATT
>CACIBE010000008.1 GCA_902584805.1 uncultured Alphaproteobacteria bacterium
ATCGATTTTTGCACCAAACGATGCTAGCATAATTTCAGTATGGTCTCTTGTAATTTTATTTTCAGTAATTATTGTTTCTCCTTTTGTATTTAAGCTTGCTAATAATAATCCTGATTTAATTTGAGCTGATGGAATATCTAAATCAATTTTAGTACCTGTTAATTCTGAACCTTCAATTTTTAATGGCAACTTACCATTTGAACTATTTATTCTTGCATTCATTTTACTCAACGGGTCTGATATTCTTCTCATAGGTCTGTTTGATAAGGACTTGTCGCCTGTCAATATAGTGTCAAATTTTTGGGATGATAATAGGCCAGTTAGTAATCTAGCACTAGTACCAGAATTACCGAGATAGATTTTACCTTTTGGTTTTTCTAATGAATTTAAACCCTTTCCAAAAATTATAAGTTTATTATTATTTTCTTCTACTTTTACGCCCATTGATTTAAACGCATTAAGTGTATGCAAAACATCTTCTGATTTAAGGATATTATTTATTTCACTGACACCATTTGAAATTGATGGGATTATTATTGATCTATGAGATATTGATTTATCTCCTGGAACATCTGCATATCCGTTTATACCACCAGTTATTGAGTTGCTTATCATTCTATAATTTAAAGCTAGAGCCTAAATAAAACTTCTTAATTCTTTCATCATTAACTGCAGATAATGGATCACCTGAATAAAATATTGCACCTTCATTAACAATATAAACCTTGTCAACAATTTTTAATGTTTCTCTTACATTATGATCAGTTATCAAAATGCCTATATTTCTCTCTTTTAATTTTTTTATTATAATTTTAATTTCCTCTATAGATACAGGATCAATACCTGTAAGGGGTTCATCTAATAATAGATATTTTGGATTTGTTGCTAGAGTTCTAGCTATTTCTAATCTTCTTCTTTCTCCACCGGAAAGTACAACAGATTTTGATTTTCGAACATGGTTAATATCGAATTCGTTAAGCAAGTTCTGTAAAATAATATTTTGCTTATTTTTATCTTTTTCTTTTATTTCAATTATAGATAATAGATTGTCCTCTACACTCATACCTCGAAAAATTGATGCCTCTTGTGGTAGATAACTTATACCAAGCTTACCTCTAAGATAAATAGGTAGATTAGAAACATCCAATTTATCTAAAGTAATGCTCCCAGTATCAGGTTTTACTAATCCAACAATTATATAAAAGGTTGTTGTTTTTCCAGCGCCATTAGGTCCTAATAATCCTACTACCTCTCTTCTATTAATTGATATACTAATATCTCTTACTACTTTCTTATTCCCATAAGTTTTTGAAATTTTATTTATTAATAGTCCGTCATCTAGAACTTTAAATTTATTATTCATTGTTTTGAATTACTGCTTTAACTTTTGTATTCTTATGGGATTTAATTTTATATGAATTATTTTTAGTATCAAGAGTTCCATAGTCTCCTGTTATTTTTTCACCATTACGTATTATAATAACATCATCTATTAACTCTATAATGGAAATCTTGTTGTCAAAATTTATTTTTTTTGCATACATTTCGGTATTATTGTTTTTCACATATGATATTTTTTTATCAATTACATTTAAGAAAGTAATTTCTTTTTGATCTCCGTTATCTGAGAATACCCCATCAATTTTTTCAGCTTTAATAAGTATACTTTCATTGATCAATTTAGAATTCATACCTTCTAATTTAAAATCACCATTTAGATTATTGACTTCTATAAATCCATCCGAATACATTTCGATATCCTTAGTAATTAATTCTGAATTCTTACCGTCTACTCTTAGTTTTTCTGTTATAACTTCAAACTTAAAAAAATCACTTTTACTATTCAATCCAAACTTTGAAGAAACAAAATTTACTTCTCCTTTAGCATTTATTTCAGTTATATCATAAAGACTTTTATCAAAATCAATTTTTACATCTTTAGCGTTTAATTTAAAATTATCAGATAAGATTTTTACATTTTTCTTTAATAAATAATACTTTTCATCCTGAAAGACTTCTATCCCATCTTCTGTTGTAATTTCCGTTTCACCTATTTCTCTTCCTATTATTTTAAAAGAAAATAAAATTATTATGGTTATGCTTAAAATTAATCTCATTTTAAAACTATTAATGAATTTCCATAAAACATTATTTTATTCCCATTATCATAGATATTAAAACCATCTGAAAAAATAGTAGTATTTTTTGATTTGAATAGTGATTTTGTTTTACTTTCAGCAGTTTGTTTATTTCTATCAAAAATTACCTTTTCAGTTTCAATGCTAAAGTCGTTTGATTTAAACTTGACATTTTTATTTAATAAAATTTCATTTTCAGTCAAAAAATTACCTTCTTTTGCTGTTATATGAATTTTTCTTGAGTCATTACTTATGGCGAACTTTGGCTCAGCAATATCTGCATCTGATAAAATTTTTTTAGAAACTTTTAAATCAATATTTTTTATATTAATCTGTTTAGAGAATACTAATATTAAAAAAGAAAAAACTATAATTAGGCCAAAAAAAAATATTATTTTTTTATTTATGTGTAAAAAAAAATTCAAATTAACTCGTCAATCTCAATAAATCATGAATATGGACTATTCCCAATGGTCTTTTTTTGTCACAAATAAACAAACTAGTTATTTTTTTTGTATTCATTAGATTTATTGCTTCTCCAACTAACATATTTTTATTCGCTAAAGTTGGATTTTTTGTCATTATTTCAGATGCTTTTTTTTCAAAAAATTTAGAATTTAGCTTTCTTCTCAAATCACCATCAGTAATTATTCCAACAATTTGTTTATTTTTGTTAATTACACCAATACAACCAAAACTTTTCTTGGTCATAGTAATTAAAGCTTTTGACATTTTTTCCTCTAATTTTGCTAGAGGCAATTCTTTTTTTGGATGCATAATTTCACCTAAATTTTTTAAATCTTTACCAAGATTACCTCCAGGATGAAGTCTTTTAAATTCATTACTTTTAAAACCTCTTAACTCTAATAATGCAATTGCAATACAGTCTCCTATGATCATAGACATTGATGTTGAACTTGTGGGTGCTAAATTTAGAGGACAAGCTTCAATTGGCTTCTTATATAGAATCCCAACCGTAGCATTTTTATGAAGTATACTTTTAGAGTTACTTGTTATGCTAATAAGTTTGATATTAAATCTTTTAGTGAACTGAATTATATTATTTAGCTCTGATGTTTCACCAGAGTTAGAAATTGCTATTACGCAATCATCTTTTTTTATACTTCCTAAATCACCATGACTCGCTTCTGTTGCATGTACGAAGTAAGAAGGAGTCCCTGTTGATGTTAAAGTTGCTGATATCTTATTGCCTATATGTGCACTTTTACCAACCCCAGTAATTACAACCTTACCTTTTGAGTTAAATATTAAATTTATCGCATTACAAAAACTAATATTAAAAGTAGATTTTAAATTTTTTATACTACCTAATTCTCTTGCTAATGTTCTATTAGCACTATTAATTATTTTTTTATTATTTTTCATTAATGTTTAAATATATCTTGTTCAGACCAACCATTAATATCTAAATCGGTCCTATATTGGATGAAATCAAAACAAGCTTTTGCTAGTTTACTTCTTTTTTCTCTTAATAACATCATATCAAGCTTATCTTTTAATTTATGTAAATATAAAACATCAGTAGCTGCATATTTCTGCTGTTCTTTAGTTAATTCTCCACCCCAATCAGAAGATTGTTCAGTTTTAGAAATTGACTTACCAAGTAATTCATTGCAAAGATCTTTGTATCCATGCTTATCCGTATACGTTCTAACCAGCTTTGATGCAATTTTAGTACAATAAATGTTTTTAATATTAATTTTGAAGTTGTGTTTGAATACAGCTACATCAAACCTAGCATAATGAAATATTTTTTGAATCTTATTATTCTTAAGAATTTTTATTAAATTAACCGGTTTTCCAGTAGATAAGTCTATTTTTACTAGGTGACAATTTTCGTCACCATTAGAAATTTGAACTAAACATAATTTATCTCTTTTGGGATTTAATCCCATTGTTTCACTATCCAAAGCAACAATATTATTAGCTTTAAAACTTGTTGGGAGATCACCTCTATAGAAATTTATTTTCATTTTGATTTTATTGCCTGTATATTCTATATTTTTCCTCTATATCACTTATTTAATTAAAGGTCATGAAATCAATAGTAATTTTTGGAGGCGCAGGGTTTGTAGGTAAACATTTAATAAGACGTCTTTCTAAAAATGGCCATAAAATCATTGTTCCATATCAAAGATCTATACAAGAAGCTAAAATCCGACTTTTAGGTGTAACAGGACAGGTAATTCCTGTCCGTTATTCTTCATTAGAAGACAAAAGGCTTAAATCTGTTTTAAATAATGTAGACTTATGCATTAATTTGAAGACTACATACGATGAAAAGAAAGGTGATTTTAACAACACTATATATAAGTTTAATCAGAAACTTATTAGAATCTTAAAATCTAGTAAACAATTAAAACAATTCATTCTTTTTTCTGGGCTTGGTGTAGATATTGATAAAAATTCAACAAGAAGTATTGCAATACATAAATCTGAAAAGGAAGCTTTTAAACAACTAGATAATGTAATTATTATTAGGCCTGGTGTTATTATGGGTGGTGGTGATATCTTCATGAAAAGACTTTTGCCAATATTTAAAGCTTCATTTTTTGTCCCACTTTTTGGAGATGGTTCAACAAAATTCCAACCCGTATTTATTGATGATGTATCTCTAGCTGTTGATGAAATAATTAATGCCAAGATTAATGGGAAAAATATTTACGAACTTGGTGGTCCTAGAATTTATTCTTACAAAGAATTCTTTAATTATATTTCTAATTTCTTAGAGAAAACTCGAGTTTTAGTTCCTGTTCCTATGGCATTTATGAAACCTATGATAAATATAGCTGAAAAAACACCGATTTCGCCTCTTACGTCAGAACAGTTAAAATTATTTGAAAAGGATAATCTTGTCGTGAATATCGATAAATCATTCCAAAATCTTGATATTAATCCACAGGATACATTACAAATACTTAAAAATATTGTTGTAAATTAAGGGTTTTCAAATTTTTAGTACATAAATGGTACTATTATTACAAAATTATTGTTTCCTTTTTTATCTTGAATGTGTATTTGGTTCAATCTACATAAAATAGTAAACAAATGATAACTAAATGCTAAAATTTACAAAAATAAACAAGGAAAATCCTAGTAAAATATCTGCCAAAGAGAGGGTTAAATCATTTGATGAAATTTACGCTAAATATGCTTCACAAAAGGCAGAAGAACAAGCGTCCAGATGTTCTCAATGTGGTGTTCCTTTCTGTCAAGTTCATTGTCCTTTACACAATAATATACCAGATTGGTTAAAACTAACTGCTGAAGATAGAATGCAGGAGGCATTTGAAATTTCCAGCTCTACAAATAACATGCCTGAAATTTGTGGTCGTATATGTCCTCAAGATCGTTTGTGTGAAGGTAACTGTGTAATTGAACAATCTGGCCATGGTACAGTTACTATTGGATCGATTGAAAAATATATCACGGATAAAGCTTGGGAAGAAGGTTGGGTTAAAAATATAGAACCAGTTGAAGAAAGAAATCAAAGTGTTGGAATTATTGGTTCTGGTCCTGCTGGATTAGCTGCAGCAGAAGAACTTCGTAAAAAAGGATTTCAAGTTACATTGTATGATCGCTACGATAGACCAGGCGGTCTTTTAATTTATGGTATTCCAAATTTTAAACTAGAAAAAGATATCGTTATAAGAAGAACAAATCGACTTAAAGAAAGTGGTATTAAGTTTGAATTAAACTGCGATATTGGCAAAGACATTACTTTTGAAGATATTAAAATTAAGCATGATGCTGTTCTTATAGCGACCGGGGTTTATAAATTTAGAGAAATTAATCTAAATACATCTAATTTTAATAATGTTGTACCAGCTTTAGATTTCCTAATAGCGAGTAACAAGATTGGTTTAAAAGATAAAGTTGAAGATTTCACAAATGGAAGATTAAATGCAAATGGAAAAAATGTAGTTGTCATTGGTGGCGGTGACACCGCTATGGATTGCGTTAGAACAGCTGTAAGACAAGGAGCAAAATCTGTTAAATGTCTTTACAGACGTGATAAGACAAACATGCCTGGTTCGCAAAGAGAAGTTCAAAATGCAATAGAAGAGGGCGTCGATTTTCAATGGTTGACGTTACCAACTGAATATTCGGGAAACGGGTCATTGAAAAATGTTAAAACTGTTTTAATGCAACTTGGAGAACCTGACGAGTCAGGTAGAAGAAAGCCAGAGCCAAAAGAAGGTACGGAAAAAGACCTAGATGTTGATTTAGCTATAGAAGCTTTGGGTTTTGAACCTGAAAATTTACCTAAGCTTTTTGATCATAATGACCTGACAGTTACAAGATGGGGTACACTAAAGATTAATTATAAAAATATGATGACATCAATTGATGGAGTATTTGCTGCTGGAGATATTGTTCGCGGCGCAAGTTTAGTTGTATGGGGAATCAAAGATGGTCGTGATGCAGCAAAAAATATTAATGAATATTTAGAAAATAATTTTTCCGATCAAAATAATATTAATAAGAAAGTAGTAAATGCCTAACAAATTTATTGAAAAGTATAAAAAGGATAGAAAATTCTTAGAAGAAAATCATGTTTATAATGAACAAGATGAACATTCATCATGTGGTGTTGGATTAATAGCATCTTTAGATGGATCTGAGACAAGAGAAATAGTAGAGTTAGGAGTTCAAGCTTTAAGAGTTTTGTATCACCGGGGAGCAGTTGATGCTGATGGTAAAACAGGTGATGGAGCAGGAATACAATTATCCATACCAAAGTATTTTTTTACCCAACAAATAGAAAGAACTGGTCACACTCCTAATGATTTACCTTTCGGGGTTGGCATGATTTTTTTACCACGTACAGATTTTGCCGCTCAAGAAAACGCTCGTACAATTGTTGAATCTGAAATAATCAAAGAAGGTTTGAAAATATATGGTTGGAGATACGTTCCAATTAATTCATCGATTATTGGTGATAAAGCAAAAGCAACAAGGCCTGAAATAGAACAAATACTAATTTGTAATGAAGAACTAGAGGATGAGAAGCAATTTGATAATAAACTTTATATTATTAGAAAAAGAATAGAAAAAGAAATTAGAAATCAAAATATTTCAGATTTTTATATTTGCTCATTATCCTGTCAATCTATTGTTTATAAAGGTATGTTTTTAGCAGAACAGCTTTCCAATTTTTATCCAGACATTCAAAATGAGAATTTTATTTCTAGATATGCGGTTTATCACCAGCGTTATTCAACTAATACATTTCCTACATGGTCTTTAGCACAGCCTTTTAGAGTGATTGCACATAATGGTGAAATAAATACACTTAAAGGTAATAAAAATTGGATGGCTGCTCATGAGCCAAGAATGGAACATAAAAATTTTGGAAATAATGTAGATGATTTAAAACCTATAATCGATGCTAAAGCGTCTGACTCTGCTGCCTTAGATTCAACAATAGAGTTATTAGTCAAAGCCAATCGTTCTTTACCCATGGCTAAAATAATAACAATTCCAGAAGCTTGGTCCCACAGAAGAGATTTTCCAAAAAAAATAAAAGATTTATACGCTTATGGTGGAGCAGTTATGGAGCCATGGGATGGTCCAGCAGCAATATGTGGCGCGTACGGTGATTGGGCTATTGCTGGAATGGATAGAAATGGCCTTAGACCTATAAGATATACACTGACAAAAAATCTTCTTATTGCGGGTTCTGAAACTGGAATGGTTGATATTAAAGAAAATGAAATAGTAGAAAGAGGTAGGGTAGGACCAGGCCAATTAATAGCAGTCAACTTTAAAGAGAAAAAATTTTTTAAAGATCATGAGATAAAAAAGTATTTGGCAGAAACTAAACCATTTGGTGATTGGACTAAAAAAATTACGTATATTGATAAACTTGTTCAATCTGTTGATGAAGAATTTAGAGATTTAGACTCTGGAGATCTTCGAAAAAGAATGGCATGTTTTGCCTGGTCAGTAGAAGACATCGAATTAATACTCCATCCGATGATTGCCGAAAAAAAAGAAGCAACAGGATCGATGGGAGATGACACTCCACTAGCTGTGCTATCAAATAAATATAGAGGACTCCATCACTTTTTTAGACAAAATTTTAGTCAAGTTACAAATCCACCAATTGATTCATTAAGAGAAAGAGTTGTTATGAGTCTTCGAACTAGGATTGGAAACTTAAGTAATATTCTTGATGAAGATGAAGATCAATGTGATCATTTACAATTGAACTCCCCTGTTCTTTCAATTGAGCAATTCAAATCTATGCGTAGATATATGAAAGATACCGTGAAGATCATTGACACTACAATGGATAAAACAAATCCTGAAAATAATTTTGAGACAGAAATTTCAAGAATAAACCAAGAAGCAGAACAAGCTGTTAGAGAAGGGTATGTTCATATAATTTTAAGTGACAAAGAGATGTCTAAAACAAGAATATCTCTTCCTATGATATTAGTTACAAGTTCTGTTCATCATCATTTAATTAAACAAAATCTTCGAACTTTTATTTCCCTAAATGTTCAATCTGCAGAATGTTTAGATGTACAATATTTTGCTGTACTTATCGGAGTAGGAGCAACAAGTGTGAATGCGTATATGGCACAACAAGCGATAGCGGAAAGACATAAAAAGGGATTATTTAAAGATCTCTCATATGAAGAATGTGTAGAGCGATTCATTAATTCTATAAATAATGGTTTGCTCAAGACTATGAGTAAGATGGGAATATCAGTGATTAATTCATATCGAGGTGGTTGTAACTTTGAAGCAATTGGTCTTAGTAGAAATTTAATGAGCAAATATTTCCCTTCTATGAGTTCTAAAATATCTGGTATTGGAATCAGTGGTATTGAAAGAAGATCTAGATTAGCTCATGACAAGGCTTATGAAGAAAGTGTTATTACACTACCAATTGGAGGAAACTATCGCTACAGATTTGGTGGTGAAAAACATGCTTTTGAAGCAAGATCAATTCACATGCTTCAAACTGCAGTAACTTCTAATAATTATTCTTTATTTAAAAAATATTCTACAATGATAGATGAAACGGATCCCATAAATATTCGTGATCTTTTAGACTTCAAAAAGAATAACGATAATAGTAACTCTAACACCGTAGAACCTTCTCAAGAAATAAGAAAAAGGCTAGTTGCACCAGGAATATCACTTGGAGCCCTAAGTCCAGAAGCGCACGAAACTCTTTCTGTAGCAATGAATAGGATAGGAGCTAAATCAGATTCAGGTGAAGGTGGTGAAGACCCAATTAGATTTAAACCTAAGTCAAATGGAGATAATGCATCATCAAAAATTAAACAAATTGCAAGTGGACGATTTGGTGTAACCGCGGAGTATTTAAATAATTGTGAAGAAATTGAAATTAAAGTTGCACAAGGTGCAAAACCTGGTGAAGGTGGACAATTGCCAGGAGGAAAAGTTACAGAATTAATTGCTAAACTAAGACATTCAACTGAAGGTGTGACGCTTATTAGTCCTCCCCCTCATCATGATATTTATTCTATCGAAGATTTAGCTCAGTTGATCTATGATTTAAAACAAATAAATCCAAAAGCTAAAGTATGTGTTAAGTTAGTTGCTCAATCAGGTATTGGGACAGTTGCAGCTGGTGTAGCAAAAGCAAAAGCCGATACGATACTTATTTCTGGTCACAATGGAGGAACTGGAGCAAGTCCACAAACAAGCATTAAGTATGCAGGACTTCCTTGGGAACTTGGATTAAGTGAAGTACATCAAGTTCTATCTTTAAATAACTTAAGAGATAAAGTTGTTCTTAGAACTGATGGCGGTTTGAAAACAGGAAAAGATATTGTTATTGCTGCTATGCTTGGGGCAGAAGAATATGGAATTGGGACAGCAAGTTTAGTTGCTATGGGCTGTATAATGGTTAGACAATGTCATTCAAATACTTGTCCCGTCGGAGTTTGCTCACAGGATGAAAAGCTTAGAGAAAAATTTACTGGAACACCAGAAAAAGTAATTAATCTTTTTAGTTTTATTGCTGATGAAGTTAGAGAGATTTTAGGATCACTAGGTTTTTCTTCTCTTGATGAAGTAGTTGGAAGATCTGATCTTTTATATCAAGTCAGTAGAGGAAGTTCTGATCTTGATGATTTAGATTTAAATCCAATTATTCAAACCATTGATTCATCAGTGGGAGAATTCGATTTAAAGAAAAATACAATTAATAAAGTTAGCGATAGTCTTGATATTAAAATCATAGAGGATGCTAAGTCTTTCTTTGAAACAGATCAAAAAATTGAACTAAACTATAATATAAAAAATACTGATAGAGCTATCGGTACAAGACTTGCATCAGAAATTACTACTAAAAAAGGAATGAGTTCTCTTCCAGAGGATTTTTTTACTGTTAATTTTCATGGTTCTGCCGGGCAATCTTTTGGAGCATGGAGTGTTCAAGGAACTACTCTTAAAGTTTTTGGTGACGCAAACGATTATGTTGCAAAAGGATTATCGGGAGGTAAAATTGTTATTCAACCAAGCTCATCTTCAGAACTAAAAACAAACAAAAATGTTATCATCGGGAATACTGTCCTATATGGAGCAACACGCGGTAAACTTTTTGCAGCTGGAACTGCTGGTGATAGATTTGCTGTTAGAAACTCTGGCGCACATGCTGTTATTGAAGGATGTGGTGATAATGGATGTGAATACATGACTGGAGGAAGCGCAGTTATTCTTGGCGAAGTAGGAAATAATTTTGGAGCTGGAATGACAGGAGGTATGGCGTTTGTTTATGATAAAGAAGGAACTCTACCACTTCGAATTAATCTTGAAGATATTTTCTATCAACAACAAATGACAAATTATTGGGAAAAAATTTTATATCAAAAAATTGAAGAACATATTAAGGAAACAAATTCAATGTACGCAAAAAATTTACTCGAAAATTGGGAAAATGAGAAGTTACTCTTCTGGCAGATTGTACCAAAAGAAATGATCAATAAATTTGATCAACCTGTATTAATTCAAGAAGAAAAATCTGCTTAGTTTTTTATTATTGAGTGAATAGAATCATTTATTATCTTTAAATCAAATAGATCGGATAATCGATGATCGCTATTTTTTAATAATTTAATTTGTATTTGATTTCCTTTAATTTTTTTTACTATTTTTTCCGGAATATCTGGAGTGACAACATTATCTTTTAAGCCTTGTATTAAAATTAAAGGCTTATTCCATTTGAATTCTTTATTTAAAATTTTATTTTTTCTACCATCAACAATATATTTCCTTTTTATTAGATAACTAAACCCATAGGAGGAATATTTAATAATTCCTCTTTTCTTCATTTCTTGTTTTTTCTTTAAAGGAAGTTTTTTATAAAACTCATCGATATAATCAGGTGCTGCTGCTAGTCCAATTAATCCAGCAATTCTTTTTGGTCTTGCTTTGGCAGCTAAAAACATTAACCATCCACCCATGCTACTACCAACAAGTATTTGCGGCCCTTTGGCAATATTATCAATAATATCAATTAAGTCTTTCTTCCAATCTGAAATTGTAAAATCTTCAAATTTTCCATCAGATTTACCATGACCACGGCATTCAAAACGGATAAACCGCAATTTTTTTTTTCGAGCAAATCTCTCTAAAGACAAAGCTTTTTGACCACTCATATCTGAGTTAAGACCATGGATAAAGATGATACCAGGCCCCTTGCCCTTTATAGATTTATAGCGAATTCTTTCTTTTTTCTTATTAATAAAGTAAGGCATCTTTGATACAAATACTTATATTTTAATAAAATGTCATCATTTAATGTCGCTCAAATTCTCCCCTCTTTAGATTCTGGTGGTGTCGAAAGAGGTACTATTGAAGTTGCAAATTATTTATCTGAATTAAATTTAAAAAATAATATTATTTCTAATGGAGGTGGTTTAATTAAGGAAATTAATAAAAATTATACTGATCATTTTCAATTACCGGTTAACTCAAAAAATTTTTTTATTTATCCATTAATTGCTAATCGATTAAAAAAATTAATTATTAATCAAAATATTAATGTTATTCATGTACGATCAAGAGCACCAGCATGGATTTTAAGTTTTATAAAAAATAGAAACTTCAAAACAATATCTACATTTCATAATGTATATAGTGGTAATTCTTATTTTAAAAAAATCTATAATAAGCAATTATCCAAAGTTGATCAGATTGTTGCAATTTCAAATTATGTAAAAAATGAAATTAGTAAAAAATACAATTTAGATTCCAATAAAATTAAAGTGATCAATAGAGGAGTTGATGTTGAATATTTTGAAAAACCAATTTTAGATTATCAAATAGAAAATATAATAAATAAGTATCAAATTGATACCTCAAAAAATATTATTCTATATCCAGCAAGGCTAACAAACTGGAAAGGTCAAATTGAGTTTTTAGATATATTTAATAAGATGCAAAATGATAATTTTTTACTTTATTTTGCAGGTGATACAAAAAATCAATCTTATACAGAGAAATTACAAAATAAAATTCAAAGTTTTAAACTCAGTCATAAATGCAAGATTATAGGTAACCTACTAAGAGATGATTTGAAAACTTTATATTACCTATCATCAATTATTACCTCTTTTCCTTTACAAGCTGAAGGGTTTGGAAGAACTATAAGCGAAGCATTAATAATGAAAAAAAAGATACTTACTTTTAACTATGGCGGTGTCAAAGATCAGCTTGATAAATTAAATGATATTTATAAAGTAGATCCTCATAAATATAATGAAATTGGTATAAAACTTCAAAATATTATAAAAATAGATAAAGAAAAATTTTCTAATATTTCTTTAGATAGTAAAGATTATATATCAAAAACATTTTCAAAATACCAAATGGTACAAAGTTACGTAGACTTATATGAACAGCAGTCAATATAATAAAATACTAGTTGTAAAGCATGGATCACTTGGTGATATTGCATTCTCTATACTTGCCATGGCATCAATTAAGCAATTTTTTAGTAATGCCACTATTGACCTACTCACTGAAGAAAAATATGTAAATTTTTTAAGCAATTCAAATTATTTTAATTCGATTTTTAAAGATAATAGAAAGGGAATAATTAATTCACTAAAGGTTATATTAAAAATTAATCAAAATAAATATGATCTAATCATAGATTTACAGAATTCTAAAAGAACAAATAATTATTGGTCATTCTTAAAATTTATTTCAAAAGTAAAAGTTAATGGATCTCGTTCTAATTGTGATATTCAATATGTAATTCCTCCACAAGGAGCTGAGTCTCCACAACAAGGTTTATACAATCAACTAAAGTTACTTGGAGTAAATGAATTTAATCGAAATGTAGATTGGCTTTCCAAAGATATTACGACAATTAATGAAGACAAAATAATCTTAATGATACCTGGTGTTTCTAAATCAGGTAAGGACAAGCAATGGTCACCTAATAAATTTGCAATACTTGCAAGTACTCTAGAAAAAAAAGGATATAATATTTGTGTTATTGGGCAAAAATCAGATAAAGAAACAGTAGAAACTATCAATAATGCATGTCAGAAGCTTATTGACTTAAGCGATAAATCACCTCCTGAAATCATCTATTCCATTGCTAAAAAAAGTAATTTTATAATTAGTAATGATACTGGCCCAGGTCATATAGCGGCTCTAAGTAATTCACCTATTCTTTTTTTAGCCAAAGATAACCTTATATCAAAATCAAACTTGTCTGAATATAAAAATGCTTATACGATCCTTACTAATACAATGGACTCAATTTCAGTAAAACAAGTTTTGGATTTTTTACGCGATAGTAAATTAATCAATGAATGAAATTAATTCTTTTTCTAAATTTTGGTTGTTAGAGAATAGTTTAGTATATTTTTTCTTCCAAGGCGCATATTCTTCTGCAATCATACCCGGAACATTATCTGAATCATAAATAACACAAAGTTTTGTTTTACAAAGAGATGCAATATGTGTGCATCCACATTCAGGTGTAATTACATATGTCGAAGAGTATATTATTGATGTCCAATTATCAAAATTTAATTGATCTAAGATTAAAACATTATTAATACATTTAAGATTTTCAAACTCTTCATTAGTAATAATATCATATTTTTTAAATATTTTATAGAATACATTTTTTGATGTTCCATCAGTTGTCATTACAATATTGATTTTCAAATTTTTAAGATTGTCTAATAGATTGATAAAGTTTTCTTCTGAAAAATATTTATTGATCCATTTTGAAGATAAATGAATTAAGCATAATTTTTTAGAACTTAATTCTATTTTATTAAATCTAAATTCATTCTTAATCTCTGGAGTATCATTATAATTTAATTCATTTTTAGTAACCAACTCCATCATAGTTTCTGTTTGATGAATTGGGATTTTTTTTGAATATCTTAATTGGCGATCAATTATTAAGCAGTGAGTAAAAAAGATTTTACCCAAAATTCTATCAAAAAATTTACTCATGTAATTATTTTTGTACCGAGATTTAAAAATTAACAATGACTTTATTTTACTTTTAGAAAAAATTGATATTAATATACTGAATATACCAGGGCTAAATGTGAAAATATAATCATAATCTTCATTTCTTAATTTTGAAATTATTTTTAAGACTTGATAAAATTTATTTTGAAGTAAAAAAATTTTGTTAATAGATTTATAGTTTTTACATATTTTTAGATTTTTTTTAGAACATACAATATCAATTTTATAATCCTGATTTGCCTCTTTTAGTCCTTGAACAACTGGAAGAGTAAGGATCATATCTCCCATTTTATCGTTTCTAACTAAACAAATTTTCATAAAGTGTATTTAATAACTTAAAAAACAGTTTATATTTTTTAAAATCAGCCCTTGAATTTAAATTCATTTGAGATTATATCCTAACAAAGTATGACAAAAGACTTAATTTCCTAATATGCTATTAAATAATAGCTTTAACTCAATCTCTATATAATTTTGGCTGTAAATTTCAAAACAAAGAAAGATACTGGTCCAAGAATCAATGAGCAGATTACTGCAAGTGAAGTCAGACTAATATCTAGTAGTGGTAAACAAATGGGAATCTTAAGCATTCGTGAAGCTTTAATTCAAGCAGAAGATGAAGGTTTTGATTTAGTTGAAGTGTCCCCTGAAGCTAATCCACCAGTTTGTAAAATTATAGATTATGGTAAATTAAAATATAGAGAGCAAAAAAGTAAGAAAGAAGCAAAAAAGAAACAAAAAACAATTGAAGTCAAAGAGATTAAAATGAGACCTGGAATTGATACGCACGATTATAATGTTAAAATAAAAGCACTTTCAAAGTTTATAGGTGGTGGTAATAAAGTTAAAGTCTCTATGCGTTTCAGAGGACGTGAAATGGAGCATCAAAATTTAGGCTTTGATCTTCTAAAAAAACTAACTTCAGAAGTTGAAGAATATGCGAAAGTTGAAGTAGCTCCTAAGTTTGAGGGAAGACAAATAATGATGATACTTGTCCCTCAAGTTGCTAAATAATTCTACATATTGCAAAATACTCAATTATCAGTATAAGCCTTCAAAACTTGTTATGGCCTGCGGGGCAGCCTAACGGGTAAACTTATAATATAGGAGATAGTAATGCCCAAGCTTAAAACTAAAAGTAGTTTAAAAAAAAGATTTTCTAGAACAGGTACTGGTAAAATTAAATTTAAACCTGCTGGAAAGAGACATGGAATGAGTAAACGTTCCAATAAATTTATTCGTAACACTAAAAGATCTGCAATTATGTCACCAGGTGACTCTGCTTTGATTGATCATATGTTACCATACAACAAGTAAGGGGAAATCAATGGCAAGAGTATCAAGAGGTGTTACAGCAAGAGCTAGACACAAAAAAGTAATTAAAAGAGCAAAAGGTTATTACGGTAGAAGAAAAAATGTTTTTCGAGTTGCTGTTCAGGCTGTCGAAAGGGGCATGCAATATGCTTATAGAGATCGTAAAAAAAGAAAAAGTGATTTTAGGGGCTTATGGATTCAAAGAATCAATGCTGGTGTTCGCCTTCATGGTTTAACATATTCGCAATTTATATCTGGTCTTAAAAAATCATCTATTGAAATAGATAGAAAGATTTTAGCGGATCTTGCAGTTAACCAGCCAGAGGCTTTTAAAGCCTTAGTTGATAAAGCTCAATCTGCTAGATAATTTTAATTAATAAAATATAATAGATATTGATGGCATTTGCTGAAAATAAAATTGATGTTCTAAAAAAAATTAAAGATTCTAAATCTTTTGAAGAATTAGAAAAACTTCGATTATATTATTTAGGTAAAAAAGGATTAATACCTGAAGCTTTAAAAGAATTAGGTTCTTTGTCGATTGAAGAAAAAAAATCGAAAGGACAGGAATTAAATATTATTAAAAAAGAAATTGAAGAAGGTATTAAAAACCAAAGAACAGAAATTGAAAATATTGACATTTCAAACAGGATTAATTTAGAATCAATTGATGTCACTCTACCACCTAATATTTCTGAAAAAGGAAAAATACACCCAATTAGTCAAACAATATTTAATATTATAGAAATTTTTGGAAATTTAAATTATTCAGTGGAAACAGGCCCAGATATAGAAACAGATTTTAATAATTTTACAGCTTTAAATATTCCAGAACATCATCCAGCAAGAGAAATGCAGGATACTTTTTATATTCAGGATAATGGAGACAAAAATGTTCTTCGAACCCACACCAGCCCTGTTCAAGTGAGAACTATGCTCAACACAAAACCACCGATTAAAATTATTGTTCCTGGCAGAACTTATAGAAGTGACTCAGATGCTACACATGCTCCTATGTTTCATCAGGTAGAAGGTTTAGTCGTTGATACAAGTTCTACTATGGTTGATTTAAAATCAACACTCGTTTCCTTCTTAGAAGAATTTTTTGAAGTAAAAAACTTACAATACCGTTTTCGCCCTAGCTACTTTCCTTTTACCGAGCCTAGTGCAGAAATGGATGTAGCTTATACCAAAGTAAATAATAAAATAAAAATTGGCGAAGGAGATAAATGGTTAGAAATATTGGGTTGTGGAATGGTCAATCCTGTAGTTTTAGATAATTGTAATATTGATTCAAAACAGTATCAGGGTTTTGCTTTTGGTATGGGAATTGAGCGTTTGTCGATGCTTAAATATGGTATCACAGATTTAAGAAGTTTTTTTGATCCAAATTATAGATGGTTGGACCATTATGGTTTTAGTATTTTAGATAATCAAACACGATCAGGGCTATAAATGAAATTTACATTAGACTGGCTAAAAGATCATTTAGATACTTCTGAAAATTTAAATACCATAACAGACACTTTAACTAATATTGGTTTAGAGATTGAAAGTGTAGAAGATAAATCAGAAATATTTAAGAATTTTACAGTAGCTAAAGTTTTAAAAGCAGAAAAACACCCTGATGCAGATAAGCTTAAAGTATGTCAGGTAGAAACAATAAATGGAAATTATCAAGTTGTGTGCGGTGCTCCAAATGCAAGACAGGGGATGCTAGGGATTTTTGCACCAGAAAATAGTTATATTCCTGGTACGGACTTACATCTTAAAAAAACAAAAATAAGAGGAGTTGAGTCTTGTGGAATGCTTGTATCAGAAAGAGAGATGGGTATTTCTGACGAACACGATGGAATTATTGAAATAAAAGATAATTATAAAATTGGTGATTTGTTTAGTAAAATTTTTACAATAGATGAACCTGTTATTGAAATTAATTTAACACCAAATAGATCTGACTGTTTATCGGTCAGAGGCATTGCAAGAGATTTAGCTGCAGCAGGAATTGGTAAATTAAAAGACATAAATTATAAAAAAGTTAAAGAATCATTTAAAAGCCCAATTACTTGGAAAAAAGAATTTCAAAATAATAATCTATGTCCTGGAGTAGCAGGTCGATATTTCAAAAATGTCAAAAATGTAGAAAGCCCTAAATGGCTTCAAGATAGATTAAATGCAATTGGATTAAGACCCATTTCTGCTCTTGTTGACATTACAAATTATATTACCTTTGACTTAGGAAGACCACTTCATGTTTACGATGCTGATAAAGTGTCAGGCAATTTAATAATGCGATTAGCTAAGAAAAATGAAAAATGTTTAGCATTAAATGAAATTAATTATCAATGTGACAGTGATATGATTGTAATTTCTGATGATGAAAATAAACTTCATGGAATTGGCGGGGTCATGGGTGGCCTTGATAGTGGTTGTAGTATGGAAACCAAAAACGTTTTTCTTGAAGTTGCGTTATTTGATCCGGTTTCTGTCACTAAAACTGGAAGAAAACTAAATCTTCAAAGTGATGCACGTTACCGTTTTGAAAGAGGGATAGATACTGACTCCATCTATTGGGGTGTAGATGCTGCAACTCAAATGATTTTAGAATTATGTGGCGGTGAAGTAAGCGAGTTCCTTTCCTCAGAAATTAATATAGAAAAAAGTAAACCATTTATGTTTGATACAAATAAAGTGAAGACTTTCGGTGGAATAGAAATCATTAATGAGGAACAAGAAAAAATTCTAGTTTCACTTGGTTTTTCTGTTAATAAAAAAAAATCAAAATTTGAAATTCAAAGCCCTACTTTTAGACCAGATATTGTTGGTGAGGCAGATATAGTAGAGGAAATAATTAGAATTTATGGTTATAATAAAATTCCTCTTAAAAAAGTAACTAATCAAGAAGAAAAAAAACAGATTTTAAATACCAACACAAAAACTTTTTATAAAAGTAAAAAAACTATGGCTCTGAATGGATATTCTGAAGTTGTAACTTGGTCTTTTATGGATGAAAATAATGCTAAAATCATATCAGATGAAATAATTAGTTTAAAAAATCCTATAAGTACCGATTTAAATACGATGAGACCATCTACGCTTCCAAATTTATTAGAAGCAATCAATCAAAATAAATCCAGAATGTATCTAAGAGCAAAAATATTTGAAGTAGGTCCAAATTTTTCTAAATCACTACCTGACCAACAAGAAAATGTTGCTACTGCTATAGCTTATGGCTCATCTGATGAACAAAATTGGTTATCAAATAAAAAAAATATTGATGTCTTTAGTATAAAAGCTGATTTATTTTCTATTTTAGCTGATTTAAATGTACCTATAGATAATTTGCTATATGAAAAATTAGAAGGTAAAATTTATCATCCTGGCAAATCATCTTCTTTGAGGCTTGGTAAAAACAAAATAGCTAATTTTGGAGAATTACATCCAGTTCTATTAAAAACAATGGATATTAATTTCAAGGTATATGGTTTTGAAATATATTTGGAGAATATTTCACAATTTCAAGAGAATAAATCTTCTTCAAAAGGAGGTTTCACTAACAATCCCTATCAAATGGTTGAAAGAGACTTTGCCTTTCTTTTCCCAAAAGAAGTAAAGGCTGGTGAGATAATTAAAAAAGTAAAAAAAATAGATAAAAATATAATTCAAAACGTAATGATATTTGATGTTTATGATGGAGATAAACTTCCAGAAAATAAAAAAAGTATTGCTTTTAGGGTTTTACTTCAACCTCAAGATAAAACATTCAACGACCAAGAAATTGAGGAATTATCAAACAAAATAATAGATGAAATATCTCAATCTCTTGATGCATCTATTAGAAACTAATGACAGAACTTAGTTCTATTCGTAATTTCTCAATTGTAGCTCACATTGATCATGGAAAATCAACGTTAGCCGATAGACTAATACAGTTTTGCGGTGGTTTAACTGATAGAGAAATGAAAGAACAGGTTCTAGACTCAATGGAATTAGAAAGAGAAAGAGGTATTACAATAAAAGCTCAAACAGTTAGACTTTCCTACAAATCAAAAGATGGCAAAACTTACATACTTAATATTATGGACACTCCAGGTCATGTTGATTTTTCATATGAGGTATCAAGATCTTTAGCAGCATGCGAGGGGTCTTTGTTAATTGTTGATTCTACTCAGGGTGTTGAGGCACAAACATTAGCTAATGCGTACCAGGCTATTAATAATGATCATGAAATTTTGCCAGTGCTTAATAAAATTGATCTTCCCTCATCTGAGCCAGATAAAATAAAATCACAAATTGAAGATGTTCTTGGTATTGAAACAGAAAATGCTTCTCTTGTTTCAGCAAAAACAGGTGCAGGTATAGAAGATTTATTAAATAAAATCATAACACTTCTTCCATCTCCATCAGGTGAAATAAGCAAAGAATTAAAATGTATGTTAGTTGATAGTTGGTATGACAGTTATCTTGGTGTCGTGGTACTTGTTAGAGTGATAAATGGAGAGCTAAAAAAAGGTCAAAAAATTAGATTTATGGCAACAGGTGCAACATATACAATTGACAGAGTGGGGATTTTTTCTCCTAAAGCAACTGAAGTTGATACACTTGGACCAGGAGAAATAGGTTTCATAAATTCTGGTATTAAAAGTGTTTCCGATTGTAAAGTTGGTGACACAATAACAGATGATAAACTTCCAACTGAAGATGTTCTTCCAGGTTTCAAACCATCTCAACCGGTCGTTTTTTGTGGAATGTTTCCTGTCGACTCAGATGACTATGAACATATGAGAGATAGTATGTCTAAACTTGCATTAAATGATTCAAGCTTTTCTTATGAACCAGAAGTAAGTCCAGCATTAGGTTATGGTTTTCGTTGTGGTTTCTTAGGTTTACTACATTTAGAAATTATCAGAGACCGGTTTGAAAGAGAATTTAATTTAGAACTTGTAACTACTGCCCCATCAGTAGTTTATAAAATATTAATGAAAGATGGATCAACTATAAATCTGCATAATCCTACTGATATGCCAGATCCAGTAAAAGTTGAAAATATTTCAGAACCTTGGATAAAGGCAACAATTATTGTGCCTGAAGAATTTTTAGGCTCAGTATTAGAATTATGTACTTCAAAAAGAGGTATTCAGCTAAATATGAGTTATGCAGGAAATAGACCATTAGTTGAGTATAAACTTCCACTTAATGAAGTTGTTTTTGATTTTTATGATAGATTAAAATCAATTACAAAAGGCTATGCAAGCTTTGACTATGAAATTACTGGATATGAGGTGAATAATTTAGTGAAAGTTGGAATACTTATAAACGGCGATCCTGTTGATGCACTTTCATTAATAGTCCATAAAGAAAGATCTGAACAAAGAGGTAGAGCTTTATGTGAAAGACTAAAAGATCTTATACCAAGACAACAATTTAAAGTAGCCATTCAAGCAGCAATAGGTGGAAAAGTAATTGCTAGAGAAACAGTAGCCTCATTCAGAAAAGATGTAACACAAAAATTATATGGTGGAGATGTCACTAGAAAAAATAAACTTTTAGACAAACAAAAAAAAGGTAAAAAAAGAATGAGACAGTTTGGAAAAGTTGATATCCCCCAAAATACTTTTTTAAATGCTTTAAAAATGAACAATAATTAATTTTTAATTCTTTCTAAAATTTTACCATTTTCTATTGGAGGCCAAACATTATACCTTTCGTTGTACCAACTAATTCTATTGATGTTTTCATATACGAAATAAAAAATTATAAGTAATAATATAACTTTTGAATATTTAATTGTAAAATTATAATTTTTTCTTAACATTAATATCCATATTGGAAGTACCAATGTTATTAATAATGACAAATTATAAAAAATTCCGAATCTATATGCTGGAGCGTAAATAAACCAAATAGTATTGCAAACAAGTAATATTAATAAAAAATATTTGTAATTAAGATCTAAATATTTTTTTTTAAAAAAATTAAATGATATTTCCATCCTGTTGTTTTTTTTAAATAAAAAATAAATAATAGGCGTTATAAGTATAAGAAAATATATAAAGTATGTTTCAAGTAATTTATTGAAATGATTAAAAAACCACACTTTGATCCAATCAAAATTATTTACTATCATTGTCGTTGTAATATCTCCTTTAGCAAAAGATTCTATGAGATACGTTTCATAAATTGCTGATTCCTTATTTGTAAAACACACCATACTAATTGGCCAAATTAAACATCCGCTAATTATGAAATTTTGAAAAATCCATGGCAATGGATAAAATGAAATAAGTAAAATCATCCAGTATTTTTTACTTTTCTGACTAAGTTTAAAAAATAAGAATACTAAGAATAAAAAGATGAGGACATTAGTAATTTTTATTATGAATGCAAAATAGCCAAGTAAAAGTAAAAATAAAAAATCATTATTTATTGTTTCAAAATCTTTATTATAAAAATAATTAAAAATAATAATTAACATATACATACTGATAATAACACCTGGTATATCAGTACCCAAATCTTTGTAATTATTTAAAACTCCTAAGAAAAAAATTAAAATGAAAAAAGATAAAATTGATAAATAATAGTTTTTATTTTTTGTTATTACTAATGATAGTTTTAAAAAATCATAAATACTAATAGTAAAAAATAAAGAAGTTAAAATAAATAATGTACTATTTAAATAACTTAATGAAAAAATAGAGGTTAAAAATAACCAATGAGAATTATAACTTATTCTTCTATCGTGTAAGATTTCATATAAATTTTTATTTTTAAAATTTTTTATTGTTTCGAAATGATAAATAAAATCATCACTTATTCCTGCATAAAAACAATAAATAAAACTAAATATTAAAACAAAAAATAGAAAATTTAATTCAGGTTTTATTCTTTTAATTTTTAAAAAATTAATTATGTATAATAATGTTCCTATTAATATTGTTATTATAGATAACGTATCTGAGATTGGATAAAAAAAATTTATAAAAATGAAAACTAACCCAATAAAAATTAATCCTTGTATAAAAATTAAATTTTTAAGTTCTATTTTATCTTCGTTAATATAAGTATATTTATTAAAAAAAATACCATATCCTAAAATACATGTTAAAATCAAAAGTGATAAAACTGGAAATAAAATTAGGTCAATAAAATTTATATTCATATTTATAAATTAACATCTGAAGAATTTTTCAAGAAATTTTGTTGTCTTACAAGAAATATCAATTAGTTCTCTTGAAAGTTCGTTTCTATTTGATTGTATTATTTTTTCAAAATTATTTAAAAGAGATGATACTGGTGTTATATTATTTGCAAATATAAATTTATTATTAAAGTATAGTTTATGTTTTACCATATCATTTAAAATAAAAGTATTGTCATTAAATTTTATTTTCATTTTTCTTAATTTCTTTTTGAATAAATTACCTGTTATAATTTTTACCTTTATTTTCTTATTTATTTTAAAAGAAAATTTTGACACAATTCCTTTACCGTAAAAGTTATTTGATTTAATTATTTTCATATCAATATTTGTTACTTTCTCTACTTCAAAAAGAAGAAATAGAAGCGATATTGAGTGAAATCCCCAGTCCCAAATAGGATGAATATTTTTTCTGAATGGACCAAAATTTCCCTCATATATTATTATTTCATTTATCTTTTTATATTTCTCATGGGTAAATTTTTTTAACTCCATAAAGCTTTCAGAAAAATAATTAGTAAGATTTGGTAAAGCAATCAAATTGTACTTTTCTATAATATTTTTTAATTCCTTAATATTCTCATATGAATCACTAATTGGTTTCTCTAAAATAATAGGAATTTTATAATTTTTAATAAGTTTTACTATCTCCAAGTTTAGTTTGGGTTCTGCTGCTACATAAATAGAATCATTAATTTTTGAATTTATCATTTTATCTATTGAATCAAAAATTATTGTTTTAGGAATATTTTCTTTTTTTTTTCTACAAACTATAGAGGTTAAATTAAATTTATTATTTTTATTTATCTCATTAATAATCTTTGATGCCCAATTTCCACAACCAACAACAGCAATATTAATCATTAATAAATTTTATAATTATCTTTTGCCCAATCTAAGAAATATTTTAATCCTTTCTCTAATTTTACTTTGCTTTTATATTTTAGATCTTTTTTTGCTTTATTTAAGTCCGGACATCTCCTTTGTGGTTCATCATTTGGGTAAGATTTTGGATGAGAGATAAAAATAGCTTTTACATTTTTATTATGTATTTTTTTTAAGATTTTATAAATATCTTTTACTGAAACTTCAGGTTTATTAGTTCCTATATTATAAGCATCTCCAGACTTACCAAAACACATAACTCTTATAAATCCTTCAATAGCATCTGTAATATAACAATATGTTCTTGTTTGATTGCCAGATCCATAAATATTTAATTTCTTATTGTTTAGGATATTACTTATAAAATTAGGGAATATTCTATAATCTTTTTGACCCATACCAGGGCCATAAATATTAAAAGGTCTAATAATATTTATATGTAATTTATGATATTTATTAAATATATAACAAATTGTTTCACCTAATCTTTTGCTTTCATCGTAGCAAGCTCTTGGGCCCATAGAACTGACATTACCTCTATAAGTTTCTTTTGTAGGAACATTGTATTTATCTGGGTCACCATATATCTCACTTGAACTAAAAAAAATAAATTTAGCTTTTTGTTTTTTTGCAAACTCTAGTAAGTTCCTTGTTCCATTTATAGCTACGTCTAAAGTTTCTATTGGTTTTTTTCTATAATAAAATGGACTAGCTATACCTGCAGCATGAATTATTATATCCACTTTCATATTTATATCAAATTTTTTGGAGACATCTTTTTTTATAAATTTAAAATTTTTAGAATTTAATGATTTTGTATTTTTTAATGTCTTATCATAAATAATCACTCTTACAGGTTTTTTTAAATATTTGTTATATTCTTTAAAAACTTCTACAAAATATTTACCTAAAAATCCATTTCCTCCAGTAATTAATATATTCTTTCCACTAAAATATTTAGAAATAATTTTTGTATTTTTTATTATTTTATCAATATCTTTTTCTAAAAAAAAACTCATTATAGCTTTCTAAATGGTATAGGTTTGTAAAATTGTATTTTGGTTTTGCCAAAATATTTTTTAATATCATTAAAATATTCATAAGCAAATACTATTACTGTATCAATTTGATTGGTAATATTATTTTTTCTTGGCAGAATTTTAATATGCATCCCAGGAGAAAATCTATTTTGTTTCAGTGGACTATCATCGATAATATACTCAATTAAATTAGAATTTATTTTTGCAACATTTGTAATTGTCGAAACCCTAGCTGGAGAGCCATATCCAATAATTTTACTACCTTTCTTCTTTAGATTGGTTAGTTTGTCTTTAAGAATTTTAGAACTTTGATAAATTTTATTATTAAATTTTTTAAATTTACTCAGACTTAACTGTTTTTTCTCATCATTTAATATTATTTTACATCTATTTGTAATTTTTGTATTTTTAGAATTTTTAATAAAACATCGTAATGATCCACCATGAGTATTTATTTTCTCTATATCATATAAAGCCATACCAACATTTTTAAAAAGTTTTTTTACGGAATTTGCTGAGTAATAAAATGGTCTATCAAAATAAAATCTTTCAAACTCTAAGTTTTTCAAAAAATTTTGCAGATATTCTATCTCAATTATTAAAGTTCCATCTTTTTTTAATAAACGCTTAATATCTTTTGCAAACTTAATAGGTTTTTCTAAATGTGTAACAACACTAGAAGCAACTATTAAATCAGGTTTTTCATATTTTTTTAATATTTTTTTAATAATATTAATGTCAAAAAAACCTACAAAAGTTTCTAAACCTCTATCATTAGCTATTTTACCAACATTAATTGACGGATCTATACCTATTGATTTCACTTTTAATTTCCTAAGAGGTTTTAATAAAATACCATCATTAGATCCTATATCTACTACGAAATTATATTTTTTAATCTTTAAAGCCAGGTCCTCAAAATGTTCTCTTAATTTTTTATTTACAGACGATAGATAATAATAATCTTCAAATAAAATATTTCTATTTACTATTTTTTTTATTTGTCCTGATCTACAACTTCCACAGAATAATATTTTTAGTGTAAATTTTTTTTCATTATTAATTTCTAAATTATTTTTTGGGTATTTATTAGCTAATGGTTGCTTTCCAAGATTTATTACCTCAGATATATTATTAGAATTACAAATTTTACACTTCATATAAAATATTTTTTAATTTTAGTCGCAAATATCCAGTATATGACTGAAAATACATCATAATATCTTATTTTCTTACCTTCATTATATGTCCTTCCATGATAGTTAACACCTATTTCAAATATTTTTGAGTTTTTATTAACTACGTATGTCAAAATCTCTGCTTGTTGACCCCAATTATTACATTTTAAGTTTTCTACATTTATTGAATTTCTTCTAAACATACAATAGCAACAATAAATGTCAGTGAAGGTAGTATTATTTAAAAGATTGAATAAAAATGTAATAAATTTATTCCCTAACATATGCCAGAAATGCAAAACAGACCTACGTGTTCCAATAAATCGACTTCCCATTATAAGATCGTAGTTGAACCTTTTATTTTCCTCCAAAAAAACTTTGATATCGTTTGGATCATACTCTAGATCTGCATCTTGTATTAAAATGTAATCAAGATTACAATTTTTAATTCCTTCAATAACAGCTTTTCCTTTTCCAGAATTTTTTTTTAAGTGAATAGCTTTGCTGAATAAATTTTCATTATTATCTATGATTTCCTTGGATTTATCTGAAGATCCATCATTAACAATAATAACTTCGAGATCGCAGATAGTATGTAATTTCTTAACTTTATTTAATACGTTTAATAGAGTTTTTTCCTCATTATAAACTGGTATTATTATACTCAGACTTTGCATAAAAATTTATTTATTTTAATATGTTTAAAGTTATATATTCTATTCAATATAAAGAAATAAATAAGTTTTATAATAATAACTGGAGAGATGTGAGAGCGGTTTAATCAGCACGCTTGGAAAGCGTGTGTAGTAGCAATACTACCGAGGGTTCGAATCCCTCTCTCTCCGCCATAAAATGGCTATTTTCATTAAACAATTTATCAATAAAAACTGTTTTGTCCCAGATAGTTCTTACAAGTACTCCTGATATTTTTAATTTATGGTATAGCTAATTTATGAAAATATTTTTGAAAGATTAGAAAGAGAAAAATGAAAAAAAATATTTCAATAATTATCCCAACATTAGATGAGAAAGAAAATATAAATAAACTTTTTTATGAAATCAAAAAAAATTTAGATAATCAAAATATAATATGGGAAGTAATATTTGTAGATGATAGTGAAGACAACCAAACAGTAAATGAAATAAATAAATTACAAAATATTGAAAATAACATTTGTCTTATTAAAAGATTTGAAAATAGAGGCTTGTCATCAGCATTAATTCAAGGTGCTTTATCATCAAATGCTGAATACGTTATTTTTATTGATGGTGATTTACAGCATCCGCCAAGTAAAATAAAAAATTTGTATGATGAAATTCGAAATAAAAATTTAGATATAGTTTCTGCTAGTAGATTTTTAGAGACAAATGAATTTTTACATCAAAAAAGATACAAAGCTTCCTTGTTTGTAAATTACCTTTTAAAGAAATTATTTAAAATTAATTATTCAGATGTATTAACTGGATACTTTATAGTACGTAATCAATTTTTAAAAAAAAATTATAAAAAATTATCTAATATTGGATTTAAGTTGTTACTTGATATTATTCTGACTACAAAAAATACAATTAAATATTCTGAAATCCCATTTAAATTTCAAAAAAGATACAGTGGAGAGAGTAAATTAAACAGTAAAGTATTAATAGATTTTATTGCTTTAATAATTGATAAGTTAATAGGTAAAATTATACCTGCTAGATATTTTATTTATTCATTTATTGGCTCACTTGGAGTAATTTTTCAACTAGGAGTATTTTATATATTGCAGTTTTTTTTAAATTTTATTCCATCTCTACTTTTTAGTATAATACTTACAATATTCTTTAATTTTATCTTAAATAATGAAATTACATACTCAGATTTAAAAAAAAGAGGAAAATTATTTTATATGGGTTTAATTAAATACTACTTTTTTTGTTCATTTGGCGCAGTTTTTAATTTTATTATTGCAAAAATGTTATACGACAATTTACTCAATATATATTTTGCTGTTTTACTTGGTGCTTTTGTTGGTAGTGTTTGGAACTATTCAATGAATACATCTTATAACTGGAAAAAATAGTGAATTTGTCAATATAATATATTTTTGTTCATAAATTCATAACATTGATTTTCCCTTGTATTCTTTTTATAAAAAATAAAAGAATTATAGACTGTTTTTTCTCCTAAGCAGACTTCTTTGCCAACTGGTATACATGGAAAATCAATATCACCACACATTAGAATAGCTTGTTCTCCATTATCAAAAACTAATTTTTTAGTTCTTAATCTTTGATTATACAAGGTACTATCCTTTGTAAATGTAATGTAATCAATATTTTTATTTAATTTATGATTATTTGGCCATGGAAAATTGATAAATTTGTTTTCTCCAAAGTCATTATATACTCTTTTAATATTTTTTATATTTACATAGCTAACTGCAAGTACAATTAAAAAAATTAGTGTTACTATATGACTGTTTCTATTTATATATTTATCAAATAAACTTACAATTAAGCTTACAAAAATAATGAAGCAAAAGTATCCCCCATAACGCATCTGAGGTGATACTAGAAACCAACAAACAATTACTAAAAAAATTGAAGTAAAAAAAATAGATATATTTTTTTTATCAATATTACTTTTATAAATTTTACCCTTTTTAAAAGTATTGAGTATAATAAGTGCAAATAAACCTAATAGAAATAAATTTAAAATTTTTTTATAATTAGGATCTTTAATCCAATATTGAGACCAAAATACCGGAGATGTTTTTAGGTAAATATTATAGTTATAAAAATTTTCTTTTTCTAAGTTTGTCCATACAAATTTATCTGTAATCTGAAAATTTTCCTTTGCATAAAATGCCCATCCCTTAGAGTCAGAGCTTAATTTATTATATTTTTGTTCGGTTACTTTGAGGTTTGAAGACCAATAAAGATTATCAAAACATAAGCTTTTAACAGGGTATACTAAACAACCACTATTTATAATATTTTTAGAAAAAAATAATGCTAAAACAATAAACATAAAGATAACACCTTTTTTATTATTAATTAAATAAGGCAGTATGAATTTATAATAATAAATAAATAATAATAAAATTAGTGGTATTACTATTACACTGTTAAATCTTAATAAAATTGCAAAAACTAATAACAAAAATATTTTTGTTATAATTTCTTCTTTAAATCCATTTAATAGAAGAGAATAGATTAAACATGCAATAATTATCAATAATAATTGTGGAGGTATACTTGTCCCCAAATCTCTTAATTTAGCAAAACTAACAATACTGAGGAATAAAACAACAAAATAAAAAATGTTGAATTTTTTAAGCAATAATTCGATAAGAAAAGTTAAATAAAAAAAGTAAAAAATTAAAATAGGAATTGAAAAATTATTTTCAAATTTTTCACTTATATTAAAAAATATAATAATGTCATAAAGACTATAAGTTGAAAAAGCTAATGTATTATTTAAATTTACAATACCAAAAATAATTTTAGAATTCTGTAAATAATTCATGTAAGGTTTATAGTAAAAGAAAAAATCTTCATTTGGTTCAGAAATTATTGCTAAAGGCAAAAAAATTATAATTATAAATGAAAATATGATTAATGATTTTTTACTATATTGTTTTTTTAATAAAAAAATAAAAAATAAAGTAATGCCTAATAAAAAAATAATAGTAGAAACATAATTATTTATATTATAAAAAAAAATTATAATTGAAGAAATAAAGTATAAAAATAAAAATCCAAATAATCCAATAAATCCAATTTCATTAAAATTTTTTTGATTAGAAATTATTAAAGATTTAGAAAGCTGACCATAACCGATTACCATAAGTGCAGATGATATGTAGAAAAAAATAAATAAAATAATATTCACTAGCATAGTTTAATCACTCAATTGATTACTTATAAATTTAATTACCTCTTCTGACACCAAAATTGATACATACCTGCAAAAATTCTAGGATATTTCATTTCAAATTCATTCCATATTGCCAAATCATAAAGATCAGATACCTTATTATTTGTTTTCTTAAAATAATTTAATAATTGTCTATTTTCAAAACCACAGAATTTCAAATTTAATTTTTTTAAAAAATTATATATCTCAGTGATTGTAAAGTTGTGTTCTTGTACATGAAATATTAAATCTCTTAAGCTACTCAATGAGTAAAAATCTGTACTTTGAGTAATTAGTTTATAATCATTCTTGCTGGAGTCTATAATTCTATCTCTGAATTTTTTTATATTTTCATTATTAATTTTTAGATCAAGATCTGCAATATCCTTTCTTATTCTATGAATATGATTTCTTGCAATTTTGCTATATAAACCTATCATCATTAATCCATTATTAATCAAAACATCATACAATTTCATCCATCCCTCATAAGGATCTTCCATATGGTGTAAAACACCAATGCTTTCAATGATATGAAATTTTTTTCCATAATTTTCCAAATCCAAAATATCCATTTGAATGAAATCAATATTTTGTATACCAAGTTCATTTGCTTTTCTTTTTGCATAACTTAAACTATTTAAACTTAAGTCAATTGCAGTAATAAAAGAGTTCGCATATTTAGTTGCAGTAGTAATTGCGTGTTGCCCAGTACCGCATCCAGCTACTAAAACTTCAATGTTTTGCCAGTTTTTTATACTTTTGTTTATAAAATTTAATTCTAAACTTTTAAAAAAATCATTAGGAATTTTTGGATTATTAGTTAATGCAGTTTTATTCCATCTAGGATAGGGATTATTTTCATATTGGTTTTTTACTTTTAGAGAAATAAAATTTTCAATTTTTTTTGATAAAAGTTCTTTTTTTAATTGTTGTTCTTTTTTTGGCTCAGAAATTTGTTGTTTAATTAAATCAGAAATGCACTCTATGTCTAAAATCTTTATAGGAAATTTATATAAATTTAAAGATTTATAAGCTGCTAAACAGGTAATGAGTAAACTATTATCACTGTGTAATTTTTGATCAAAATTTGAATATATTTTCTTTTTAATTTTTGTTAGAGCATTTAATTCAACATTCTCATAAGAGTATATATATTCATTTATAAAACACTGAGATGCTATTGCACTCATAAGTTCAACGGCTTTTTCTTTATCTTTGATTGATTTAATATTTAGTAAAATATTTTTTCTTAAATATTTAATTACTTTTTCTAACTTTAAATCTGTAATTGGAGTTATTTTTAATAGTAATACTAATATTTTTAAACTTAAAATTTCATTTATTAATTCATCTAATGAATATTTTTTATTTAATATTTCTAAATTATTTGTAATTGATAATATTTTTGGATTTAAGTATAAATATTCAATTAAGTTTTGAATTATATCAAAGGGTCTCAAAATATTATTTTTTTTTAAAACATTTAATATATTTCTATCAATTACTTTTGAGCTTTTTGAGAATCTAAAGTTTTGTAAACAAACACCAAAGTTTTGAAGTGCAATCGTATAATTAGGATTTATTTCTAGACATTGTATATATTTATCAATTGCTAGTTTAGTTTTATTTTTATCTCTATAAATATTACCTAAGTTATTATAAGCCTCAAACTTATATGGATTTATTTCTATACATTTATTGTAATTAAATATTGAATTATCAAATTCTTTTATTGTTTTGTATATAATTCCTAAATTATAATATGCATCTGAATTATTTTTATCAATTTCGATTATTTCTTTAAAACTTTTTATACTCTTTTCATAGTTTCTTAAATTATTATAAATATTACCAGATAAGCTCAGCAGAAAAATTGATCTAGGAAATTCTCTTTTTAATTCTAAAATATTTTTTATTAATTCAGAGTATTTTTTTTGTTCAAAAAGATTTATTAATTCCTCTCTTGTTTTAACATTAGGTTCATTTATCATAATTTAGACATTACAATACTGATCTAATTAAGTTCTTGGTATAATTAGATTTAGGATGATTAAATAATTCTTCACAAATATTTTGTTCAACTATTACTCCATTTTTTAATACTATAATGTTGTCTGAAATGGATCTAATAACCTTCATATCATGACTGATAAAAATATAACTAAGAGACAAGTCTCTTTGTATTTCATTAAGCAAATCAATGATTTGATTTTGTATTGTAATATCTAAAGCTGAAGTTGGCTCATCCAATATTAGTATTTTTGGCTCCAATATTAAAGCCCTTGCAATTGCAATCCTTTGTCTTTGACCGCCTGAAAATTCGTGTGGATATTTGTTAATACTTTTAGAATAATCTAACCCAACTTTATTTAATACATCTTTTATTCTTTTTTTCTTCTGTTCATTACTAATTGTTGAATAATGAATATTTAAACCTTCAGAAATTATTTCTTCAATATTCATACGTGGACTTAGGGATGAAAACGGATCTTGGAAAACTATTTGAATCTCTTTTCGTAATTTTAAAATTTCTTTATCATTAAGTAACGCAATATTTTGATTGTTTATTATAATTTTTCCTTTGCAATTTATTAGTTTTAAAATTGCTAATATAAGCGAAGTTTTTCCGGAGCCAGACTCACCAACAATTCCTAAACTTTCACCTTTATTTAAAGTAAAACTAACTTTGTTTATTGCTTTAACATAATCAATAGTTCTTTTAAATAGTCCCTTTTTTATTGGATACCATACATCAAGATTTTCAACTTTTAATATTTCACTTTGATGAATATCATTTCTAATTTTCTTTTTGCTTTGTGATGAAATTAGTTCCTTTGTGTAGGAATGTTCTGGATATTCGAAAATTTTCTCACTTGATCCATTCTCAACAATTTTTCCATCTTTCATAACATATATAAAATCTGCTACCTTTTTAATAACTGAAAGATCGTGACTAATAAAAAGCATAGTCATTCCAAGTTTGTTTTGAAGATTAGAAAGTAGATCCAATATTTGCATTTGTATAGTTACATCTAGAGCAGTTGTCGGTTCATCAGCAATCAATACATCGGGATTATTAGCTATACTCATTGCAATCATTGCTCTTTGTCTTTGTCCACCAGATAATTCATATGGATAAACTTTAGGTCTATTTGCAATTTGTTCGAGACCAACTAGATTTAATAATTCTTGAGTTTTAATAAATGCTTTTTGTTTTTTAATTATATTATGATTAGTTATTATTTCCATAATTTGCTTGTTTATAGTATGCAAAGGATTTAAGCTTGTCATTGGCTCTTGAAAAATTGTCGAGATTTTATTACCTCTTATTTTTTGAATTTTTTCTTTATTAAGCTTCAAAATATTATTTTCTTTATATAAAATTTCACCTTTAGTAATTTTAGCGCTACTTGGTAATAATTTTAGTATACTTAGTGCTGATAGAGTTTTTCCAGATCCTGATTCACCAACTATTGCAGTAGTTTTGCCTTTAGGGATTTTGATGTTAACGTTTTTAATAACTTCATTATTATTATTAAAAGTAACACAAAGGTTCTTAATTGATATAATCGAATCCATATTAACTAAATGTCTTTCTAGGATCCAAGGAGTCTCTTATGGCTTCTCCAACAAATACAAGTAATCCTAGCATTATGCCTAATGTTAAAAAACTGGTAATTCCAAGCCATGGTGCTTGTAAATTATTTCTTCCTTGATTTACCATTTCGCCTAAAGATGCAGATCCTGGTGGTAAACCAAAGCCCAAAAAATCTAAACCTGATAAAGCTGTTACAGATGCGCTTAAACTAAAAGGAAGAAAGGTAACTGTAGCTATTGTTGCATTTGGGAGCATGTGCCTAATCATAATCCTTGTGTTTGAAACGCCTAATGCCTTTGCAGCTCTTATATAATCAAAATTTCTTGCTCTAAGAAATTCTGCACGTACAACACCAACATAGCCCATCCAACTAAAAAGTAGTAAAATAATAAGTAGCCACCAAAAATTTGGTTGAATTACACTCGCTAAAATTATCAAAACATATAGTGTTGGTATAGCTGACCATACCTCCATAAATCTTTGAAAAAATAAATCAGTTTTTCCTCCAAAATACCCCTGTATAGCTCCAGCTGATACTCCAATAATCATTGAGAAAAACGTTAGAGTAAATCCAAATAATATTGAGATTCGAAAACCATATATTAGCCTTGATAATACATCTCTTGCTTGATCATCGGTTCCGAGCCAATTCTTATTTGATGGTGGTGAAGGAGCTGGAGCAGATAAATCTCTTATTATAGTATTATAAGAATATGGAATTATTGGCAGAATCATCCATCCATTTTCCTCAATTAAATTTTTAACATATGGATCTTTATAATCTGCCTCTGTTTGAAAATCTCCACCAAATGTAGTTTCTGAATAGAAAGAAAATATTGGATAATAAAAGTTTGAATTATATTTCACTAATAACGGTTTTTCATTTGCAATAAAATTAGCAAACAAAGAAATAATAAACAAAAAACTAAATATCCAAAAAGAATAATAACCTCTTTTATTATTCTTAAAATTATTTAGTCTTCTTTGATTTAATTTTGATAATTTCTTCATTATCTTGATTCAAAATCTATACGTGGATCAATAATTGAGTACATAAAATCACCAATTATTCCCATAACCAAACCGAGTAGTGAGAAAAAATAAAGTGTTGCAAATATTACTGGATAATCTCTAGTCAGAGCAGCTTCGTACCCTAGTAACCCCAACCCATCTAAAGAAAAAATAACCTCAATGAACAGAGAACTTGAAAAAAGAATTCCAATAAATGCTGATGGAAAACCAGCAATTACTATTAACATTGCATTTCTAAATACATGACCATAAAGAACCTTTCTTTCAGTTAAACCTTTAGAACGTGCAGTAATTACATATTGTTGATTTACTTGATCAAGAAATGAATTTTTTGTTAAAAAAGTTAATCCAGCAAATCCACTTACAAGCATGGCAGTTAAAGGCAGTGCTAAATGCCAGAAATAATCTACTATTTTATGAAATAATGTTAACTCATCAAAATTCTCAGAAAATAGACCTCTTAGAGGAAAAATATCATAAAATCTTCCTCCTGCAAAAAATACAATTAGTATTACAGCAAATAAAAAATTTGGTATTGCATAACCAATTGTTACAATAGAACTTGAGACTATATCAAACCTTGATCCATCCTTTATCGCTTTTCTTATACCAAGAGGTATAGATATCAAATATACTAATAAAGTTGTCCATAAACCAAGTGATATTGAAACTGGCATTTTGTCTAAAACAATTGAAGTAACTTTTTGATCTCTAAAAAAACTTTCACCAAAATCAAAAGTTAGATAATCTTGTAACATTTTCAGAAAACGTTGATGTGCTGGTTTATCCATTCCATACATTTTTTCTATTTCTTTTATAATATCTGGATCAAGACCTTGTGCCCCTCTATACTTGCTATCGTTAACTGATGTAGAATTATCTTGACTAAACTCTATAGTTTCATCATCACCTCCACCAGAAAATCGAGCTGTTGACTCAACAGCTGTACCAGTCATTTGTGCAATCATTTGTTCTACTGGGCCTCCTGGAACAATTTGAATGATTGCAAAATTTAAAACCATTATCCCAAAAAGCGTTGGTATTATTAAAAGAAGTCTTTTTATTAAGTAAGCACCCATATTGTGCTATTTTATATTATTTCTAATAAACTTTAATAATTAGTTTGATGTTCTACTTGATTGAATTGTTTCAAATTTATTCTGATTAATCCACCATGTATCAAAACCTAGTGAATATTTTGGTTTAACTTTTGGTTGATCAAAAAAATCCCAATATAAAACTCTATATGATGAAATATGCCATTGAGGAATAACATAGTAATTCCATAGAAGAACTCGATCAAGAGCTTTGGTTATAGTTATTAACTCTTCTCTATCACTTGCATTTATTAGGCTTTCTATTAATCCATCTACCGCATAATTTTTTATTCCTACAACATTCCTAGATCCATCTGTGTCTGCAGCATCAGAGCCCCAAAAATTTCTTTGTTCATTACCTGGTGATAATGATTGTCCAAATGTTTGAACAACCATATCAAAATCAAACGTTTCCATTCTTTTTTGATATTGTGCGCTATCGATTGTTCTTACTTCTGCAATTATTCCCAATTTTTCAAGATTATCTTTAAATGGAAAAACTATTCTCTCGAACGCTGGTGATCGTAATAAGATTTCAAATTCAAAAGGCTCTTTTGTACTAGAATGTAAAAGTTTACCATCAACTAATTCCCATCCAGATTCTTCTAAAAGTTTTGACGCTTCTTGCAGTTGCATCCTCATATAACCTGAACCATCTGTAACTGGATTTGAATATTCTTCTGTAAATATTTCTTTTGGTAGTACATCAAAATATGGATTTAAATAACTTAATTCTTCTTTTGAAGGAAGACCAGAGGAAGCAAGTTCTGAATTTTCAAAAAAGCTATCTGTTCTTTTATATGCATCAAAGAATAAATTTTTATTAGACCACTCAAAATCAAAAGCATAAGAAAGAGCCTTTCTTACTCTTCTATCTTTAAATTTTTCTTTTCTAATATTAAATGCAAAACCTTGCATACCTTGTGGATTTTCATGACTTATTAATTCTTTTTTAATTAAGCCTTCATTCACAGCGTTTATATCATACGCAGTTGCCCATTCTTTTGATGAATTTTCAGAAAAGAAATCAATCTCACCAGATTTAAAAGCTTCTCTTTCAATACCTCTGTCTTTGTAATAATCGTATCTAATTGAGCCGAAGTTATCTTTACCAATTTTAATCGGTATTGATGCACCAAAACCCCAATAATTTTGATCTAGTTCGTACGTAATTGATCTTCCACTATCAAAAGATTTAATTTTATATGGACCACTTCCAATTGGTATTTCCAGAGATGTTTCTTCAAAGTTTTTATTTTCCCAATAATGTTTTGGCAGGACTGGTAATTGACCAACAATTAAAACTAACTCTTTATTCGTGTTTGTTGTAAAATTAAATCTAACTTTATTTTCTTGTTCTTTAATTACTTCTTTCACATCTCCATAGTAGTATTTATAAAATGGGTGCCCTTTTTCCATTAGGGTATTAAATGTCCAAACAACATCGTCAGCTGTAATTTTTTTCCCATCGTGCCAATACGCTTCGTTTCTTAATGTAAATGAAACCCAAGATCTATCATCTGGCCATTCAATTGTTTCTGCCAATAATCCGTATTCCGTAAACGCTTCATCACTTGATCCCGTTGTCAATGTTTCATACAATCCCCCAATTCCAGCTGCTGAGGTACCTTTTAAAATAAAGGGATTGAAGCTGTCATAAGTTCCAATGGCACTTCTTACTATCGATCCGCCTTTAATTGAATTTGGATTAATGTATTCAACATTTTCAAAATCTTTTGAGTATTTTGGCTCACCATGCATTGCAATTGCATGCGATATATTAGTATTTGCATGTACTTTTAGTTGAAAAATTAGAGTGAACGTAAAGATCAAAGTGAGTATTTTCATACTATTAATATACGTCTATTTATTAGAAATTAAAATAAATTTTAGTTTATTAATTTAATTATTTCATCATGAAGAGAGCTTGTACCGGAGGCAACCAAACTGCCATCTGAGTCTAGTGATATATCTTGTCCAAACTTATCCGTAATTACTCCACCAGCTCCTTCAATTACATTTACAAGAGCCATATAATCATGCACTTTTAATGTATCTTCTAAAACAATATCAATTAAACCTGAGGCTAACATCCCATACATGTAACAATCACCACCAAGTCTATAATATCTTGATTTTTCTTTTAGTAATTCTAATCCTTTTCTCATTTGAGGTTCATCAAAATATAATCCAGATGTAAAAAGATAGGCATCTTTAATTTGTTTAATTGGACTAGTTTGAACATCTTTTCCATTACATTTTGTCTTTTGATTTTTTACTCCTATCCATCGCTCATTGTGTGCTGGACAATTAATAATTCCTAAAACTGGTTTTTTGTTATGAAGTAATGCAATTAAATTACCAAAATCTTTATGTCCAGCTATATAACTTCTTGTTCCATCTATGGGATCTAATACCCATAAAAACTCAGAGTCTATTTTTTCATTTTCATACTCTTCACCCAAAATTCCATGATCAGGATATTCTTTTCTTATTCTCTCTCTTAATACTTGTTCTGTTTCTTTATCTGCTAAAGTTACAGGACTTTCATCGTCTTTAATTTCTATTTCAATTTTGTTTCTAAAATAATGCATCGAAGTTTTAGATGCATCATTGGCTAAAGAGTTTGCAAATTTTGAAAACTCTTCTGTATCTAAGATCATACTTTAGTTTATGGAAGGGGTGCTGGATTATCTGAGTGTTTTCTTAGGAAATAAACTAAGTCTGCTCTATCTTTTACTTTTTTCAAACCTGCAAAGTTCATTTTTGTACCTTTTATATATTTTTTTGGTTTATATAAAAATTCTGCTAATTCTTCATATCCCCATTCTCCACCGTATTCAGCTAAAGCTTTAGAGTATGCAAAACCTTCAACATTTGCTTTTGGTCTATTTATAATGTTCCATAGGTGTGGACCTACTTTATTCGCACTACCTTTTTCATAATTATGGCACGTAGCACATTTTTTGAATAATTTTTCTCCATTATCTAAAGAAGCACTAGCTAATAACATTGAAATTGGCTCTATTACTTCTTCTTTTTTTTCCACTACTCCCAAGCCAGTAGAAACCTCAGGAACGTCTATTTTATAAGCTGTTTCTTTTTTTTCATCATGATCAATATCAATGACTAAATCTCCAAAATGCCCGATAAGAGTAACAATTAAGACAGCTAATATAATAGATGCTAAAATTTTATTAACTTCAAGCCCAGACATGTATAAGTACATATACAGATTTTTTAGAAGAAAGAATATATTTGTCGTAAGTATGAAATTTAAATTCTCTTGCCTAATTGTCGCATAAATTATGAAAAATGTTGTAATTATACCTTCACGAATGGCTTCCACTAGACTACCGGGTAAACCATTAATGACTATAGATGGTATTCCAATGATACAACGGGTATGGCAACAAGCAATTGAGTCAAATATTGGAGAAGTGTTTGTTGCTTGTTCTGAGATTGAAGTTCATGATTTAATTATAAGTAATGGTGGCAAAGCTATTATGACAGATCCAAATCTCCCATCTGGAACTGATAGAGTTCACTCGGCTTTTTTAAAGATAAAAAATAACAAAGACATTGATGTAATAATCAATCTTCAAGGTGATATGCCTCTTATAAATCCAGAACATATTCTTAAAGTCATCGAACCAATAAAAAGAAATTTTACCATTGGCACACTTGCAACAAACTTAAATGATAATGAATTGTATAATCCCAATGTAACAAAAGTTGAAGTTGATTTTAAAAAAAATGAAACAGCACAGGCGTTAAGTTTTTATAGAGAAGTTATGATAGAAAATAAAAACTTATTCCATCATGTTGGTATCTATAGTTATACTCCAGATTCAATAAATAGATTTATCAATCTACCTAAATCAAAAAATGAAATAGATCTAAGTTTAGAACAAATGAGAGCTATGGATTCTAATATTCCAATTGGAGTTACCTATGTTCCTGAAGTTCCAATGAGTGTAGATACAAAAGAGGATTTAATAAATATTGAAACTAATATAAGAGAGCAAAATGATAAAAGTTGATAGTTTTTCATTTCAAGGTGTAAATGGTGCTTATAGTGAACAAGCTGGAAAAAATTTTTTTCCAAACGCAACAAGTATACCGTGTGCAACTTTTGAAGATATGTTTGAACATGTTAGATCAGGAAAATCTGAAGCAGCAATGGTTCCAATAGAAAACTCTCTTGCAGGAAGAGTAGCGGATACTCAAAGGTTGATACCTGACTCTGATTTAAAAATAACTTATGAATATTTTCATGAAGTAAATCATAACTTACTTGGAATTAGAGGTGCGAAAATCTCAGATATTAAAAGAATAAGAAGTCATGAACAGGGAATTGCCCAATGTCGAAACAAAATTTTAAAATTAGATAAGCAAATGATTGTTGAAGCTGATACAGCTGGATCTGCTAAATTAATTTCAGAGTTAAATAATATTGAAGATGGGGCTATCGCATCTGAACTTGCTGCTAATATATATGATCTTGATATATTGGAAAAAAATTTCCAAGATACTCAAAATAATGTAACTCGATTTCTTGTTATGCAAAAAAATTTATTAGATATAAATCCAGAAAGAATGGATATCCTTACAACATTAGTATTTACAGTTAGAAGTATTCCTGCAGTTTTGTACAAATGTCTTGGTGGGTTTGCTAGTAATGGTGTTAATATAACTAAGCTTGAGAGTTACATTCACCCACAGGGTTTTGATGTTGCACAATTTTATATAGATTTTGAGGGACATCCTAAAAATACATCTGTAAAATTAGCATTAGAAGAGATGAAATTTTTTTGTAAGAAGATAGAAATCCTTGGAGTATATGAGAAATCTTCATTCAGGAAAAAATAGGTTTTTTTAAAAAGTCTATTTATATTTTATTTACATTAATGTTATATTGCTACAGGGAGGATTGAGGGCAAATAAATTGCTAATCCAGTCAGATCTGAAAAGAAGCAGCTGTAACAATCTTGTTTGGGTCTCAACTCCTTCCATTAATTATAATGACAGAAGAAAAAAAATACAAAGTTTTAGCTAGAAAATACAGACCACAAAAGTTTGAAGATTTAATTGGTCAAGAATTATTAGTAAAAATTCTATCAAACGCTATTAATAATGACCGGCTAGCTCACGCATACATTCTAACAGGTGTCAGAGGTGTTGGAAAAACTACCACTGCTAGACTTATAGCGATGAGTATTAATTGTAAGAATAGAGATAAAAAAAATTGTGAACCATGTGGAAATTGTGATTCATGCAAATCAACAACTTCGGACAGTAATCTTGATGTTATTGAGATTGATGCAGCGTCTAATACTGGCGTTGATGACATTAGAGAAATAATTGACAATGTAAAATATAAACCTGTTATCGGTGATTATAAAATATTTATAATTGATGAAGTTCATATGCTTTCAAAAAGTGCATTCAATGCACTGCTTAAAACTTTAGAAGAACCACCAGAACATGTTAAGTTTATTTTTGCCACAACAGAAATTAAAAAAGTACCAATAACTGTTTTATCGAGGTGTCAGAGATTTGATTTACATAGAATAGAAAATAAAATTTTATCAGATCATTTATTAAAAATTTCCAAACTAGAAAATATTGATATTGATTTAGACGCTATTTCGTTAATTGTTAGATCGGCAGATGGATCTGTAAGAGATGGTCTTAGTCTATTAGATCAGGCAATAACTACTCCAAATGAAAAAGTTGACTCGCAAACTGTAATAAGCATGCTGGGATTAGCTGATAGAGAAAAAATATTTAACTTAATTGAAATTATTTTAGAAGGAGATGCCCTTGGTGCAATTAATAAGTATAAAGAGTTGTATGAGTTAGGGGCAGATATAGCAATGATATTTGATGAACTATTAAACGTAGTACATTTCCTTGTTCAAATAAAAATAGCACCAGATTTAAAAGATGACATTTATATTCCTGAATTTGAAAGAAATAAAGGAGCTGAGTTGTCTTCAAAAATGACATTAAATAATCTGAATATTATCTGGCAAATTTTATTCAAAGGTTACCAAGAATTACAAAATAGCTCTCATTTATATCAACATGGAGAAATGATTATTTTAAGGATTATTTATTTACATGATGGTCCAAGCCCAGAAGATCTAATTAAAAAAATGGACAAAGAAGTAGTAAAAAAAGAACCCTTAGAAAAAAATCTTGAACTACAAAATAAATCTAATGAAAGTAACAAAGTTCTAAACTTTAATGAAAATAAAAAAGAAATTTCACCAAAAGAAAATGTAAATATAAAACATATTCAAGACTTCAGACATTTTGTCGATATGTTTTTTAAAAATAGAGAAGGATTACTTCACACTAAGTTATACAATGATGTGCAGTTAGTCTCTTTTAAAGAAGGAGAAGTTACACTAAACATATCTAAAATTAATGACACTGGCTTCAATAGAATTGTTGCGAAATTAATCTCTAAATGGACTGGAAGAATATGGCAGATACATTCATCTACAAGCAATCTTGGAAAAAGTTTGTATGATGAAGATATTATTAAACAACAAAAAGAAATTGAAATAATGAAAAATCATCCAGAAGTAAAAAAAATATTAAAAGAATTTCCTGAAAGTAAAATTCACGCTATTACAGAACTAGGTGAAATAAATGATGATGACACAGATATAAATCAACCAAAAATGAAAAAGGAGAAATAATGGTTAATTTAGGTAATATGATGAAACAAGCTCAACAGTTGCAAAAAAAAATGGCTGAAGCACAGAATAAATTAAATGATATTGAAGTTGAGGGTACTTCTGGAGGAGGCCTTATTAAAGTAACAGCTACAGCAAAAGGTATATTTAAAAGAATTTCAATTGACGATAGCTTGATTAAACAAGATGAGAAAGAAATACTTGAAGATCTGATAGTCGCTGCAATAAATGATGCCAAAGAAAAAGGAGAAACCGCAGCCCAAGAAGAAATGAAAAATCTTACAGGTGGCCTACCATTACCTCCAGGAATGAAACTTCCTTTCTAAAAATGGAGCAATCCCCAATAGATAAATTAATAAATGATATTTCAAAACTTCCAGGATTAGGAAGAAGATCGGCGCAAAGAATTGCACTTTTTTTATTAAAAAATAAAGATAAAAATCTATCTCCTCTAATTGAGAGTTTAAACTTATCTTATAATAAAATTATTGAGTGCTCAGAATGTGGAAATATAGATATGGTAAATCCATGTAATATTTGTGCAAATCCTAAAAGAGATAAAGCAACAATTTGTGTTGTTGAGGATGTTTCAGATTTGTGGACATTAGAAAAAGTAGGATTTTATCGTGGCCTCTATAATGTTTTAGGTGGTTCATTATCAGCGATTCAAGGTATAGGAACTGATGAATTGAAAATAGAACATCTACTAAAGAGAATTGAAATAAATAATGTTAAAGAAATTATTCTTGCCTTAAGTACAACTATGGAAGGACAAACAACCTCTTTTGTAATTGCAGATAAACTAGAAAAATTTAAAGATTTAAATGTAACAAGACTTGCACAAGGAATCCCTATGGGTGGAGAAGTACACTACTTAGATGAAAACACATTAAATACAGCATTCCAATCTAGAAAAAAAATTACATAAATAAAAATGGATAAATTACTTTATGTTCCTAATCCACTATTACGCCAAAAAGCAAATAAAATTCAGTCTGTTGGAATTAAGGAAAAAGAAATTGCAAAAAAAATGATGCAAATTATGTTAAAAGCACCAGGTGTAGGTTTAGCAGCAAATCAAATTGGGATTCTACAACAAATTGTGACTATATTTTTTGTTGATCAAGGGACTAAAAAAGAAACTAAATATACATTATTTAACCCCGATATTGTTTCATACTCTCAAGAAAAAATTGTTATGGAAGAGGGTTGTTTATCTCTTCCTGAACAATTTGCAGAAATAGAGAGACCTCAAAATATAGTAGTCCAGTACTTAGATGAAAATAACAAACAAATAACAAAAGAAGTGAGTGGATTAGAATCAAGAATTTTACAACATGAAATTGATCATCTTTCTGGAAAGTTATTTGTAGATTATCTTTCTTCATTAAAAAGGAATATAATGATCAAAAAAGTACAAAAATTTTTAAAAAATAAAAATAATGAATAATAAGAAAATAATTTTTATGGGTTCACCAAAAATAGCCTCTGACTATCTTGAGGCTTTAATTAAAAGTAATTTCATAATTTCCGCAGTATTTTCACAACCCCCAAAAAAGAAATCTAGAGGAATGAAAATAAATGAATCTGAAGTCCATCAACTTGCAAGTAAGAACAAAATTGAGGTTTTTTGTCCAAATACGTTTGATAAAGATACTATTGAGACAGTGAAAAAATTAAATCCTGATTTAATTATTGTCATGGCATACGGTAAAATATTGCCAAAAGATATTTTAGATTTACCAACATTTGGTTGTATCAATATCCATGTCTCTTTGTTGCCTAGATGGAGGGGTGCAGCCCCAATAGAACATTCTTTAATGAATGGCGATAAAGAGACTGGTATATCAATAATACAGCTAATCGAAAAATTAGATGCTGGACCAATTATTAATCAAAAAAAAGTAGATATAGAAGATGATTGTAATAAAAATGAATTAAGTCAAAAATTAACAGAGGTTGGAATCAAATTATTAGTGGACACTATTCCTCTTATATTTGATAAAAAAATTTCTTATTCTGATCAGGATGATAATTATGCAACATATGCAAATAAAATTTCTTCACTAAACAGAAAAATTAATTTTAATAAATCTGTAAATGAAGTTTTAAATCTTATAAGAGCACATTCACCTAAACCTGGTGCTTGGTTTACTATGCAAAATGAAAGAATTAAGATCATTAAAGCAAGAAAATCAAACTCTAACGGTAATGCATCGACAATTCTTAACGAGACATTTGATATTGGGTGCAATGATGGAAGTATTGAACCACTAATTTTACAAAGAGAAGGCAAAAATGCTATTTCTAAAGATGATTTTCTTCGGGGATATAGTTTTAAGGTTAATGAAGTAATAAATGCCTAACTACAAAATAACATTAGAATATGATGGAACTAATTATGTTGGTTGGCAACGTCAAGAAAATGGTCCTTCCATTCAACAATTGGTTGAAGAGGCTATAGAAAAACTATCAAAACAAAAAATAACACTTTTTGGAGCTGGTCGAACAGATGCAGGCGTTCATGCAAGAGGACAAGTAGCTAATTTTGAATTAGAGCAACATTTTGATACTGATACTATTAGAGATGGCATTAATCATTATCTAAGACCTCAACCCATATCTATTTTATATGCTGAAGAAGTAGATAAAGATTTTAATTCAAGATTTTCAGCAAAATTGAGATGGTATGAATACAAGATCTTAAATAGAAGATCACCAATTACGTTAGAGCAAAACAAAGTTTGGTGTGTACATAAAAAAATAGATGCTGAAAAAATAATAAAGCAATCACAACAATTTATAGGCAAATTTGATTTGTCTGCTTTTAGGTCAATAAATTGCCAATCGAAATCACCAATTAAATCTATTAATTCACTGGATATAAATTTTAATCATGATGAAATAAATTTTTTAATATCAGCTAAATCCTTTTTACATTCTCAAGTTAGAATCATGGTCGGTACACTGGTTGATATAGGACTTAGTAAAATAGAAAAATCTATTTCAGAAATTATTCAATCCAAAAAAAGAGAATATGCAGGAGTTACTGCGCCACCTGAAGGATTGTATTTATTGAAAATAGATTATTAATAAAAGCCAATTTCTGATAAACAAATATCTGCTTGAAAATCTTTAAATCCAGCAACTAGACCTAATGTCTTGATATTCTGACCAACTAATTTTTTAGGTTGATATGCATTTGATTTTTTAAATTCACTAAAGGGTGCTTTTATTACTGTCCACTCAGAATTAGTTTTAAAACTATACTTATAATATTGCCATGGAGCCATCGTCAGAGCGGTTCTTACATGAATTGAATACTCTTCATTATTACCAAACACTTTAAAATAAACACCCTCAAACTCTTCTGTTGATATTGAAGGTTTTAATTGATTTCTTATTTGAATAAAGCCTCCGTTATTTTCAGTCGTGACATCTCCTGTCATATGATAACAATTAATATCATTAACTTTTGATATGATCGCTTTACCTTGCGACAACCCACCCATTACTCCATCAGTAAAAAAAGCCCAATTTTGACCTTGAGAAGAAATTCCAGGTGTTTCTAAGTTATCAAGTATCATTTTATTTTGAGATTGAAGATTGAATGAAAAAAATAAAATAAAAATAAAAATTATTAAACTTTTCAATTTTTACGATTTTCTGCTAATTTTTTTTTAATAAGAGATAAACCTGTTTCAACTTTGGATTTATAGGATTCTTCAAAAGCCTTTAACTGCCAATCTGACAATCTAGATTTTAGTTCAGATAAATTATTTTGTTTCCATTCATTTGAAGTATTTTCATCTTTCCAAATATCTTTCTCTTCATTAGTTCTTCCACAGCCATAGCAATACCCTGAGATTGGGTCAGTTTTACATACGCTAATGCAAGGCGAGGTTACTTTGCTCTGTTCCATGATAATATACATATATTTTTTTTTAGTTTATTCCATTAAAACGATGTAAAACTTTAAAATTATGACTGATTTTAGCTATTTAAATGTTGATAATGCTTATAAATTAATCAATCAAAAGGTAACAAAAACTCCTTTAGTAACTAATGATTATATAAATAATCTTTTAGAAGCTGAAATTTATTTTAAACTTGAAAATTTACAAAATACTGGATCATTTAAACTACGGGGAGCTACACATAAAATTACAAAATTAATAGAAAATGTAAAAGACTCAGGTGTAGTTGCATATTCATCAGGAAATCATGCACAAGCTGTTGCTTATGCATCTATGATTAATAGCATTAGTGCAAAGATAATAATGCCTAAAACTGCACCTCAAATAAAAATTGAAAACACAAAAAATTATGGAGCAGAAGTGATATTATATGACAGTTACTTTCAAAGTAGAGAAGAGATAGGAAATGAAATTCAAAAGAAGGATAATAGAGCTCTTATTAAACCCTATGATGATGAAGATATAATTGCTGGTCAAGGAACTGCAGCTATTGAAATTGCAAATGATTTGAAAGAGCAATCAATTGAACCTGATCTTTATTTATGTTGTTGTGGAGGCGGTGGTCTTATTGCAGGAACATCAACATACTTAAAACATATCTATCCAAATATAAGATCATATTCCGTGGAGCCTGATGAATTTGATGACACAAAAAGATCTTTAGAAGCTGGTAAACTTATAGAAAATAAAAAAAATGCTAAATCTTTTTGTGACGCACTATTGGCACCACAACCTGGTAATATAACTTTTCAAATTAATTCAAATAATCTTGAAGGAGGACTAAGTGTTTCTGATGAAGAAGTAACAAAAACTATAATTTTGCTAGCTGAACAACTTAAAATAGTTGTGGAACCAGGTGGAGCAGTTGCAGCTGCAGCAGTATTAAATAATAAAATTGATGTTAAAAATAAAAAAATTATAGTTATGATTTCTGGTGGTAATATCGACCTAAGTCTATTTAATAAGTTATAATGAATCAATCAAATTTAAAAAAATTACAAAATCTATTAAAAGAAAAAGATATCGATATTTTTGTCATTAATAGAAGTGATGAATATTTAAATGAGTATATTTCCCCAAATGCAGAAAGATTAAATTTTATAACAAATTTTTCTGGTTCAGCAGGAAGAGCAATTATAACGCCAACAGATGCCTTCTTGTATGTTGATGGACGATATACTTTTCAAGCGATTACTCAAATTAATGCCAAAGAGATTCAGGCAAAACATTTAAATAGCTTTTGGACAGATTTAGAAAAAATTTTATTAGAAAAAGAATATAAAATTGCATTAGATCCAACTCTTCATTCAATTATAGAAATTGAAAAAGTAGAAAAAATGTTAAAGAATTCAACATCTCAACTCCAACTAATTGATAAAAATTTTGTTGATTTAATATGGGAAAATCAACCAAAAACTCAATATACAGATATATTTGATCACCCAACAAGTTTTGCTGGTCAGGCCAGAAGTGAAAAATTAGATATTTTAAAAAAATTTTTAGATCAAAATGAAATTCATCATTACTTTGTTTCTGGGCTTGATAATATTGCTTGGCTATTAAATTTAAGAGCAGATGATATTAAATATACACCGTTGCTTTATTCTTATCTTCTAATTTCAAAAAATAATAAACATTCTTTGTATATTAAAGAGTCTTCAATGCCAGAAATTCTAAAAAAAGAAATCCAAACACTAATAAATATTAATAATATTGAAAATATCGGATCAATTTTTAATAATATTAATTCATCCGAATCAATTGGTTTAGATTTTAATTCCACCACTTTTTATTTTTTAGATCTTTTAAGAAAACAAAAAATAAATACTAAAAATTTAGCAAATCCATGTATTTTGTTAAAAGCTATCAAAAATGAAACTGAACTAGATGGAGCCAAAAAAGCACATATAAGAGATGGTGTTAGTATTACTAAATATATTTATTGGCTGAAAAATATCATGGATCCTAAATCAAATGATGAAATAAGTGTTGCAAATCATTTAGAAAATCTGCGAAGAAAAAATGAATTATTTCATTCTCTATCCTTTGATACAATATCAGCAATTGATAAAAATGCAGCCCTTCCTCATTACCGTGTTACTGAAGAAGGAAAATCATCTTTCTCAGATAATAATATTTACCTTGTTGACTCAGGAGGGCAATATTTTGATGGTACAACCGATATAACAAGAACTATAATTTTAGGTGAAGCAACAACAGAACAAAAAGATAGATTTACGAGAGTTCTTAAAGGTCATATTGCCTTATCAAATCATGTTTTTGAAAAGGGAACAAAAGGAACTGATATTGATTATCTAGCAAGAAAAAGTCTGCAAGAAATTAATTTAGATTATGATCATGGGACAGGTCACGGTATAGGAAGTTTTTTGAGTGTACATGAAGCCCCACAACGTATTGCAAAAAAATCAATGTTTGATAGCGTTGAGTTGCTTCCGGGAATGATTTTATCCAATGAACCTGGATACTATAAAGAAAATGAATATGGCATAAGAACAGAAAATTTAGTCGTGATAAAAGAGAATAATAATAAAAAATTATACTTTGAAAACATTTCTTGGTGTCCAATAGATTTGGATCTCATTGACAGTAGTATGCTCGATCAAATTGAAAAACATTGGTTAAATACATATCATAAAAAGGTGTATGATACATTGGAGATATACCTTGAAAATAAAGAGAAAGATTGGCTTAAAAAGGTAACTTCTGAAGTTTAACTAAAGCCGCCGATTATGCGGCTTTCTTATTAATATCAAATTCAGTTTTGAGAAGATGCTTGTCTAATTCAATTTTCCACTCTTTTCCATATTCAGATTTGAAATATCTTACTAAATCCTCATCATAATTGTAGTTTTTGTCACTTAAATCCTCGTAAACTTTATTAAAAAAATTAAAAACATTAATCATTATTTATTCCTTTCAATAACAAAATAGTAATTATTCTATGCAATCAAAGTATAAAAATATGAATTTTAATATGCAAAAAATGCATATATAAATATATTAAAAATTTAGATGTACTTAAATTTTCTAATAATGATTAAAATTAATTGTTCCTGATTGACTTTGTAAATTAATACTTCATAAATTTTAAAATATTTTAACTTTCAATGATAATTATTTTAACACAATGCTTTCCATCTAGAGTAGGGGGAATTGAAACATTGATGTATGACTTAGCATTAAATTTAAGTCTCAAACACGATGTAAAGGTCTTAGCTGATCAACAAGACAGTGCTAAAGATTTGGAATTTGATAAAAACAATAAAAATTTTTCAATATTAAGATTTAAGGGTTTAAAATTTTTAAGAAAAAGAAAAAAATTTAATCAACTTAAAAATATATGTTCTTCAAATAATATTGAAACAGTCATCACTGATAGCTGGAAAAGTCTTGAGTTACCAATTAATTTTTTAAAAGAAAAAAAAATCCCAATTATTAGTCTTGTTCATGGAAACGAAATAATAATCAAAAACGATAATCATCATAAACGAATAAAAAAAGTTTTGGAATTAGCAAACGCATTAGTGGTCAATTCATTATATACTAAAAACTTACTTTCAAAAATAAGTGAAAACTTTAAAAAAATTGAGGTTATCTATCCAGGTGTAAAATCTACTAAAAATATTATAGAACAAGCAATAGATTTAGATGATAGTTATCCAACGTTGCTTACTCTTGCCAGACTAGAAAAAAGAAAAGGACATTCGTATATTCTTAAATCTATTTTTAATTTAAAAAAAATTTATCCAAATATTCAATATATAATTGCTGGTGAAGGTGATCAGTTAGAGAATATAAAGAAAGAAATAAAAAATTATAATCTAGAATCAAATGTGAAGTTAGTTGGAACAATAAATGAAAATCAAAAAAAATTCATTTTTTCTAAGACTGATATTATGATCATGCCGACAATAGATGAAACTCATGCAAATTCTATTGAAGGTTTTGGAATCGCATATATTGAAGCGGCACAATATGGAATTCCTTCAATTGCCTCAAATGTTGGAGGTACTCCTGAAGCTGTATTGCATAATAAAACAGGTTTAATTATTAATAATTTTAATGAATTAGATGAATCAATTAAGAATTTAGTTGAGAACAAAAAAAATACAATTGAATTAGGACAAAATGCAAAAAATAGAGCAGAAAATGAATTAATCTGGAAAAAACAAGTAGTCAAATACAATAAGTTAATAGATGATATTCAATGACTATTTTATTTCATAACACAACTTTTGATAAAATTGATGTTTGGAAAAAAACAATAAAAAAATATTTTAAAAATGAAAAAATAATTTCAATTAAAGATTACAAAAATTTTAATGATGTAAATTGTGCAATTATATGGAATCTACCAGATAATACTCTTTCAAGACTAAAAAATCTCCAAGTTATTTTCTCTATGGGAGCTGGAGTAGATCATATTCTAAAACTTAAAAATTATAATAAAAAAATTCCCATTATCAGAATAAAAGATGAAGAAATGGGGGGGAGAATTGCCAATTATTCTCTAGCTCAAATACTAAATTATCAATTAAATTTTAAAATTTTTCAAAATTCTCAAATAAAAAAATACTGGTCTGGAGAAAGGACACCAATTGATAATAAAAATTTAACAGTAGGTATTTTAGGTCTAGGCTTTCTTGGTAATCATATTGCAAAATTACTAAACAAATTAAATTATAATGTTATTGCATATAAAAAAAATCGAGCAAAAGTAAAAAATGTAAAAATATATACAGGTAAAAATATCACTAGTTTTATCAAAAGCTCTGATGTTATCATTTCTATTCTACCATCAACAACTCAAACAAATAATATAATAGATAAAAAGTTTTTAAAGAATATGAAAAAAAATTCTTGTTTAATAAATATAGGTAGAGGAAATGCAATTGAAGAGAAAGACCTTCTGAATCATTTAAAGAAAAACAAAAATTTTTATGCTTATTTGGATGTCTTTAAAAATGAACCTTTAAAATCAAGTAGTCAATTTTGGAGATTGCCAAATGTAACAATTACTCCACATGTGGCAGGTGTAACAGCTATAGAGCCATCTGTTAAATATATGTACTCCAAATATAAAAAACTAAGAAAAAAGGAAAAATTAAAATCAGATGTTAATCCATCCGACGGATATTAATTGACATCAAAATAATTTTCTAAAATTCTAAAATAAATACTTTCTAATTTTATAATATCTTCAACAAAAACAAATTCATCTACTTTATGAAGAGTTTGATTTCTAAGACCTAACTCTACTACTTCACAATAGTTCTTTATATATCTTGCATCAGAAGTACCGCCATCAGTTGCTTGCTCAGGTGAGCTATTTCTTCCTGTGACATCAGAAATTGATTTTGAAATAATATTATATAAATCACCAGCTTTATTCAAAAATGACTCAGCTGTTGCATCATATGTATAAGTACAACTAGCGTTTTCTAGTTTAGAGAAAATCTTTTCTATTTTATTATCAATCCATTTTATAAGTGAGTCAGATGAGTGCATATCATTAAATCTAATATTGACTGTTGCTTTAGCTAATTCTGGAATTACGTTTTGAACAGGATTGCCAATATCAATAGTAGCGATTTGCACTGATGTTGGTAAAAAATTTTCATTACCTTCATCTAGCGGCTCTTCTAATATACTATTTAATAAATTCACTAAGTGATGTGAAGAATTTTCAGCTAAATGAGAATTCGCCGTATGTCCTTGAATACCTTTAACCTGAAAAAAGAAACTAACTGATCCTCTTCTTCCAATTTTTACTTTATCGCCGACCTCATTTTTAGAAGTTGGTTCACCAACAAGACAATGATCAAATTTATAATTTTGTTTACTTACCCATTCTAGAATTCTTGGTGTGCCGTTTACAGAATCTCTTTCTTCATCACCTGTAATAATAAAGGAAATCTTTCCTGGAAAATTTTTATATTTATCTACAAATCTTTTAGCGGCACTAATGAAACAAGCAACACTGCTTTTCATATCTTCGCTACCTCTTCCATAAAGTTTGCCTCCATCTATTTGTGCAGCAAAAGGAGGGTACTTCCATGAACTTTCATTGCCTACAGGAACTACATCTGTATGACCAGCATAAGCAAAATGCTTTCCTTCATTTCCTATTGTTGCAAATAAATTTTTTACTTCGTAAGAATTGTTTCCAGAGAAAGTTAATGGATGACAGTCACATCCTATAGCTTTCAGATGATTTTCAACTACTGTTAAAGCGCCTTCATCTTTTGGAGTTACACTTGCACATTTTACTAAGGATTGTGTAAGATTAACTGGATCAAAATTAATTTCTGACATTAATCTCTTAAAAGATCATTGATTGATGTTTTACTTCTGGTTTTTTCATCAACTCTTTTAACAATAACAGCACAGTATAAAGAAGGATTAATATCCCTTTCTTTTTTTCCTGGTAACGTACCTGGTACTACAACTGAATACGCAGGAACTTTTCCCATATGAATTTCTCCAGTTGATCGATCGACTATTTTTGTAGACGCTCCAATAAATACACCCATTGATAAAACAGCACCTTCACCAACAATAACACCCTCAGCCACTTCACTTCTTGCTCCAATAAAGCAATTGTCTTCAATAATTACTGGATTTGCTTGAAGTGGTTCAAGTACACCGCCAATACCAGCGCCTCCAGAAATATGACAATTTTTACCAATTTGCGCACATGAACCAACTGTTGCCCAAGTATCAATCATTGTTCCTTCGTCAACATATGCACCAAGATTTACAAAAGAAGGCATTAAAACAACACCTTTAGCAATAAATGCAGATTTTCTTACAACAGCGTCTGGTACATATCGAAATCCTGCTTTCAGATGATCATCTTTAGTCCAATTTGCAGTTTTACTTTCTACTTTATCAAACCAAGTAGCATGAGATGCTTTAATGATTTCATTATCATTTAATCTGAAACTTAAAAGAATTGCCTTTTTAATCCATTGATTAACTTGCCATTCATTATTAATTTTTTCACAAACCCTTAAGCTTCCACTATCAAGTTTGTTTAAAGTTTCATCTACTGCATTTCTAATATCACCTGCAGTGTTGACATTAATATTATCTCTCTCCTCAAAGGCATCATTTATAATTCTTTCCAGATCACTCATATTTTACCCTCATTTACATCTTTTAAAAATAAACTCAAATCTCTTGTTTGAAAATCTAAATATTCTTTAGATGCTTCAATATCATCAGAAAAATTTTCATAACCAGCATCAACCCAGACAGGTGTAAAACCAACTTTTTTTGCTGGAACTAAATTCTTTGCAATATCATCAAACATTGCGGATTTATTTGCTTCGATATCAAATAAGTCGATAATTTTTTCATAGGGAGAAATTTCTGGCTTAGGAATATAATTAGCCATTTTAATATCATATATTTCATCAAAAAAGTTTGTTAGATTTATTTTCTCTAACACATCTAAGACATGTTGCTTATTAGCATTTGTATAAATAATTTTTCTTCCCTCAAGTTTATATAATTCATCATTAAGATTTTGATTTGGACCAACAATTGAGTAATCTAACTTATGAACTTCTTCTAAAAAATAATCAGGATCTACACCATGATTATCCATCATACCTCTTAATGTAGTGCCATGTTGCTTGTAATATTTTGCTTGTAGTTTTTTTGCTTCAGCTAATTCCATATTTAAATTTTTAGCTACAAACTCTCCCATTAACTTATGTACTTGCTGAAAAATTCCACTGTCTGCAGAGTACAGTGTGTTATCTAGATCAAATATCCAGGTATTGATGTTATCTTTAAAGCTCATTTAATTACTTGTTATTTGTGTACCAATTCCATGTTCAGTGAATAACTCTAATATTACTGAATGAGGAATTCTTCCATCTAAAATAGTAGATTTTTTTACACCTTTTTTCATTGCATCAATACATGTATTAATTTTTGGCTTCATACCTCCAGAAATATATTCTTTATTAGCAATACCTTTAGCTTCTTCTAAAGTTATTGATGAGATTAATTTTTCATCTTTGTCTAAAATTCCAGGTACATCGGTTAGTAATAGTAATTTACTTGCCTGTAACTCACCTGCTATAAAACCTGCAACAGTGTCAGCATTAATATTATATGTAAAATTATTTTCATCCTTACCTAAAGGAGATATGACAGGTATTTGACCATTTTCTATAAAGCTAGTTAGCATATCTTTGTTTAATTTTTTTGGTTGTCCAACAAAACCAATATCAACTATTTTTTCAATATTTGAATCACTATCTTTAATTTCCACATTTAATTTAGTTGCAGTGACTAAGTTATCATTACCAGATACTCCAATCGCTTTTCCTCCAGAGGCACTTATAGATTCGACTATTTCTGAATTGATATCTTTAGATAAAACTTCCTCAACTACCTTAATTGTTTCTTTATCAGTAACTCGTAATCCTTCAACAAATTGTGTTGATATATTTTTTGATTTAAGTCTCTCGCCAATTTGAGGTCCTCCACCATGAATAATAATTGGTGACACACCTACTTCTTTTAATAATCCAATATCTCTTGAAAAACTCTCAGACAGTTTTTTATCTCCCATTGCATGTCCACCGTATTTTATTACAATGGTATCACCACTATGTTCTCGTATGTATGGAAGAGCTTCAACTAAGGTTGAGGCTTTATGTATAAAATAAGCCTGATCACTCTCTGATAAAAAATCAAATTTCATATTTATTGTGATAACCCGTATATAGATCTTTGAATCTCTGTAATACCATTATTTTTTTTGGTCTCAGATTGATATATTTTCGTAAATGATTTTTTATAATTTTGCATTAAACTTAAAATTGATTTTTTTTGATATTCTAAATGGTTATTAGATATTTTATCTATTTTAGTTAAAATTATGGAAAATTTTCTTGAGCAATCGCTCAATAAATCCAACATATCAATATCAGAATTTTTAATACCAACTTTTGAGTCAATGAGTAAAAAAACATGATCAAGTGTATCTCTATTTTCTATATATTCTTCAATCAAGATCATTAAATTTTCTCGTGCAACTTTTGATACTTTGGCAAAACCATAACCGGGTAAATCAATCATATTTATTTTTTCACTAATTAAAAAAACATTTATAGCCTGCGTTCTTCCTGGAGTTTTACTAGTTTTTGCTAATTTTTTTGTTTTAGTTAACGAATTTATTAAACTAGATTTTCCAACATTAGATCTACCTATAAAACAACATTCTTTTTTTATATCTGAATAAGGAATATCTTTAAATGACTGAAAGGAACCTAAAAACTTATTATTATTAAAAAAGTTATTTAAATTTTTATTTAAGCTAGCCATTTTTGGCTAAAATTCTTCTTTGAATATACCATTGCTGTGCAATTGATAAAATATTGTTCACTGACCAATATAAAACTAAACCAGCTGCAAAACCAGCTAGTACAAAAGTAAATACAAATGGAAGTAATGCAAAAATTCTAGCTTGTGTTGGATCAGCAGGAGCAGGATTTAGTTTTTGTTGTAACCACATAGTGAACCCCATAATGATAGGAAGAATACCAATATCAATTATTGAAAGTATAGGTGGCACATCCCAAGGAACTAATCCAAATATTGTCATTAAGCCTAACGGGTCTGGTGCAGATAGATCATGAATCCATCCATAAAAAGGAGCGTGATACATCTCTATCGTAACAAACAACACTTTATACAAAGAGAAGAAAATTGGTATTTGTACTAAAATTGGTAGACAACCCGCAACAGGATTAGCTCCCTCTCTTTTATACAAGGCCATTAGTTCTTGCTGCATTTTTTGTCTGTCATTTGGATAGGTCTCTTTTAATCTTTGCATATCAGGCTGAAGTTTTTTCATCTTCGCCATAGATTTAAAAGATGCCTGCGCTAGTGGAAATAAAATTAAACGCATTAAAATGGTAAAGGCAATTATTGCTAGACCAAAATTACCTGCATAACCAAAAAACCAATTAATAGCATAAGAAACAGGTTTAGTTAAAAAGCTAAACCAACCCCAGTCAATTGCATCAGTAAATCTTGGTATAGAGAGATTGTCGTCATAAGCACTTAAGACATTTAATTTTTTTGCACCCACAAATAATTTTCCACCGTAAGATATATTTTCACCCGAGTTAATTTTATATATTTGACCAACATAACCTGCTCTATAGCTATCACGTCCATTATTACCGTATCTATAATTGACGTTAATAGATTGATCTGCATCAGGAATTAAAGCAGACATCCAATATTTGTCTGTAAAACCTAACCAGCCGCCTTGTGTTTTATTATCGCAAAACTCTTTTTTTGTTTGCATTGATGAATTACAATCATCGGCAATATCATCATAATTTTTTTCCAATAATTCATCGTTTATTAGACTAATTAAACCCTCGTGAAGTATAAAAAAATTAATTGTATCTGGTGTGTTTATTCTTTTGATTAATCTGTATGGAAAAACTTCAATATCTTCACTACTGTTGTTTTCTATTTCTTGTGTAATTGTAAACATATACTCATCATCAACTTGATAGTTGATTTTGAAAGTTATATTTTTATTATTCGTCCAACTAAGTGTAACAGGGCTTGAGGGGCTTAGAGTGGTAGAGTTAGTTTTCCATATTGTTTCTAAATTAGGTAATTCAATGTTAGAATCTTTAAGCTCTTTCCAACCTGTTTCAATATAATATGGGTTAGCTGTCCCATCCGGTAACAAAAGCTGAATATTATTTGAATCAGGTTCTAAGCTAGTTTTATATTTTGATAATATGAGGTCATCTAAAATTGCTCCTTTTAGATTTATAGAACCTTTAATAGATGCATTTTCAAAAATAACTCTGTCGGTTTGAATTAAAGCTTCATCTCTACTTTGAATTTCTGAAACAGCTTGGCTGCTTTGTCCATCAATGGATGTTGCAGGCTCTAATACTTCATCTTCTTCAAAGGATGTTGTTTGAATTGGTTGAGTTGGAAATAATAATTGAAAAAAAATAATTATCGCAATTGAAATACCAATAGCCAAATATAAATTTCTTTGTTCGTTCATTTCTTTAACTCAGATTTTTTTGGTACTGGATCAAATCCGTGGGAACCCCAGGGATGACATTTTGAAATTCTTTTCACCGATAAAATTGATCCTTTAAATAACCCATGTTCCTTTAATGCTTTAATAGAATACTCAGAACAGGTTGGTAAATACCGACAATTCTGACCAAGTATTGGGGAAATCAATAACTGGTATAATCTAATTATTATGATTAGAGGTAATGAAATATATTTACTAACCATTTATCTTTCCCTTAAGTTCTAATAAAAGTTTATCAAATTTCTCTTCGAGCAATGACGTTTTAGCTATTAACACATAATATGAATTAATTTTACCATTAATAATAATTTTTCTAGCTAATTCCCTCATTATTCTCTTTGCCCTATTTCTTTTTACTGCGTTGCCAATTTTTTTGGAAGCTGTGTATCCTACACCTATAGAATTTTCTAGATCTTGATTGTGTAAAATTTGGATATTCATATTTTTACCTTTTATAAATTCTCCCTGGTTTCGTATCATAACGAAAGTCGATCTTTTCTTAATTGTAAATAATGTTTGGGCCATTTGGCCTTTTTAAGCGCTTAATTGAGCTCTTCCTTTTGCACGTCTTCTATTAATGATTTGACGACCTGCTTTAGTTGCCATTCTAGCCCTAAAACCGTGTCTTCTTTTTCTAATTACTCTACTAGGTTGGTAAGTGCGTTTCATAATAAATCTCTGGGCCTAATACGAATTCATTATATATAAGTCAAATATTTACTTATATAATCGATGAAAATTTTCAGAAAAGCAAGTGAATTAGAGCCAAATTTAGTTTCAATCAAAGACAAAGGCCAGTCTATTGGTTTAGTTTTAACAATGGGAAACTTACACGATGGACATTTATCTCTCATTAGAGAAGCACAATTACATAACGAATTTGTGATCTGTTCAATATTTATTAATCCTACTCAATTTAACAATGAAAATGATTTCAATTCTTATCCAAAGACAATTGATAAAGATATTTCTAAATTAGAAAATATTGGTTGTAATGCACTCTTCTTACCTGAAGTACAAGAGATATACCCTAAAGGATTGGCAAAGAAAAAAATTGTAAACAATTTTAGAAATATTTTATGTGATAAATTGCGACCTGGCCATTTTGATGGAGTTACTACTGTTGTGGATCTTTTTTTTAATATGATTAAACCAACGAATAGTTATTTTGGTGAGAAGGATTTTCAGCAAGTAAAAATAATACAAGATTTAGTAAAAATTAATCATCACAATATTAAAATAATTCAATGTCCATCTGTACGAGATAAAATGGGTATGAGTTTATCTTCAAGGAACTCTAAATTTTCTAATGATCAATTAAAAATTTTCAATGTATTAGGAAATAAAATTAAAGAACATATTAATCTATTAACGCAAAATGAAATTAATAATTTAGATCAATTAAAAATAGAGCTTCTTCAAAATAATATAAATAAAATTGACTATTTAGAGATAAGAAATGAAAATAATTTAGAATTAACAAAAAATTATTCTAAAGCTAGATTATTTATTGCTTTATATATTGGTGATATAAGAATTATTGACAATTTTAAGTTATATTAAGGTATTAACCAATTATATTCTAGTTCACTATTATTAAATGTTAATTTTAATCTACGATGACCTGAAATTTCTAAATAAAGCCAATCAATTTCATTAATTTTATTTTCAACTACTGTAAAATTTTTATATCCTTTTTCACTTTCTTCATGACTTGGCTCCTTGCCGGTTAAGTGTTCAGGGATACCATCTTCTGGAAACTCTGTGATTGAACTTGGATCTTTCAATGTTAAGTAACATTTTCTACTAAACAATCTTGTTTTATCCCACATTTCTTTAGCTGTATCATTTTGATTATTAACCAAAGACGTTGTTTTGATTCGCATTTGAATTTTTAATTTATGATCATAAAACACAAATTGAGAACTACTATTTTTTTTTAAATTAGGCACTTTGGGAGATCTGAAGTCTGTGTGAAAATTTAGTGTCATGCTACTGGGATCAAATTTTCTTAAGACTACAACTCTAGAATCTATTCCACCTTTACTATCAATATTACTAAAGACTGGCGTATGAAATGCGTGTTTTCTATCTTTAACTCCTCTTGTTAAATTTTTCTTTATATCCTCAAATATTTCTGCAGCATTTTCTTTTGAAGAAGTCGACATTGTTATTGTAATATAAATTGTTTTGAAGAAATAGCTAGATAATGGAAATAAATAAAATTACGAATTTATTGAATCTGGAGCATGTTAAGTTTTTAATATCTATCTTTAAAGAAAATAATATTGAAATTCGATTAGTAGGAGGTTGTATACGAGATGCTCTTCTTGAAAGAGAAATCAAAGATATTGATACAGCGACAACTTTGGAGCCTGAAGATGTTTTGTCATTACTAAAAGAGAACAATATTGAGTATGATGATTTTGCTATTCAATATGGATCTATAATTGCTTATCCTCATAATCGAAAAATACAAATTACAACTTTACGTGAAGATGTTAATCAAATGGGAAGACATACAAATGTAATTTACACCAACAGCTGGAAAAAAGATTCAGCCAGAAGAGATTTTACTTTCAATGCTTTATATGTGGGAAACAATAATAAACTCCATGATTATTACAATGGCCAATCAGATTTAAATGAAAGTAAAATTTGTTTTATTGGTGAAATAGAGGATAGAATAAAAGAAGATTACTTAAGAATCTATCGATACTTTAGGTTTAGAGGTTTATTTAATTTACCTAAAACATCTTTAAGTGATCAAAAGATTGTAGAAAAATATATTCACGAATCTTTGGCAGTGTTGACCAACGATGTAATAAGACAAGAAATATTAAAAATGTTTAATATGTCTTTTCCATTAAATTGTTTTTACATATCTCATCAAACGTTACAAAAATTCAAATGGGTTGAAATAGTGCAAGAGCATTTTATACGAACAAAATACGACCTTGGATTAAATAAATGTCTGAATAAGATTGATAATTTAATAAATTAGTTTTTTAGTTTACAATTTTCGCACAAACCAAATATTTCTAAATTATGTTTTTTATAATTGAAGTTATTTTTTTCTGCTTGTTTTGAAAAATAAGAAAATAAATTATTTCCAGTTAGCTCAGTAACACTATCACAGTTTTCACATATCAAAAAAGATGTAGAAGTTTTTGCATTACATCCTTCATGTTTACAAGCAACGTAAGAATTTCTACTTTCTATTTTGTGAACTTTTCCAATTTCAATCAATTTATCGAGTGCCCTGTAAACTTGCAGAGGAGATTTTATTCCCATTTTTTGTATATCATAAAGAATTGTGTACGCCTTCATCGGTTCAGAAGAGTTTTCTAAAACTCCAAGAACTGTTTTTTGATTCTTAGTTAAATTATCCGATGCCAATCCCATATATCTCAATTACCAAATTGTTTTCATTTTTGCAACTTACCTCTCAACTCTAGTGGAATAAGAGAAATGATAAATAATATTATCGCTATAACAATAATTGATGGTCCCGAAGAGGTATTCAATTCCAAAGAAGTAAATAAGCCAATTGTAACAGATAAAATACCAATTAATATGGCTACAAATACCATTTGTTTTGGATTGTTAGTGATATTTCTCGATGCCGCTGCCGGTATTATTAGTAATCCTGTAATTAAAAGAGTCCCAATCATTTTTATAGACAATGCAATAACTCCAGCTAGTAGTAGGGTAAAGATCATATTATATATGTTCGGTTTCATTCCTTCTGCTAAAGCTAGATCATAATTAACTGTAGCTGAAAATAATGATTTCCAAATAAAATATAAAATTCCTATAATTATAAAACCACCAATCCATACTAGAGCGATGTCTTCTACAGTTACTGCTAAGATATCACCAAAAAGTAATCCCATAATATCAAAACGAATACTCGATAAAAAACCCATTAAAACCAAACCAATCGCAAGAGTAGAGTGAGCTAATAATCCAAGTAATGAATCACCAGCCAATCTAGTCCTCTTTTGAAGATTGAGAAGAAGTAGAGCAATGACTGCCGATATTATAAACACAGAAAAGGCAATATTTAAACTGAAGGCATAGGCTAAAGTTACTCCTAGTAAGGCAGAGTGTGCTAAGGTATCACCAAAATAAGATAATCGTCTCCAAATTACTAAGCAACCTAGTGGCCCTGTAATTATTGCAATACCGATACCTGCAACTAACGCTCTAGTAAAAAAATCATCAAACATTAACTAGACACACTTCCGTCAGAATTATGTGTGTGATCATGATCGTGCTGATAATATGTCAACGTTTTTGATCTATGTTCACCAAATAATTCTATATAGGCTTTATCTTTTATAACTGTACTTGGTTTTCCTGAACAACAGATATGCCCATTTAAACAAACTACATGATCTGTAGCAGACATAACAAAATGCAAGTCATGGGAGACTAATAAAATTCCACAATTTAGGTTTGCAGAAATATTTTTGATAATATTATAAAGATCAATTTCCCCATTAAAATCAACTCCTTGAACGGGTTCATCTAAGACTAGTAATTCTGGTTTTTTTGCGATAGCTCTTGCTAGAAGAACACGTTGAAATTCTCCACCAGATAGACCATGAATTTGTTCCTTGAAAAGTTTTTCTACTCCAGTTTGATTTAAAGATTCACTAACTTCATTATTGCTGAGATTATTGGTTAATCGCATGAAATCTACAACTCGTAATGGCATTGTCCAATCGATATTAATTTTCTGAGGAACATATGCGATTTTATCTGTGTACCTTTTCATTGAACCTTCATCAGGTTCAAGAATACTTAGCACCATTTTAGCTGTTGTTGTCTTTCCAGAACCATTAGGTCCTATTAGCGTAACTATTTGACCACGCCTTACTTCAAGAGATACACCTTTTATCAACCATTTTGGAGACTTATAAACACCTGCGTTTTCCAAATTTACTAATAAATTATTTTTACTACTCATTTTTCTATTTACAATGCAAAATGTAATATTATAACATTACACTATTTAACAGACTTATTTTTAATAGGAATACTTTTATGAAACAAACGAATTTTTTTCTACATATATTTAAGATTATTTTGTTTTCAGGAATTCTTGTTGCAACTGCATCTGCAAGAGCAGAGTTAAAGGTTGTTACTACAATTAAACCACTACATTCATTAATTTCAAACGTTATGGATGGAATAGGTGAGCCTGGACTCATAATCGATGGAAGTATATCACCACACAGTTTTACAATGAAACCTTCTCATGCGAAAATGCTTGAAGAAGCAGATGTCATTTTTTGGATTGGAGAGGGTATTGAAACATCAATGGAAGAACCTCTAGACACAATTGCAAAAGATGCAGAAGTAATTGAATTTATGGAACTTGATTCAATTGCTAAATTAAAATTTAGAGAAGAATCAATTTTTGGTGACCATGACGATCACGACGACCACGATGACCACGATGATCATGACGACCACGATGATCACGATGACCATGATGATCATGACGACCACGATGATCATGACGACCACGATGACCACGGCCATGCACACGGTGAATTTGATGCTCACATTTGGCTAGATCCAATGAATGCTAAAGAAATGGTTCATGAAATAGCTCATGAGTTAGGTGATTTAGATCCTGCCAATAAAGAGAAATATGAAGCAAATGCTGAAGCAACAATTAAAGCTTTAGATCAGCTTATTAGTGATGTTGGTACAGATATTAATTCTGATGCAAAATTTGTTGTCTTCCATGACGCCTACCAATACTTTGAAGAAAGATTTGGTGTAAGAGCTGCAGGAGCTTTAACATTGAATACTGATGTTTTACCTGGTGCGAAGCAAATAGCTGATATTCAGGATGTTATTAAGGATAAGGGAATAAAATGTATTTTCTCTGAACCTCAATTTAATCCAAAGATTATTAAAACAATAGCTGAGGACATGAATATCAAAACAGGAGTTTTTGATCCTTTAGGTGCTAACATTGATGCTAGTAAGTCACTTTACTTTACGTTGATTAGTAATCTCGGGGACGAGCTTAAAGGCTGTTAAATTTTAATATTTAAATAAATTCCACCTTGTATTAAGGTGGAATTTATAAAACTAATTATAAGGAAATTGATATGGAAAATACTTCTCAGGTTCCAGTTACTGTTTTAACAGGGTTTCTTGGAGCTGGAAAAACAACTCTTTTAAATCGAATATTAACTGAACAGCATGGACGGAAATATGCCGTTATAGTTAATGAATTTGGTGAACAAGGTATCGACAATGATCTTGTTGTTGATGCTGATGAAGAAGTATTTGAAATGAACAACGGGTGCATTTGTTGCACTGTTAGAGGTGATTTAATTAGAATTCTAAGTGGCTTAATGAAACGTGCTGATAAGCTTGATGCAATTATTGTTGAGACAACTGGTTTAGCAGATCCAGCCCCAGTTGCTCAGACATTTTTTGTTGATCAAGATGTTGCTGATAGAACAAAATTAGATGCAATTGTTACAGTTGCCGATGCTGTTCATCTAAGTTCTCAATTAGTCGATCATCATGAAGCAGAAGAACAAATTGCTTTTGCTGATGTAATTTTGTTAAATAAAGTTGAACTTGTTGGAGATAATGACATTGTAAAAGTTAATGATCGTATTAGAAAAATTAATCCTTTTGCAAAGATTATTAAAACAACACGTTGTGATGCACCTCTTGATGAAATCGTAGGCTTAAATGCATTTAGTCTAGATAGAGTATTAGATATTGAACCTGACTTTCTTGAATCAGAACATGATCATGAACATGATGATGATGTTACTAGTCTATCCTTTGTATCTGATACACCATTAGATATGGATAAGTTTCAAGATTGGTTTGGAAATTTACTCAGGACTAAGGGTCAGGATATTCTTCGATCAAAAGGCATTTTGAATTTTAAAGGTGAAGATGAGCGATATGTGTTTCAAGGAGTACACATGCTCATGGATGCTTCTCCAATGGGGCCATGGCCAAAAGGAAAAGATAGAAGTTCTCGAGTAGTTTTTATTGGTCGTGACCTTGATAATATGAACCTTAAGGAAGGCTTTGAAAATTGTAAATCAGCATGAATGCTGATCTAGAAACACTTCAAAAATCAAATAAAACTGAACTTGAAAGAAGAGGTTCAATTTTTAATATTGGAGCCCCAGCTACAGAAGCGGTTACAATTCGTGATCAAATAGCGGTAGGATTTGGAGACGGTACTGTAAGATTTTTTCAATCTGGATCTGATCCTAAAACTGTTAAAGCACATAAGGGTGTAGTGTTGAGTATGACAAATTATGAAGATCATGTGTTAACGGGAGGAGAAGATGGACGTTTTCTAAAAATATCATCTGATGGAAATATTGATGAAATTTTTAATTTTGGTTCAAAGTGGGTTGACTGTGTAGCTTCCCACAAAGATACTAAAGTTTGTTCATCAGGAAAGACTGTTTATATTTGGACAAAAAACAAAGATAAACCAAAAACTTTAGAGCATCAAAGTACTGTTGCTGGATTAGCATTTGATAATAAAGGCAAGCGTCTTGCGGTCTCAAGATACGGTGGAGTAACAGTGTGGAAACTTAATAATAATAAATGGACAGCATCAAATTTTACATGGAAAGGATCGCATGGAACTGTAACGTTTAGCCCAGATACAAAATATATTGTAACTGCAATGCAAGAAAATCAAATTCATGGTTGGCGCATAAACGACAAAGCTGATTTAGCAATGAGAGGTTATCCATCAAAAATTAAAAGTTTTACTTGGGTTGGTGATACACCGTATTTGGTAACATCTGGATCCAGTGATGCAGTTTGCTGGCCATTTGATGGTAAAGAAGGACCAATGGGGAGAAAGCCAATTGTTGTTGCAAACGGTGGTAAAGAACTTGCAACATTTGTTAAAGCACTAAATGGAGAAAAAGCTGTTTTCACCGGTTTTACAGATGGGTCAGTTTTATTAGCAGAAATTGATGAAAGTAAAAAACCAATTATGATTAGAAGTTCAACAGGTGCAGAAGTTTCAACAATAGCGATATCTAGTGATAATTCACAAATATTAATTGGGGATATGAAAGGTTCTATTCTTTTATCATCTTTATGGGCAGACAATTAAAGGAGAAAATATGTTTAATCGTAAAACTCAAAATGTTGAAAAAATAAGAAATCTTAAACATTTAATTTCTAAGAAATATAAATTACCAGAAAATACTATAATAAGTATTGCTGAGCTTAGTTGTCATGAGCCTGATTGTCCACCAATCGAAACTGTAATTACTGCAAGAAATGAAGACGGATCAATGAAAAATTGGCGAGTTGCAAAATCAATAGAAGAAATAGAGGAGTCAGATATTAATAATCTAACAAACCACACCCATTAGATTATTAAATTTAGAATAAAAATGTCAAAAAAACAAAAAGAAATAATATTATCTGTTTGTCTCACATGTACCCTTAATAAAGCTCAAAATAATAATAAACTTGCAGGAGAAAAACTTGCACAAAAATTAATTAATAAATTTAAAAATACAAAAAATGTAACTTTAAGAGGTGTAAATTGCATGAGTAATTGTAAACGTTCATGTATTGTATCCTTTACCGCAGAAAATTGTTTTACCTATGTGTTTGGAGATATAGATCCTGAAAATTCTGCTTATATTGATTCAATAGAGGAACTGCTATTATCCTATAGCAAATCTGATGATGGTTTTTTGAGACGTAGACATAGACCTGAAATATATAGATCTAATATCGTTGGTAGATTTCCTCCAATAAATAGTAAGTCAGATATTATTATTAATTTAAAATAGTAAAATTTTAAAAAAAATTAAATTATAATTATTTATTTCTGAATTTTGTTTAATTTAGAATGTATTATTAACAGCAATCTCCACCTTCACAAGCGCAACAACAGCTGCAGCTGCAACCACACTTTGGTGGGTTTGGATTTTGATTTTTCATAATCATACCTATATATTTTATAATAATTTAAAATACAAATGAGAAAAGCATTAGAAATTAAAGAGTGTATGAAGACTTTCGAGGGTGACGGGATACCTGTAACGAGAGCTTTCCCTGTCCCTGGAATGAGAGAAAATGATCCATTTCTTCTTTTTGATCATTTCGGCCCAATTAATTATGAGCCAGGAGGTGCAACTGGTGTACCAGCCCATCCTCATTGTGGATTTGAGGCAATTACTTATATGCTTGGTGGTGAAGTAGAGCATAGAGATTCATTTGGAGGACAAGCAGAAATTGAAACTGGTGATGTACAATGGATGACAACTGGATCAGGTTTAATCCACTCTGAATTAGTAACAGAAAAATTTAAGAAGAGTGGTGGTATCATGCAAGGATTACAAATTTGGGTAAACCTTCCACAAAAAAATAAAAAAGTGAAACCTTGGTACCAACATATTAAAAGAAACACTATTCCAACAGTATCTGAAAATGCAAATATAGAAATTAAAGTTCTTGTGGGTGAAATAAATGGAACCAAATCCAAAGTTCAAACATATTCACCTGTATCAATATTTGATATTCAATTTTCAAAACCAGATAAGACAAAGTTTAATGTTGATAAAGAACAAAATCTTATGATCTATATTATCGATGGTCAATTACAATTTAACGAGGATGATAAAATCGCTAATAAAGGTGATATGATTTACTTTGATCAGTCAAGTGATGAGATTCAACTTACATCGATATCAGAAAAAGGATCCTACCTAGTTTTAGCAGGTAAGCCGCTTAAAGAACCTGTAGCACGTTATGGTCCTTTTGTGGCAAATTCTGAAGGAGAAATCAAGCAAGCAATGATGGACTATCAAGAAGGAAAGATGGGAAGCTTAGCTTAAGCTAATTGACGTAACATTTCACCAGCTACAATAGCAACTGAACTACTAAGATTAATCGATCTAGGCCCCTTTATCATTGGTATTGTTAATCTTTCATCGACAGAGCTATGAACAAAATCAGGTGCTCCTGCACTTTCTCTGCCAAATAAAATAATATCATTTGATTGAAATTTATAATCGAAATAACTTTTTTTACTTTTCGTTGTTAGAAGAATGAGTCGATATGAGTTATCTTTTGACCACTCATAAAATTTTTCCCAACTTAAATGTTTTTTTAATTCTAGATAATCATAGTAATCCATTGATGCTCTTTTTAATCTCTTATCATCAATCACAAAGCCAGCTGGCTCTATTATATCTACTGGTATTCCAAGACAGGCACCTAGTCTAAATATGTTTCCTGCATTCTGTGGTATGTCGGGTTCAAATAGAGCAATTCTCATGTTTTTTTACTATATTATTTTATTACTTGCGTCACGCTGGCACATATTTAAAAAGTATTTTTTTGAGTAATTAAGATATAAGAAATTCACAATAAATGGCTAAAAAACCCAAAAATAAGAGAAGAGATTTCCTACAACTTAGCACCGTAACGCTTGGTGCTGTTGGAACAGCTGCTTTTATATGGCCTTTTCTAAAAAGTATGAGTCCAGCAGAAGACACATTAGCTGCAGGATCAACCGAAGTAGATATTAGTGCTATTGAAGAAGGTCAAAGTATAACAATAAAGTGGCGTGGAAAACCTGTTTTCATTAAAAAAAGAACAAAAGATGAGATTAATGCAGCTAAAATGGTTCAAGCTTCTGACTTAAGAGATCCACAAGATGATGCAGATAGAGTACAAAAAGAAGAATGGTTAGTCTTAGTGGGAGTATGTACACACTTAGGTTGTGTTCCACTTGGTCAGAAGGTTTCAGATATGAAAGGTGAGTACGATGGTTGGTACTGCCCATGTCATGGTTCACATTACGATACATCAGGTAGGATCAGAAAGGGACCAGCACCAAAAAACTTGGACGTTCCGCCCTATACCTTTTTAAATGATAATACTATAAAGATAGGATAACATGGATAAGAATAGAAAAGTACATCAGTTTAAAAACCCTGTCCTTAATTGGATAGAGTTTCGTTTACCAATTATTTCTTATTTCAAAAAAGAATACGGCGATTATCCGATGCCTAAAAATTGTAATTATTTTTGGAGTTTTGGTGCATTGGCAACAATTACACTTGTTACAATGATAGTAAGCGGAATTTTTCTTGCCATGAATTACACACCACATACTGATATGGCATTTGATAGTGTTGAAAGAATAATGCGAGATGTCAATTATGGTTGGTTAATGCGATATATCCATTCCAATGGTGCAGCCTTTTTCTTCATCATAGTTTACATTCATATAGTAAGAGCAATGTATTTTGGTTCTTACAAATATCCAAGAGAGCTTAATTGGATTTTAGGTGTATTCATATTTTTATTAATGATGGCAACTTCTTTTCTCGGTTACACATTACCGTGGGGACAAATGTCTTATTGGGGAGCTACAGTTATAACAAATTTATTTAGTGCAATTCCATTTATTGGTGAGGGATTAAAGACATGGCTTCTTGGTGATTACAATGTTGGAAATGCTACTTTAAACCGTTTCTTTGCTCTTCATTATGTTTTACCATTTGTTATTTTTGGTGTTGTAGGTTTACATGTTGCTGCAGTCCATGTTCATGGTTCAAATAATCCTGATGGGATTGATATTAAAACTAACAATGACTCAGTAAACTTTTTTCCATATATGTTAATTAAAGATACAGTAGCTATGTGTGCTTTTGGTGTTGCTATTTCTGCAGTAATATTCTTTGGACCAAATCTTATGGCTGAAGTTGATAATTATATTCCAGCAGATCCACTTGTTACTCCAGCTCACATTGTTCCAAACTGGTATCTTGCACCTTTTTATGCAATTTTAAGAGCAGTACCTGATAAATTAGGAGGGGTTCTCCTAATGTTTGGTGCGATAGTAATTCTCTTTGTTTTACCTTGGCTTGATAGATCAAAAGTGAGAAGCTGTAATTATAGACCAATATATAAGTGGTTTATGATGGGCTTTTTTGTTAACTTTTTTGCATTAGGCTACGTTGGTATGCTCCCTGCTGAAGGTTTATACCTTTTAATTGCTAGAGTAGGTTTACTTTACTACTTTGGCTTTTTCTTTATCATTACACCTTTTGTTGGTTGGATAGAGAAGCCAAGTAAGCTACCGCTCAGTATTAGTGATGTTTATGCTAAAAATATAGCTCCTAATATTGGTGGAGGAGAAAAAGGAATTCCTTCACCAGCAATGCAAAAAGATACAAATCTATAATGCGCCTATTACTTATTATTTTTCTATTATTCTCTTCAAATATATTTGCTGCAGAAATGAGTACTGAAAAAATGCCAAAACATGATTGGTCTTTTAAAGGTGTAACGGGAACTTTTGATAGAGCCGCAATTCAAAGGGGCTATAAAGTTTATAGAGAAGTATGTGCAGGATGTCATTCAATGAAACTGCTATATTACAGAGATCTTATTGATGTTGGTTTTTCCGAAGCTCAAGTAAAAGTAATTGCTTCTGAATATACTGTATTAGACGGTCCAAATGATGATGGTGAAATGTTTGAAAGACCGGCTAGACCAGCAGATAGATTTGTTAATCCATATGCCAATGATAACGAGGCAAGAGCAAATAATAATGGAGCTTATCC
>CACIBE010000009.1 GCA_902584805.1 uncultured Alphaproteobacteria bacterium
AATGATTCATTATTTCGTATTAGAATTTTTATTTTTAGTATGTGCTTATTTAATTGCCGGTATGAATGGTTTAATTTTTATTATCTTTCATTCTTTTGTATCCATAATCTTATTGGAGTTAGTAAATTATATTCAACATTATGGTTTAGAAAGAAAAAAAGAAAATGGAAGGTACGAAAGATTTACGGATTTACATTCTTGGAATAGTCGTCACATCTCTGCTAATTGGTCGACATTTAATTTAGGTCTTCATGCTGAACATCATCAGAGCGCATCAAAGCCCTATCCTCTTTTATCTCAAGAAGAAAAAGCAATAGAGATGCCTGCTAATTACTCCATCATGTTAATTATGGCTTTAATTCCTCCTTTGTGGTTTTTTGTGATGGATAGGAAAATAGATAATTTAAAAACTATTTAATAAAATATGATAGATTTTTTTTCTAAGCTGAAAGATAATCGTATTTTTCAATTTTCAGTTGTTGTTATAATTATACTAAATGCTATTCTTATTGGTGCCACAACATATCAATTAGATCCTATATTTTTAAATACTATTCATTTACTTGATTACGCAATTACTGTTTTCTTTGTTATTGAAATTTTAATTCGTTTTATTGGAGAAAAAGAAAAGAAAAATTTCCTTAAAGATGGTTGGAATGTATTTGATACAATTATTGTAGCAATATCACTCATTCCTATTCCAAATAATTCTAGTTTCTTAGTTTTACGTCTTCTTCGTATTTTTAGAGTACTAAGATTAATTTCTGTAATTCCTGAACTAAAAAAAATTATAGAAGCTATTCTTGCTTCTATAAAAAGAGTATTTTTTGTCAGCCTGCTGCTGTTTATAATACTCTATATTTATGCAACAATGGGCTCTATTTTATTTGGTGAAGATGATCCAGTAAGGTGGGCTGATTTGGGAATCTCTCTCATCACCCTTTTTCAAGTTTTAACGTTATCTAGTTGGGAGAATGTCATGCTGCCAATGCAGGCAATTTACTGGTGGGCATGGATATATTTTTTTAGCTTTATTTCAATTTGCTCAATTACAATATTGAATTTGGTGATTGCTATCCTTGTTGATGTTGTAAATCATCAAAAATAACCTGTAAAAATTATATAAATCTTCAAATATTAATGCTTATATGGTAATTATTTGACATAATTATAGCAGTTGTAGATTACCTGCATTAACAAAACTATAGGGAGGTATAATGTTTGATAAAAAAGACGATAATTCAAATTCAACAACTGATGTATTTAGACCTGCTAAGGGATCCGCAAAAGTTGTAATTGGTCACGGCGTAACAATTAACGGTGAAATTAAAAAAGCTGATGAAGTTCAGATTGATGGTGAAGCAGATGTTACTATGAAAACTGATAATGTAGTTATTGGTGCTACTGGAGATTGCAAAGGGAATATAGAAACACATAATGCTGACATCTGGGGAAAATTTGACGGTGAAATAAAAGCTTCTGGTACCTTAACAATCCAAGAACAGGGAGTTGCTTCTGGTGACATTGAGTATCAAAATTTACAAATTAAGCTTGGTGGTCAAATCAGTGGTGATATTAAAAAATCTGATAAGATACAGCCTATTAAAAAAGACTCAAAACCATCAGAAGAAAATACTTCATTACAAGAAGCAATTAAAAAAGATTAGTAATTATATTTATTAGTATGAAAGAAAGATTATTTAAACCTCTACATTGGATTATGTTAATCCTTATCTCTCTTGATTTTATTGATACGTCTTACCGAATTACGTATGGATATTTTTCCGGTCAAGGTGTGCAACCACCTGTTGGAGATTTTAATGTTCAAGTTTCAACTTTAGATTTTATTGTGAGTGTAGTTTTTCAATTAGCAATCGCTTACACAATTTATATGTTGTACAGTATGAAAAGAAGTGGCGGTTATTATTTAGTAGGTTTAAATATTCTTTTTGTGATTTATGGATTTGTTTTAGGTCCATTTAGTACAGTACCAGCTGGAGAAGTATTACCACTTATTGCTGGCTTTATGGTTTTCTATGTTATTTTAGTTATTGGGATACCTTACTTGTATTCTGATAAATATGAGTAATTTATAAAAGTATATCTTTATATTTTTTTTTAAATTGATCTAATTTTTCTCTAACATTAAAATCTAATCTGTATGAAGTATAAAAGTCTTGTTTAGTTCCCATGTTAATTTTAGTCATTTTAACAAATTGTAGGTCTATATGCTCTACTGTATGAACATTTCTTACTAGTAAAGCTAATTTCCATTCTAATTCCCTACTACGTAAATTATCAGGAATGGTATGATCTTCACTTTTATATTTATTATTTAAATTAAATAATTTTGAAACGTTTTTTAGCATTATTGTTATTGAAATTAGATTTATTTTTTTATTATTCAATAGGATGAATTTACTAAGATGAACTAACAAATATTAACAGTATTAATATTTTTAATTGAAATGTAATAATTATATAATATTTAAATTATGAACGATTTGTCTCTATTGCGGTTCAAAAGCAGCTAAAATGAGATACTTATAAATTTATCCTCCCATTAAGAAAAATGGTGAGGATATTTTCTTTAGGAGATAAATATGAATTTATGTGTTGTATCCAAAGGATCTTTTACTAATGAAGATTACATGGAATTATATAATTTTTTTAAAGATGATATTGCCAAATATACAGATGCATTTGATATGGCCTTCGTGAAAGATGGTCATGTAATGATTATGTGTAATGTGACGGATGAAGAAAAATTTTATGCTTTATTTGATGATCCAAAATCAAAAGAATTTGATTCGAAATTTAATAGTACAGATACGGTATATTCTTTACAAAAAGTAGAATAGTTATAATCCACCTTGAGAAATTAAGAAGTCAGAGATTTTTTCAATTCCATTATTATTTTTCATTTCACCAAATATATAGGGTAAACCATTTCTGGCTTCATTCACATCCTGTTTCATCTGCTCCAGATCAACATTAACATATGGGGCAAGATCAACTTTATTAATTACGAGTAAATCTGACTTTCTAATAGCTGGTGCTTTTTTTCTAGGTATGTCGGCACCTTGAGCCACATCTATCATATAAATTGTTAAATCAACTAACTCTGGACTAAAAGTTGCTGCTAAATTGTCACCACCTGATTCAATTAAAATTAATTCTAAATCAGGAAATTTTTTTTTCATTTCATCCACTGCAAGTAAATTAATACTACAATCTTCTCTTATAGCAGTATGTGGACATCCACCAGTTTCAACACCTTTAATTCTTTCCATTGGAAGAACTTGTGCTTTCATTAAATATTCAGCATCTTCAGTTGTATAAATATCATTTGAAATAACTGCCATAGAAACTTTTTTAGATAGATAACGACATAATGCTTCTGTTAAACTCGTTTTACCAGTGCCTATTCCACCACCAATACCTACCTTTAACGGTCCATTTATATTATTCATGTTAAATATATCCTTGAATCTAAATTTTCATGCTTAATGGCAAAAATATCACCAATAAAAAAAGTTGAACCTATATCATTGAGAGTCAGTTTATCTGAATGAGTTAAAAATTCTTGAATTTGATTAATAAAAATAACATTAAGACTCTGCCCATCTTTTTGTGACATTGGTATATGTTTTACACATACATTTATTAAATTAGATATAAATGAGTGTAAGTAAAACTTAATTAAATCATCAAACTTAATATCAAAATGTAATCCGGCTTTTGCCAAACAATATATAAATGATGTATTTTCAGGTAGAAATAATTCCCAGCTATCTTTCATGATTTTACGAAAAGAATTTCCCATATCTATCATTTCTATTTGTCTTTCTTTGGATGGAGCACTTGCTAAGATTAATTCATTAACTTCCTCACCTTTGTAAATAGATTTCATAAAAATATAATCATTTCTTAATGTTCCATAAAATAAAAGGGCATCTAAAAATTCTTTAACATCATCTTTATTTTTAATTTTTTTATCATCTATCAACGCTTCTAAACCATGAGAGTATGCGTAAGAACCAATAGGAAAAGAAGATGAAAACCATATTTGTAATATTTGATGAGGATCTTTAAATTTTTTCATTTTAATGCTTGTGGCTATGCGTTCTGCCCAAACCATAAGCACCACCCTCTGGTTTAAATTTTTCAAAAACTTTTTTTACATTTCCTTGTAATTTTAGAACCATATCAAGAATTACAGCATCATCTTGAATAAGAATTCTGCTTTCTTCAATTTGACATGGCAGATGTCTATTGCCTATATGCCATATGATTTGCTTTAAATTATCACCCGTTATTTCAATTAAATTTTCTTCTTTAGATAATACTTTAATGATTTTACCATTTTCTAATTCAAAAAAATGATTTTCATCAACACTGACGGTTTCTTCAAGATTAACTAAAAATTCAGTACCATTATTTGCGGTAAGTTTTTTTCTACGAATAAATCTTTCTTCATAAGATAATGAGATTTCATCTAATAAATCCTTATTATTATGATTGTGATGAATTATTTTTAAAGAAGTTTGCATTTTAATACATAAAATAACGTTGAGCTAAAGGTAGTGTTTTAGCTGGTTCACAAGTAATTAACTCACCATCTGCTAAAACTTCATAAGTTTCTGGGTTAACTTCTATTTTTGGACAATAATCATTTAATATCATATCTTTTTTAGAAATTTTTCTAATATTTTTAACGGGTAATAGAGATTTACTTACATCAGAGTTTTTAAATGAATCTTTATCCAAAGAAACTTTACTTACAAAAGTTACAGTAGATTTTTCTAATGATTTGCCAAAAGAAGAAAACATTGGTCTTGAGTACACTGGTTGTGGTGTTGGTATAGATGCATTAGGATCACCCATTTGTGCACATGAAATACTTCCACCTTGTAATACCATTTCAGGTTTAACACCAAAAAAAGCAGTATCCCAAATAACAATATCAGCACGTTTATTTTTTTCGATACTTCCAATATGATCAGAAATACCATGAGCTATTGCAGGATTAATTGTATATTTAGCAATGTATCTTTTAACTCTTACATTGTCGTTATCACCCTGCTCTTCTTTTAATTGTCCTCGTTGAACTTTCATTTTATGTGCTGTTTGCCATGTTCTAATAATAACCTCACCAACACGACCCATGGCCTGACTATCAGAAGCAATAATTGAAAAAGCACCCATGTCATGCAGTATATCTTCAGCTGCAATTGTTTCCTTTCGAATTCGACTTTCAGCAAAAGCAACGTCTTCAGGTATTGATTTATCTAAGTGATGGCAAACCATTAACATATCTAAATGTTCTTCAACTGTATTAATTGTGTATGGTCTTGTTGGATTTGTAGATGACGGAATAACATACTGTTCTCCACATATTTTAATTATATCCGGTGCATGACCCCCACCAGCTCCTTCAGTATGAAAGGCGTGAATTGTTCGTCCATTAATTGCTTTAATTGTACTTTCGACAAATCCACTTTCATTTAATGTATCTGTATGAATCATTACTTGAATGTCATGATCATCAGCTACATTTAAACAATTATCTATTGCTGCTGGGGTTGTACCCCAATCTTCATGTAATTTTAGTGAGCTTGCACCAGCAATTACTTGTTCTTCAAGTGCTTGAGACAGTGAACTATTTCCTTTACCAGCAAAAGCCAAGTTCATAGAAAAAGCATCTGCTGACTGTATCATTCTTTCTATATGCCATGGTCCAGGTGTAACTGTTGTCGCCAAAGTACCATGTGCAGGACCAGTTCCTCCTCCCAGCATAGTTGTAATACCTGAATGAAGTGCATCATCTATTTGTTGAGGGCAAATAAAATGAATATGGCTATCAAAACCACCAGCTGTTATAATTTTTCCTTCACCAGCAATTATTTCTGTTCCTGGTCCAATAATAATATTTACATTTGGTTGAGTATCTGGATTACCTGCTTTTCCAATTTCGTTAATTAATCCATCTTTAAGACCAATATCAGCTTTGTAAATTCCATTTACATCTACTATTAAGGCGTTTGTTATAACTGTATCAACAGCACCATCTTTACGAGATACTTGAGATTGCCCCATTCCATCTCGAATAACTTTTCCTCCACCAAATTTTACTTCTTCTCCATATGTTGTTAAATCTTTTTCCACTTCAACAAAAAGTTCAGTGTCAGCAAGTCTGACTTTATCACCAGTTGTTGGTCCATACATATCAGCATAAGCTTCTCTTTTTATTTTCTTCATTACAATTGACCCATTACTTTCTTATTAAAACCAAATATCTTCCTATTTCCAGTTATTGGAATTAATTCTACATCTTTTGATTGACCAGGTTCAAACCGAACAGCTGTACCAGATGGTATATCTAAACGCATACCATTTGATTTTTCTCTATCAAATTTTAAATATTCATTTGTTTCAGCAAAATGATAATGACTACCAACTTGAATTGGCCGATCTCCACTATTTGAAACTTTTAAAGTGATTGATTGTCTTTCATCATTTAAATTAATGTCACTATTTTTTTTTGTTATTATTTCACCAGGTTTCATTATCTAATCGGTTTATGTACTGTTACTAATTTTGTTCCATCTGGAAATGTTGCTTCTACCTGTACTTCAGAAATCATCTCTGGAATACCATCCATGCAATCTTCTTTTTTTACTACGTGAGCACCTGTTTCCATTAATTCTGATACCATTTTTCCATCTCTTGCACCTTCTATGACAAAATCTGTTATCAACGCTATAGCTTCTGGATAATTAAGTTTAACACCTCTTTCTAAACGCTTTCTGGCAACATTAGCTGCCATACTCACCATCAACTTATCTTTTTCTCTTGGTGTTAATTTCATTTATAGATCCCAACTTTTTGGTAGTTTATCATTTATTACATTTTTCATAATAAAATTTAGTGTTTTTTTTAAATCATAATTATCATCGGCTAAGCACCTAATTACAATCTTATCATCAAATTTTGTCATTTCACAATAATGATTTTCTAAGCTTTTTATAACTTTACTTAATTCAGACTCAAGTTGATGAATAATATCACCAAAAATTAAAATTGTTGATAAAGATGATTGATTATTAAATGTATAATTGTTTTTAAAATTATCAATCATTGATCCTTTTATATTAATTGCTTCAAAATGCTTTATTGTAGAATTCTTAAAAATTTTCCATTGATCAGAAAAAGAAATATTTTTAATTTTTTCAGACATTGCTTTTCTTCCAAAAATTGTAGTTTCACAAAAAATCAAATTAGAATTATTTGATAGATTAATATTTATACTTCTTCTTAATTTTGAATTATCAAATAAAATTAACTCTTTGGGTAACCAATACAAAGTTGAATTATTTAAATTGATATTTATATCTACTTTAGCAGGATCACCTATTCCTGAATAAATCTTTTCAGCGGCTTGCGTACAAATACTTAATTCAGAATTATGAATTGTAGCATTAATTTCAATATTATCATTACAAGTAATTCCTCCTGCAGTGTTAATAAAAACTAATTCTTTACTTTTATTATAATTATTTGGATTTAAAATTTTACAACAACCACTTTGAAAAAATTTTTTAAAATTATTATCAAATAGTTCAATATTAATTTCCCCATTTGACCTTTGAAGTAATTTGTCCATGATTATTAAATTAAGTATAATCGAAACAAAATATATGAAAATGAATATTTGGCGTGCCCGGCATGATTCGAACATGCGACCCCCAGATTAGGAATCTGGTGCTCTATCCTACTGAGCTACGGGCACTCCTAATTTAATTTTTATGATTTAATGTTACTTCACCAGTCTTTGTGTCAACAACATCAAAAGTTTTTTCATTGTTACTCATTCTTTTAGCTCTAGCTGCTGAAGCACGCTCCATTGCATCATTATCAGCATATAAAGATACAGCCATTACAGTTGTATCACTTGCGCGAATTTGTAGTAATTGTTGTGCTTCAGGAAATTCACTTGGTGCTTTAGCTGAATAATCTTTAATTGACTCATCAGCATCTTCTTTAGATTTAAAGTTAATAGTTGTTACTCTTGCTACTGTCATTTTTACTCCTTTAATTTATTAAATTATTTAACTGCTCCTTCAGTTAAACCAGATACAAAATATTTTCCAATAAATACAAATAATAATATCACTGGTAAACTTGCAAGAACAGCACCAGATAATAAAAAACCCCAATCAATTTGGTATTGACCAACTATTCCAGCTAAACCAACAGGTAAAGTTTTTAAATCATCGCCACTAATTAATATAGAGGCAAAAAGATATTCAGTCCAAGATATAATAAAACAAAAAATTGCTACACTTGCTATACCTGGAGCAGCTAAAGGAACAATAATTCTAGAAATTACAACATATCTTGAAGCACCATCAATATATGCTGCCTCTTCTATTTCATTAGGAATTAACTTAAAAAATGCTTTTAACATCCAAACTGCAAATGGAGTGGCAAATAAAACATTAACAATAATCAATGCAAAGTAGCTGTTAAGTAAATTTACTTTTGCAAACAATAAATAAATAGGAACTAATAAAATGACTCCTGGAAAAGCATAGGTTACTAAAAGAGAATATTCTACAAATTTATTTCCATAAAATTTAAGTTTATGTAAGCCGTAAGCTGCCGATACAGATAGAATGATGGAAATTATCATAGAGGAAAATGAAACTATCAAACTATTTTTTAAATATATAAAAAAATCTGAGTTAAATAATATTTTATTATAATGTTCAACAGTAAATGATCTTGGAATAATAGTTGTAGATGTAGCAATAATTTCTTCAGGAATTTTAAAAGATGATGTTATTATCCAAAAAAAAGGAAAGAAAAAAATAACTATAATTAATAATAAAGATAAGCTTAAAAATATAAGTTTGATATTATTTTCTTTAATCATCTTCTTTTGGTGCCATGGATTTGATAAATATTATTGAGAATAGTAATAACAAAAAGCTAGTAACTATTGATAAGGTTGCAGCTTGACTGATTCTAAATTTAGTAAAAGCTGTTTCATAAATTAATAATGGTAAGGTAGTTGTAGCACTCGAGGGCCCGCCCTTTGTAATTAACCATATAATGTCAAATATATTAAATGATAATAATGTACCAACTAGACCTAAAACAAAAAGAACACTTTTAAGGTTTGGAAATGTAATGAAAAGAAATTGTTGAACAAAATTCGCTCCATCAACTTTAGATGCATCATACATTTCTCTATTAATAGAATTAAGTCCAGAAAGAATAATTAATGCTAAAAAAGGACTCCAACGCCATGAGTTTATTAGAACTAAACTTATAAAAGCTTTATTAGGAGAACTAAAGAAACCCGTTGCTTCATCTAATAATCCAATATCGATTAGAACAGAATTTATTACACCACTACTACTACTCAACATTAATTTCCAAATTACAACAACAACTACTGTTGGAATAATAAATGATAAGATAATCCAGTTAGCCATAATTTTTTTACCAGGAAATTTATAATTAATAGTTAAGGCAATAGTGAACGCAAAAAATGTCTGACAGATTGCATTACCAATTATCCAATAGAAGCTATTTAATGAAGCATTTAAAAATTTAGATCTACCAAATAGTTTTATGTAGTTATCAATACCTACAAACTTTCCTGATGTGCCAATTATCTTGACATTAAATAAACTTAATTCAAATGCTATATAAATTGGAACTAAAATAATAAGGGAAATCCAAATGACTAATGGAGATACAAACAGCCAACCTTCAATATTATTTTTTTTCACAGAAATGACAGCACCTCTAGTAGAGGTGCTGAAAATGTTATAAATTATTCAATAGCTTCAGTCATTATTTCCATACCTTCACTAACTGCATCTTTTGCACTTTTGCCATCAATTAAAGTTAGTTGAAGAGTTTGAGCTAATAAATTCTGAGCTGATATAGATGATATGCTTGTAAAAGTATTACCATTAGTAAAACCAAATAGACTTCCTCTAGTTGAATTGTCTAACATTGTTTCTACTTGTGATTTATATTTTACAACAACTGGATCATCCCAATAAGTTGAATCTTTACTTCCAGCTTCAGTTATTGGTAAAAATAATCCAGGCTCCATGTTAATAAATCTTCCATAGTTTCCAGGCTCCATTAAGAAACTTAAAAACTTTTTGGAAGCTTCCATTTTTGCTTCATCATCTGTCATAATCATTGCAGAATTTACATATGAAACAGTTCCAGCTCTATGAGCTTTACCATTTGCATAAGGGATTTGAATTACACCTAAGTCACTAGCATCTCCACCAGCTTGTGAGTCATATGTAGAGATAACAGTGAACTGTAATATCATTGCACAGCCTTTACTTGCAAAACATGCTTCGGCTTCACCCCAAGTCCAGTTTGCTGCATCAGGTGCTGAATATTGATATAATTCTTTATAAACATCATATGCTGCTACAGTTTGAGGATTATCAAATCTCAAAGTACCATCAGAATTATAAATTTCTTCCGCACCTGAATTTACCATGAAACTATAGATTGTTTGATCGGTATAAAGTTGCTTATTGCCAGGAAGACCTATTCCATAAACACCATCTTTGGTTAAAGCTTTTGCAGCTTTCTTTAAATCAGACCAAGTTTTTGGTGGCTCAATTCCAGCGGCTTCAAAATCACTTTTTCTATACCATAGTGATAAACCCATGTTCCATAAAGGAACAGCCCAAGTATGACCATTATAAGTATATTGATCTAGTGCTTTTTGATAAAAACCATATTTTGAATCTAACTCTGCAACAAAATCCTCAACAGGTTGTGCTGCACCCATATCAGCGAGTATAGGTGTAAAATCTGGAATACCAACTAATATTTCTGGTGCAGTTCCAGCAGCAACTGATGCAGGAGCTTTAGCGTAAATTTCACCCCAGTTTTGAACTTCTTGCGTTACATTAATATCTGGATTAGCAGAATTAAATTCATCTATTAATGTTTGAATTCTATCTACTCTATGTGGAACACCTTCCATATGCCAAAAAGTAACATTTGTTACAGCATAAGCATTCAAAGAAAATAGAATTGTAATAAAAAATAATAAAATTTTATTCATTTTTCCTCACTTAATTTATGATTAGTATTTTAATATCAATATACTAATATTATCAACTAAATTTAAGAGTTTCACCAAATATTATTCAACGACTCTCTTAATTTTTTATATTTTTGATATTTATTGTTAAGATAGTTGGAATGTTTTCTTTGGGGTGTGTAAATATGACCAATATTTTGGTGATTGTTAATTAATTTTTTTAAATCTTTTTTATTTAAATAACTATCAATTAAGAATGAAATACCTAGCGCACCTAGTTCGGAATTAGTTAAAATTTTAACTTTAATATTTAAAACATTTGAAATTAATTGAGGTAAAATTTTACTTTTTGATGCACCTCCTGCAAGATAAAGACTGTCTTTGGTTTTAATTTTATTCGCATAACAATCTTTAATAGATAATGCTAAGCCTTCATAACAAGCAGTCATAATATCAAAATTATTATGATGTGGTAATATTCCAAAAATTTCCGCTTTAGAATTTAAATTTACAAATGGCGATATAGAGCCTCCATAGTTTATGTAAGGAAGAAATACTAATGAATTTTCTGGATATTTAAAAGTTAAATATTTTTTTTCAAAATTTTTAATTATTTTAATTTTATCTAAATACTTTTTAGAATTTTTGTAAAAATTATCAATAACCCAATCAATATTAGTTGTTCCTGCTACATTTATTTTAGTTTCTAACCATGTATTATTTAAAGAAGCGAAAAATAACCCTGAACCATCTTTAGAGATTTTTGAATTATTTTTAACTATAATATTATGACATGTAGTGCCAATTATGCTTATTTTTTTATTATGGTTAATTCCTCCAGCTCCTAAAATAGAAGCTATTACGTCACCACATCCTATAATAACAGGTGTACCAACTTTTAAACTTGTTAATCTTGATGCACTTTTAGTAACGCATCCACCTAATTCATTTGATTTTTTTATTTCTGGGAATAGCTTAAAATATTTAGTACTTAAATTAAAAATTTTGAAAATTTTTTTTGATAATTTTTTATTTTTTATATCTCCTGGATATACTGAAACTTCTGTTTCATCATTATTTATATTCCCTGTTAATTTAAATCTTAACCAATCTTTACAGGTTAATATATATTTAATTTTTTTTAAATTTTCTTTTTCAAATTTAGTCATCCACTTAAGAATAGGTATAGTGCACCCGTATTGCGCGATAGAGCCTGTAATTTTATAAATTTGATCAAATATTTTTTTATTAGTGAAAACTTTTTGGCTTCTTGTGTCATTCCACAAAATTGCATTTCTTACTGGTTTATTTGTATTATTGATAGACCAAAATCCGACCATATTTCCAGTTATGCCTAAACCAACAATTGATTGTGACTGAATTTTAGATTTTTTTATTAAAAGTTTAATACACTTTGCTGTAAGCAGCCAAAATTTTTCCATTTCAATTTCAGATTTACCAAATTTATCAGTTACGGCTGGATTTTTTACACTATGAGAATTTATTTGTTTGAAATTTGTATTGAAAATTACAGTCTTTATTACTGAAGTCCCAGCATCAATTGCAAGATAATATTTCAAATTTTATCTCTTAAGTTTACAGCCACGAATAACCAACACAAACCAAAGCTATAATTAAAAAAAAATTCATAACTCTTTTTCTATTTTTAACTTGTTGATCATCTAAATTTTTATTTCTAGAGAGATAATATACGTAACATCCGATTGCGAATGCTACAAATCCTCCAAGATAGGCATACCATTGTAAGTCAGTCATTTATTAATATTATATATTATTATATAAAAATATTATCAAATACAGAAAGCAACATTTACTTTAAAATATTACAAACATTGCTAATTATTGATTAATGTGAACTATGTATAAATTTTAAAAGACTTATTTAATCAATTTTTATAAGGATAATTTTTTAATTTTAAAAATATGATATGAAAAAAGATTCTACTTTCTTTAGTACATCAAAATTATTACTCCCTTATTTATGGCCCAAAAGCAGAAAAGATCTTAGAATAAGAGTGGTTTTAGCTGGGTTGAGTATGATATTAGCAAAAGTAGCTAGCGTTTATACACCTTTAATCCTTGGAAATGCTGTTGATTCACTTAATGATTTAAGTAGTGGTATAAATTTATTATTATATGTTCCGATTGCTATTATTATATCTTATGGAATTGTAAGAATAGCTTCATTTGCTTTTAATGAAATAAGAGATGCTCTTTTTTCTAAAGTATCTCAAAATGCTATTAGAAGGGTAAGTCTAAAAGTTTTCAAACATTTACATTTTTTGTCTTTAGATTTTCATCTTTCAAGACAGACTGGAGGTCTTAATAGATTTATTGATAGGGGGACAAAAGGAATAGATTTTTTATTACGCTATGTTCTATTTAATGTAGTTCCAACATTTATTGAGCTAGTTCTTGTTATATTTATTTTACTTACCTTATACGGATTTGAATACGCAATCATAACTTTTATTACTATTTCTATCTATGTTATTTTAACATTTACAATTACTCAATGGAGATTGCAATTTAGAAAAGATATGAATTTAGCAGATAATGCTGCAAGTACTAAAATGATTGATAGTCTTCTTAATTTTGAAACAGTTAAATATTTTAATAACGAAAATCATGAGTTTAAAAGATTAGATGAGTCACTAGAAAAATATGAAAACGCAGCAAACAAGAACAGAACATCCTTATCTCTTTTAAATATTAGCCAAACATTTGTAATAATGAGTGGAATAACTCTTATGCTTGTTTTAACAGTATTTGGAATTCAGAATAAAACTATAACTGTTGGCGGTTTTGTTGTTATCAATGCTTATATGCTTCAACTCTATCAGCCATTAAATTTTCTAGGAACTATTTATCGCGAAATAAGACAATCGTTAGTTGATATGGAAAATATGTTTAATCTTTTAAAAGAAAAAAATAATATTGATGATAGTGGAAGTGAACATTTAAATAACAATAATGCTGAAATAATTTTTAAAAATATTTTTTTTGGATATGAAAATAAAAGAACAATTATCAAAAATATATCCTTTAGTATACCAGAAGGTAAATCTTTAGCGATAGTTGGACCAACTGGTGCAGGGAAATCAACAATAAGTAAATTATTGTTTCGTTTTTATGATCCAGATAGTGGAGAAATATTAATTAATAAGAAAAATATAAAAAAATACACACAAAACTCATTAAGACAAATGATAGGTGTCGTCCCCCAGGATACAGTTTTATTCAATGACACAATTTTTTATAATATTTCTTATGGTTTAATAAACTCAAGTGAAGAAGAAGTAATAAATGCAGCAAAAATTGCTGGTATCCATGATTTTATTGAAAGTATTCCTGATAAATACAATACTATTGTGGGTGAGAGAGGTCTTAAATTATCTGGAGGAGAAAAACAAAGAGTTGCTATAGCAAGAGCTGTTTTAAAAAATCCATCAATCCTCTTTTTTGATGAAGCAACATCAGCATTAGACACTAATACAGAAAAAGAAATAAATAAAAATTTAAACAAAATATCTCAGGGTAAAACCACATTAATTATAGCACATAGACTCTCAACTGTGTCAAATGCAGATAAAATAATTGTTATAGATAAAGGAAATATCGTTGAAGAAGGAGATCATTCAAGCCTACTAAATAAAGATGGATTATATGCATTAATGTGGAATAAACAAAAACATCAAAATTAATTAATAGTTTTTATATTATTTAAGTTTAAATAATTACTTGATGTAAAAGCTAAATATACTTAAAAAGTATTAATGGCCTATAAAGCAAATAATAAAAGATATAAAAAATTAGAATACAGAAGATCTGGCAAAAGCGGTCTTTTGCTACCCCCTATTACCTTAGGTCTTTGGCATAATTTTGGCGGGAAAAAATCTATGACAAAAGAAGCAAAGAAGATGCTCTTTAGAGCTTTTGATAGAGGTGTTACACATTTTGATCTCGCAAATAATTACGGCCCGCCTGCTGGATCTGCAGAAGAAAATTTTGGTAAGGTTATGAATTCTGATTTTAAAAAATATAGAGATGAAATGATCATATCAAGTAAAGCTGGTTATCATATGTGGGATGGACCTTATGGCGAATGGGGTTCAAAAAAATATTTGACAGCAAGTCTTGATCAAAGCTTAAAAAGAATGAAGATAGAATATGTTGACATTTTCTATTCTCATCGCTTTGATCCCTTAACTCCATTAGAAGAAACTGCCGATGCATTGGCACAAGCTGTTAATCAAGGAAAAGCACTGTACGTGGGAATTTCTTCATATAGTTCTAAACAAACAATAATAATTAATAAACTTTTAAAACAAAGAGGAATTAATTGTTTAATACATCAGCCATCTTACTCAATGCTTAATAGATGGATTGAAAAAGATCTTTTAGATACACTCAAAAAATTAGGTATTGGTTGTATTGCTTTTTCTCCATTAGCACAGGGTATGCTATCTGGAAAATATTTGAAAACTATTCCTAAAGTATCTAGAATTTCAGATAATTCATCTCTTGATAAAAAAATGATTACTAAAAGCTACTTAGTGAAAATTAAAGAATTGACAAAAATAGCAAAAAAAAGAGGTCAATCTTTACCACAAATGGCTTTATCATGGGTGTTACGTCACGAAACTATGACATCTGCTTTAATTGGAGCAAGAACTGTGAAGCAATTAGATGAATGTCTGGATAGTCAAAATAATTTATATTTTAGTAAATCGGAATTAAAAGAGATAGATAAATATGCAAGAGAAGAAAAAATTAATCTTTGGGCTACTTCAAGTAAAGATTAATTTATTTCTTATATGAAATTAAATATTTTAATTACTGATATTCTTATCAAAGATTTTATACCTGTTTATAAAAAAAATTTTATTGTTGATTGCTTATGGCAATTAAAGAGCAAAATTGATTTTAGCAAATATCAAGGAATTGTTGTCACTGGTGGTTTTAAAACTGATAAAAAATTTCTTAAAAAATTTAAAAATCTCAAAATAGTTTCAGTATTTGGTGTTGGGTATGATGGTGTAGATCTGAATTATTGTAAAAATAATAAAATAGTTATAACAAATACACCTAAAGTTCTTACTAATGATGTTGCTGATTTAGCACTTGGCCTCATGATAGCTTTATCAAGAAAAATAAATCAAGCTCATGATTTTATTTTGAAAAAAAAATGGAATAACAAACCTTTTGATTTGACAACTAGTCTTACTAACAAAACAGTAGGAATAGTAGGTATGGGTGAAATAGGTAAGGCATTTTCTAAAAGAGTAAAGTCACTTTCTATGAAAATTGTTTATTATGGTCCAAATAATAAAAATTTGAATTTTAAATATTTTAAAAATTTAAAAGATATGGCTAGTTTAATTGATGTAATGGTTATTACTTGTATTGGTGGAAGTGAGACAAGACACTTAATAAACAATAGTATATTAAAACTAATGAAACCCTCCTCCATAATAGTAAATGTTTCAAGAGGATCTGTAATTAATGAAGTTCATTTATTAGATGCTTTGAATAAAAATTTAATAAGTGGTGCTGCATTGGATGTGTTTGGAATGGAGCCAAAAATTAATAGTAAATTTTTAAAGTTAAATAATGTTTTGTTATCACCTCATAATGGAAGTGCTACTTTTGAAACAAGATTGAGAATGGCTAAGATTAGCTCACAAAATATATCAAATTATCTTTATTCAAAAAAATTAAAAAACAAAGTTAAATACTAAAACATATTGTAATTAGTTTTCTTTTTTGATAATTTTTTTTTAATGAAAATTTTTAGAAATTTTATTGTAGTTTTGATATTTGCTTTTCTTTCATTCAATTTTTTATTTGATTTCACATATATAAATAAGCAAATTAACAATAATTTAAATGAATTTGTACATAAGTATATTTTATTTCATAAAAATACGACAAACTTAAAAACTCAAATAAAAGATCTCAAAAAAGAACGAAATCAATTTAGAGCACAAAAAAAATTATTTGAAGAGGCATACAAAGATTTATATGATGATAGTTTTGAAACTGAATATAATTCTCAAATATTAACAAAAATACTTGAACAATTTGATCCTTATGAATTTGATTTAGAAATCAAAAAAAATAATAAGAATTTAGAGTATGCAATTAACCCTGAACACAGTTTTTCAAATAATAAAATCAAGTCAAGAATTTATACCCCACATAAAAATATTTTATTATATGGTATAGCTAATCAATTTCCAGCAAGTGGATATTTAGAAACATATAATAATAATTTAATTTTAATTTCAGCAAGTGGCGTATTAACGTATTCTAATCAAATTAATAACAATACTAATGATTTATATTTTAAACAAATTAAAACAAATATTAGTAAATTCATAAGGGAAGAACAGTTTAGAAAATCAAGAATACATGATTTTGATTGGTTAGAAGGTGGTTGGTTCTCAATAAAAGATGTAAATATTTACAAAGATCAAATTTACGTATCTTATACAAGAGAAGTGAAAGAAAATTGTTGGAATACAAGCTTATTACATGGGAAAATGAATTTAAAGCTTATTATATTTGAAAATCTTTTCACGTCAGATGAATGTGTTCATTTTTATGATAACATTGACGGTGAGTTTAATGCACATCAATCTGGAGGACGAATAATTAACGTAGATGATCAAAATCTATTTTTTTCTACTGGTGATTTTAGAAGTAGATTTAGAGCGCAAAAAGAAGATAGTATATTTAGTAAAATAATTGAAATTAATAAAAACACAAAAGATTACAAAGTTGTAAGTATGGGGCATAGAAACCCTCAAGGATTATATTACAATAAAAAAAATAATTTCCTATTAGAGGCGGAACATGGTCCTGAAGGTGGTGATGAAATTAATTTAATAGAATTGAATAATAATAAAATACCTAATTATGGATGGGCTATATCTTCATATGGAGAGCATTATGGTGGAAAAAATGCACCCTATAACAAAAAAAAGTATCTAAAATACCCACTACATAAATCTCACTCTGAATATAATTTTATCGAACCTCTAATTTACTTTAATCCATCTATTGGGATCTCTCAAATAGTTGGTTTAGATAAAAATAATAGTTATGTAGTAGCATCGATGAAGGATGAATCTCTCTATTTTTTTGAATATGACTACAATGATGAAAAAATCTCAACCCCAAATAAAGTGAGTAACGGTAATAGTGATAATATAAAAATTGAAAGAGTTCATATTGGTGAAAGAATAAGAGATATGATTTATTTTAATGAAAAATTATACTTATATTTGGAAGATACAGCATCTATCGCAGAAGTATCTATTAATTAGGATGTTTAATTTTAAAAATACATCTATTATTATTTTAATATTCGTTCTTTCACTAAATTTATTATTAGATTTTTCTTTTATTACAAATAATTTTGGAAAAAATCTTAGAGAATTTACCTTTAAATATGTAGTACCTTTTAAAAATATTGGAAATTTAGAAAAGAAAATTGAAGAATTAGAAAATATAAATAGACAAAAATTAGCTGCAACAATTCAAGTGGATGAAAAAAATATAAATGATCTAGAGGAGAATATACAAAAAATTAATAAAGAAAAAATATTTATAAGTGGAGACAGACAAATATTTGTTAATGCATTTAATAATTTAAATAATAATCTTAATAATAATTTAAAAAAATTAGAACAAAATCAAACAACTTTTAACCAAATTTTTAAAAAAATAGATCCTTCTGAGTTTGATATGATGTTTAAAGAACAAAGAAAAGATTTAAATTATGGTTACGATGGACGTTTTAATATCTATGATGATAATTTAAGTGTAAAATTTTATACTCCCATTGGAGATACTTTACTATATGGAATAACGAATACAACTCCTGGAAGTGGTTATTTAGATATTCATAAAGATAATCTAATTCTAGTTTCATCTAGTGGTATTATTGGGTACTCAAAAAAACCATTAAATAAACCAAAATTTGGAATATCTCTTAAACAGATTCAAAATAATCTTAATAATTTTATTGATATTACTCAATTTAAAAAATCAAGACATTTCGATGATCCAAAATACTCATGGTTAAAAGGAGGTTGGTACTCAATAAAAGATGTGGAAATATTTGATGGTGATATTTACGTCTCCTATACAAAAGAAGTTAAAGAAGATTGTTGGAATACCAGTTTGCTTTCAGGAAAAATGAATTATGTTTATATTCATTTTACAACTTTGTTTACATCTGAAGAATGTGTAAATGAATATGATAATATAGATGATGAATACAATGCTCATCAATCTGGTGGGAGAATTATAAATTTAAATAATGAAATAGTATTATTTTCCATAGGTGATTTTAGAAGTCGCTATCGAGCACAGAGTGAAAGTAGTATTTTTGGTAAGGTTCTAAAAATTAATAAGAAAAATAATGATTATGAAGTTGTCAGTATGGGTCATAGAAATCCTCAAGGTCTTTTTTATAATGAGGATAAAAATTTTCTTTTAGAGGCAGAACATGGACCTCAAGGTGGAGATGAAATTAATGTAATAAAACTTGATTACAATTCCATGCAAAATTTTGGTTGGGCCATTTCATCTTATGGAGAACATTATGGAGGTAAAAATGCTCCTGAAAATAAAAATAAATATGAAAAATATCCATTACATAAATCACATTCCGAACATGGATTTATAGAACCATTAAAATATTTCAATCCATCAATAGGAATTTCACAAATTATTGGATTAGATAATGAGAAGCAATATGTTGTAGCGTCTTTAAAAGCCCATTCTCTATATTTTTTTGAATACAATTATAATAACAAGGAGAATAATTTTAATATTGTAAAAAAATTAGATATTGGTGAAAGAATAAGAGATATGATTTATTATAATAATAAATTATATTTATACTTGGAAGATACTGCTTCTTTAGCAGAAATATCTTTTAATTAAATTGATAAAACTTAAAGAAAAATGGCTTTGGGATTTTTGGATAAGTAATGATAATGAGATTTGGTATTGTTATTTTCTTCAAGCTGATAAATCTCTAAAAGATCCTGATCTAAGGCATAATAATGTTACTCATGGATTAGCTACCTCAAAAGATTTAATTAATTGGGAATATCATGGTACAGTTTTTACTCCTTCTAAAAATGAAAATTTTGATGATTATACAACTTGGACAGGATCAATAATTAAAAATAAAAATAAATGGCACTACTTTTATACAGGTAGAAATAAAAAGGAAAATGGCAGCAAACAAAGAATTGGTCATGCAATAGGTGACACACCATATTCTTTTAATAGATATGGAAATGGATTAGCTCTCGATTTAGATAAAAATATTTACCAAGAGTTAGAGAGTGATAATTATTGGCAAGATCGTGCTATGCGTGATCCATGGGTAATGAAGCATCCTTATGAAAATAAATTTATAATGGCATACACAGCTAGAGCATCAATTCACAATGATCCTTATCAGTGTGGTGTAATTGGAATGGCTGAATCAAATGACCTTTATGAATGGAAATCTATTCAACCTTTATTTGGAGGATTATTTAGTCAGTTTGAAGTTCCTCAAATATTTAAAGTTAAAAATAAATGGTATTGTTTATTTTGCAATCATCCCGAAGATTGGTCGAATGAATTCAAAAAAATTTATAATGGGCCGAATAAGCGAGGAACGCATTATTTAATTGCAGATAAATTTGAAGGTCCATGGAATTTGGCACCTGGCCCCTACTTTACAACAAGTTCTGAAATAGAACTTTATGCAGGTAGAGTTATTGAAAAAGATAGTAAATTTTTCTTTATGGCTTTTTTGCATGATGATCAAAATGGTAATTTTATTGGAGAAATATCAAATCCAATTCCAATTAGTTTTGATAAAAATGGTTTAATGAGTTTGGAACTTTAATTAATATTTTTCCAAGAATATTCTGGTTTAAATCCTAAAATTTTTTTAGCTTTATCATTACTTAGCAATGTTTTATTTTTTCCAATTTCACCTTTAATTTGAATATTTGGAAATACTTTATCAAGAAGAGATTTATTATCTTCTTCCATAACAGTGTCATCAGCAGCTATAATAAAATTCTCAGCACCTTTTAATTTACTTTCCATTGCTAATAAACAAGCTTGAGCTACATCTCTAGCGTCAATATATCCCCAAAAATTCCATTTTCTTAAAAACGGATCTTTTTGGAATGATTGAAATTGTTTGTAATCTTTCTCTTCCATTATATTTGAGTAACGAAGTCCAAATATTTTCATTTCAGGATTTCTCCTGCAATATTGTCTAGCCATTTCTTCACCCATTACTTTTGATAAGGAATAGCTAGATTCAGGACGAGGATAATATTCTTCATCAACTGGGACATATGGCGGATATGTGTCAAAAGGTAAACCAAGAACAGTTTCACTTGAAGCCCATACAATATTATTTATTTTTAAAACTTTAGCTGCCTGAAAAATATTGTAAGTACTCAGAGTATTCATTCTAAAAGTTTTATGATTGGTTTCTAAACCTGGAGCAGGAATAGCTGCTTGATGAATAATTGCATCAATTCCATTAATACGGTCATCTATTTCAGATACAGACTCCATTGCATCACCAAAATTTTCTAAATTAACTTTAGAAAAAGGGACATCCAATTCTGAATGGTGAGCTAAATCTACATTAAACACATTATAGTTTTTTTTTAATAGTAAATTTATTGTTGCTCTTCCCGCTTTACCCGAACCACCTGTAACTAATATATTTTTCATTTTAAACTACTTTAATAATTTTTTTATAAAGAATCATTAATATTTTGATAATTATAATAAAAATAGGAGATTTTATGGCTGAATATATTTTAGAAGCTGGTGGAACAATGGCATTTACATTCCATGTTTTATTTATGCTTTTTAATTTGTTTATTATTTATCAATTTTATTTCAATGATAAATTCTTTAATGAATTAGGATTTTCAAATGAAGAACCTAAATTAGTTTTTAGAGGTCCTCTAGGTGCGGTTTTTTTAACTATGTTGTTGATGTCTATATTGCTAACTTTTGATGTTACTGGAAATACATATGATGAAAATGTTGTACAATATAAATTTTGGTATTCTTTTTTATTTATGCTTATGGCCATAGCTTTAATTAGTTCGGTAGTTAGATACTTTAATCTTGTAAATAATTATGGAATTACTCCAAATATAAGAGGAGTGATGTTTCCATTAGTTGGACTCGTTTTAATAATTCTTAGAACAATATTTGAAGGTTACTAATAAATTACAAGCGGTTTAATAACCGCTTGTTTTAATTAAAATAACTTCTTATCTTTTTTCTTGATGCAAAATGTAAGATTAATGAAACTATAAATAAGAAAAAAACAAAATAGTATTCTCTAAATTCAACTTGACTGGTGTAGAAAACAAATAAACAACAAATTGTTAAAGATTTAATATAAATTTCTAAAAACTGAATAGGATAAAGTTTTTCTGATTGGAAGAAAAGATATCTAAAACCAAAGTATGCAAAAGTTAGAAAAACAGCTAATCTGACTGAAGTAATCCTATGATATGGTACTTCTTGTTTTTCAACTATAGTAAATGGAAAATAGATAGTTACACCCATAATCTCTGCAATTATAAATGCTAATGCCCATATGCTTAATAAACCAATTATAAATTTAGCTAATGTTCTTACCATAATTAAATTTATGGTCTTTTTTTTACAAGGGTTTTGACCAACCTATGTTTATATTCTAACTAAATTTTGATAAAAAATACATAAATATTGATTTGATTGCAGAAAACTAAGTTATTTTTTATCTAAAGTTATCTTTAATTGGTGAAAAATATAAAAGAATTAAAATTGCTCCACTAATCAATCCACCAATTTGATCAAGCATACCACTAAAAGCAGTATAAATAACAGAACCACTAAAATAATTTAGAACTATGCCAGCTACTACTAAAAATAAATACAATGGTTTGCCGTAAGAGATAAATCTATAAAGTAAATTTAAAGTAAATAGATATAGAAAGAATAAACTAATAGATACTATTCGAGAAAAATTTTCAAAATTAGATAATAATCCATCATTTAAATTTTCATAAATATTAGAAATTTCTGATGGTTGATACATAGATGATATAACCATTAAAATTATAACAATAAAGTCTGCTAAAATTAAATTTTTAAAAATTTTTTCAATTTCCATTATCACATAGATAGGCTAGCTAATGTATAAAATAAAGCTAAATAATGATTATAATGAAGAAATGATTTTAAAAATCAGATATAGATTTATTTTTTATATTAATTTATATTGATTGAATTACATCTGAAGAATGAATAGTTACTCTTTGTTCACAATTTTTTGCAAATTCATCTAAATCATCTCTAAAATAGCTTCTATTATTTTGAGCAAGCATAAAATGATTATCTATTCCAGCCTGGTTTTCATAAATTTCTGTTAAAATAAGAGCTATGTTTCCTGTCTCGGCTCCTTCTTTAAATTCAGGTCCAATTGACCAATTTAATACTATAAGAGCCTTTTCTCCTTCTTTAGTGTGTGTTTCATTCATCCATTTAACATGATCTTCAGCTACTCGCTTTGCAACATCTGAAAATTCAGGTTTAAAAATCCATATAAATTGAAGTTGTTTTTTATTTTGGTACATATTTTTCCTTTTTTATTTTAGAATTTTAACAAATTTTTTTATTGTTGAGAATTATTTTCAAGTGTTTGAACGTGTATATCTAAGTTTTCAATCAAATTGTTTTGACCATTATGTCCGTAGAAAACCCCTTTTATAGGTGCAGCTTCACTTGCATCAAGGCCACAAGATACCCTTATATATCTTTCATCAGGGCTACAACCATTTGTAGGATCAAAACCAACCCAACCAAGATCATCTATAAAAAATTCTGCCCATGCATGTGTTGACTGAAATTCTGATGAATGTGAATTATTATGCATATAACCGTTAACATATCTAGCAGGTATATTGATTGATCTAGCAGCTGACACCATTATGTGTGCTTGATCCTGACATACACCTTTTTTTTGATTATAAGCTACCTGAGCTGTTGTTTCATTATTTGTTGAAAGAGGTTTATATTCAACTTTTTCTCTTACTAAATTCATTAAATTGTGAGAAATAAGTAATCTTTCATCATTGTTAAAACCATTTTTTGCTTCTAAGGCTAAATTTTTTATGTCTACATCTGGAATAGTTAAATTTGAATTCCTTAAATAAACACATGGATCTAATTTATCATCTGGGTTAGAATAAATCCCTTTTGTATCAAAAGTTTCTACTTTACCAAGAACAGTAAACTGAATTTTTTTTACTTTTTTTAAACTAGTAAAACTTTGTATATTATTTGCTTCTCCATCTTTATAGACTGCAGATTTTTCTGCAGAGTCATGATGAACATTCCAATCTAGAATTTTTAAACCATTATATTCAGATGGATAAAGTTTAGTTGATTGTATAAGTCCAGCTACAGGATTTTTATATTCATATTTAGTTGTATGCTCAATTATTATTTCCATTAATTAAAAAACTCCTTTTGAATATCAGAATCTACGCTTGAAATTTTATTAATAAATTGTGTAACAAATTCATGAAGGCCAAAATCAACAATTGACTCTATTTTCTCTTCTTGAATTTTAATATTAAGATTTTTTAAGGTATTATAAATTTTATTAACTTTCTCAGGACTGCAAGTCAAATTTGTTAAGTGTTTTACAATGTTTTGTATACAAAAACTAAGTGATCTTGGACAATCACTGTTTAGTACTAAAAAATCAGCTATTTTTGTAGAAGTAACATCACCATCGTATGCCCAACGAAAAGCTCTAAAAGATGATAAAGATCTAAGGAGTATACTCCATTGCATATTATCAATATTACCTCCAATATATTGAGGTTTAGGTAGTAAAACAAAATATTTAACATCTAATAATCTTGCAGAATTATCTGCCCTTTCAACAAATAATCCTAAATAAAGAAAGTTATAACCATCGTTTCTTAATAAAGAACTTAATGAACCTCTAAATAAATTTACTTGTTCGATAGTCCATTCAGTTAAATTAGGAAGGTCTGATGCATTAAAATTATTATTTTTTAATTTTAAAATTTCTTGATAAGTTTTGTTAATAGCTAGCCAAGATTCAGGTGTGAATGAAGTTCTTACAACTAAAGCATTACTTCTAGCATTAAGAATACAATTAAAAACAGATGATGGATTATCTTCATCAAAAAATAAATAATCTTCAACCTTTTTTTGTTCAATAATATTATATTTATTCTTGTATCCTTGTATTGCGCCTGCAGCAGCTAAAACAGATTCCCACTCATTATTGTATCCATTTGGATTAGGAAATAATGACATTCTATAACCTACATCTAAGAGTCTAGCATTAGTCTCAGCTCTCTCCATATATCTACTAATCCAGTAAAGATACTCAGCTGTTCTACTTAACATTGTATCTCATTCCGCTAAAACCCATGTATCTTTGACTCCACCACCTTGACTTGAATTAACAACGAAAGATCCCTCGTTCATTGCAACTCTTGTTAATCCTCCAGAACTTAATTGTGCATTTTCTCCCATTAAACAAAAAGGTCTCAAATCAACTCTTCTTCCTTCAACTTGATTTTTTATCAAAGTTGGAGAGAATGATAGATCTAAGAGAGGTTGCGCAATATACCCCCGAGGATTTGCTGAAAGTTTTCTTCTAAATTCTTCAATTGAGGATTTAGAGGATTTTGGACCTATTAGCATCCCGTATCCTCCAGAGCCATCAACTTCTTTTACAACAAGATCAGATAAGTTATCTAATACATAATTAAGATCATCATCTTTGTCACAACTCCATGTTTGAACATTTTCTAATATTGGTTGTTCTCCTAAATAAAATTTTATCATTTCTGGAACATAAATATAAATTGCTTTGTCATCTGCGATACCAGCACCCGGAGCTGAACAAATATTTACTCCTCCAGTTCTATACACATCCATAATTCCAGGAATTCCAATTACTGAATTTGGGTTAAAACAAAGAGGATCTAAAAAATCATCATCTATCCTTCTATATACAACATCTACTTTTTTGGGACCATCCACGGTTTTCATGTATAGAAATTCACCCTCAACAAACAAATCAGTAGACTCTACCATTTCAATACCCATTTGATCGGATAGAAAACTATGTTCATAATAAGCACTATTCAATGGACCAGGTGTAAGAAGAACACATACTGGCTCAGATGTGTTGCATTTTATTGGAGCTAAACTCATTAAAGTCTGAAGTAATCTAGTTGGATAATCATCAATAGGTGTAACTCGATTTGTATGAAATAAATCAGGAAACATTCTCATCATTATTTCTCTATTTTCTAACATGTATGATACACCGCTAGGTGTTCTACAATTATCTTCTAATACAAAATACTCATTATGATTTGTTCTTACTAAATCTATACCTACTATTGGACTATAAATTGATCTAGGTGGTGTAAAACCAAACATTGAAACTTCGTAAGATTTTTTTTTAAAAATTAATTCTTTAGGTATAATATTAGCTTTTATTATTTCTCCTTGATTATAAATGTCTGCTAAAAAAGCATTTAAAGCTTTCGCTCTTTGAATTACTCCTTTTTCTAATTTAGACCATTCACTAAAAGTAAAAATTCTTGGAATTAAATCAAATGGTATTATTCTCTCTCTTGCTGTTTCACTATTAGTTGAGAATGTTATTCCTATATTTCTAAAATGAGTCTCAGCCTCAGCATTTTTTTCATTAATCACTTTAGCAGTCATTTTTTCTAACCATTCATTTATATTGTTATAATGATTTCTGATTAGACTCTCAGATTGATACATTTCATTAAACATATTTAGTACGATGAAATGAATGAAGTATTTATAAATCCAAACTTAATACCTATCATATTTAATAACAGTCCTTTCAATCTGTTATAGTTCATGCTTAGCTATGGATTTTTATAAGATCCGCGTTCCTTCAGCTTTAGCTTACTTCCGATCTGTTAAAAACAGATTGAACGATTTAATAACTTGCATGCGTTCCTTCAACTTTCTTCTACTTCCGTTTTGAATTATTCAAAATGAACGATGTAAAAATTAATAATAAAAATTATTTATATTTAAATTGATTATGATCATATTTAGATATGCAAAAAATGCATATATAAAAAAATAGCTAAATTGCTTACTAAGAGAAGTCTTTTAATGACTTATTTAAACAAATATATGAAAAATAACCTGTGCAGATTAACCAGATAATTAACACTATAGTATCATTTATAATTAAATTTATTTCAGATTTAGTAACTAATCTCAATGTTGTTGCTGACCATATTACGGTAAAAAAAATAGTTAAGTTTCGATAAGATTTTACTCTTAATGGATGAACAAATTTAAAAGGAATAAAAGTTAATATTGATAAAATAATAATTACAATAAGATTTATCCAAACATTTGAATTTAATATGAAAAAATAAAGTACTACAATATTCCAAATTGCAGGAAATCCTCTGAAATAATAATCATCAGTTTTCATATTAACATTAATAAAAGTGTACAATGAAACTCCAAATATTATTGCTGGCATTATAATTTCAAAACCATTTGGGACTAATTGAAACCAGTAAATCATTAAAGCAGGGTTAATAACATAGTTAAGATAATCGACTATACTATCTAAAATTATTCCATCTAAATTTGGTGCTTTTTCCTCTACCCCTATTCTTCTTGCTAATGTACCATCAATCCCGTCAACTAATAATGCTAAACCTAACCATAAAAAAGCACCAGTTTGATCATTATTCAATATTGATATTAAGGCAAGGAATCCAAGTATAGCTCCTGATCCTGTAAAAGCATGGACACCCCATGCTGATATTTGGTCCTTATTAACTTTCATAAATTCCATTGGTCTTTATCACTAAAATAAAAGAAAATAAAATTTTTGAAAAAAAAAGTAGAAAAATTAAGGATTTAAACGAATTTAAAATTAGACTTATAATAAGTTTATAATATCACTATCTCCTTCTGCAAAATTATAATTTTTAAATTCATTTTTGGTAACCCAAGCTGAGTCTTCGTGTTCACTCAAAATAATTTCACCATTAGCATGAGAGCATATAAAATAATGTAATTTCACATTTATTTTGTCATCTTGGTAATTTTCTTCACCTAATTTATTTTTAATATTTATTTCTATATTAAGTTCTTCTTTAATTTCTCTTTTAAGCGCAATTTCAAAAGTCTCACCTTTTTCCACTTTTCCACCTGGAAATTCCCAACTTAATCCCATATGTTTATTTCTATTTCTTTGAGCAATAAAATATTTATCACCTTTTATTATTATTGCCGCAACAACATTGAATTTATCCACTAATTGGTATTATCACGAATAAACTGATTTGCTTTCTTTATTATATGATTTTTCCTCTCAGTATTCATTTTATCGTAGATATTAACCATCATATTTAAACGAGGATTAGATTGAAAAAATTTTCTATTTTTATTAATGAAACGCCAATACAACCCGTCCATAATATCATTCCAATTACCTTTTTTAAAATTCATCATTTTCATAAAATAACTTGAACCACAAATATAAGGTTTGGTACTAAATATACCTCCATCACTAAACAATCCCATACCATAAACATTAGGTGACATTACCCAATCTGAGCTATCTACAAACATTTCCATAAACCAATTATAAACTTCATTAGGTTTAATTTCACATAAGTTCATAATGTTACATAAAACCATTAATCTCTCAATATGATGAGTATACCCATATTTTAGAGCATTTTTAATTGAGTGATCTAAAGGATCTAACCCGGTTGTACCGTCATACCATTTTTTAGTAAGAGAATTTTTATGTTGAAAGAAATTATTTTCTTCTAATTGTTGATCATAATTTTGGTAAATTCCCCTAATGAATTCTCTCCATCCAATAATTTGTCTGATATAACCTTCATAAGAATTAATTTTAATTTTATTTTCAACTTTTCTAACTCTCTCAACTATTAGCTCTGGTGTTAATAAACCTAAATTAATCATGGGGCTAAGAACACTATGAAATAAAAAGTTATTATTAGTATCCACTGCATCTTCGTAATCGCCAAATAAATTAAATTTTTTAATAATAAAATAATCTAACCATTTAACAGCATCATCATAAGTTGTAGGTAGCCAAAAATTATCAACTTGACCTGGGTGATTTTTAAAAATTTTATTTATTTCTTGTTTTAAAACTTTTGTATGCTTTGTTTCTTTTGCTGTAATCATTTCTGGTATTTTAATATCTTTAGGGAGTTTTTTTCTGTTATCTTCATCAAAGCTCCATTTTCCACCTTTGGGCTTATTATTTTCCATCAAAATATCTATTTTTGCACGGGCAATTTTATAAAAATTTGCCATAAAAGGTTTTTTTGTCTTACTTAAATAATTTTTAAATTCATCTCTTGAATTTAAAAACATGGGTGATTGTATAAAAGTTAATTTAATCTTATTTTTTTTACATAAGGTGCTTATTTTTTTTTCAAAAAATTTATCTTCAATTTCAAAAGAAATTAATTCTTCGAATTTGTTTTTTTTTATAAAATTTTCTAATTTTTTTTCGTAGGATAATTTAAAATCTTTTTTTAAATCAATATAATTTACTTTAAATTTATTTTTTTTTAATTCATCAGCATAAGATCTCATTGATGACAGAAAAAGAATGAGTTTTAATTTATGATGTTTTTGAAAAGTACAAAGATCAAAGCTTTCACACATAAAAATTGTTGAGTCTTTATATTTTCTAAGGTGTTTATGTGGGAATAATTGATTTCCAAGAATTAAAAATAAACTTTTCATCAATAATTAAATAGTAAGTTATTAGAAAAATTATATGATTTATTAAAATTAATTGCTTATTTTAGACAATTTTTAACTATAATAAGTTGTAAAATAATGACCAAATTAGTAAAATTATTGGTAATTCCCCTTATAATTAGTTTTGCACTAATCTCTTGTAATACCACATCTCCAAACAAGGTAAAAAAATCTGATGCACAAAAAGTAACTAATATTGAATATGGAACCATCAAAACCTCTCTTCCAGTAAAGATTGAAGGTGAAAGTGATTGGATAGGAGCAACTGCTGGAGCAATGATAGGAGGACTTTTAGCATCTCAAATATGTGGGGAAGAAGAAATATTAGGAACAAAGTGTCAAGATATAGCGATAGTATATGGAACTATTGGAGGAGCTGCTATGGGCTCAGTAATACAAGCTAAAATTGGTAATCATGATGGCTTTCAATATATAGTGAACATTGATGAATGTGGTAATGACATTTCTAACTGCCAAAATGATCAAGAAAAAGCTTTTGTGCAAGGAGATGATAATGCCCTTCCAAATGGTCAAAGAGTTGTAATTATCTACGGAAATGTAATAAGAGTTATGCCCTATGAAGAATAATTTAGTAAAATTCATTTTTAGTATTTTTTTATTATTTCCATTTCACCTCAATGCAGAATTAATATTTGAAGATAATTTTCCAAAAGATATGCAAGGTATTTGGAGTGATGATTGTGATGCAGAATATCAAGTATTCATAATATCAAATAACACAAGTATGTGGATTGATGAAACATATGTTGGATTTAATGTATCAAAAACATCAAAGGTGCAAGATTGGTCAGCTTATAAATGGGGTGAATTAGATGGAAGTTATTATTATTTTTTAAAAAAAGATGGTGATAATTTACTTGAAGTGACTGCTCCTGATGGTTGGGATGGTATAGATTATTCTTTTTTAAATTCATCAGAGTATTCTGTTTATGAAAAATGTGAATCAATTCCTAGTGTCTTTCAAATTATTTATGGAGAAATTATTAACTTAATGAATTCTCAATTAATTGAAACATGTAATAATGATAGCAATCCCGCAAATTGTATTAATGAAACTTTTTCATTTTTAGATGTATCACAAGATGATGAATTATCTGTAGCAGAATTAACACGTGCAGCAAGAATAGCTATTTATTTTACCTTTATTGACAAAAGACAAGACGAAGACAGAGAAATAGGATTTGCAACTTATACAACTACATCACTAATATTTCCTGCATTATCAAAAATATTAATTGGGAATTATGATTATGATAATTCAAATACAATTTCTTTAAAAGAAATTTATACGGATCGTATTGATACGTTAGACTATCAAAATTTATTTAAAGAAAATTTAAAAGGACTAGATCCAGAAGAATTAAGACGATTAATTGAAAACTTAGATTTCTTAAAATCATTAATGTTAAATTAAATTAGTATCTTGACTTTTAAGTATAATTTTAATTATAAATAGATATGAACAAAAGAAATTTATACGCAACTATTGCGATAGTATTTATCTTTGCAGCTTTAAATTTAACTATATATTTTTTTTATTAAATTATGGTTATCAGAAGAAAATCTAGTATTTATAAAAAATTATATGAAATTAATGGTCAGAAAATGATGTTCGGTCATGATAATATACATTTTAAAACAATTAACTTACCAGCAAAACAGAGATACAAAAATCTATGCAGTAAATTTGGTTTAAAAAAAATTAAATCTTCAGGCAAAAAAAATTTTCAAATAGTTTATATTAATTAATGTGAAAAATATTGCAATAATTGGAGCTGGGATGACTGGTTTGTCTCTTGCTTATAATCTTCAAGAACATAATATTACAATTTTTGATAAATCATGGAGACCAGGAGGAAGAGTCTCTACTAGAAAGCATGATAATTATCTTTTTGATCATGGTGCACATTATCTATCAGCAAATCATTCTGTAGTTCAATTAAATGAAGTAATAAGTAAATATAATTTGGGGCAAGTAATAGAAATAGATTTCGCAACAGATTATTTAAAAAATAAAAAGATCAGAAAAAAAATTATTATTGGTCAAAATGGAATGAATTCTATTCCAAAGTCTATTTTTCATAATATTAAAGTAAAAAGTTATTTAAATTCAAAAATAATTAAAATTTCAAAAAATAGTAATCATCTCTTCTCGTTATTTTCTGAAAAGAAAGAATTTAAAGATTTTGATTATATTTTAATTTGTATACCTTATTTACAATCAAAAGAACTTTCAAAAGATTTGATTGATTTTACTCAGATTGTTAGCGAACCATCTTATGACCCAATACATACTGTAATGTTAAGCTATAAAGATAATAATAACATTAATGTTAAAGCAGGATTAAACCTTCATAAAGATATTAGTTTCTTTATGAATCAAAATATAAAATTTAATGAATTATCCCATGATTGTTGGGTATTAAATATGAGTTCTGAATATACAAAAAATAATATTGATATAAACAAGACTGAACTAGAAAAATATGCTCAATCAATATTTGAAGAAACATTTGATATAAAGAATAATGTAAGTTTTATTAAATCACACAGGTGGTTATATGCACAAACAAAATTGAGTTATAATACTATATCAAAAAAAAATTGGATTAATTCTGAGGATAATAAAATATTTTTAAGTGGAGACTGGGCTCTAGGAAAAAGTCTAAGCGATGCCTGGGATGCAGGTGAAAAATTATCACATTATATTAAGATTTTATCAGTTTAATATTAAGTATTAAAATATCTTTTAATATTTTTAGCTGCCTGTCTTATTCTTTGAGTATTTTCTACTAGACCAATACGAACAAATCCCTCACCTCCTTTTCCAAAAGCTAAACCAGGAGCTACTGCAACGTCGGCATTAATCATTAAATTCTTGGCAAACTTCATAGAACCCATTTTTTTATATTTTTTTGGTAAAGGAGCCCATACAAACATTGATGCTTCAGGCTCTGGAATTTTATCCCAACCAGCCCTTTCAAAAGATTCTATTAAAACATCTCTTCTTTTTTTATAAGTCTCTCTTATTTCTTCTACACATCTTTGAGATCCATTTAAAGCAGCAGTAGCTGCTACTTGCACAGGAGTAAAAGCACCATAGTCTACATAAGATTTAATTTTTGTTAATGCTTCAATTAATGTTTTGTTTCCAACAGCAAAACCTATTCTCCATCCTGCCATTGCATAAGTTTTAGATAAAGTCGTAAATTCAACTGCTATGTTCTTTGCTCCATTAACTTCTAATATTGATGGAGGTGGATTATTACCAAAATAAATTTCAGAATAAGCTAAATCGGATAGAATATAAACTTGATATTTTTTTGCAATTTTCACTAATTCTTTATAAAAATCTAAATCAACTATCTGAGCTGTTGGATTTGAAGGAAAAGAAACGATAATAACTTTTATTGAAGAATATTTTTTTAAATTATTAACAATATTTGATAAAAATTTGTTTCTATCGAATTGTCCATTATAAAATGTTCTTAAAGGTGTTAATTTTGCTCCGGCAATCATAAAACCATATGGATGAACAGGGTATGATGGATCAGGGCATAATATCCTGTCTCCTCTTGAAGTTATAGCTTGTGCTAAATTTGCTAAACCTTCCTTTGAGCCAATTGTTACTATAATTTCACTTGATGGATTTAAATCAACATTAAATCGTTTTTTATAATATTTAGCTTGAGCTTTTCTTAATCCATTAATGCCTTTTGAAACTGAATAACGCCCAACACCTGGTTTATCTATAACTTCTTTCAATTTCTGTCTTATGTGAAGAGGTGTTGGCATATCAGGATTGCCCATGCCAAAATCAATAATATCCCTACCTTCTGATCTCAGTTTCATTTTTAATGAATTTATCTCCCCAAATATATATGGGGGAAGTCTATTAATTCTTTCAAATTTAGATTTCACTTTTTAAGCAATAATTAATTATTGATGATAATACTAGTTTAAATAAAATTGATTTTTAATAATATTATTCCTATTTTTATATTGTGATTAAATTATTTTACTATTTTTTGCCATTTATTGTAATGTTTCTACCAAGTTTATGGGTAAATTATATTTTAAAAAAATATAATAAAATTTTACCTGATATGCCTTTCACTGGTAGAGAACTTGGAAAAAAAATCCTTGAAGAAGAAAAAATTACCAATGTATCAATTAATCCTATTCAGCAATTAGATCATTACAATCCTAAAGAAAAAAAAATACATATTGCTACAGATAAACTTGATAAAAAAAGTATTACAAGCATTGCGGTTGTTGCACACGAAATTGGTCATGCAATTCAAGATAAAGAAAAATACAAACCACTTATTCTTAGACAATCATTAATTGAAAAAACAATGATCTTTCAAAGAATTGGCTCATTTTTATTAATTATAGGACTACCATCAATATTTGCCTTCACTAAAAGTCCATTTATCACCCTCATTGCTGCGATAATAATAATGGGATGTTTATCTACAAATGTACTAATCCATTTGATTACTCTTCCTGTAGAATTTGATGCAAGTTTTAAGAGAGCCTTACCAATACTCAAAAGATTTGTTCCTAGAGAGAATATGCACCAATGCAAATCCGTTTTAAGAGCTGCTGCATTGACATATTTAGCTCAATCCATTGTAAGTATATTTAGATTAAAAATAATACTGTTATCTTTTATCAATATTTTTAAGTCAATTATAAGAAGATAATATTTTTCTCTTTAAATAAAATGGGAAATTTATTAAGTTAGATAATTAATGAATTTAAGTGAAAAAATATCTTTAATACTTGTAGATAAAGGTTTTTCTTTGTCTCCAAAAAAAAATACTGAAGATTTAATAAATTCTGGTGCAGAATTTCATAAAAGTAATGAAGACATCAAAATTGCAGAACAGCATGGTATTGCAGATCAAATTTTTATTCTTTTAAAAGGTGAAGCGGAATATGTAAAATATCATAATAATGTTTTTTATAAGTTAGCAACATTACAAAATGAAGGATCACCTCTTGGAATTTCTGGCTTAAATGCACCAGGCAGATATATGTCGGATATATTTATTAAAGGTAATTCAGAATATATTTCTATCAAAATAGAAAAATTAAAAGAATTAGAAGAAGTAGATCCTGATTATGCAAGTTTTTTTTATTCTTTTTTATTATTTGAATCAATTAATTTAATAGAGTCATCTCGCAATTTAAAAAAACCTATTGAACAAAAAAACATTAATATAGCAGAAGGTGTTAAAACTAGTGGAGATATTGTAAATACAAAAAGAATTAAAAATTCTGCATTTTTAGCTTTTCTTGATGATAATGATCTCGATGAATTAATAAACTATGCAAACGTTAGGCTATTTTCAGCAGGTGAATATATAGCGCTAGAAGGAACTAAATCAGATGGAATAAATATTTTGTTAAAAGGTAAGGTTGAGGCATCTTTTACAAATTTAAAAGATGATCAATTAGAAAACAATTCAAGATCAATAGCTAGACCAGGAGTAGCATTATCATTATCTTCAGGATTTCATGAAATTGTATCACCCTACTCATTAAAAGCAACAAGAGATACAACTATATTAAAATTTTCAAATGAGTTTATTGATAATTTAATTAAAACCAATGCAGAATTGGCAATCAAATTCTTTAAAAGACAATTATGGCAGTTAGGTCGTTATATTCAAAGTTCAACAGGCTTAACGACATATCCAGCTAAAAATGAAAAAGAGTTTTTTCAATATTTATTAAATGATAATTCTGCAACAATACCAAGTAATTCAAAACTTTATACAATACCTCATTTATTAGAAAATCATTTAACTCATTCTTTAGCATTCGATACAATTTATGATTTAATTATAACAGGTAATGATGATGAAAAATCTATAGCTAGTTTAATGATTGATGCTTTGAGTGGTATAGAAAGAAAAAATAGATTTTTCAAACAACTTAACAAAATATATAACAGAGTAGCAACCTCATATGACTCAATAAATAAAAAAGCATTACAAAAATTAACAAATTCAGATTTTATAAAAGCTTTTGATCAAGTGCCTTATGTTATTAAAGGTATGGAGAATTTACCTGACGAACCTACAAACATATTTTTTTATAATCATTTGGCAAGCATTGAAGAAAATGGTTTAGCTAATGGACATCAATTTAGTATAGATAGTCACTTTATTAGTGCAAAAATTTTATTCCCAAAATATGGTGATGGTGGTCAAAGAATTGCTCGATATTCTAGAAATACAGAATTCTGGAGATATAATTATTATGAGAATTTAGATTATATTTTCGTCCATACACCAGAATCAGATTATTTAAACGAAACTCAAGAACAAAAAAAGAAGAGAAAAAGCAAATTATTTATTGAAACTCAAAATATTTTTGATCAAAACAGACCTTTAGTTATAGCTCCAGAAGGTACATCTGAAACTGAAGATAATTTAACTCCAAATTCTCCAGGCCCATTAAAACCAGGTGCATTTTTATTAGCAGACCAATTAAAACCAGAGCCTCTTCTTGTTCCTATTGCATTAGCCAATTTTGATTATTCAATTTCTGATACAATTTATTCAGCAGTTATTAAAAAACCAATAAAAATAAAAGATTTTATAAATGATATGAAAAATAAAAAAGAGTTAGAAAATTTTTTATCTAAATATAGAAAAACTTTTAGAACATATGTTGAAGAAGCAATTGAATTAGCAAAATCTGCTTCAAAAAATAAAATTAATAATGAAGATGTAGTTAGTAACTTAAATTTAGTTAGCCCTATTGAAGAAGAATTTGAAGCAGACGTAAGAGAATTAGAAATTAAATTACATTCAGATCAATATAAAAATAACAAAATAGTCTTATTTGGAAGTTCAACATTTAGAGATTGGGAAAATGCAAAAACTGATTTGTCATTTGATAGTTTATTAAACTTAGGATTTGGTGGTTCCACATTAGTTTCATGTCGCACCTATTTTAACAGAATAGTAGTCCCAAATAATCCTGACAAGATGATTTTTTATGCTGGTGATAATGATATAGGTAGCGGAATGAGTGCTGAAAATTTAGAAAATGAATTTTTATTATTTGCTTCTGAAGTTAATGAAAAATTACCTCATACGTTATGTTTTTTTGTATCCATAAAACCAAGTGTATTCAGAAATAATTATTTAAATACAATTTTAGAAGCAAATGAACGAATAAAAAATAAAATTGAGAATTTTAGTCAATGGCGCTATATTGATCTTTGTTCTCCAATGCTTGATGCTGGATTTGAAAAATTTTATTCAGAAGATCCATTACACATGAATGTACTTGGTTACAGTCTCTTAAGTAAATTAATTAGAGATGAAATATCTAAATTTACAATTTAAAATTAAATAAATAATTAAATTTTAACTTCTTTCCTTAGCTTATCAGATTTATATGAATTGAAGACTAATGATAAACTCTTTATGTTATCTTCACCGCTGGTGTCGTGTTCAATATTATTTATTAATGAATCAATGAAATGTTTGTGCGTATTAATTACACTTTCCTGAATTTGATCCCAAGGCTTTGAAATCCATTTATATTTCTTTGGTTTTCCATCATAAATCTTCTTCTTATTATTTTTGTGAAGAGTAATTTTATAATTGTAATCCAAATCAATTGAGCCGTTAGAGAATTCTAAATTAACTAGTGTTTGAGCAAATCTATCAGGTTTTTTTATTGAAGAAATAGATGCATCAACAATGGTAATACTTTTATTTTTATTTCTTATTAGGCATATAAAATCTGTTTCACCTTTAAATTTATTATTTGTATTTTGATTAACTGTATAAATACTTTTTGCTTCTCCCATAAAAAATCTGCTTAAATCAAATAAATGGATTCCCACGTCTAAGGTTAAATACTCTTTTAAATCATATAAATATGTTTGATTGGTATATCCAACAGGATTGGCATGTCTAAAAGATATTTTGGCATAATGAGGTTTAGTTAACTTCTCCTTATTTATAATTTCTTTTAATTTTAATAGAGGGCTTTGCCATCTAAAATTCTCATGCACCATAAGTGGTGTTTTGTTTTTTTTATATAAAGAAACAATTTTTTTTGCATTTGATAAATTTTCAGCAAATGGTTTTTGTATAGAAGTTGGAATTTTATACTTAGATAAAATTTTACCAATATTTAAATGTGTCTCCATTGTTGTTACAACATCAACAAAATCTATTTTATGTTTTTTTAACATTAACTCTATCGATGAATAAGAATGTAAAATGTTAAATTTAGATTTAAATTTATTAGCTTTTTTAATATCTAAATCACAAACACATATTATCTCAATATTTTTTAATTCATTCCAAGCTAAAATATGATTTTCAGCAAAGAAACCACAACCAATTAATGCTCCTTTTAATTTTTTCATTTATCTTCTATAAATTTAATTTCTAAGGGCTCAAACGTATATGGACTTGTATCATTTTTAAAGTTAAAAAAAGAAAAATCATTATTAAAAATATCAGTATAATTGTTTAAATTAAGCTTATATTGATTACTAAAATTTATTTCAGGAATAATAATTTCCTTTTTTTGTTTTGAGGAATTAACAAATAAATAATACTTTTTATCATTTAGTACGATTTTTAATCCATACACTTCGTTAACTGGATTAAATTTAAAAATTTCTGAATTTGTTAATGAAATAAGAAAATTATTTAAATGATACAATGGTCTTTTGGTATTATCTTTATTTAATATTCCATGATGCCCATAAATAGAATTAAAAGTAAAAAATTTTGATTCTTTATTTATTGATTGAATAAAAATTGCCAGTGTCCAAGTTAGTGAAAATAATTGATCATGCCTTGGATCGCTATCAGCCATTTCTAATCTTATTTTGTTTTTATTACTTACAAGACCTTCACCATAAGGATTGAAATGCATACCAATAGAAATTGGACCAATATGAACATTGGTACTATTAGAAAAATTTTTTAGAGTTTTAAGGATATAAGGTATAGTTTCAGGTGTATTTAATACACCAAAATCACTAGAATCATGAACAATTGGAGTGAAGGAAAAACTAACCAAATCATAAAACATTTTTGGTCTTTTTCTATTTAATTCTGTAAAATTAGTGACCATTCCAGAAACAATTTCACTATTAGAAAATATCTTTTTCGCAATTTTATAGTATTCATTTAATTCCGGAGCTTTAGGCCATTCACCAGCTGGTTGAAAACTATTCAAATATATTTTTGGACAAATTAAAATTTTATCTAAATTAATAGTATTTTCAGTTACAAAATTGTAAATTTTTTTTAACTCATCATCAGGATCATTAGTATGATCAACCAAAGCTACAAGGAATACTTTGTTTTGAGATCTTGAAGTTACATTCGTAAAATCTTCAGTAAAATCAATAAGATAGTAATAATAATCAAAGTTATTTATTAAATTATCATCAGGAACAATTAAAGAATCAATTTTTATACCAATTTTAGGAAATTTATAAGGAGTAGTATGATCAATTTTTACAATATTCTTAGACGGGAAAGATCTTTGTTTTTTATTTACTAAATCTATTTTAACAGTTTGAGAGAAATTAGTCCCCCCTTTTTCTACATATGGGAAAGGTTCTAATAAGGAGCCGCTATATATTTTATAAGAGGCATCACCCCAGTTTCTTTGATCCTCCATTTCAAATAAAATACCCTCAAAATTAATATTAACCAACAAACTATCGTCTAAAGTATAAGCAAGGTTTTTAAATTTAAAAAATGGTTGGTCGGGTTTTATGTTTTCTGGAAATTTTTTTTCCTCTTTTAAATCGTTCCCTTTTGTTACAATGATGTTTGAACCAACATGATTTTGTAATGGAATTAATAAATTAAAACCTATTCTATTAGTCCAAAAATCAGTTAAAAATTCTCCTTCAGAGGATAGAGTGATAGAATTATCAGAAAATAATATAACATTTCTTGTTTTAAGAATTTCATCTATACCATATTCTAAATCGAATATATATTCTAAGGATGTATCAAAGTTCTCTTCATAATTTAGAATTTTAGGATCATAGTTATTCCAATTTTTGTCTCTTACCAAAAATGATATCATCTTTAAAATTTGAAAATTTTGAAAAGTTATATTTCGAAAAAAAAGATTATCTTTTAATAAGGTAAAATTATTATTTGAATTTTTTATAAATTTTTCTTCTAATAATTTAGAATTATACATATAATTTTGATACTGATTTATAATCATTATATTCTGATATTAAATCTGATTTATTCTTTTCATATTTTGTATTTTGGATTAAACTTAAAAAAATAAGTTCTCGTTGAGCAAAACTACCTCCAAGGTATTTAAATTGTGATTTAATTATATTTTCGTTTAATAATTCATTTGTTTTCATACTGTGAATGATTGGCTTTAAGTAATTAATATAATTTTCTTTAAAAGAATTTTCTAAATAATTTTCTTCCATTTTCTCTTCAAGTTGCTGAAAATAATCTTGGTCATTATAGTATAAGTAATAAAAAATAAGATGATAATCAATGAATGGAAGTATGTGTTGATTTTTAAAATATTCAGCATAATCTTTTAATTTATCCATTCTTTCTTTAACATCCACTCCTTTGTAATGAAGTCTTAATAAAAAAGAACAAGCATTACAAAAATCTAAATAAAAAATTTCTGAAGAAGAGAAATAATTATCAAATAGTTTTAAACTTTTCTCATATTCTTGATTGTAGAATAATATTAATGATTGATGCCACCATATATGTCTTTTTATTGGACCGTAAATTGACCAATTAATTTTATTAAAATTATCATTGTTGTTAATAGAGTTGTTATTCTCATTATCGTGTACATGCAAAAGGGCATGCCAACTCCATAAGTCATTTGATGATTGTTTTAGTGAATTTAAAGCTAAAAGCTTAGCTTTATCAATTATATTATTTTCTTCAAAAGCATAGCTAGTCATCCCTAATAGTAAATTGTAATGCTGATCATTTTCAGACCACTTACTTAGTATTTCCTCATGTTTATTTAAAAATTTACTATCAATACCCAAGAAAATATTATTAAAATGAAATAATCTGATTGCAAAAATATCTTTGGGATTATCTTTTATAATTAATTCCAATTTATTTAATAAATTTTTTAAATCATTTTTAATCCAGAGATTTACTATCTCTAAATATTGATGAAAATAATCATTTACTTCATCAGTGGAAATTAATTTGAATGTTTCTCTAGCTAATGAAATTTTTTGTACATCTCTAGAAAAAAGCAATAAAACTATTTTTAATAATTTTGGAGCATTAAATTCTGGTTTTTTTTTAATTAATTTGTTAGTTTTATAAAAAGCATCTTTCTTAAAATAAATATATGAATCGATACATTCTTTGAAACTATTTATTTCATCATCTTTATTACTATCTATCCATTTATAAAAATAATTATTTTGCATTTATTAATAATACACATAATCTAACGATGTTAAATATTAATATTATGAATTAATATTTAATCTCTTTCTTGTAATTTCTTTATTTAATTGAAGTTCTCTGTAAGAAATTAGAAGCACACCACAAAAAATTACAGAAGCACCTAACCAGGTATAAAAATCAGGTTTATCACTAAAGACAAAATATCCAATTATTGATGAAACTACTAATCCTAAAAATGAATAAGGTTGAGTCATAGTTACATCAACTAATTTATATGCATGATTTAATGCAATATGTAATATAGTTCCTGACATTGCAGCACATAATATAAAAATAATTGTTTTTAAGCTTGGCTGATCCCAAAAATATATAACTAATGGAAATGAAAAAAGACTCATATAAACATACTGGTGTGATAATATTGTTATAGCACTATCATCCTTAGATACTTTTTTAGTTAAAATTATAACTATTGACCAAATTAGCGATGAAATAAGCGCCATATATATTCCAATAGAAATATCTATAATACCGGGTCGCAATATTATTAACATTCCTAGAAAACCAATCACTAATGCAATTGACCTATACAAATAGATTTTTTCTTTTAAAAATATCACAGCTAAGATTGTAACAATGATAGGAACTATAAAATGAATGGCTGTCATTTTCTCTAATGGAAGCATAGCTAAAGCTGCAAAACCAAGTAACATTGCAGGTAAGTTTAGTGCTGACCGTAAAATATGAATTTTTAAATTTTTTGTACTAAATACTTCAAATTTTGTTTTTAGAATGTAAGGGGTGATGATTAAAAATCCAAAGAAAAAACGTAAAAAACCAGTTGTAAATACATTTAATTCTTCTTGAGCTAATTTTATAAATGTACCCATAAGAGTGCCAAAAATAATTGATATAATAATTAAAAAAATTGCAAATTGATTATTGTTTAACAAATAATATTCCTAGCTAAAAAGAATTAGGATAATCATAACACAATTTTTCCTTATTTATATCTCTATTAAAACAAAATTTGATTATATTTTATAAATTGTGGCACTTATCAAAAGAATAGTTCTTTTTTTCATAACATTAATTTTCATTATAATTCTCCTTGTAGGTGCCACGACTTCATTTTAAGATTAGAAAATGTTAAATCTACAAGATGAATTGATAATTTCTAATAATGGACAGGGAATGTATGAAATTACAAATAATGTTCATGATTGGATTCTAAAAAATAATATAATTAAAGGTCAGCTAAATTTATTTATAGAACACACTTCTGCTTCATTAACAATAATGGAAAATGCTAGCCCTGATGTATTAGATGATATTAATTCTTTTTTTCAAAGAATTGTTCCTGAAGATTCTTCATTATATAAACACGGTTATGAAGGAGATGATGATATGCCTGCTCACATAAAATCTATGCTTACTCAAACCTCATTAACAATTCCTATAAACAATAAAGAAATGAAATTAGGGATGTGGCAGGGAATATATCTAATTGAACACAGGTACAGTAAATACAAAAGAAAAATAATTCTTAGTTATATAGGTGAGTAAATTATACTCTTACTTTTTTTAAATTACTTTCATCTAAAATAATCTTTGATAAATTATTAGGTAAAAAAAATGAAGCGATTAAAGATAGTAGAGCAAACAAAGATCCAATTAAAAAAACTATTGAATGAGAATTAATCCAAACAAATCCTAAAAGTACTGGGATAAATACTGCGGCTATATGATTGATAGTAAATGAAACACCTGCAGTGCTTGCAATATCTTTTGGATCAGCAATTTTTTGAAAATATGTATTAATTGCAATAGCTAATGCAAAAAACATATGATCAATAATATATAAACCTGCTGCAACATAAGCATTAGTCACGAATGCATAAGATGTAAAAACTATAACGAGTCCAATATATTCAAATATAAGACATTTTTTCTCACCAAATATATTTATTAACTTTCCAATACGTTCTGCAAAAAACCAATTAAAAATATAATTAACTAAAAATAGTAAAGTAACTTGCGATGCTGAATATCCAAATTTTTCTACCATTAAAAAAGCTGCAAAAACTACAAAAATTTGTCTTCTAGCACCTGATAAAAAAATTAAGATATAGTAAAGAGAATATTCTTTTTTTAGAATTATTTTTTTATGTTGTTTATTTTTGATTTCAAAAAAAGGAAAGGATATAAAAAGGTGTATGGAAATAAAAATACAAATTAATCCTGCAATTAAAAATATATACTTATAATCTAAATTAAAGATTTCTAATAAACTCCAAATTATACAATACAAAAATAAAGACGTAATTGAGCTAACAGCTATTAATTTTCCTAGAACTGGTGGAGCTTCTTCTTTTGAAAGCCATTGTAAACTCAAAGAATTTTTGGCCGTTTCACAATAATGAAAGCCAGTACTCATAATAATTGTTGTAAAATACAAACCATAAACAGTTGGTAAGAAACCTGTAATTGCAACACCAAAACCAGTTAAGGCTAAAGAAAAAATAGCAAAATATTGCTCTTTAAAATAGAACAATAAAAAAATAATAGTAAATGCTAGGAAGCCAGGTATCTCTCTGATACTTTGAAGTATTCCAATTTCAACTCCAGTGAAACTTGCTCTTTCAACTGAGAAATTATTTAATAAAACCATCCAAGTACTAAAAGCGATAGGCATGGCTATTGATGATAAAATTAGTAAAGTTATTGGATTTTTATTATTTAATAAATTTTTCATAATAATTTTATGCTATTAAAATATTATCACAAAGTTTTGATTTATAATTATTAATTTAGTGACCTCTATTAAATTGGTCACGAAATCGTGAATCTTCTTTAATATATGGCCTAACCCCTATTTTTGTTTCTCTAATTATTATATAAATTCCACTACCAACAATAATTAATGATCCTATAATTTCATAAATATCTGGAATATCAGTAAAAAATAAATAACCTAAAATTGCTCCAGAAATTAATTGTGTATATTGAATAGGAGCAAAAACACTAGACTCTAAAAATTTTGAGGCGATTGTTAAACAATTACCCCCTATTCCACAAATAATACCACAAAAAACAAGTATCATTAGATCATTAAAAGATAATGCGATGTGGCTATTAAAACTAAGTAATCCATTTAAAATAGTTGCAGATAAAAAAGCATAAAAAGTAAATGCTATTGATGATTGATTATTTGAATACTTTCTTACTAAAGTAATATTAATCGCCATTAGTAATGCGGAAAAAAATAAACCAAATAGACTTAATGAAAAATGAATAGTGCCAGGTCTACTAACTATTAATACACCAATAAATCCAACTGTTACCGCTGACCATCTTCTAATACCAACTTTTTCTTCTAAAAAAAAATGGGATAACATTGTTATCATTAATGGAGCACTAAATAATATTGGGTAAATTTCACTAAATGCATGTTCTCTAAATGAATAAACTACTAAAGCCCCTGAAATTAATCCAAATAATCCTCTAAGAAGCTGTATATGAATAATATCATTTTTTAGTGAGCTCCATTTGTTTAGAAAATAAAGAGTTAATAGTGTTGGTATAAAACTAAAAAGACAAATATAAAAATTTATTTGAAAAACAGAATATTCATTAACTAGGTATTTTTTAATTATTGTATCTAAAATGACAAATATCGTGTAACCAATAAATCCGATACTAATTCCAGATAAAACATTCATATGATTTGATTAAATAGAAGTTAATTTTTAGATCTCTTATTTCAGATTCTAATAAATAAATATTAATTTTTTCTTATTGTTTCATTATAATGATTATTTAATACTAAAAGATGTTGATAAGCCTCATGATCAAAGTCATCTTTAGCTACTTGATCTGTCTTAAAATTTTTATACTTATCTTCTCCTCTTACACAAATAGCGCTATCATTTTTGCTTTTTAGTTGTTTCATATCAGTAGAAATAAATTGAAAATTTAATCCTATTCTTCTGTCATTGCTAGAATTAGGTTGAGATGCGTGTAATGTTAGACCATGATGAAAGGAAACTTCACCGGGTTCTAACGGACATGATACTGCTTTATTTATATCAATATCTTTTACAGTTTGACCTCTAGATAAAACATTATTTTTATCTTCAGTTGAATGATGTTCAAAAAATCCATTTTTATGAGAACCTGGAATCATTTTCATACAACCACTTTGATCATTAGCTTTGGATAAAGCTAACCATGCACTTACTTGTTTTTCATTATTATCAAAGCCCCAATAGGTAAGATCTTGATGCCAACTTACGTGTGTTTTAGTGTTTGGTTCTTTTATTATAAAAGTTGCATTATATAATAATATATTTTTACCAATTATTTCTTCAACAAAATCAAGCAATATTTTATTAGTTGCTATTTCATACACCCATTTCATTATTGTATAAGTTTTCACAATATAATGAAGTTTACCTAATTTTTTTTCTGAGTCTTCTAATTTATTTCTAAAAAAATTTGCTTCTTTTGCATTATAAATTTTTAATGGTGAAAAATAGCCATTTAGATCATAAAAATCTTTCATTCTTAAAATATTATTTAAATTGATTATTAATTCAATAAAAATTGACAATAAAAAAACCAATTAAACAAATAATTAATAAATCAAATATTAAAACAAATTCCATATTGGTTGTGACACTAATTCTTTATGGATAGAATACATTTACTCACTAAATATATATTGGTAGATTAGTGCCACATAAACTATGTACAAATTAATTTAGGCATAAATTGAGTTAAAAAGAGGCAAATTTATGAAAAAAATCAGTTGGGTAACACACGAAGATTATGACATTCCTCTGCCTGAAAATCATAAATTTACTGCCAGTAAGTTTTCAGATTTATATAATGAATTAAAAACTTCAGATTTTTATCATCGTGCAAAAATTCTAAGTCCTCAAAAATCAAGTGTTGATGAAGTTTCTATATGTCATGATTTAGATTACGTATTAAAAATTAAAAATGGTACTTTGTCCGATAAAGAAATAAGAAGATTGGGTTTTAAATGGTCAGAAACACTTTCTAATCGCTCCTTTTTAGCAGTTAATGGAACTCTATTAACATGCAAAGAAGCAATTAAGAATGGTATAGCAAATCATTTAGCAGGTGGAACACACCACAGTCATAGAGATTTTGGTTCAGGATACTGTGTTTTTAACGATTTGGCTTATGCTTCATTACATTTAATAAGAACCCATCAAGTAAAAAAAATATTAATTTTTGACACTGATGTGCATCAAGGAGATGGTACAGCCTCAATCCTTAAAGATAATGATAAAATTTTTACATGTTCTATTCATTGTAAAAATAATTTTCCATTTAGAAAATCAATAAGTGACATGGATGTTGAATTAGAAGATAATTTAGAAGATAATGAATATTTAGAAATATTATATCAAACTCTTAATAGTTGTATAAAAAATTTTAATCCTGATTTAGTAATTTTTGATACTGGAGTTGATATTCATGAGAATGATAAATTAGGAAATTTAAAAATAACAACTGAAGGATTATTAAAAAGAGATATTACAGTGTTAGAATTTTTTAAAAATAAATCAATTCCTGTTGCGACAGTAATAGGTGGTGGATATTCAAATGATAAATTAGAATTAGCTAAAAGACATAGTTTAATTTTTAAAGCTACATCAATGGTTTTTAATTAATTACATTTAGTAATAACTACTTGTACAGACTTGTCATTATAGAGATATTCAAAACAAAAATTTTTAAACGAATTAAAATGATTATTTATAATTTTTAAATTTTTTTTATTATAATCTAAAAAAATATATTCAAATATAATTTTTTCAACAATATCCTTAGAAAAAATTGGCATTGTAATTATTTCGCCATCATTAAATATTGATTTTAAATAAAATACATCTGAGTCATTATCTACTTTAGAAAATGAATTCTTTTTTATGAGAAAAAGAACATTTTCGTTCCAATCATTCTTTTGAAGATCAAAAAGTATTTTTAAATCATCGTGGTTTATTAATTTATTTGAATCTAAGGCGTGAGTATTTAGTGATAAAAAAATAAAACATAAAAAAAGTAATTTTTTCATAAAAACAAGTGTGAATTAAAGAACGATACTGATAGATATATTAATAATCTATTTATTTTCAAATATTTATGAAAACAAGAAATAAGGGGCTTATACTATCATTTGTAGGGGTTTTAATACTTAGTCCTGATAGTTTATTTATTAGATTAGTAAATTTAGATGATTTTAGTTTAATATTTTATAGAAGCGCTCTACCAATTGTTACGATACTAATTTTTCTCATTTATACTTACAAAAGATCTTTTCTAAAATCATTTTATCTAATTGGTGTGCCAGGGATAATCTACGCTATTCTCTATGCTATAACTCATATTTGTTTTGTATATTCAATTCAAAATACTGCTGTAGCTAATACATTAGTTCTAATTGCATCAGCTCCTATTTTTGCTGCATTATTTTCAGTTTTTATACTTAAAGAAATACCTAGTCTTTTTACATGGATAGTGATTTTAATTGCTATGCTTGCAATGATAATAATTGGAATAGGAAGCTTTACAACTACAGGATTATATGGAGATATTATGGCTCTAATTGTAGCAATAGGAATGGGTTTTAGTATGGTTCTTGTTAGATTATTTAAAAATAAAGATTTGGTACCTGCATGTTTATTAGGATGTTTAATATCAGCTCTTTACGCTCTACCATTTGGAATTAACTTTGATTTAAATAATGATCAAATTTTATTTCTTTTCATAATGTGCTTATTAATACTTCCTATTCCATTTATGATTTTAACAATTTCTCCTAAATTTGCTCCAGCACACGAAGTAGCTCTAATATTTTTATTAGAAAGTGTTTTAGGTACTGCTTGGGTTTGGTTTGTTATAAATGAAATTCCTCCTCTAAATACAATTATAGGAGGAGCCCTACTGCTTGGATCTGTTACAATATTTATTTATCAAACAACTAGAAAAACTAATTAGTTTTTTTAATCTCTCTTCTTTCTCTAATAAAAATATAAATACCGCTAAAAACAATTAAAGATAATCCTAAATAAATCCAAATATCAGGCAAATCACCGAAGAAGGCATATCCAACAAGTATATTTGTGGAGATCTCAAAATAACCCAAAGGAGCTAGTTTAGAAGCTTCTCCAAGTCTTAAAGAAAGAATTATTAAAAAATGTCCTAAAGTTCCAATTGAAGCTAATAAGATAAGTAATAATAATTGTCTTAAATCTAAATTTATCCAGTAAAAAGGAACAATAAGAGATATAAAAATACAACCTACGATACCTGTAAAAAGCAAAGTAACAACAGCACTATCTGTAAAAGATAATTTTCGAGTATAAATTATGTAAAAAGCGTATGAAATTCCTGCTGCAATAGCTGAGAAAGATGCGAAATTTATTTCTATAAAACCTGGTCTTATAATGATCATAACACCAAAAAACCCAATCAAAACTGCAGTCCATCGATGAATTCCAACTTTTTCTTTTAAATAAAAAATTGATAATATTGTCACTATTATTGGAGAGATAAATGCAAGCGTTAAAGCTTCCGCTAAAGTTATAACTGAAATTGCATAAAAGAAAAAAACGGTAGATAAAAATAAAAAAAAACTTCTAAATAGCTGTACTGAAATTGTTTTAGGAAAACTAATTTCTTTTCTAAAAAATATAAATGCTAGTGGAAAACTGACTAAAAGCATAAAAAAATATCTACCCCAAACAACTTGTATGAAATGTATTTCTGAAGATAGATATTTTGCAATACCATCCATGAAAGGTAATAACAGCCAACCTGATATATTAAGAATATATGCTAACATTAATTTTATTTAAAAGATGATGGATCACAAATCTTACAAATTAAATCTCCAATTGATTTTTTAGGATTATAAGTTTGATAGAAAATATCTTTTACAGAAATATTATTTTCAGATAAATATTTTTCTATTTCCCAATAATACCTAAAACATTTTGAACATTGTGCAGCATTTTCTTTATGTGATGGTTTGTATATTTCATTCCAAAGTTTGGACATTTCATTTTGCTTATCAGGAGAAATATTTTCTGAAATAATTGATGGAATATCCATAAAACACTTAGCGCATTGTATTTCAGATGTTACATTTTTATATGGTTCATCTTTATAGTTTTTTCCTATAGTAGTTTTACCAATATATTTATCTGAACTACAATTTGGACAAAAAAAATTGATTTTATTGCTAAGCATTTTATTCTATGAATAAATTTTCATAACATTTATAAATAAAGAATAGAATTATTATTTATAATGAACCTATATCTTTCATATCTATTTATTTTTTTTTGGAGTAGTGCTTTTATAAGTGGTCAATTTATTGTTCAATCAGCAAGCCCTTTTGCAGCACTATGTTTTAGGTTTTGTATTGTAAGTGCATTTTTTTTAATTTTTTCTATTATTTTTAGGGAAAGAATAAGAATAAATCGAAATTTAATCTTTCAAGCTATGATTACGGGAATTCTTTTTCATGGATTTTATTTAGGTGGAGTATTTTTTTCTTATTCTATGGGACTTACTGCAACATTATCTGCGTTAATTGTATGCCTTCAACCTATTTTAACAAATATTCTAAGTGGACCTATTTTAAAAGAAAAAGTTACTGTTACGCAATGGATAGGAATATTTTTTGGTTTTTTAGGCACTATATTAGTTATAGGTTATGATATTGGAACAGAAATCCCAACAATAGGTGTTATTGCTTCTATTGTTGCACTTTTAGGAGCAACTTCAGCTACTATTTGGCAAAAAAAATTTACTCATGAAATCAGTCTTTCAGTTAATAATTTTTATCAAGCATTAAGTGCTGGAATATTTTTATTTATAATTTCACTTTTTTTTGAAATATCATTTATTAATTTTGATACACGTTTTATTTTATCAATTTCTTGGCAAATCATTATGGTATCCTTTGGAGCTTACGCAATTCTAATGTACTTGATAAAAAATGGAACAGCTTCTAAAACATCAAGTCTCTTCTTTCTAGTACCTCCAACTACAGCTGTAATGGCTTGGTTTGTATTAGGTGAAAAATTATTATTAATAGATATTATAGGGTTGTTAATTTGTACTTTTGGTGTTTATATAGCAACTCGAACCAATGTGAGTAAAAATGTACATAATTCTTAAAACACTAATCAGTGCAATTATAATTGTTGCTGTTTCAGAAATAGCTAAAAAATATACTTGGACTGCCGCAATTATTGTTTCTTTACCATTGACTTCACTATTGGCATTTGTTTGGTTGTATTGGGATACAAAAGACTATCAAAAAGTTATAGATCTCTCTTATAGCACAATTGTTATGACTGTACCTTCAATAGTATTTTTTATTGTTTTACCAATACTTTTAAAATTTAAACAAAATTTTGTTTTCTCACTGATAGTTTCAATAATTAGCACTGCAATAGCTTATGCTATTTTTATGTTTATAATTAAAAAATTGAATTTTAATTTTTAATTATATTATCTTTATTCATTAAAATTGGCCTTCCATCATGTGCAGTATTTAATGGATAATAATCACCATTATATTTAACACATAATGTTAAACCATTTCTTTTTTTTTTACCTAAATTTACCTCTAAATCTACTATTACTAGTTCAGTTTTTTCTAAAACTTTAATAATTTTCATAACTATCCTTTCAAAATATATAAATATATTTAGTAAGTACTATAAGATGTATCAAGTTTTATGATTAGAGTTTTACTTATATTTATTTTAATATTCTTGATTAAGAATGCTCTAGCTGATGATAAACATATAACCATAGCAAGCACAACTTCTACAAACGATACGGGTTTATTAGAATATATTAACAAAGAATTTGAAAAAAAATATAAAATAAAAGTCAGAGCATTATCTCTTGGAACAGGTCAGGCAATTAAAGTTGCAATGGATGGAAATGTTGAAATTTTATTAGTTCATCATAAAAAATCAGAGCTAGAATTTATGAATAAGGGATATGGCACCCTAAGATATGATTTGATGTATAATGATTTTGTCTTGATAGGACCAAAAAAAGATAACAAAACATGTTCTTCAATTGAAAATAAAATGATTGAAATAAAAAAATCAAAATTTTTATTTGTATCAAGAGGTGATGAGAGTGGAACACACAAAAAGGAGAAAGAGCTTTGGGAATTATCAAATATAAATATACCATTTAAAGAAAATTGGTATCTCAGTGTTGGTCAGGGAATGGGCTCAACATTATTAATAGCTAATCAAAAGAATGCGTACACTCTAAGTGATCGTAGCACTTGGATAGCTTTTAATAAAAAAGAAAATCTACAAATTGTATGTGAAAATTTACCACCATTATTTAATCAATATGGGATAATTTTAGTTAGCAATAAGATAAATAATAATTTAAATATTGAAGAAGCTAAAAAATATATTGATTGGATTACATCAGAAGAAGCAAAAAAATTGATTAATAATTATCGAGTAAATGGAAAACAATTATTTTTCTTTAATCATAATTAGTTAATTCTACCAAAAAATGTTAATCTTGCATTTTCTGAAAGCATTGTGCCCTCTTCTTCATTATAATTAAGTGTTACTAATATTCTTGGTTTTTTAGACTCTACTGGTGTTACACGATGCAAATAATTTCTACCATAAAATAATATAAGAGTACCGGCATCAACATCTGCTTTTTGTGGTAAAATTTTTCTATCTAAAATATCTTTAATATATGATTTATCGATATAGTTTTCAGAAAAATTTCTACCTTTACTAACATATTCAAATTCACCACCTTTATCTGATGATTGTATCATTAAAGTGATAGCAAATGATGCATTATCAAAATGCCATCCTAGCTGTTGTGATTTTTGATAATAATTATAATTTATGGAAGATAAGGTATCACTGTATGGATAAATATCTTTTAAATTTAAGACACCTTTTAAAAAATTTTTAAAAATATTTGATTGATATAAAATATTTAATTTTGATTGCTGATTTAACAGATCATGAGGGACACAACCTTTATCACTAACGACCTCTCTATTTAAAGGATCATTCAAGTCACTTAATTTATCTTGTTTATTAAGTAAGATGGTATGATTTTGAGAACAATAGAAAGCTTGATTTAATAATCCATGTGCTTCAGTAATTAATTCACTTAAGCAGTCATTTGTTAAAAAATCATTTAATATTAGTATAGAATTTTTTTTAATTTCATCATTGCAATATTGTATATATTCATCGTTATCTATTGGATGTTTTGACTGATTAACTATATCAATTATGGTATTCATTACTGACTTAATACTTATATACTAAAGTTGTAGATGTTAAATTTAAAAAATTTATATATATTTATTTAATATGGTTTGGAATTTTCAAGATAGTTATACGAAACTACCTAGTATTTTTTATAGTAAAGTTAATCCTGAAAATTTTAGTAATAAAAAATTAGTTTTGTTTAATAGTGATCTTGCAAGGGACTTAGATTTAGATTTTAGTAAATATGATGATGATGAAAAGTGTAATATTCTTTTGGGAAAAAATAAATTAAATAAAAATTACTTTTCTCAAGCTTATGCTGGACATCAATTTGGAAATTTTACAATTTTAGGCGATGGTAGAGCAGTAATTATTGGTGAACATATTACTAATAATAAACAAAGGGTAGATATACAATTAAAAGGATCAGGACAGACACCCTACTCTAGAAATGGAGACGGAAAGGCTGCATTAGGTCCAATGATAAGGGAATACATATTGAGTGAAGCTATGCATAATCTTGGCATATCATCAACCAGAGCACTAGCTGTTATTACTACAGGTGAAAATGTATTGCGTGATAGATTAGAGCCTGGTGCAATTTTAATTAGAGTTGCAAAATCGCATATTAGAGTGGGAACTTTTCAATTTGGAAGCCTTTTAAAAAATAGAGAGGAATTTCAAAACTTTATATCTTATACAATTTCAAGGCTGTATCCTGATATAGATAATAATAATGATAAATATCTAAAATTTTATGAGACAATCTGTGATTTACAAATTAAGTTAGTCTTAGATTGGATGAGAGTTGGTTTTATTCATGGCGTTATGAATACCGATAATATGTCTTTATCTGGTGAAACTATAGATTATGGTCCAGCAGCATATTTGGATGAATATAATCCAAAAAAAGTTTTTAGCTCAATTGATAAAATGGGAAGATATTCTTTTGAAAATCAATCAAAAATAACGTTGTGGAATTTAGCAAGATTTGCTGAAACTTTTCTTCATTTAATTGATTCAAATGAGAAAACAGCAATTGAAAAAATCGAAGATATATTAAATAAATATAAAAAATTATTTGATAAATCTTGGTTAACAATGATGTCTATGAAATTAAATTTAGATACGAATAATAATAACGAAGAAATTGTTAAAGAATTTCTAGATTTGATGCATATTTATAAACTTGATTATACAAATACATTTTTAGATTTAGAAAATAATACCCTTGATAAAAAAATTTTTAAAAATTGGGAAGAAAAATATAAATACAATAAAATAAGAAAATTTAAAAATGTTAATCCTCAAATTATACCTAGAAATCATATTATTGAAGAAATAATTAATGAAGTGTACAGCAATAATTACAGTCAGTTATATGAATTCGAAAAATTACTAAAAAATCCTTATGAGAAAATAGAAAATAAAAAATATATTGCACCACCTCTTGAAAGTGAAAAAGTATTTGAAACTTTTTGTGGTACTTAATTAAATAGCTATATTATATCTAAAATTTTTTTGAAAAGGATAAATTGGTTTTTCCCTAAATAAATTTTTAATTCTTTTAAAATCTTGGGTAACAAATCCATCTGTTAAAATCATAAAATTATCTGCTTTAAGTTTTTTAAGTTCTGGTGAAAGATATCCTGATTTTACAATCAATATTTTATATTTTTTTAAATTTATATTTAATTCCCTAAAATCACTTAGATAATGAAAAGGTTTTCTGTATTTAGTAAAAATTACTGTATTATTATTAGAGATTACAATAGCATTATCATTTTTTAGATAAAATTTATCAATTGAAATAGAAATTTTCTTTTTTGAGATACTATCTTTTATGACAATTTTGTTTTTTTTATTTTTTAACTCTCTAAAAATTTCTTCATTATAAATTCCTGCAAATAGTGTGTTCTCTATCTTGTTTTTAAATACGTGCTCTAATACATCTATTCTACTACCTACTCCTCCAGCTGTTGGATTGTCTCCGCTATCGGCTAAAATTGTAAATCTTTTTTTATTAACTACATGAAAAATCTTATTTAACTTATAAGATTTCATATCATAAACTAAATTAAACCTATTATTCCAATAACTTAGTGCTATTTTCTTACAAATTCTTTTACCGATATTAATATCTGTACAATTTACAATTGCAGAAGCTGTTGCCCTCTTAGTATCAGCCCAAACATATCCTATAAGTAAATTACAATCATTAATCCCATTCAATTTATTAAAAATATTAAGATTTTTATAAATTTTTTTACATGGCTCAACCATTGTAGATGACATTTCGCCTGAAACTAAAACTGGTATTTTTTCCCAAATAATATGATTTTTTTTATTTTTTAATATTCCATCAATTAACATTTTCAATGCCCTTGAATAAGTTTGCTTAACGTCAATATGTGGGGCTGTTTTATATGCTGCAAAATAATCAATATTTTTTATAATTGAATCAGTCATCTGCCCGTGAAGATCATAAGATAATGATATTTTACAGTTTTTAGATACTTTAGAGCGAATTTTTTTAATAAAAAAACCTTCGGGATCACTAATACCTTTGACATACATAGCACCATGCATGATTAGCAAAATACCATCAGCAGGTTTTGATTTTATTAAATCATTTATGATATTGTTAATTGTTTTTAAAAAAAATTTTTTATCTACAGGCCCACCAGGTAAACTTCTATAAAATTTATTTGGTACAAATGTTATATTATTATGTTTGGAATATGAAAAATTTATATATTTTAAAAGTTTTTTTCCACTTAAAACCTCAAAATCTTTTTTATTTTGTATTAATGTTGAATAAGAGCAGCATTCAGTACTAATACCGCAAATAAAAATTTTTTTTTTCATTAAATTAACTTTTAATTAAATCAATTTTGGAAGCTAATATAAAATCATTAACTGATAATCCCTCTATTGCGTGAGTATGGACCATAACTAAACAATAACCCCATCCTATTGATATATCGGGGTGATGACCTTCTTTTTCTGCTACTTCTCCTACTTCATTTGCAAATGATATCGCTTTTTTAAAATTGCTAAATTTAAATTTTTTGAAAATCATTTCTTGATTATCATTGACTGACCATTCATTAAGTTCAGATAAGAATTTACTAATTTCTTGATAATCTAATTTAGGAGTGTTTCCATTGCATGGTTCGCACTTTCCTGAAGATAAAGGTTTATTCATAAAATCTGGCACCTTGTTGATTTAATTCAATTGAATATAAACTAGTTGTAGCTGTTATGAACAAGATATTTCCTTCCACTCCTCCAAATTCTAAATTTGATACTAATTCAGGGATTATAAGTTGCCCAATTAATTCGTTTTGAGGATTAAAACATTTAATTGCTTTTCCTGCACTTGTCCAAACATTACCATCTTTATCACATCTAAAACCATCGGAGAAAAAGGGTTTAAAATCATAAATTAATTTTCTGTTAATGGGTAATCCGTCTACCATATCATAAACATACAAATGTTTGATATTTTCTCCAGTATCTGCAACATATAGTTTTTTTTCGTCTGGAGAAATGGCAATTCCATTTGGTCTATCAAGGTCGTCAATCATAACTTTTAAAGTATTTAGTTTAGGATCAAAAGAAAACACATTACAGCCACCATATTCTTGCTCACCAGGATATCCCTCATAATCTGATAGAATACCATAAGGCGGATCTGTAAACCAAATTGTATCATCCGATTTAACAAATAGGTCATTTGGCGAGTTAAGTTTCTTATCATTATAATTATCAACTAAGACTTCCACTTCTAAATTATCATTAGTTTTATAGATACATCTTCCTCCATGTGAACAAGAAATTACATTCTCTTCTTTATCAATAGTATTTCCATTACAATAGTTGGAGGGATTCTTATATTCAGATACTATATCATTTGATAACTTTAGCATCCTGTTATTTGGTATATCGCTCCAGACTAATGTATCTAAATGAGGAATATAAGCCGGTCCTTCACCCCATAACATTCCAGAAAAAACTTTTTTAACTTCAGTAGATTTTACATAATTATTGAATTGATCAGTATTTTCTACATGTTCATTATATTTATTTTTGTAAGCATAACTTGGATTTCTTGGATCTAAATCGGCAGGTAATAATTTTTTATCTGACATATTATACTTCTACACCTTTTTGCTTTTTTTGTTTATCAATTAATTGTTTTGGGAAATTTTTTGCTCTTAATTTAATTTTTGCATCTTTTTCAATTAATTTAATAATACTAGTACTAAATGATCTTTCACCTAAAATTTTGATACCAAGTTTAAATTTTTTACTTAGATAATTTCCCAGTTCTAATTTTATATTTTTTCCAAGTTTATTAAAAAGATTTATATCTTTATTGACTAGATCCATTGTAAATCCAACATCATAACTGCCTCCAAGTATGACCTTTGTTTCAGTTTCATTTACAAAACTATTCCCAGAGCTTATTTTTATCGCTTTATACGTTAAACCTAAGTCAATTTTATTTTTTTTTGCAACACTCAAAGCCTCACCTATACCTATTAAATGTAATGATGCTAAATAATTTGTAATCACTTTTAATATTGAGGCATTTCCAATTTTTCCGCAGTATAAAATTTCATGACCAAGCAATGATAAAATTGGGAAACATTTTTTGAAAGTTGATTTTTTGCCTGCAGCTAAAATAGATATATTCCCTGATTTAGCTCTATGTTCTCCTCCGGTAATAGGACATTCTAATACTTTTCCACCTTTGTTAGTTACTTTCTTGGATAAACTTATCATATCGTTTTTATCTGTAGTACTCATCTCAATCCAGATATGTTTTTTAGTTAAATATTTTAATATAGTTTTTAAAACGTTGCTTACCGCTTTTGGTGAAGGTAAACAAGTTATTATAATATCACTCTTTTCAGTTAATTCTTTTAAGGTTTTACAAGGCTTGTTTTTTAGATTTTTTAATCTTGAATAAGATTGATTATTTTTATCATACACAAATACATTATTATTTGATTTTAATAAATTATTTGCAAGGTTTGAACCAACGTTTCCTACACCTATGAAACCAATAGATTCTGATTTCATAAATCAATAATCATTCCATCATATCCAGGTTTAACATTTGTTGGGCACTTAGTTATTAATTCTTTTTCATCTAGTAAAGCTGTCATATGAGTAAAAATAGTTTGTTTTGGTTTAATATAAGAAATGAAATCCATTATTTGATCAAATCCAGCGTGTGAAGGATGCGAATCCTCTCTTAACAAACCAACTATCCATAGATCAAGATTTTTTAATTTATCAATATCATTATTATAAAATTTTTTTAAATCTGTAGAATAAGCAAAATTTCCAATCTTGTATGTTTGCACATCAATAGAACCATGATTATGTTTAAATGTTTCAATATTTATATTCTGAAAATTTATACTAGAATCTAATTCTTTAATTTCCATAAATGGTAAATAATCTTTTTCTCCTTTAAAAATATATTTATAATTTGTCTCCATCTCAGGGATCATTTCTTTTGGCATATATGCAGGAATAATTTTTTTATTTATCAAAGACATTGCTCTCATATCTGGCACACCTGATGTATGATCAGAATGAATATGGGTATAAAGTACCGCATCAATATCTGTACATTTTGCATTATAAAGTTGCTGTCTAAGGTCTGGACTAGTATCAATTAAAATATTTGTATTTTTATATTCTATAAGTACTGATGATCTTGTTCTGAAATTTCTTTTATTATTAAGATCAATATTACCATGTCTATTCCATGCTAAAGGTGATCCGAAAGAACCTCCGCAACCTAACATAGTAATTTTCATTACAGATAATTATCTCTTTTAGCCTTCGTAAACAAATTAAAAAAATTATTATCAGTAATTTTTTCAAATTCTTCTAAGGATATTTTAAAAAATTTTGCCAGATATTCAGCTGTGTGTTTTACAAAAGATGGCTCATTAACTTTACCTCTCATTGGTTCAGGTGCTAAAAATGGACTATCAGTTTCTATAAGTATAGAATCTAAAGGAGCGTCCTTAATTATATCTCTTAAACTTGATGCATTTTTAAATGTTATTATTCCAGAAATAGAAATGTAGTAGTTATTCTCTAAACAAAAATTTAGTAGTTGTTTTGAACCTGTAAAACAGTGAAAAATTAGTTTTAAATTATTTGATTTATAATTTTTTAAAATATCTACAATTTCTTTTTCAGAATTTCTCTGATGTATGATTAATGGTAATGAATGTTTTATTGATGCTTCAATATGGGTTTCAAATACTTGTGTTTGTTCTTTGAGGTGGTTTTGGCTATGATATAAATCAATACCTGTCTCTCCTATTCCTATAACTTTTTCATTTTTACAAGCAATATCAAAATTTTGTAATTGAATTTGATTAAATGTATCAACCTTATCAGGATGAAGACCATATGAAAGATAAACAGAGTTATAGTTTTTTATTAAATTAAGATGGTCTTCAAAGTCTTCAGGATCAGTATTTATTGATAATATTGAAGTTATATTATTTAGTTTTGAATTATTAATAATATTATGAAAATTTTCTGCTAATTCATTAAAATTGAGGTGGCAATGTGAGTCAATCATTCAATATTCTTGGAAATATTGGTTCTGGATTATTTATTTTTATATTTTGATTGATTAGTTTAGTAAAATTCTCAAATTTATTATTGTTCATATTATAATTAAAAATATTAAGAATTTTTTTTGAACTAGTTGGTATTATTGGATAGAGCATTATAGCTGATTTAATAATTATATTTGTAACAATATATAAAACTTCTTCCATTCTAATTTTATTTGTTTTTTTCAATGCCCATGGTGCTTGAGTGTCTACATATGCGTTACCAGCAGATATTAATTCCAAGACAGACTTGATTGCTCTATCAATTTGTTGATTATTCATAAATTTACAATATTCATCAAATTTATTCTGAAGAATATTAATTAAATCCTGATCTTCATTAGTTAAATTTTCTGCTGGCTTTAGTATAGAATCATTATTTTTCACAGCAAATGATGAAATCCTTTGAACTAAGTTACCAAAATTATTTGATAAATCAGCATTAATTCTATTTGCGATAGCTTTTTTTGAAAAATCTCCATCATTTCCAAAGGGTACTTCTCTAAATAAAAAAAATCTTATTTGATCCAAACCATACTCATCAATTATTTCATAAGGATCAATAACATTGCCAAGTGATTTAGAAATTTTTTGTCCTTCATTTGTCCACCATCCGTGCGCAAATATTCTTTTAGGAGGCTCGATGCCTGCAGCCATTAAGAAAGCTGGCCAATACACTGCATGAAATCTTAATATGTCTTTCCCCACAATGTGTGTTGCAGGCCAAAATTGTTTATAATTTTTATTATTTATATCTGGATAACCAATTGCAGTTAAGTAGTTACATAATGCATCAATCCAAACATACATAACATGCTTCGAATTATTGGGTACGGGAACTCCCCAGTTAAAAGTTGTTCTTGAGATAGAAAGATCTTTTAATCCACCTTTAATAAAACTTAATACTTCATTATATCTTGTTTTTGGTAAGATTGATTCTGGATTTTTTTCATAATAATCGATTAACTTATTCTGCCATTCTGAAAGTTTAAAAAAATAACTTTCCTCCTTGACCCACTCTACAGGTGATCCATTATCCGTAACATATTTACCATCAATCTTTTTTAATTCATTTTCTAAATAAAATGCTTCATCTCTAACTGAGTACCAACCTTCATAATTTGAAAGATATATTTGATTATTTTTTTCTAATTGTTTCCAAAGTTCTTGTGCAGCTTTAATGTGTCTTTCTTCAGTAGTTCTTATAAAATCATCAATTTCACATCCTAAAAAAGGTATTAAATTAATAAAATTAACTGAAAGTTTATCGACGAATTCTTTTGGTTTTAAATTTGAATTAATAGCAGCTTTTTCTACTTTTTGACCATGTTCATCTGTACCTGTTAAAAAGAATACATTATTTCCTAATAATTTATTATATCGCGCAATAATATCGCAGGCTATACTTGTATAAGCATGACCTATATGAGGAATATCATTAGTGTAGTAAATTGGAGTAGTTATATAAAAATTCATTTTATTGAGTTAAAAAATTTAATATAAATACTTTTTTATCAAGATTTAAACTAAATAATTCTTTTTGGTTATTAGTTAAATAATCAAATCTATCAATAAGATTTTTTTTGGTAAGATTTGTAGATAAAGACTCTAGCTCTAAATAATTTGGTATATTAATCAAGCTTTTATCATCTCTGTTTACTTTTAGCTTATTAGCAACAATTAGAATAAATTTAAGCATTGATAAATAATTATTGAATTCATCATTAGTAAGTTTTGATAAAATATTAGATAAGTTTATTTTATCATCATCTAGATCATTTGATAAAAGACATTTAATTGATAATTGGAAAATATCCAAGAAATCATTATTATAATATAGAATAGTGGTTCCTGGTGATCCATACGTTAATTCAAAGTAAAAATTTATTTCTTCATTAGATATTCCATCAATATTATTTTTAATGATTTTAGTAAAATTTGTTAAATTATGAGTATTAAATTTAATTTTTAAACATCTTGATCTAATTGTTGGCAGAAGTAATGAGATCTGGTTTGATATTAAAAAAATATAGGTATTTTCTTTTGGTTCTTCTAGAATCTTAAGCATAGTATTTGCAGAACTAATATTCAAATAATCAGCAGAATCAATGATAACAATTTTTGAAGAATTTTGAATTATTGATGTTGAATTTAAAAATGTTTTTAATCTTCTAATTTGATCAATAGTTATATTAGTTTTAATTTTTCCAGTTTTGCTATCAATTTCTTTTTCAATTATTTTTATATTTGGATGTGTATTATTTTTAAATAAATTTAAATGATGATCCAAATTATTATCTTTAAATTCTATATTTAAAATATTTTTAACTAATTTGTTAAGAAAAGTTCTTTTACCTATACCATTCAATCCATGAATTAAAATTGAATTTGGAAGATTATTTGATTCGTATCTGTTAAGAAGATCATTATACTCTTTTTCAAAACCTATTAATTCAATCATAAATTACAACTTTAATTTTTCAATAATATTTTTATGAATTATATCTCTAGATAAAGAAGCATCTAAAGTTATATATCTTTTTGGATTTGCTATTTTTTTATATCCCTGAATTACTTTTTGATGAAATAGTAAGTTAGATTTATCATATTTGTTTTTAACTTTTCTTTGTTTTAATCTTTTGATTATTTCTTTTGGATTGATTTTAAAAATAAAAGTATAGTCAGGAAAGAAATTATTTAGTAGTTCTTTATGAAGTTTTTGAGCTCTTTTAATACCAAACTTATTTACATATCCTTGATAAACAAATGAAGAATCTGCATATCTATCAGAAATGACAATCTTACCTTTTTTAAGATTAGGAATAATTACTTCATTTATATGATTTGACCTAGCTGCCATAAGAAGAAGCAATTCTTCTAAATTATTAATTGTGGATTTATTATCTAAAATTAATTTTCTTAATTTTTCTGCAAAATCAGTGCCTCCTGGTTCTCTGGATACAATAAAAGGAATTTTAATTTTTTTTAAATATTTTGATAAAAGTAATATTTGAGATGACTTTCCACTAGCTTCGGGTCCTTCAAAAGTAATGAACAAACCTTTATTTAATTTCATCTAAACTTCTTCCAAAAATTAAGTATTTTGCTGCAGCAAAAATTTTAAATAAAGGATTGATTTCAGATACATCTTTTTCAGCAATAAGGGGTATTTCTATTTTTGGCTTTCCATCAATTTCAATTATTAATTTTCCCAATTCATCACCTTTTTTTATTGGGGCAGAAATAGGTTTTGTATATTCAATAGATGAATTCATTAATTGAATTTGATCAAATGATAATGTTGATACTACTTTTTGTTCACTTATTAAATTAATACTACTTTCACTACCCAGCCATACATCTACTTCTTTAATAAATTGATCTTTTTCAACTAATGTTTGTTGCGAAGTTTGATTAAATGCCCAATTTATTAAGTTAGATGATTCATTTAATCTTGATCTAGAACTATTTGTGCCATTTATAACAACTGTAATTCTTCTATCATTCCTTAATGCTGTAGCCGCTATCCCCCAACCGGACTCTTTAGTGAAACCTGTTTTTAATCCATCTGCTCCTTGAACTTGATATAAAAGTTTATTTCTATTGGGTTGACTAATATCATTATAAGTAAATTCTTCCATTTTGAAATATGAATAGAGCTGAGGGAAATCTTTAATTAGAGCGTTTGAAAGAATTCCAAGATCATAAACAGTGGAATAGTGATTATCATCTGGCCACCCAGATGAATTAATAAAGTTTGTTTTTGTCATACCTAAGCGCTCTGCATAAACGTTCATAAGTTTAGCAAAATCTTCTTCAGTACCACCTAAACATTCTGCTAAAGCTATAGAGGCATCATTTCCAGATTGAACAATTATACCCTTTAATAAATCATCAACCGTTACATTATCATCTATCTCTAAAAAAGTTCTTGAACCTCCCATTTTGTAAGCTTTAGGGGTAACTTTACATTCATTAGAAATTGCAAAATTTGTATTCTTTATTCTATCAAATGCAACATAAACAGTCATGATCTTAGTCATTGAGGCAGGTATAACTTTTGCATTAGAATTTTTTTCAAAAAGAACTTCATTTGTATCATAATCAATAACAACCGCTTGTTCTGCCTTCGTATCAATAGCGTAAAGTTTAAAAGAAATTATAAAAAATAAAAGAAAGCTAAAAATTTTTACCATAAATATTAATAATTATTAATTATGACCTTTATTTGTTATTCAATAAGAATTTCAGTTTCCTTATAACCTTTTGAGATAAAGTATGAAACCAAATTATTTGCTTCTGTATTTTCTAAAGGACCAATAATTACGTCATATTTGGAATTATTTTTTTCTGAAGTATATTTTAAATTATTGTCATAATTATCTAATACTGATCGAATACTCTCATAATTTTCAAATCCTATTATTCTTAAATATAATTTAAAATCAGTTATTTTTTCTGATTTTAATTCAATTGGCTCCTCTATAATTGTATTGGTTTCATCTTTAGTTTCTGTAATTTCATCAATTTCTTCGATAGATACGATATCTGTTGGTGCAGAAGAGATAGTTTCATCAAAATTTTCTTCATTCAATGAATTTGCAACACTCTTCCACTGCTTACTAGCATCAGAAAGTATTTCCACTTTTACAGTAGCTAATTTAGATTTATAAAAACCAAGAAGTTGAGCTACTTTTCTTGATACTTGAATAATAACTGCATTATCATCATGTCTATCTATAATTTTTACATTTATAGATAAGCCATTATCCAAGTTAGTGACCTTGACCATACTTGGAATAGGTAAAGTTTTATGCCTACCAAATAATTCTGTAACTTTATTGTAATCATTATTTACAGTTTTAACATTGTGTAATTCCTTACCATAAAAAGAAGAAAGTCCAATTTCTAAATAATTATAATTTTCCTCTGGAGTATAACTAACTCCTTCAATGAAATAGGGTTCACCAACATAATAAAAGATATTATCTTTTGATTGTTTATTCTTTGGTAGATTTTGTTCTTTTTTATCTTCTTTTGTATTATCAATTATTTCTTCTATTTTGTTTGTACTATTTTCTACAACATCCGAAACATTATTAAGATCTAATTCATTACAAGAAAATAAAAATAAAATTAAAATTAAATTAATTAGATATTTTATCACTTAGAAGACCTACTGATACAGCGTAATATGATGAACAATTGTAATAAAGAATATTTTTGTAATTTGGATAAACTATGAACATTCTTCCATCTATCCCATCTGGCATTATTAATCTAGCCTCTAAATCATCCCTTATTGGTAAAGGATCTCCATTGATTTTTGTAAATCCTAATTTTGACCATTCCGATAATGTTTTTGGAATTGATCTACGTTTAACTGCACCACAACCTTTGGGGTTAACTTGCTTAATAGAATCAAAGAAAGATGAAGAAGTATTTTTTGAAGGGAGTACTTCTCTTCCCCATGTGCTATCATTAGACCATGGATTTTTATCTAATGAAGTTAAATAATTTGCAGTACTAGCAAAAGCATCTGCATAACTATT
>CACIBE010000010.1 GCA_902584805.1 uncultured Alphaproteobacteria bacterium
CAATGAGAAAACAAGAAATGATTAATGATAAATGTTAATTATTTTTTTGTGTCAATATTTTGATAAATAGCTGTTTCTATTTCATTATAGGTTTTGAGGGAAATCTCATTTAAGTAAGGGAGCATTTGCATGAATATTGCACATCCAATTTTATTTTCAAAATCAATCCAAAAAAAACTATTAAAAATTCCTGTCCAAAATATACTACCTTTTGGACGACCTTCATTTGTTTTTTGATTATTAATCATAAAACCATAACCAAATTTCTTTTCAATATTATCATCATAGTCTAAGGAAGCGGATAACTCAGCATCGACTGAAGGCATTCTTTTAACTTCTAGTGATCCTATTTGATTTCTTTTCATCAAGTTTATTGATTCTTGAGAAATAATTTCATTGTGTTCTTTTAGAAATAATCTCATAAATTTAGCATAATCTTGAGTTGTTGACAGTAATCCTCCACCACCAGCATGAAAGGTTTTATTAATTTTATTTTCTTGCTCATCAGCTCTTTCTTGATCAATTTTAATTTGATCTTGAGTGTAATTATATACATATGCAAGATCTTTAAATTTTGTATTATCTAAATGAAAAGTGGTGTTATTCATACCTAGTTTATTGAATAAATTTTCTTTCATATATTCGTTTAATTTTTTGTTCGAAATTTTTTCAATTATATAACCTAATATGTCTATTCCAATACCGTAATTCCATCTTTCTCCCGGTTCAAATAAAATTGGAGCATCTAGAAAATCCGCACCATCATCTTTTAAATCTTGTAATAATTTATTATCAACTAAGTATTTAATTTCAGGATTTAAGAACTGGTATCCATAACCTGAGGTATGATTTAATAAGTGCTTAATTTTTATATTTGATTTAGGTTTTATGTAATTAATTTTTTTATCTGTTTTTTTGATGATTTTTACATCAGAAAATCGCTTATCAATGTCTTGTAAATTTGTTTCTAAACTAATTAAATTCTGCTCAATTAATTGGAAAATACATAGCGATGTAATAGGCTTCGTCATAGATGCAATTCTAACAATTGATAATTCATCAAAAGGAGTTTTATTTTTAGAGTTTTTAAAACCTAAATAGTTTTCATATAAATTCTGATCTTTATTTGTAATAATAACAGATAATGATGGAATTTTATATTTTTCAAAAATATTTTGAATTTTTTCACTTAATATTTTTGAATTCATCTAATTTAATACCTAAACAATCTAATAATTATATTTAAAATTTAAATAATTTAATTATAATTTTCTTATATTATTAATTATCATTATTAAACTAAGAAAACTAACTAGAGAAAAAATTATTGCATTTATTGTAATTACTTTAATACTTGTTTCTCCAGGGCTGTCTGTAAGGACATATCTCCAAAAATTTAATGAAACAAAAAGTTGTAAGATAAAAATTGAAAAAATAAATGGTAACTGTTTTTCTATTCCTTTAAAAAAAATAATGATAAAACCAATAACAAAAGTTAAAAAAATTATTCCTAATACTTCTGATAATCCAGCCACAGCGTGATTAAAAAAACCTAAATTATTTAAAGCAAATTCATCAGTAAAAATTAATAATTGAATAGAATAATAACTAAAAAATAATAAGTTTACTAAAATAATGGAAATATCTATTATTTTCATCATAACTGTGTATCATATAATTGTAAGAATTTATCAATATGGAAATAACCCTATACTATTTTAAAATACCCTTTTGGAGGGCTGAGGTTGCACGTTTAGCCCTATTTATTGGTGATATTGCTTTCAAAGATTATCGCTTTGAAAGTAAAGATACGGAAGTGCTAAAAAAAGATGGGAAACTTCCCAACGGGCTAATAGCACCATTTAAGCAGTTACCAGTTTTAGATGTTGATGGAAAAATAATTGCCCAAACAGGAGCAATTGCTAGATTTTGTGGAAAGTTATCAGGCTTATATCCAAAAAATAATGATTTTGAAGCAGCGCAGATTGATCAAATAATTGATGCGGCACAAGATATTAACTATCTGGTAACTCTGTCTGGCAGAGATAAAGAAAAGGAACGATTAGAATTAGCGAGAAAAATATTAGCAACAAAACATTTACCAAAATGGTTTCAATTTCTTGAAAATTTACTTGCAGAAAATAAAGAATCTAATTTCTTTGTTGGTAACAAAATTTCTATTGCTGATTTAGCAATTTGGAGATTACTGGGATGGTTAAGTTCAGGACTTTTAGATGGTGTTCCAGCTAACATATTAGAACCCTATGAAAAATTAAATAAATTGAGAGAAGAAGTGTATAAGCATCCAAAAGTTAATGAATGGATGCTTAAAACATATGGAAAAATAATTTAAAGTAATTCTTAAGTTTTTTTATAAGTTCCAGAGGCTTCTACTGCTTTTTTTACAGTACTAACCATATCAAATTTTGTATCTAAAATGATTAATTCATTTAACATTCCTGATTGTAAAGCTGTAACCTTCATGGCAAGCATTGATTCATAATCACCTTCTGCTGTAGCAATCATGTCAAAGTCACCTCTTACAAATTCTAAACTATGCAATTTACCTCCAGCTTTTTCAGCAGCACTTCCAACAATCGCAGCTCTATCTTGATCTGGATTACTCATATAACCTTTAACGTATTCTGGACTTAATTTTCCGATTAAATAAAATTTATTCATATTACTCCTTTCAATTTAATGTTATTGATTACTAAAAAAAATAAGTGAATTATAAATATAAAAATTAATAAATTATGACAGCTTTAAGCGTAAATGTGAATAAATTTGCTTTAGTGAGAAATGCAAGAGGTGCTGACTTACCAAACTTGATTGATATTAGTAATAAATGTTTAAACTTTGGTGCTGATGGAATTACGGTGCACCCTCGCCCTGATGAAAGACATGCAAAATTTTCTGACCTAGAGCCATTAAAAAATTTATTGGCAAAATTTGAAAATAAAGAGTTCAATATTGAAGGATATCCATCAGATTTTTTTGTTAAAAAAGTAATAGAGGTTAAACCAGATCAAGTCACGTTAGTGCCAGATCCACCTGGTGCATTAACCTCTTCATTTGGTTGGGATTGTCATGAAAATAAAGAATTTCTTCGAGATATTGTTAGTGAATTTAAAAAAAATAAAATTCGTGTTTCAATTTTTATAAATCCATCGATTAAAACACTGGAAAATTTAGAAGTTATACAAACTGATAGAGTTGAACTTTATACATACGATTATGCTCATAATTTTGTAGAGAATAAAGATACTGCCATAAAATCCTATAAAGATGTATCAACATATTTAAAAAAAAAATTTCCTAAAATTAAATTAAATGCAGGCCATGATTTAAATTTGGAAAATTTAAAATTTTTCTTAGAAAATATTAATGATATCGAAGAAGTTTCTATAGGTCATGCACTGATCTGTGATACCTTTGAATATGGTTTAGAAAAAACAATTAAAAAATATTTATCTCTAACAAAAATTAAATGACTTTTATTTTTTGGCTTCAATTTGCCTTAGTATGTATTGCTGGAGCTATGTCTCCTGGGCCTAGTTTGGCTTTAATTATCAGAAACAGTGTTACAATTAATAGATATGCTGGCATTCTAACTTCTATTGGTCACGGGATTGGTATGGGGGTGTACGCAATTTTTGCAGTAACTGGACTAATAATTATTTTAACAACAAATGAAATACTATTTCAATTTATACAAATTATTGGAATTCTATTTTTATTATTTATAGGTTTCCAATTTCTTTTTAAAAAAAATCAAGAAATTGACCATATAAATAATCAAAAACATTTTAATTCATTCTTACAGGGATTTTCTATAGCAATTTTAAATCCTAAAATTCTCATATGGTTTTCTGCAGTATTTTCACAATTTGTAAAAATAGATGCATCTTTTTTTTCACACTCAATTCTTGTCATTACTGCATCTGTAATAGATGGCATTTGGTATATTATAGTTACAGTTATAGTAACAAGTTATGAAATGGGAAATTTTTTTCAGAGAAGAAAAAAATTTATTCAAAAAACATCGGGAATAATTTTAGTTTTAATTGGTATACTTCTAATTATAGATTTCTTCCAAAACTCTTAAGATATTTTTACCCATAATTTTTTCAATTTCAGTATTTTTATATCCTCTTTTTTCTAAACTTTCTTGAATTATCATGTGATCTAGACAATCACTCCATTTATTTGGCAAACAATCAAGACCATCATAATCACTGCCTATTCCAACATAATCAATACCTATTTGATTAATTACATATTCAATATGATCAACAAATATTTCAATACTCGGACATATATTTGCTAATTTTTTTTGAAGAAAATGTTGTTTTGCAATCCATTGAGAAGTTTTATTGGAATATTTTCTTTCAATAGAATTTAATTCATCAATATATTTTTTTCTTTCTTTTGATTCTCTTTCTTTAAAAGATTTATCAATAAAGAAAGGGTATGGATTAAGACCAATCAAACCTTTTACTTTTTTTATAGCTTCAATTTGATCATCTTTTAAATTACGAAAATGAGGACACAAATTATAAACGCTAGAATGTGAGGCAATAAAAGGTTTGGTACTTATTGATGCAATATCCCAAAAACTTTTCTCTCCAATGTGCGAAACATCAACTAACACATTATTATCTTGGCAAATAGAAATAACTTTTTTCCCGAATTCATTTAAACCATGACTTTTAAGTTTTGAAGAATTGTATGTCTCATCATAATTCGATGAAACCCAATCCAAAGAATGATTCCAAGTTGGGCCGAAATAGAAAAGGCCCCTTTCAATAAAATGATATAAATTATTTATATCATTTTCTAAACCTTCTCCACCTTCCATTGAAATTGGAAGCATTAACTTATTATTATTAATTGCCTCATTAATATCTGAGAGTCTTTTTGGAATGACAATTTCTTCATACGATGAAATTCTTTCAATCTCATCATACATTTTATTAGCTCTTTTAAAAAAATTTGGTTCTTTAGAATTACTTGAAACCCAAATAATTAAAATTTCTAAATCAATGTCAGATTTTAATAATCTTGGTATGTCCGTATGCCCATGCGATGTAAGTTTTGCAACATCTTCACCTTCGATAACTCTTTGCACAAGATCATTATGCAAGTCAGCTACAAACATTTAATTATTTAATAATCTCCATTTTAATTATTTTATCTGGATCGGCAGGTGGTTCACCTCTTGTAATGTTATCTACATATTCCATACCTTCGGTAACTTGAGCCCAAACAGTATATTGACCATCTAGAAAAGAGCAGTCATTAAAACATATAAAAAATTGACTGTTAGCACTATTTGGATTTTGAGCTCTAGCCATCGACACGGCACCTCTTCCATGATTTTCTGATGAAAATTCAGCCTCTATATCAGGAAGTTTTGATCCACCTGTACCAGCCCTTGATAAGTTGAAACTATCATTACTTGAATTCCCAAATTCTACATCTCCTGTCTGAGCCATAAACCCATCTATAACTCTATGAAAAACAACCCCATCATACTGTCCTTCTTCTATAAGTTGCTTGATTTGTTTAACATGTTTTGGCGCTACATCTGGTTTTGTCTCTATTACAACAATTCCATCTTTAAGTGTCATATGGATAATATCTTTTTTTTCATCAGCCATTAAAATCTCTCCTTTTAAAAATATTGAGAAAATGAAGATGAAAATAAATAGTTTTTTAAATTTAATCATATTTGTTTTCTTTACCTTCACCCAAATTGTTTTATATATATGTAATGCACATCTTTGAAGAAAATATCAAGAAATTAGATCTAAAAATTCCAGATATGCCAACACCACTTGCAAATTACGTACCCTTTAGGGTTGCAGATAATACTGTTTATGTATCAGGTCAAGGACCCGTAATAGATGGTAAAATTTTGTATAGTGGAAAAGTTGGTGTAGATATTTCGGAAGAAGAAGGAATAAAAGCTGCTGAAACTTGTTGTATTAATATTGTTGCAGCTCTTAAAACATCGATAGATGGTGATTGGGACAGACTAATTTCTTTTTTAAAACTTGGAGGTTTTGTAAATTGCAATGATAACTTTACCAACCAACCAAAGATCATAAATGGGGCATCAGATTTATTAGTAAATATTTTTGGTGACAAAGGAAGACACTCAAGATTTGCAGTTGGTTCAAACGCACTTCCTCTAAATATTTCTGTTGAAATAGACGCCATCATTAAAATTAAATAATAAACTTAATATGAGTAAATATTTTTTTTGCTCTTCTCTTAATGATATTAAAAAATCAGATTGGAATGAATGTGTTGGTAATGATCATCCATTCTTGCAATATGAATTCCTTCACGCATTAGAAGAAAGTAAAAGCGCAAATACCAAAACAGGTTGGCAACCATATCATTATATAGAAAAAGAAAATGATAAAATTATTTCATTATGTCCTCTTTACATAAAGAACCATTCGTTTGGAGAATATATCTTTGATCATTCTTGGGCTGATGCTTATCACCGATATGGAATAAATTATTATCCAAAACTTCAATCTGCAATTCCGTTTACACCCGTTACTGGTGATAGAATTGTTTTAAATAAGTCAGTTAAAGATAAAAAGAAAAAACAAGCTCAAGTAATTAAAAATATTATAGAAGAAGCTAAAAAAATAAATGTTTCTTCCCTGCATTTTAATTTTGTTAATGATGCTTCTAATTGGAATGATGTTGATAATATTATGATTAGATCAGGGATACAGTTTCATTGGCATAATAATGAATATAAAAAATTTGATGATTTTTTAAATGACTTATCTTCTAGAAAAAGAAAAATAATTAGGCGGGAAAGACAATGTATTGTAAAAAATAATTTACAAGTAAAATTACTTAATGGAGATGATATTAAAGAAGAACATATAAGTTTTTTTTACGATTGTTACTTAGATACTACTGGAAGAAAATGGGGATCTACGTATTTAACTAAAGAATTTTTCATTGAAATATTAGATAATTTCAAAAATAAGATTTTGCTTATAATGGCCTTCCAAGAAGACAAAATGGTTGCCTCTGCAATTAATTTCATAAGTAAAACTCATTTATATGGTCGTTTATGGGGGTCAAAATACGAAGTTCCTTTTTTACATTTTGAGCTCTGTTACTATCAAGCAATAGAGTATGCCATTAGAAATAATATTAAAATAGTTGAAGCTGGTGCCCAAGGAGAACATAAGTTGCAGAGAGGATATGTTCCTACTAAAACATGGAGTGCGCATTGGATTAAAGATCAAGAATTTAGCAAGGCAATTCAAAATTTTCTTGATAATGAAAGTCAGTTAATTGATAATCAGAAACAAAGATTAGATGATTTTCTCCCGTTCAAAAATTAAGCGAGTTCTTTTTTAACTTCTTGCTTATTTGAAAATTCAAAACTAATTTTTTTATCCTTGCATGTTATTTCTACGTGACCACCCTTAGACAATTTTCCAAAAATTAGTTCTTCAGCCATAGGTTTTTTAACTTTTTCTTGTATTACTCTTCCCAATTCTCTTGCGCCATAAACCTCATCATAACCTTCTTCAGCTAAAAACTCTTTTGCTTCTTTATTGATCGATAATGAAACTCCTTTATCTTCGAGTTGAGCTTCAATTTCTATAATAAATTTATCTACTATCGAAAGTACAATATTTTTAGATAAATGATTAAAATGAATAATTGAATCTATACGATTTCTAAATTCTGGTGAAAAAATTCTATTTATTGCATCGCTACTATCATCGTTAGATCTTTTTGCATTAAAGCCAATTTTGTTTTTAGATACATCAATTGCACCAGCATTAGTTGTCATAATTAATATAACATTTCTAAAATCTATCGTCTTACCATTGTGATCGGTTAGTTTTCCATAATCCATAACTTGCAAAAGAATATTAAATAAATCATAGTGAGCTTTTTCAATTTCATCCAATAACAATACACAATGAGGATTTTGATCGACTCCATCAGTTAATAATCCACCTTGATCAAAACCTACGTAACCAGGAGGGGCTCCAATAAGTCTGCTCACTGTATGACGCTCCATATATTCTGACATATCAAATCTAAGAAGTTTAATACCAAGTGTATTACTTAATTGTTTAGCTACCTCAGTTTTCCCTACGCCTGTAGGCCCAGAAAATAAATAGGAGCCAATTGGTTTACCATCTTCTCTTAGTCCTGCTCTTGCTAACTTAATGGAAGATGATAATTCTTCGATGGCTTTGTCTTGACCAAAGACGAAATTTTTCAAATCTCTTTCTAAATTTTTTAAACTGTTCTTATCACTTTGATTAACAGATTTTGTTGGAATTCTTGCCATTAAAGCAACTACTGCTTCAATATCTTTGGAAAGAATAATTTTTTTTCTCTTTTCTTCTGGTAATAAATATTGAGATGCTCCTGCTTCATCGATGACATCAATAGCTTTATCTGGAAGCTTTCTATCACCTATATATTTATTAGATAACTCAACTGCACTAATAATTGCTTCCGGTGAATATTTAATATTATGGTGTTCTTCATAGTACGTTTTTAAACCCTCAAGAATTTTTACAGTCTCATCTTTCGATGGTTCCTTAACATCAATTTTTTGAAACCTTCTTACTAAAGCTCTATCTTTCTCAAAATAATTTTTAAATTCCTTATACGTTGTTGATCCAATACATTTAAGAGTACCATTTCCTAGAGAAGGTTTTAATAAATTACTAGCATCCATTGAGCCTCCACTCGTTGCTCCTGCTCCAATAACTGTATGGATTTCATCAATAAATAGAACGGCTTTATCTTTCTTTTGTAATTCTTTAAGAACAGCTTTTAATCTTTCTTCAAAATCACCTCTGTATCTTGTGCCTGCTAGTAATGCGCCCATATCTAAAGAATAAATTACAGCGTCCTCCATAATTTTAGGTACTTTTTTTTCTGTAATTCTTTTTGCTAAACCTTCAGCAATTGCTGTTTTTCCAACACCAGGGTCTCCGACAAATAAAGGATTGTTTTTTTGTCTTCTGCATAAAATTTGAATTGTTCTATCTAATTCTTTGCTTCTACCAATGAGCTTATCAATTTTACCATCTTTTGATTTTTCATTAAGATTTATACAAAATTGACCTAAAGCACTTTTCGGTTTTTGTTGTGTATTATTATCATTTGTTTGACTATCTACAAATTCTTCATTTTCAAAACTTTCGTTAGCTTTTGAAATACCATGTGAAATATATTGAACCGCATCTAATCTACTCATATTTTGTTGATGGAGAAAATATACAGCATGACTTTCTTTCTCAGAAAATAAAGCTACAATCATGTTAGCTCCTGTAACACTCTCTCTTCCACTCGATTGCACGTGTATAGCAGCTCTTTGTAAAACTCTTTGGAAACCATTTGTTAATTTTGGCTCGCCTGTAAAATTTTCTTTAAGATTTTCTAAATCATTAATGATAAATTTTTCAACATTTTCTTTTAAATTTGAAATATCAACTGCACATGCTTTAAGTACACTTATCGCATCTTGATCTTCTAAAAGAGAATATAAAAGATGTTCTAGAGTGACATACTCATGCTTATAGTTAGTTGCTAATTGATATGCTTCTCTTAATGTTTTTTCTAAATTTTGTGACAGCATTAACTTTTTTCCATTGTACATTGTAAAGGATGTTCATTTTTTTTTGCCATATCCATTACCGATTTACATTTAGACTCCGCTACCTCATACGTAAATGTTCCACACACTCCAATACCATTTTTATGAACATGTAGCATAATTTGTGTTGCCTCTTCTTGTTTTTTATTAAATATTTTTTCTAAAACCATCACAACAAATTCCATTGGAGTATAATCATCATTTAATAATAAGACATTATACATAGAAGGTTTTTTTGTTTTTGGTTTAGTATCTAATAATAGACCTCTTTGAAAATCCTCATTATTATTGTTATTTTGATCTTCATTTGCCATATTTATTAAATAATATGTTTTGAAATATTTTAAAGTATTTTTATGTTTGAAAGCATCGAAAATCTTATGTTAAGCAAAGAAAAATGAAAAAAAATTTATTATTAATCATAATTTTAAATAGTTTTTTCATATTAAGTTTTTCATCAAATATATTTGCCAAAAAAGCAGCTATAGTGATCGATTTTGATACTGAAGAAGTTTTATTTGAGGTCAATGCTGATACTAGAAATTATCCAGCATCCCTTACAAAAATAATGACTTTATACATTGTATTTGATTATATAAAAAAAGGAAATCTAAGCTACGAAAGTCAATTGAGTGTATCAAGCGTTGCAGCATCAAGATCACCAAGCAAGTTATATTTAGAAGAAGGTTCAAGTATTAAAGTAAGAGATGCAGTTAATGCGCTTATAATTAAATCAGCAAATGATGTGGCTACAGTAGTAGCAGAAAATATTTCTGGTAATGAGAAAGAATTTGCAAAACTTATGACAAGCTATGCAAAAAAGCTAGGTATGAAAAACACAACATTTAAAAACGCATCTGGTCTTCCTAATAGAGCTCAATTAACAACTGCAAGAGATATTTCAAAACTATGTCATAAGCTTATTACAAATTTTCCAAATGAATATAAATTGTTCAGTAATACAAAGTTTTCTTACAAAGGTAAAACTTACAAAACTCATAATAAATTAATGTTAAGTTATGAAGGTGCAGATGGAATTAAAACAGGGTATATAAAGGCATCTGGTTTTCAATTAGCTTTTTCCGCTGTAAGAGACAATAAAAGACTAATCGGTATTATCTTTGGAGGCGATACTGGCAATCAAAGAAATAAATCTCTTAAAATTATTATGGATAAAGAATTTGCTGAATTAAATATAAAAACAAATGATAATAAAAAAGAAATTGTTAAAAAGGAAGCAGAAGTAAAAAAGGTTAAAAAAAATAATTATTCAATAGTTGTTGGAACATTTAAATATAGAAATAACGCTGAAAAACAAATTAAATTAATTAAAAGTAAATATCCAGTTTCTACAAAAGATAAAATTTCAAATGTCGTTCTCATAAAAGTTAGCGGCAAACAACTTTATGAATCTAGATTTGAAAATTTTTCTAAAAAAGAAGCGTATACAGCTTGTGAAAGACTAAAAAAATATAACCGTGATTGTTTTGTTAGGCTGTAAACTTATAATTTACACCGCTTAGAGATAACTGATTTTCGATAATTGCTATTAAAGACGTAAGACCTTCTTGAGAAGTAGACTCTGCTCTACAAGTTAGTTGGTTTTGGGTATTACTAGCTCTCATTAGAAACCATCCATCATCATTTTCGACTCTTATACCGTCAATATCTATTATTTTACCTTCTGTATTTATTATTCTTTCTTTTATTTCTTCAATTATTAAAAATTTTTTTGTTTCATCTACATCAAACCTTGTTTCTGGCGTTGAATAAGTTTTAGGATATATATTAATTAACTCATTCAAGGATTTTTCTTGATTACATAATATTCGCAATAAGCGTAATGCAACATACATTGCATCATCATAACCATAAAAATCATCAGCATAACATACATGACCACTCATTTCTCCTGATAAAGGCGATTTTAATTCTTTCATTTTTTCTTTTATTGGAGAATGTCCCGTTTTCGACATAATAGGATCGCAATTAAGTTTTTTTGCTTCATCAAAAAAAACTTTACTACATTTAACATCCATAATTATTTTTGGGTTATCGTATAAGTTAGCAATTTCTGTGCATAGTAATAACATGTACTGATCTGCCCAAACTAAATTCCCTAAGTTGTCTACAACACCCAAACGATCTCCATCTCCATCAAAAGCTAGACCTATGTCACAACTGTTATCTTTGACTGACTTTATTAATTGCTCCATATTTTTTGGAACAGTTGGATCTGGATGATGATTAGGGAAATTTCCATCAACTTCTTCATTAATTAATATATTTTCTGAATTATTTAAATTGTTTGTAACTTCTTTAATGACAGCTCCCATCGCACCATTACCAATATCCCAAGCAATTTTTATTTTTTTATTGAGATTAATATTTTGTAATAATCTTTTGGTATATTCAATTTTAATATCTTGATTAATGATCTCACCTTCGATTAATTTTAAATCATTTTGATCAATTAATTTTTGAAGGCTTTGAATGTCTTCGGCATAAAAAGAATGCTTATTTAAAACCATTTTAAAGCCATTGTATTCTGAGGGATTATGAGAGCCTGTTACCATAATAGCAGCATCTGCATTAAGATAGTAATGAGCAAAGTAAGTCATAGGTGTCGGCCCCATACCAATATTAATTACTTTAGCACCTGAATCTTTTAAACCTTCACATAGTGCTTTATGTAAATCTGGTGAGGTTAATCTTCCATCGTAACCTGTAGCAATTATGTTAGATTTTAATCGATTAATTACTGTGTAGGCAAATGTTCTCCCAATAGTATATGCGGTGTTTTGATTGATATTGTTACCAACTACACCTCGGATATCATACTCTCTTAAAACTTCATGATCGAAATTCTCAATTTCCAATTTATTTACCTGTTCCATAGTATTCATATCCCATTTCTTTTAAATTTTCTGGAATATAAATATTTCTTAGATCAAAAATAATTTTTTCTTTTAATAATTTGGATATTTTTTCAAAATTTAATGCTCTGAATTCATTCCATTCTGTTCCAATAATTATTGCAGAAGACCCTTCACAAGCTTCGTATGCAGAGTTAAATAAGATAAGATTAGAATTCTCTTTTTTAGCATTATCCATTGCTTCAGGATCATAACATTGAACTTTAATTCCTTTTTCAAAAATTGTTGATGCAATTTTCATCGATGTAGAATCCCTTACGTCATCTGTATTAGGTTTAAAGCTTAGACCAAGAAAAGTAACTGTAGAATTATTTTTTATTTTTGAAATAATTTTATTTGAAATTTTATTTATACGATCTTGATTTGATTTATTTACGGCGTTAATTATTGATAGATCAATATTTTTCTTTTTAGCTGTTGAAGCAAAAGCTTTGACATCCTTTGGAAAACACGAGCCGCCAAACCCAGGTCCTGCATTTAAAAATTTAGATCCAATTCTTTTATCTATACCCATTCCACGTGCTACTTGCTGAACATCAGCTCCCACTACTTCACATAAGTCAGCAACTTCATTAATGAAAGCAATTTTTGTTGCAAGAAAACTATTGGATGCATATTTGATTATTTCAGAAGTTTCTATTGATGTAGCTATAATTGGGGTTTCTTTCAGAAATAATGGTCTATAAAGTTCTCTCATTATATTTTCAGATTTTTGATTATCTGTTCCTATCACAACTCTATCTGGCCTGATGAAATCATCAATTGCAGATCCTTCTCGCAAAAATTCAGGATTAGAAACTACATCAAAAAATTTTTGATCAACTTTATTTGAAATAATTTTTTTTACTTCTCTTGTAGTTCCAACTGGTACTGTTGATTTAGTTACAACTAAACAATATTTTTTTATGTTTTCTGAAATTTCTTGTGCAACTTGCCATACAAAACTTAGATCAGCTTCATCCTCCAATCTTCTTGTAGGTGTTCCAACAGTTATAAATATAATATCTGTATTATCTAAATTACTTTTTACACTAGAAGCAAAGGATAATAATTTTGTTTTATTAATGTGCTTATCTAAAAGTTCATCCATTCCAGGTTCAAAAAATGGACACATACCAGATTTAAGCTTTTCGAGACGTTCATTATCTTTATCGATACATGTTACAGAGTAACCAAATTCAGCAAAACATGCTCCCGTAACTAAACCTACGTAACCAGTACCAACTATTGTAAGATTCATAAATTTTTAAAAATCATTGTCTCAATAACCTAAATATTTCGCATTTGTTATAAAATAAATAAGAGATTTTTACTGGAAAAATATGAAATATTTATTATTTATATTCAAAATATGTCAGAGACAAAAAAAATTCAAACAGGGATAAACAATATTTCAGAGGAATGGTTTAAGGCTAACATTGATAGAAAAACACTCAAAAACTTATCCAAAAGGTCAGATTTTGAAGGTTGGAAACATATTATTATTTATGTACTATCATTAGGGACCCTGTGTTCATTATGCCTATATACATGGAATAGCTTATGGTTTTTACCTGTGTACCTAGCCTATTGTACGATGTGGGGTGGAGCTGATGCTATTTGGCATGAGTGTGGTCATGGAACTGCTTTCAGAAATAGAAGATTAAATAAATTCTTCTATAATATTGCTAGTTTTATGAATAATTTTGAACCTGTTAGATGGAAGTGGAGTCACTCTCTACATCATAGCTATACTGCTTCAGTTGATCCGCATGACTACGAAGTTGATGGTAGTATTTTTGCTAAACATACATTTTTAAGTTTTATTTTAAATTTTATTCCTGGAATTGGTTTTTTTACAATTCATAAATCTCTTTATGTAGAAATTATTAAACATGCTTTAGGCATTAGGACTAACGTGATGGAAGATTGCATTCCAGAAGATAAAATTAATGATTGTATAAATAGCTCTAGAATTTTTGTTCTTCTATGGATTACAATAATAGCTATCTCAATTTACTTTTCTACCTTTTTGCCAATATTTTTATTTTTAATACCAAAGTTCTTTGGCATTAATGGTATCTGGGGTGTAACACAACATATGGGTCTAAAAGAAAGCGCCAAAGATCACCGACTATCAACAAGATCAGTTAGACTTAATCCGATTTTTAGTTTTATTTATTGGAAGATGGAATACCATATTGAGCATCATATGTTTCCTATGATACCTTCATACAATCTTCCTAAATTATATGAAGTAATAAAGGATCAAATGCCAGAACCACAAACCCTATACCAAGCTTATAAAGAAATTTTACCTGCAGTAATTAAAAAATCTAAAAATCCAGACTATTTTATTCCTGTTAAAGTTCCGAATAATTAAACTATACTTGACACATCTTCAGCTTTAGTTTTATTTATATCTTTATATGGAATTAAGAAATTTTATTGATGGTAAATTCATTGATTCACTCTCAAAGAAAAATATTCCTGTATTAAATCCGGCTAATCAAAAAATTGTTGGTAATATTGATGAAGCTTTGGATGAAGAAATAGATTTAGCTTTCAAAGCTGCAAAAAGAGCATTCGACAAAAGAATTTTAGTAGACATGGATGCAAAAGATAAATCGAATATGATGAGAGCTATTGCTCAAAAATTAAGAGAACGCAAAGAAGAAGGAGGAAAACTCCTTAGCCAAGAAAATGGCAAAACGATTAAACAATGTATTGATGAATTTAAAGGTGCTGCCGATACTTTTGATTTTTATGCTGGGCTAACTGATAAAATAGAAAATAAACTTATACCTTCTGGACATGATACTTTAAATTATGTTGTCCTTGAGCCTTTTGGAGTAGCTCTGCAAATTGTTCCGTGGAACTATCCTGTTTCTATTTTTTCAGGTATGGTTGCACAAAACTGGATTGTTGGAAATACAATAGTTATCAAACCTCCTGAATTGTGTCCCATATCATCTAATTTTTATGGTCAAATTTTTAAAGATGTAGGCGTGCCAGATGGAATTATAAATATTGTTCATGGTTATGGTGAAACAACTGGAAGAAAACTGGTTCAACATCAAGGAAGTGATTATATTGTTTTTACAGGATCGCCTGAAGTTGCATCTGAAATTCTAAAAGAAACAGCAGATAGAATTATTCCTACTCATTTTGAATTAGGCGGAAAATCTGCAGCTATAATCTATCCTGATGCCGATATTGATAAAGCTGTTGATAGTACAGTTAAAGGAATTTTTAAACCTAATGCTGGTCAAATATGTGTTGCAATGTCTAGGGTAATTGTTCATCCAAAAATAAAAGATGAATATATGACAAAGTTAGTTGCCAAAACGCAAAAACTAAAAATTGGTGCTGGGGACGAAGATGGAACTGAAGTGACACCTTTAATATCAACTGATCAAATGCAAAGAGTCTCAAATTATGTAAAATCTGGCGTACAATCTGGTGCCACTTTAACAATAGGCGGAGATAAAGCTGAGAGAGATGATGGTAATTTTTACCAACCAACTATTTTTGATAATGTTAAAGTTGATACAACAATTGCTCAAGAAGAAATATTTGGTCCAGTAACATCAATATTTGATTTTGAAGATGAAGAAGAAGCAATAAGTATAGCCAACTCAACTAAGTATGGTCTAGCTTCTGGAGTATTCACTTCAGATGATCAAAAAGCAAAATGGACTGCTGATAGAATTCAAGCAGGGATAATTTGGCAAAACGATTGGTTTGTTGATGGAAATAATCTTCCAGGTGGTGGTTACAAAAGATCAGGTTATGGAAGAGATGGTGGTGTAGATGGTGTTTATAGCCATGGACAAACTAAAAGAATTAGCAAAAGATTATATTAATTGTCTTATTGACAAGATTAAATAATTTCAGTTTAGTTACTTATTAATTCATTAGGGAGGAAAAATGAAAATATTAAATATTATTATATCTTCATTACTTTTTGTTTCTTTTTCTTCACCAGCCTTTTCTATTGAAAGAGATCTAGGTGATAATTGGTGTAAAGATGTAAGAATCCACTTTTTTGCAGGTGGTGCAGAAGGTGATGGTTTTGCTGGAATTGTTCAAACAGGTGCTGAAAATGCAATTAGAGATACAGGTGCTGATGCAGAAATCTTATATTCAGAGTGGCAATCTGACAGAATGATACAACAACTTCGTGAGGCAGTAGGTGCAGGTGTTGATGGTATTGCTATGATGGGTCACCCAGGAGATGAAGCAATTATGCCATTGGCTCAAGCAGCTAGTGAAGCTGGAATATTAATGATGTATCAGAATGTTGATGTTCCTGCAGTAAGAGCAAAATACGGTGGTGGTTACGTTGGTGCAAACTTAGCAACACAAGGATATGCACTTGGGTTAGAAGCAATTAGACTTTTTGATCTTCAACCTGGCGATGATGCAATAGTTATGGTTCCAATTGGTGATTATTCTAGAGCACAAAGAGAAGATAATGTCAGAATAGCTTTTGAAGAACATGGTATGAATGTTGTTGTTCTTGACGGTACTCCAGAGCAAGCAACAGATCCTAACTCAGCTATTCCTGTTATATCTGCAGCATTAGCAGCTAATCCAGATACTAAGATTTTAGTTCATACAGGTGGACAAATGTTAGGTAATGCTGAGGCTTTTGCAATGGCGGCAGGTTATGGACCAGATGAACTTTTACAAATTGGATTTGACACAAGTCCTCAAGTAATGTCAGCTTTTGTTAATGGTTATGCTCATCTAACTTCTGATCAGCAGCCATTCTTACAGGGTTACTTACCAATTCTTTCACTGTGTCAGATGAAAGTTCTAGGTACTGGAGCAATTAACCAAGATACTGGTGCTGGATTTGTTACTACTGAAAACTATGAGTCAGTAATGGAACTAGCAAACGCAGGTCTTAGATAATATAAAATAAATATTTTAACTGGTCTTAAATAAGGCCAGTTAATTTCTTAAAAAATATGGAACCAATAATTGAATTAAAAAATGTTACTAAAAAGTTTGGGGGAATAACTGCTCTAGACAATGCATCTCTTCATGTAGACAAAGGAGAGGTTGTTGGATTAATTGGTGATAATGGAGCTGGTAAATCAACACTTATAAAAACTTTAGTCGGTGTACATAAACCGGATAACGGCGATATAATAATTAAAGGACAAAAAGTTAACAACTGGAACACAAAAAAAGCAAGGGAAGCAAAAATAGAAACTGTATTTCAAGATCGCGCATTAACGCCACAACAATCGATTGTATGGAATATATTTATGGGAAAAGAATTAAGACACCCCTTCGGATTTATAAAAGTTAAAGAACAAATAGACGAAGCAAATAAAATTATAAGAGAAATTGGTTTTACTTCAAAGTTAATTGATGCAAATTCACCTGTTGGTAATCTCTCTGGTGGGGAAAGACAAGGAGTTGCAATTGCCAGAGCAATTTATAATGATGCAGACCTAATTGTATTAGATGAACCAACAACTGCTTTATCTTTAATTGAAACGCAAAAAGTTTTTGATTTTGTCAATAATGTAAAAGCTAAAGGTCGTTCAGTCCTTTTTATAGGTCACAACATTTTTCATGTTTTTGATATTTCAGATAGATTTATTATTTTGGACAGAGGTCATGTTGTTCACAAACTAGATAAGAATGATGTTAAAACTCCTGAAGAATTAATCAAAGTAATGAAAGATACGGTAACCGGAGGGAAAAGTTAAATGCAGAAAAAAACAGGATTAGTTTCTTATCTTAGTGATAATAGTAGACCGCTTAGTAGTTTTTTTTATTTTGCATTAATTATGACAATTTTCTTTGCTGCAGCTCCTGAAGTTTTTTTTGCGGCAAAATTTCATCAAGCAGTAATGACTACACTGCCAATTATTATATTTTTAGTAATTCCTTTGGTGTTTATTGTAACAATGGGTGAAATAGATCTTTCATTTGCTTCAATATTTGGATTTGCAGCATGGATTTTTGCCGGTTCAATCAAATATTTTGGTTTTGATCCATTTTTAGGATTATTAGTTGGTATAGCTGGAGGTGCTGCTCTTGGTATTTTTATGGGCTGCTTGGTAGTTTATGGGAGAATTTCATCTCTTGTTGCTTCTCTCGGTGCCCTATTTTTAATAAGAGGTTTCCTTTTCGTTGTTAGTGACAGTAAATCAATAACTATTATTGAGATTAGGGATCACTGGATGTACCCATTACTTGTTGGAAAATTTTATGGTTTTCCAATGCAATTATTTTGGGCAGCACTTTTCGTAATAATATCTTATTTCCTATACCACCGTCATGTATTTGGTGCTCATGTTCATCATGTTGGAGATAATCCAGATAGTGCAGCTCAAATGGGAGTAAATGTTGATTTAACTAGAATATATTGCTTTATGTTTTGTGGAATAGGAGCTGGTATTGCAGGGATCTTTTCAACCCTCATCAATTTCACTTGGTGGCCAACTCAAGGGTTTGGATTTCTATTATTAGCTATTGCAGGAGTTTTTGTTGGGGGAACTCCAACTTGGGGTGGAGTTGGTACAATTTTAGGTGCTGTTTTTGGATCAGGAGTTATTGCTTATATGGAAACAGGAATAGTAGCAATGGGTTGGAGTGGTTTATGGAGGCAATTTTTTAATGGCTTAATAATCATTCTCGCATTACTAGGACATCGATTCCACGGAAACAGAATACGTTAATGGTTAACTTAGTAATTTGGAATGAATTTGTTCATGAGCAAGAAGATGAACATGTTAAATCAATTTACCCAAAAGGTATTCACGGCTGTATAAAAGATTTTTTATCTGATGATAAAAATTTAAATATTAAAACAGCAACTCTTGAAGAAAAAGATCATGGTTTAAGTGAGGAGTTATTAGAAAAGACTGATGTATTAATTTGGTGGGGTCATAAAGCTCATAAATTGGTTGAAGATAGAATTGTCGATAGAATTCAGCAAAGAGTTTTAGAAGGAATGGGTCTTTTAGTTTTACATTCTGGACATCATTCTAAAATTTTTAAAAGAATGATGGGAACTACAGCAAATATAAGATGGGCTGAGAGAGGTGAAAAGGAAAGAGTTTGGGTTTGCAACCCAGGACATCCAATTGCAGAAGGTTTGGGAGAATATTTTGAAATTGACATGACAGAAATGTATGGAGAACCTTTTCAAGTTCCAGCACCAGATGAAACAGTATTTGTAAGTTGGTTTGAAGGTGGTGAAGTTTTTAGATCAGGACTTTGTTATAAAAGAGGTAACGGTAAAATATTTTATTTTAGACCAGGTCACGAGTCATACCCTGTTTATTACAATAAAGATGTTCAAAGGGTAATAAAAAATTCTGTTCATTGGGTTTGTCCTGAAAAAACATCCGGGATTTGGATTGATAGAATTGCGAAGGGTATAGACAATATGGAAAGAACAACGCCGGTTCAGCCAATAGAGGTAAAAGGATATCAAGTCGATCATAATTATAAAAAATGATTAAAGTTGGCATTGTTGGTACGGGTGGAATAGCTGAATGGCATGCAAGTGCTTTTAAAGATAATAAAGATTCAGACGTTGTTGCAGCATGTGATGTAAACAATGATAGATTAAATGAGTTTTGTGATAAATTTAATATTGATCATAGATATAATAGTGTCGATGAACTATTAGAAAAATCAGATGTTGATGCAATCTCAAATACAACACCAGATGCTTTTCATAAAGAAATATCAATTAAAGCAATAGAAAAAAATAAGCATATTTTTTGTGAAAAACCTCTTGCTGAAAATCATGCAGACGCACAATTAATGTGCGAGGCACTTAAAGGAAGAAACCTAATTAATATGGTAAATTTTAGTTACCGTAATTCATCTGGCTATCAAGAACTCTGCAAAATGGTTCAAGAAGGTAAAATTGGAAATGTGATTCACATGGATGCCAATTATAATCAGTCTTGGTTAACTTCAAATTACTGGGGAAATTGGAAGGAGCAAGATAAATGGCTATGGAGATTATCTACAAAACATGGAAGCAAGGGTACTTTAGGTGACATTGGTGTACATATATTTGATTTTGCTTCACGGCCTATTGGAAAAATCAAAAGACTCAATTCATATCTAAAAACTTTTCACTCAAAGGGTGAAAAAATTAAAGATTATGTATTAGATGCAAATGATACTTTCTTATCAATGGTAGAATTTGTTAATGGAGCAATTGGTACTGTTAATGCCACAAGATTTGCAACTGGTTATTCAAATAGATTGGAATTAAGAATATTTGGTGACAAAGGTGCTGTTAAGATTGAATTTGATGATCCAATTTCAGAAGGTAACAAATTTATGTATACAAAAGATATTGAAAGAGAATTTAATAGTAAAGATGATAAAATAAAATGGGAGGAAATTAAATGCCCTTCTTCCTTAACTAATTTTGAAAGATTTATAGAGTCTATAATGAATAATAATAATCACGAGCCTGATTTCAAACGAGGAGCAGAAATCCAGAAAGTGCTTGATAGTTGCTATGAAAGTAGTGAAAATGGATGTTGGGTTGAAGTATAGTGTGTCAAAATAGTTGATTTTTATCTTTATATTTTCATCAATTTTTTTATAAAAGGTCAATGTCAGAAAAGTTAGATAATGTAGATACTAAATGGTTTAGGGCTGAAATAAGTAAAAAGGACTTAAAACTATTATCAAAAAAAAGCGATCTTAAGGGATTACAGCACGTTACTATATATTTCATATTACTATTTTTCTTTGGATACATGTCTGCAGTAACTTGGGGAACATGGTGGACTGTATTATGGCTATGGCTTTATGGCGTTTTATTTTACGCAAGTAACCCTATCTGGCACGAATGTGGTCATAGAACAGCTTTCAAATCAAAATATTTAAATGAAATCTTTTATCAAATAGGTTCTTTTATGACAGACTTTGAGCCTACAAGGTGGACGTGGAGTCATTTTAGACATCATAGCAACACTGCTTCAGTAAAAGACCCTCATGATTATGAAGCTGCATTATTCCATCAATATCCAACTCTACAAAATTTTCTTTTCAGCTTTGTACCATTCGCAGAGTTAATAAAATTTAAAGACTCATGGAAATTTGAAACAATTAACCATGCTATTGGGATTACAACTCCTGTTATGAGAGATTGCATACCCCAAAATGAAATTTGGAAATGTAGACTTATTTCAAGAATACATGTTACAATATGGATAGCATCTTTTGTAATATCCATTTATTTAATGAATCCGCTTCCAGCTCTTCTAATTTTCTTTCCTAGGTATTGGGGAAATATTATTGAACTTTTCAATCAAACTCAACATATTGGTCTACCTGAAGATATTAAAGATCACAGATATACAACAAGATCAGTGCGCTTAAATCCAATTTTTAGTTTTTTATATTGGCATATGGAATATCATGTTGAACACCACATGTTTCCATCTGTGCCATCTTACAATTTACCTAAATTAAGTAATTTAATTAAGAATCAATTACCAAAAGCAAATACTAGTTTATTTGATGCATATAAGGAAATTATTCCAGCAATAATTAAACAAAATAAGGATAATTCATTTTATATTTCAAAAATTGTGCCATCATAAGAATAGATAGAAGATTTATATTTGAATTTTTTCTTGAGCAAAATCAACAAAATATAAAACTGTTATAAATTGACAGTAAATATCAACAATTAGAAAGTTATTATAAATTGACAATAACTAATGATGGGATAATTGTTTTTTTAAATTAGGAGGATTAATGAAAAACTCAATTAAAAGTCTAGTAGTATTTATTTCTTCATTATTTCTAAGTTTCTCTGCATTTGCTGGAGGACACGCATATACTGGTCCGGATCTAAGTGGACAAAAAGTAGTTATGTTTGGTCCTTGGTTATCTCCAGAGCAAGAAACAATGAGAGAAGTAGGTGCTATATTTGAAAAAGCTACAGGAGCAACATTTGAATATGGAGGCTCAGATAGTTTTGAACAACAAGTTATGATCGATCTAAAAGCTGGAAGTGCTGCAGATCTAGTTGTATTTCCACAACCAGGTCTTGCTGCAAATGCTGCAGCTATGGGAGGATTAGTTCCTCTTGGAGATGATATCAAGCAAATGGTTTTAGACAACTATGCTGCCGGACAATCATGGATTGATCTTTCAACTTATGCTGATGAAAATGGTAATGAGCAATTTAATGCTATATTCTTTAGAACTAATGTAAAAAGTTTAGTTTGGTATTCACCTGATAACTTTGAAGATAATGGTTATGAAGTACCTTCATCTATGGAAGAGCTTATGACATTAACGGAACAAATGGCATCAGATGGAAATACTCCTTGGTGTATAGGTCTAGGTTCAGGAGCAGCTACTGGTTGGCCAGCAACTGATTGGATGGAAGACATAATGCTTAGAACTCATTCCCCAGATGTCTATGACATGTGGGTATCAAACGAAATGCCTTTCAATGACCCAAGAGTTCTTGAAGCAATGGATTTCTTTGGTTCAATAGCTCTAAACGATAGTTATGTTAATGGTGGATCAAAAGCAGTTGCTACAACTGATTTCAGAGATGCTCCAAATGGTTTATTTACTTCTCCTGCTGAGTGTATGATGCATCGTCAGGCAAGTTTTATTCCTGCATTCTTTCCTGAAGGTGTTGAAGCTGGTGTAGATTATGACTTTTTCTACTTTCCTGCGTTTGCTGGAAAAGATTTAGGTACTCCAGTTTTAGGAGCAGGAACATTGGTAGCAGCTACAAATGACAATCCTGCAACTATAGAATTCATGAAATTCTTAATGCATCCTGAGCCACACGAATATTGGATGGCTAAGGGAGGTTTCTTAACTCCTCACAAAGGTGTTGATGGCAGTAAATATGCTAGTGATACTTTTAGAAAACTTGGAGAAATATTAACTGGAGCAACAACTTTTAGATTTGATGCTTCTGATTTAATGCCAGGTGCTATTGGAGCTGGAACTTTCTGGACTGGTATGGTTGATTATACCAACGGAAAATCAGCAAAAGATGTTGCTGATGCAATCCAAGACAGTTGGGACGCAATTAAATAACTACCTCCTTTAAACAGGCGGACAATTAACTTGTTCGCCTGTTTTTTTTATATATTTAATCATTAATGACTATCCTGAATTTATTATTCATTGTTTTTTTAGGAATATTATTTTTTATCGCTTATTTTCATATCTCAAATTATCTTTTGGATAGTTATGGAGGCAGAAGTGTAAAAAGATATAATTTAGAAAACTCCATAAGAGTTATCGTTTTTATAGCTCCAGCATTTATTGTTTTATTTATATTTATTTTATATCCAGTTTTTGAAACTATTAGACTAAGTTTCTATGATAAATTTGGCAGAGAATTTGTTGGACTATATAATTATAAATGGGCGGTAAATGATCCTGAATTTAGAAGAAGTATTTTAAATAATCTTGTTTGGTTGCTTGTTGTTCCAACGTTAAGTACATTTTTTGGTTTAGTTATAGCAAACCTAGCAGATAGAATTTGGTGGGGCTCAATTGCAAAATCAATAATATTTATGCCTATGGCAATTTCATTTGTTGGAGCAGGAGTAATTTGGAAGTTTATTTACGAGTATCGAGGACCAGATAATACGCAAATTGGTTTACTCAATTCAATAATAGTTTCACTTGGTTATGAACCTCAGGCATGGTTAACAATTCCAATATGGAATAATTTTTTTTTAATGGCAATAATGATTTGGATACAGACTGGACTAGCTCTTGTAATATTTAGTGCAGCTCTGAGAAGTATACCTAAAGAAATGTTGGAAGCTGCAAGAATTGATGGAGCGAGTGAATTAAAAATATTTTTTTCAATTATCATACCCTATTTAGAACAAACAATTCTTGTCATTTGGACTTTAATAACAATTATTGTTCTAAGAATTTTTGATATTATTTTTGCTATGACCAATGGTGAATGGCAAACTGGAGTATTAGCTAATTTAATGTACGATTGGATGTTTAGGGGTGGTGGAGATTCTGGAAGAGGTAGTGTTTTAGCTATTGTTATTATGATTGGGGTAATACCAATCCTAGCTTGGAATTTATACAAACATAGACAGGAGCAAAAAATTTAATGAAGAAAATTTCATTATCATCAATCTTATCACAATTGTTGTTATTGTTTTTTGTGATTGTATGGATCATTCCGACTTTTGGACTTTTTATAAGCTCTTTAAGAGATAAAGATTTGTTAGCAATAAGTGGCTGGTGGACAGCTTTAACTACAACTGAAATTAATGAAATTTATAGAATGTCGGGAATGGAAACTCAAATTGAGGAAGATGGTTATTTTAAAATTAAAGGAACATTATTTGAGGAAAATTCGGGTAAAAAAATTGAAAGCTTTGGTATAAATTCTAAAAAAATAAATGAATTCAAGATTGGTGATATTGCTATTTTTAAAGATGAAAGTGAAGTCATACTAGATGAAGATGGAAACTATGAATGGAGATCAAAAAGTGAATTTCAAAAGAAAAAAGGAAAAAGATTATTTACTACATCATTAAGCCCACCATCATTTACTTTTGAAAATTATAGAGAAGTTTTATTTAAAGAAGGAATTGGAAGAGCATTTATCAATACAATGGCTGTTGCCCTACCTTCTACTTTGATACCATTAATAATATGTTCCTTTTTTGCCTATTCCTTAACTTGGATGAGATTTTATGGAAGAGACACTCTTTTAGCGATAATAATTGCTTCTCTTGTTGTTCCTCTTCAAATGTCTTTAATACCAATTTTAACAATATATAATGATTTTGGTGCATTATTTGGTGTAGCAGCAAAATCATATCCTGGAGTATGGATGGCACATACTGGTTTTGGATTAGCTTCGACTACTTTCTTATTGAGAAATTTCTTAAAAAGCTTGCCTAATGAAATGATGGAGGCTGCTAAAGTTGATGGCGCTTCTCATTATGATATTTTTTTACGTATTATTATTCCTTTATCAATACCTGCGTTTGCTTCAATATTCATATTGCAATTTTTATGGTGCTGGAATGATTTATTAGTTGGTTTAGTATTTTTAGACCAAGTTCCAAGTGAGATAATTTTAACTGCTAAACTAAAAGAATTACTCGGATCAAGAGGGGAAAATTGGGAAATATTAACAACAGGAGCTTTTGTATCAATGACAGTCCCTTTATTTATCTTTTTCGCCCTACAAAGATATTTTATAAGAGGATTAGTAGCAGGATCAGTTAAGGGCTAGTATTAAAAACTATTGATTTTTCCTTTAAATTATCGTTAAATAAACTCATATTTGTATGATGATGTATTCATACACTTGAAAGATCGCTCAAAGGAGGATGAAGTGGCAGATATAAATATAAATACTGTTAATAAATATTTTGGAGACGTCCACGTAATTAAAGACGTATCTCTAGATATCAAAAGTCAATCATTCACAGTTCTAGTCGGACCTAGTGGTTGTGGTAAATCAACTATGTTAAGAATGATAGCAGGACTGGAAGATATCAATTCAGGTACAATTTCAATTGATGGTCAAGTGGTTAATGATTTACCACCAAAGCAAAGAAATATTGCAATGGTGTTTCAATCTTATGCATTGTACCCTCATATGACTGTATTTGATAATATGGCATTTGGATTAAAATTAGAAAAAAGATCTAAAGATGAAATTAATGAAAGAGTAAATGAAGCTGCAAGAATTCTTCAAATAGAAGATTATCTTCAAAGAAAACCAAAACAACTTTCAGGTGGTCAAAGACAACGTGTTGCAATTGGAAGAGCAATCACAAGAAAGCCAAAAGTTTTCTTGTTTGATGAACCACTTTCTAACCTTGATGCTGCATTGAGGGTTCAAATGAGAGTTGAATTAGCAAAACTTCATAATGAACTAGAAGCAACAATGATCTACGTTACACATGATCAAACAGAAGCAATGACTCTAGCAGATGATATTGTAGTTCTTGATACAGGTATCGTTTCACAAAAAGGATCCCCATTAGAACTTTATGATAGACCAAATAATATGTTCGTAGGTGGATTTATTGGTTCACCAAAAATGAACTTTATTTCAAGTAAGATATTAAGCAAAAGTTCTGATGCTACAGAAGTTGATATTATGGGAATGTCAAAAATATCAGTCTCTAAAATGTCAGCATCCTCCTCGGAGGGTGATTCAGTAACTCTAGGTATTAGACCTGAACACTTAGTAGTAAACGGTGACTCAGATGGATCTTGGGAAAGTAAAGTATTTGTTGTTGAAAAACTTGGTGACGTTACTTACCTATACCTTGAAAAAGATGGAGAGCCATTAGTTGCTGAAACTGAAGGACATTCAGAAATTAAAGTTGGTGATACTGTAAAAGTTGGTTTTCCTGCTGGAAGATGCCAGTTATTTGACAGTTCAGGACAAGCTTTTAAATAATAGAATCGTATTGAATATTGCCCCTAATATAAGGGGCAATACATCCCTTTTTTAAAAATTTTCAATAAATATCATAAATTTAAACTAAAATATTGATGGGCAGAGGGTTCATATTATTTCCTCCTATAAGAAGTATTCCTCTTATAAAACTTTTCTGCCCACCAAATTTGAAAAGTTATTTAAGAGGGATACCAATTATAGTTTTTGTTTCGCAGTCCAAGAATTTTCCTTATTTATTGGAATGTGTTTATTAAGAGTTAAAAGAACATTTTCAGCTAATTTTCTATACGTCGTTAATTTTCCTCCATAGATGTTTAATAATGGCGCTTGTGAACCATCCTCATTTAAGTCGAATATATAGTCTCTAGTAACTTTTGATGCTTCTTTGAAATCTTCAATAAGTGGTCTAATTCCAGAATAAGAACTTACCACATCATCTCTCGATATTTGTTTAATGAAATATTTATTTACTGAATTTAATAAATAATCAATTTCACTTTCATCAATTTTTGGATTTTCTGGTGAAAAGACTTCTGTTTCGGTGGTGCCAATAAGGGAATATTCCTCTTTATAAGGTATAACAAAAATTATTCTGTTATCTTCATTTTGTAAAGTGAAAGCTTTTTTCTGACTATAAAGACTTTTAGTTATTATGTGACTACCTTTTACAAGTCGAATTGATTTATTTGAATTTAATTTAATAACATTACTTAAAACTTCATTTATCCAAGGTCCAGCAGCATTAATAAGAATTTTAGATTTAAGTATAGTATTATCATCTAAAGATATATCCCAAATATTTTTATTTCGTTTTGCATCTATAACTTTTCTATTTTGAATAATAATAGCACCTTTTTTCTTTGCATCTTCAACATTTAACTGAACGAGTTTTTTATCGTCAACTTGTAAATCATAATATTGGAAACCAATTTTAAATTGATCTTTTAAAATGTTAGGAATTTCCTTTTTAATATTTATAGTTGAAGATTTTGGTATAGTCATTTTGCCGCCAATATTATCATATAAAAATAATCCTAATTTAATTAACCATTTAGGTCTTAAAGATTTTTGATAAGGTATAATAAAAGGTAATGGTGTTGTTATATTACTGGCAATTTTTTTAATTACCTCTCTTTCCTTGAGAGATTCACGTACAAGGCGAAATTCATAATTTTCAAGATACCTTAATCCGCCGTGTATTAATTTTGTAGACCAAGATGAAGTGGCTGAGCCAACTGTATTTTTTTCAACTAAACAAACTTTTAAATTTCTGCCTGATGCATCTCTAACAATTCCAGCACCATTAATACCTCCACCAATAACTAAAATATCAAAAGTTTCATTCATGCTTAAATTTAATAAATCTATTAATTTCGTGAATTATTATTTCAGGGTCAGTTAAATGTATAGTTAAAAAACCAAGTTTCTTTGCAGCCTCAATATTCTCTTTTTTATCATCAATAAATACAGTTTCCTCTGGAATTAGATTAAAACGACTTGTAGCTAATTTATATATTTCAGCATTAGGTTTAACCAATTTTTCTTTTCCAGATATTATTAGGCCATCAAATTTATTTAAGAATGGATATTTTTTATCCATACCTTGAAATGTTTCCCAAGACCAATTTGACAAAACATAACACTCATATTTTTTATTTTTTAAATGCTCTAAAACATCCACTGAATACTGAAAAATTTTTCTGAACATTTTATGATGATTTTTATAATATAATTTAATTTTATCTTCATAATCAGGATAAGTTTTGATTAGATCAGTTTCAGCATCTTTTATAAGTCTTCCAGCATCTTGTTGGATATTCCATTCATCATTGCAAATATTATTGAGAAAATTGTCTCTTTCTTCTTTGTCTTTAATTACATCTTTATAAAAATAATGAGGGTCCCAATCAAAAAAAACACCACCTAAATCAAAAAGAAATTTCATGTATAAGTATTTTGTTTATAAATAAATATTAAATGAGTGCATTAATAGACTATATTCAAATAGAAATAAATAAAACATATAATAAAAAATATTCCAAAAAGTATATAGAAGATAAATTAATTCCAATCATAAATTATATTTGCTCTAGTAAATCGAAAAAATTCCTATTTGGAGGCTCTCAGGGTATTGGAAAATCATCATTTATTAATATTATCTCTAAAACTATTGAAAAGTTTTATAATAAGAAAATACTTTTGCTTAGTTTAGATAATTATTATTTATCAAGAAAACAACGATCTCAATTATCAAATAAAATACATCAATTGTTAATAACTCGAGGTGTTCCTGGAACACATGATATTGAAAAATTAATTAAAAATATAAAACAATTCAATAAAAGTAAATACCCTATCACATCGCCTCTATTTGATAAGTTGATTGATGATACGACTAAATCAACTAAAATAACTAAAACTAAATGTGATATTCTTTTCTTAGAAGGTTGGTGTTGTGGAAGTACAGAAATTCCAAAAAAAATTCTTCATAAAAATATAAATAATTTAGAAAAAATTAAAGATCCAAAATATCAATGGAGAAATTTCTATAATAATAAATTAAAATTAGAATATAAAAAATTATTTAAATTATTCGATGAACTTATTTTTTTGAAGACATCCTCTTTTGGTAATGTTTTCAAATGGCGATTAAAGCAGGAAAAAACTAATCAATCAAAAAACAAAAAATCAAAAAGAATGACTCCAAATGAAATTAAATATTTTGTTCAACATTATGAGAAAATAACTAAATGGATGATGAAGGATCTAAATAAAAAAGCTCAGATCGTTATTAAATTTGAAAAAAATCATAAAATTTCTTCAATAAATTTTAACTAGAAAAAAATCCATCTTTTAACCGAATTACAATATCTTACAAATTCATCCCCAAATTTATCTTTTAAATATTTTTCCTCTTCGTATATTACAAAATTATTTAACCAAAAAAATAATCCTATAGAACAAATAAAATACATAATGTTTTCAAAAGTAAGAAACATACCAAAATGAAATAAAACAAAACATAGATAAATTGGATTTCTAGAGTAAGCATAAATTCCAGTTTTTATAATTCTATTTGTTTCAGTTTGAGGAGGTAATTTTTCTTCATGTGCATTAAATGCATTTCTTGACGAAAAAAATACAATTGGCATTAAAATTATAATTAATAATCCAAAAAGATTAAGAATATATAGCAGTGGATATTTAGGAAAAATAAATTCACCTAAAATATAGGAGGCTATCAAAAGATAGACTGAAATATAAAGTGGATTTCCTTTTACATCTGGCCCCATTTAAAGCTCCTCTATTGCCTTACCTAAACTTTCATAATCACTAAATACATTCAAAGCACCATTGTCAAATAATTCATTTGTATCTCTATCTGAATGCCAATGTTTTCCTGCAGTAAGACCAAATACCCTTACTCCTGCTGCAGTTGCTGCTTTAACACCTACGCCACTATCTTCAATAATGACTGACTCTTCTCTAATAAGTGAATTATCATTTAAAACCTTTAAATATATATCTGGATCAGGTTTTGGTCTTTTTACCATATCGAATGAATAAACCTGATCACTTAAAAAAAATTTATCTAACCCAACAAGCTTCAATCCATCGAGAATTCTATCCTTATTACTGTTAGATCCAATAAAGTGATTTCTATCTGATTTACTAATATAATCTTTTGCTCCATCAACTAGTTTTAAATCCTTGGAATAAACTTCTGAAACAATATCAAATATTTCATTTGTAAATTTTTCTTTGTTTTCAATCTTATATTTATCAGATAATAAATCTATTACTTCGACTGTTTTTTTTCCAGCATATTTATAAAATTGCTCCTCTTTAATTGATTGATCAAATTTACTAAAATATTTGGAAAATGCCTTAGAAGCTAAGACCTCACTATCAACTATTACTCCATCAAAATCAAAAATTATATTTTTAATCATTTTTTTATATTTCTGTCTTTTTATATTCTGATTTCTCTAACCAATCAGGATTAATTTCAATACCCCAACCAGGAGTATCTTCAATTTTAACCATTCCATTAGATATTTTAAAAGGATCACCTAAAAATAAATTCTGTTGCCATGGATAATAATCTTTACCTTCAATTGAAAATTCAAGATAGGGACCTGAATTATTTATTGCTTTTAAAAAATGCATTGTACAAATTGTTACTAAAGATAAATTAGCCGTATGTGGAGTACATATAAAACCACCCTTTTCAATGATTTTCGCAACCTTCAAAGCTTTTGTTAATCCTCCCATATACATAACATCTGGCTGAAAAATATTTACAATTTTTCTGTTAACCATATCTCGCCAAATTCTCAGATCACAATCTTGTTCTCCCCCAGTAACATCTATCTTCAAACTATCAGTAACTTTTTTGGTTTCTTCTGGTTTCCAATAAGGACAAGGTTCTTCAAAATGAGTAACATCATTATCTTCTAAAAGTTTCCCAATTTCTATTGCTTGAACAGAACTATAACAACTGTTTGCATCAACCATTTTAATTACACTTTTATCTAAAGTCGAATTTATTGTTTTTACTATACTAGGCGTTCTTCCTTCCCATTCATCGATACCTCTTCCACATTCAGAACCAACTCTAAATTTAAATGCATTAACACCTTTTTCATCAAAGAGTTTTTTAAATCTATTTGCTTCATCATTCGGTGTAATATCTCTTTTCATTGATGAACCATAAATTCTTAAATTTCCTGGAGATCCTCCTATCAATGAAACGACAGGTTTACTTTCTATTTTACCTTTTAAATCCCACAACGCTGTATCTAAACCAGCTATTGCACGTAAAAGATATGATCCAGGAAATTTATGCTCTCTTTCAAAGATAAAATCTTCCAAATCATCAAAATCAAAATATTCTTTTCCTAAAACCCAAGGTGCAACTTGTTTATGAAAAATTTGAGCTGTGATATCTGCATGATAAGTTGACATTTGACCATAACCAATTGAACCATCCTCAACTGTTATTTTTACAAAACTTACATATGGTTTTGTGAATGTTTCAAGTTTAACTATTTTCATAAATTAAGTTTTTTTTAAATCCTCGATAATAAATTTACTTCCAAGATTAGCAAGCATCATTACAGGGGCATTTATATTGCCAGAAGTAATATTTGGAAAAACAGATGCATCAGCAATCCAAAGATTCTCCATTCCATGAACTTTTAATCTTTCAGAGACAACTCCCTTTTTAGGATCTTCATCCATTTTACAAGTGCCACAAGGGTGATAGATAGAAACTGCATTAGATTTAAAGTGGTCAACCATTTCTTCTTCAGTAGCATTTAAAAGATCATGCGTAACACTTTCATTTCTTATTCTTTTAATACTATTTGTGTTTGCCAAAACTTTAGAAAAATTAATTGCACACTTAACATCATATATATCTTCTTCATGTGATAGAAAATTTGGATCTATCAATGGAGAATCATCAAAATTAGGAGAATTTAATGTAATCGTTCCTAAACTTTTTGGTCGACAAGAATTATAACCAATAATAAAACCATTAAATTTATCAGTTTTTAGTAAAGGTCTTTTATTTTTATGAGTGATAGAATAAGTTAAAGGATTAAAATATATCTGTAAGTTGGGATAATGATGTTTTGAATTCCAATTTACATACCCCCCAGACTGATTAATACTTAATGATAATGGTCCTTTCCTATTATAAAGATATCTTAATACAGAAGTAATTCTGCCTGGCCAAGTTCCTAAAGATTTATTTAGTGAATGATGATGTGTTTTAAATAAATAATCTAACCCAAGATGATCCTGGAGATTTCTTCCAACATTAGAATTATCAATTATTATTTCTTTATCAAATTGTTTTAAATGCTCTTTATCACCAATACCAGAATGCATTAACAAGTAAGGTGTCATTATAGAGCCAGAACATAAAATTGCTCCAAGAGATAGATTTATTATTTTTTCTGTTGATTTATTTTGAATTTTAATTCCAGTAATTTTTTTATTTTTAGTTATTAAATGTTTTACTTGAGTATTGTCTAATATAGTCAGCCTAGGGTTTTTTAATATAGGCTTTAAAAATACTTTTGATGATGAATGTCTAGTACCGTTGTAAGTATTAATATTATAATGACCTACTTGATTTTCGATTGATGTAGTTAAATTTATATTTTTTTTAATACCAATTTCATTACTAGCATTAAAAAAATATTCTAAAATTGAATGATGATGCTTACTTACATTATTTACTGGAATCTTTTCTTTTGTAAGAAATTCTTTATCATGATTTATTTGTTGCTCCATAGAACTGTATACTTTTTTTATATTTTCAAAACTCCATTCCTTATTGCTACCCCAATTTTCATAATCTGTTTCTAATCCTCTTGCATAGACCATTGCATTTATTGAGCCAGAGCCACCTAAAACTTTACCTCTTGGATAATATATTTGCCTATTGAATAAATTATCTTGTTTTTCCGAGTAGAAGTTCCAATTAATTTTTTTATTATAAAATGTCATTCCATAACCAAGAGGAACGTCAATGATAGGATTGTTATCTTTAGGCCCAGCCTCAATAAGGACTATATTAAAATTAGTTTTAGTCAGAAGTTTATTTGCTATTATACTTCCTGCAGAACCTGCTCCAATAATTGCTATATCAATATTATTCAAATTAGAATGTTTGTGTTACTTTAGTTAAATATCTAGGATTGTCTGGATCTAATCCCTTTTGAAAAGAGTAATTAACTATCCATGGATAAAATTTTGATAGAACTATAATTGGATCTAACTCTATCATATCATTAGGGCTATATAGAAGTTCAGTGTTAGATTTTTTATCATAGGTTATTTCATAGTGAAGATTGGTTAATGAAATAATTTGACTAGCATCTTTTGCTACTATCATCCCACTTTTATCTCTAAGCGATATAGTAAATAATTTGAATGAGTTTTGTATCAAGCTTTTTGGCCCATGCATTACTTCAGCACTACTGAAAGGTTCTATCATTTCTTGACATAACTCTTTAAACTTTAAAGATATTTCATTAGAAATTGCATATCCAACACCTCTACTAATTATGTATCCATTACTTATAGTTTTATCTAATATATTTGGATTCCATTGATTTTGATTATCTAAAATTAAATGATCACTTAACTTTTCAATTTGTTTATTAATATCTTTTTTATTAAGAGTATTAAAAACAAGCTTTAAAATTATCAATAAAGACAAAACAAAAGTTTTTGTCGCTGCAACACTTTTTTCTTCTCCAGCATTTATATCAAAAAAATAATTGGATGTGTTTGCAATTGGGCTATTTAAGTTATTACTTATTAATATAGTCTTTGCTCCCATTTTTTGTACCATTTTATGACATTCAACCAAATCTTCACTTTTTCCTGATTGAGAAATAATGAAAACTAATGCTCTCGAAAAATTAAATTTTGATTCTTCTAAAGTTATTATAGATGGAGGCATGCTGTACGTTGGTAGACCAAGATATTTTGCAAACATATAAGATAAATAAAGAGCAGCACAATCTGAAGTACCTCTTGCGACAGTAACAACATAATCAATTTTTTTTTCTGATATTAAACTTGATATTTCCTGATAATTATTTTTATCATTCAAGATAAAATGATTAATTTTATTTGGAATAGAGAGTGCTTCAGATAAAACTTGGGAATTAGACATTAATTTTTTTTCCTCTTAAATAAACTTCTTTAAGATTAAATTCTTTATCTAAAATAAGAAAATTACTTAAAAAATTTTTTTGAATTACACCGACATTGTCTAGATTCATATATTTAGAAGCATTATAACTAGTTAAAGCGACTGCTTCTTCTAATGAAAAATTCATTGATATTAAATTTTTAAAAGTTTGATCCATAGTAACAATACTTCCTGCTAAAGTACCGTCAGACTTAATTTTTACTGAATGATTTTCTTTTTTTATATTATTTTTTGCAAAAATATATTCTCCATCATTCATTCCGCTAGCGTTAATAGAATCTGTTATCGCATAAAGACCAGGAATACATTTTTTTGCAATTTTTATTGCTTCTTTACTAACATGAATATTATCACAGATTATTTCAGCATATTTTCCTTTTGAAAGAGCAGCTGATAAAACTCCTGGGGATCTATGATGATTACCAGACATAGCATTATACAAATGTGTAAAACCAATTTCATGATCTTTCATAATTTTTTCACAGCAATCAAAGTCTGCCAAAGTGTGGCCAAATTGAATCTTAATATTTAGCTCCACTAAATCATTTATAAATTCTTGCATTCCATCAATTTCTGGGGCTAAGGTAATGATTTTTACATCGGCAATTTCAAGAATTTTTTTTATAAACTCTAAAGATGGTTTCTCAGTTAAATTTGGTTGAGCGCCAAGTTTATTAGGATTAATAAAAGGTCCTTCTAAATGAACTCCAAGGATATTATTACCATTATCTTTCTTTATTTCATTAAATCCTTTTAACGCTGAAATAGTATTTTCTAAGGTATTGGTCCAAGTAGTTGGCATTATTGAAGTGGTTCCATGTCGTAAATGATACTTAGACATTTCAATAATTGATTGTGAGCCCTCCATTACATCAAAACCATTACCACCATGACAATGGAGATCAATAAAACCAGGAATTATAATATTATTATAATCATCAGAGTCCTTTATTTTTAAGTCACTAATTTTTTCACTAAAATATACCTCACCAATATAGGAAGAATTATAATTAATAATTTTTCCACTAACTTTATTTTGATCAGTCATCTAAACTTATTATCTTATATAGTAATTTGTTGGTTTTTAAAAAAATTAAAAAAACTTATAAATGAGGATTAATCTTACTAAATTTTTTCTCTAATTTGTCATTATTTCTTTTAGCATTTGGCATATTTACACTGATATAGAATGGAAACAATTTTTCATTTTTTAAGATATTTGCAACTTCAATTAAAATTGAATTTAAAATAAAAGATCCTGTAATTGTTGAAGCTGGTCCAACCATGTTATCTTTAATATTTATAATTGCATCACCAGGTGGAATCTTATTATCGATGAATATATCCGTTATTTCAAATAATCTTTTATTCAATTTAGATAGAGGAGCTTGTTTTGAGTATTTTACAGATGTTAGTGAAATAGTTTTTATTTTCTTTTTCTTAGCAATCAAAGCTGCTTCAACTGGAGCGTGATTGACACCTGAATTAGATACAATCATCAATATATCTTTGCTAGTAATTTTATATTTAGCTAGAGCTTTTTTTGCAATATTTGGAGTTCTTTCTAAAGCAGTGGCCTTTCTTGCTCCTTTTTTAAAACTGAGATCATCATCTCTTATTGGACATGCAGCAGCAAAACCACCTGCTCTATGAAATGATTCTTCTCCGAGTAATCTAGAGTGTCCAGTTCCAAAAATATATAACTGCCCACCCTTTTTATATGATTTACTAATTAACTTAGCACACTCTAAAAATTTTTTTTCTTCTTCTTTTAATATCTTCTTTAAAATTGAATTAATTTTTGAGGAATAAGATCTTGTTAATTTACTCATTTAGATTTTATATTAGATGCTAGGGCAAATATTGCCCTAGCAAAATAATGTAATTATTTGTATTCTTCTAACTCTTCAGCTGCTTCAGCTACTAAATCCGCAGCATCTCCTTCACCAAGAATTGCCCCTTGGATCATAGAGTTCATAACAGTTTGAAAAGCTTTGTAGTCTACAAATAGTGGCTCTGGTCCACCATCGCCAATCGCATCAATAAACATCATCCAATAATCTTCATTGTATGGAGCTTCATTTCCAATTTGAGGATATTGCATAATTGGTGTTAGACCCCAATCAGTATCGAGACTGTATTGAGAGTCACCTGATGTGATTATGCTAGCTAATTCCATTGCTTCTTTTTCAACACCTGTGTTTGAGAAAACTGCAACACTATCAGTGATTAAAAGAGTACCTTGATTTCCTTGTGGTCCAGCAGGAATTCTAACTGTTTTAACATCTAGACCTTCCTTATGCTGACCTCTACCCCAAGGTCCATTAATATACATAGCAATTTTTTCATCATTAAATAGTTCTGTTAACTGAGATCTCTCCCAAGCTAAAGGACCTTCCTGAGCAACGTTTGCTAACTTTCCATAAAATTCTAATGTTTCAACAGTATTAGATGAATTCAAAGTTATTTCGTTTGACATTGGATCAATAACTTGTCCTCCATTACTGTATAGGTAGTTTAAGAATTGGTGCATAGTATTATCAAAATCTTTACCAGCTAGTCCAATTCCTGCTGCTCCATCAACATTTTTTGTTACAGCTTCAGCCATTGAATATAGTTCGTCCCAAGTTTGAGGGCCTTCACATGCAACGCCAGCTTTTTCTAAAAGACCACAATTCATGAAAAGTGCTTTAGTAGAAAACGCATGAGGGAAACCCCAAGTTTTACCCATGTGTGTTACTGTGTTTAAGATACCTGGTTGATACATTGCTTGTTGTGAAGCAGGAATATTTGTTTCTAAAATATGTCCATTTTCTGCAAGACCTTTTAGAGTTCTTGATCCAACATATGAAAATGCAACAGGATCACCCGCGATAGCAAGATTAATTACTTTATCCTGACATGTTCCCCAAGGAACAGCCTCTAGAGTTACGTTCACTCCAGGATTGTCTTCCATGTACTTATCAGCTATTTCAACATAATTAGGTCGAAGATCACTACCACAGAATACACCGTGTACGTCAGCAGCATATGCCTTAAAGCCAACAAGTGAAAGTATAGCAATTGTAAGAAATGAATATAGTTTTTTGAAATTCATATTTCCTCCATTTAAATTATAAATAAGAGATAACATTATCTGGCTCTATGAAGCAAGTTAGATTTTAAGTATTTCTCTAGTTTTTTACAGCTCCAGAAGTCAAACCAGCAACAATATATTTCTGTAGAAAAAGAAAAATGATTAATACAGGTGCTATCCCAACAAGAGAAGCCGCCATCATTTCATTCCATTTAACTGTCGTGTAACCAATAAATTCATAGAGTCCTGAGGGAATAGGCATGTACTCTTTTTTCTGATTAAAAGTTATCGCAAATAAGAACTGTTGTGCATATGATCCTATAAAAGCATATATCCCAACAACTACTAAGCCAGGAGTACTAAGTGGTGCTATAATGTGTCTTAAAATTTGAACCCTTGAAGCTCCATCAACAAAAGCAGCCTCTTCCAAATCAATCGGGATTTTTTCAAAGTATGATTTTAATAACCATATTGCGGTAGGTATTAAGAAGGCGACACCTGGTACTATCATTGCTTGGTATGTATTAAGAAGACCAAAAGTTCTTAAAACTTTATATAAAGGAATTAAAAGTACAGCACCTGAAAACATATTTATTGCTAGTAAAATATATAAAGATGAATTCTTAAAAGGAAATTTGAAACGAGCATAAGAATAAGCGGCAGGAATAACAAATAACAAAGTAATTAAAGATGTAACACTAGCAAGAAAAAAACTATTAAAAATATATCGTGGCAACATTGGAACGGTTTTCCACATTTCTCTATATGCCCAAAAAGATAAATCATCAGAATAAAATTGATATGGTGAACGAAATAAATGATCCAAAGGACGAAGAGATGCATAGAACATTTCTACAAATGGTAGAAGTATAAAAGTCATGAAAACTAGTATACCTAAATATAAGATTATCTTTTCGTATAAATTATATTTATCCAATTTAGTTTTTAACTGCTCCTGCAGTTAGTCCTTCAACAATATATTTTTGTAAAAAAATAAAAACTAATAAAACAGGTGCTATCCCAACAAGAGAAGCAGCCATCATTTCATTCCATTTAACACTTTGATATCCTATAAATTCATATAATCCTGAAGGAATAGGCATATATTCTTTTTTTTGATTAAACGTTATTGCAAATAAGAACTGTTGTGCATAAGCGCCAATAAATGCATATATTCCAACTACAACCAATCCAGGAGTACTAAGTGGAGCTATTATATGACGTAGGATCTGTACTCTTGAAGCCCCATCTACAAAAGCAGCTTCTTCTAAATCAATTGGTATTTTTTCAAAGTATGATTTTAATAACCAAATAGATGTAGGTATTAAAAATGCTACTCCAGGTACAATCATTGCTTGATAACTATTCAACAAACCAAAAGTTCTTAAAACTTTATATAAAGGAATTAAAAGAACTGCCCCTGAGAACATATTTATTGCAAGCAATACATATAGACTTGTATTCTTTGCTGGAAATTTGAAACGAGCATAAGAATATGCTGCTGGGATTACAAAAATAAGTGTTATTACTGCAACTGAAGTTGCTAAAAAAAAACTATTAAATATATATCTTCCAAGCATTGGAACTGTATTCCACATTTCTCTATATGCCCAAAAAGATAAATCATCAGAATAAAATTGATATGGTGAACGAAATAAATGATCCAAAGGACGAAGAGATGCATAGAACATTTCTACAAATGGTAGAAGTATAAAAGTCATAAAGACTAAAATACCTGAATAGATAAGTATTTTTTCAAAAGTATTATATTTATTCATGAGAAATTTTCTTATTTATTCTTGCAAGAAGAGCTAGGTAGAAACCAGCAAATAAAGTTAATAAAATCATGACAACTACAGCTCTTGCTGCTCCTCTTCCAAATTTATAATTTCCTAAAGCTTGTTTGTATGTATCTATTATTAATGTTGTTGTTGCACCCCTTGGCCCACCCTCAGTCAATATCCAAATTATTTCAAATGAATTGAAAGTCCAAATCGCAGACAGTAATGACATTGTAATTATTACTGGAGTTATTTGAGGAAGGGTAATTTTAAAAAATCTATCCCATCTTGAAGCACCATCGCAATAAGCTGCCTCGTATAAATCTCTTGGAACACCTTGCATTGCGGCGAGAAAAAAAACTGTTACCATTGGCGTTCCAACCCAAACATCCGCTATTATTGTAGAAATAAAAGCACTTTGCTTGTATGCAAGAAAACCAAATGGACCATCTAAAATGCCAGTTCTCATTCCAACACCAGCAATTATTCCAAAATATCCATTGTATAACCATAACCAACCCAACATTCCAATTGCAATCGGCACTACCCAGGGAGGCATTACAAGAACTCTAAATATTGATCTTCCTTTTAAATTAGCATTTAGTAAAACAGCTCCAATTAAACCAATAATAAGTTTTAAAGACACTGAAAAAAACATCCAAACAAAAGTTCTAGTTACTATCCCATTAAATTTTTTACTTGAAAGCATTTTTTGATAATTTTCAAATCCAACATAATCTTCTCCAGCTAAACTTGAATTTGTGAATGAAAGTCTGATTGTTTCCAATAACGGCCAGGCAACAATGAGAACTATATAAAGGGCAGCTGGAGCAATCAAAGCATATGCTAAATAAGTCTGGGCATTATATGATTTTAATTTTTGTTTCATATGCTAGTTTAATAAAGAGTCAAATTTATCCCAAGTACTTTTTAAGTCAATTACTTTACCTGTATTTCTAGACTCATCAATTTTCATTGCTACAATTCCTGCTTCCATACACTCTATTACACCAACTGGTAATTCTTTATTATTTTTTAACAAATAATTATTAATGTCTTTAGCCATTAAACTGTCTGCACCATAATGACCTTTTATTTCTTTTCCAAAGGCTGCTCCATAATCTTCGTCAATAAGTACATTATTATTTTCATCATGAGCTTTCATAAATCCTCTAACAAAATCCCCTTCAATCATTCCTGTAGATCCTATAACTGCAAATCTTCTAAATTCGTCTGGAACCTTCATATTAGTGTGAAAAGATAATACTGCTTTATTTTCATATTCTATTATTGCTACTTGATGATCGACGATATCAGCATCACTATCAAAGACATTTGATTTTGACTCCCAACCTTTCAGTCTATCTTTTGTATATTGTTCATGAGAACCCTCTGGAAGATTATCTGGTATAAAAGATCTTCTTGAACCAAAACTAGCAACTTTAATAGGTCTACTCTTCGTAATCATTGAATAGAAGTCAATATCATGGCAACATTTTTCCAGCATAAAGCCTCCTGAATATTTTTGTTTTCTTCTCCAATTTCGCATAAAAAAAGCACCATGCGAGGGTACAATATGTTCTGAAGCTTCAATTGATATTATATTTCCAATAGCATTTTGATCTAATAATTTTCTTACAGATCTTGCTTGTTGCGAATATCTTAGAACTAAGCCAACTATAATTCTTTCTTTGCCATATTCTTTTATTAATTTAGCTAACTCAAAAGTTTCTTGTTCATTTATTACTATTGGTTTTTCGGCAAAAATTTGTAATCCAGCTTTTAATCCAAGCTTGATATGATCTAAATGTAAATGATTAGGAGAACCAATCATTAACATATCTAGTTTCTCTCGATTCAACATTTCGTTTAAACTTGAATATGATTTATTTGGAAAAAAATTATTTTTCTCAGCAAAATCTTTACCTATTGGCTGAGGATCTACATAGGCAATCATTTCAAAATTTGGATTAACTTTTGAAAATTCATTATAAACACTAGCTGTTCTACTCCCAAAACCTACTGCGCCTATTTTCATATTTATTTTACTTTAACATTAAAAATTGTGATATCGCCAGCCTAATTTTTTTAAAAAATCCATAGAATTTAGAAGTGCTGAACGAAATTCTATCCATTTTCTTGAAATTTTTCCTTTCCATGCAACTTCTGATAAAGTTGCTAATCTTGGGTTGATCATTTGATCAAAAAATTTTTTATCTGTAATTGTCTCTGACCACAGTTGACCTTGTAACCCTTTTATCAATTCTGATTTATTTATATCTTTTATTGGGTCCCATTCATGAATATCTTTTACTTCTATAGTTGCAGCCCAACAAATACCTCTTTCTTCAGTTGAATTGTTATAAGCCATATCAAAATATGTTTTTTGACCAGGACAAAGTATTGTTTCAAATCCCTTATTTGTAGTTTCTTTTGCAACATCTGAATGCTCCCATGAAAAGATCAAACATGATTTATCAATTTTTCCTGCACTTCCACCCACCCCGTGATCGATATGAGGAGACACTGCCGCCTCGTTCCATGCAGCTGTTCTTTTATTTTTTAATTTTAGAAAATCTATTAAAAAATTCATATAGTAATCTTGATATTCCTCTTGTGATTTAATATTATTTTTTTTCATAAACTCGATAATTGCTGGAGAACCTTCCCAGGCATTACTTGGTCTTTCATCAACGCCAACATGAATTACATCATATGAGAAAATATCACTTACTTCATTCAACATATCTTTTAAAAAAGTTACAGTTTTTTCTAAGGAAGGATTTATTGTATTATTCTTATACGAACCAACATCTTCACTAACTATATTTGAAGACTGTTCTCTAAGTTCTGGCATGATTTCTAGTAATGCCCAAGAATGTGCTGGTAAATCAATTTCAGGCATAATCTCGATATTTAATTTTTTTGCATATATAATTAAATCTTTAATATCTTCCTGTGAGTAATATCCGCCATATTTATCATAACCACTTCCATACAATGGTGGTATTTTAAAATTATATCCTCTGTATCCTCCATTTAATGCTAGATCTGGATATTTTTTAATTTCAATTCTCCACGCTTCGTTATCTGTTAAATGCCAGTGAAATCTATTAAGCTTAAATAATGCCATGTAATTAAATAAACGTTTGATTTCATCAATAGTATAAAATTGTCTTGCACAATCAAGATGCATTCCTCTCCATTGATATTTTGGATTATCGTGTATTGTACAAATTGGAAGCTTTGTTTGATAGAAATCAATTAAATG
>CACIBE010000011.1 GCA_902584805.1 uncultured Alphaproteobacteria bacterium
GGTTAGTTATTAACCAAGAAAGACCTTTTACAACCATACCAGAAGCAATGTCACAAACTGATACAGAATTAGTTAAAATGGAAGACAGTGATGATGAAAATAAAGCTCAAAAAATGCAAATTTTAAAAGATTACAATGTCTATTTAAATTTTATGGAGAAATATTTTTCTAATAAAAATGCTGAACCCCTTCCAAGTGGTAAAGAATTGAGCAAAATAATCTTTGGTTAATGTTTGAGCTTCAATATTTTATCATTGGCATTGTCCAAGGCTTTACTGAATTTTTACCAATTAGTTCTTCTGGACATTTGGTTCTTGTATCAGAATTAAGTACTTGGCAGGATCAAGGTCTCTTTACTGATGTTTCCGTTCATGTTGGAACATTATTAGCAGTTATAATTTATCTAAGATCACATATAATATCACTAGCTAAGAATTTTTTTTCTTTTAAGATTACTCAAAATGATAATTTAATTAAAATTATTATTGCAACTATACCTGCGGTTATAATTGGATTCTTTATTTTTGATTTTGTTCAATTATATTTCCGCGATATCAAAGTTGTTGCAGTCACAAGTGTCGTTTTTGCTGCTCTATTATTTGTAGCAGATCATTTTAAAATGAAAATATCTTCCTGGGAGAATATGAGTTATTTGCAGGCCTTTATCATTGGTGTATTTCAAGTATTAGCATTTATACCTGGGGCAAGTAGAGCAGGTGTTACAATTACTGGAGCACGTTTTTTAGGATTTGATAGATCATCTGCAGCAATTTTTTCTATGCTTTTATCTATTCCCATTATTTTAGCATCTTTAGTTTTAACAAGTTTAGATTTAATAAGTAGTTCTGAGATAAATATAAATTTATACCAATCTTTATTTGCATCAATTGTTGCGTGTTTTACTGCTTTAGTATCAATTAATATAATGATGCGAATAATACAAAGTTCAACCTTTAATATTTTTATTATTTATAGAGTTTTACTAGGATTTATCTTATTATATTTTTATGCATAAAATATCTGGAGTCTTTAGTGCTACACTAACTCCCGTCAAAAATGATTTATCAATCAACAAAGATTTATATCTTCGTCATTGCCAATATTTAATGAGACAGGGTCATGACGGTCTTGCAATATTTGGTACTACTGGAGAAGCAAATAGTTTTTCAGTTCAAGAAAAAAAAGATCATCTGGATTTTTTAGTATCAAATAGTATCGATCCTAATATCCTTATGCCTGGAACAGGATCTTCATCCTTGAATGATGCAATTGATATGACCAAACATGCTGCTAGTCACAAAGTAAGAGCTGTTCTTTTACTTCCTCCCTTTTATTATAAGAATGTTACAAATGAAGGTGTCATAAATTATTATCGCAATATTATTGAAAGAGTAGGTGATAGTGATTTACAATATGTTTTGTATCATATCCCTCAAAATTCTTACGTATCAATTGATTTTAAGATGATTGAAATTTTATTAAAACTTTATCCGAATAATGTTGTTGGATTAAAAGACTCAAGCGGGGACAGTGATAGAATGATGAAAGTTATTAAATATTTCAATGATTTTGCCGTATTTTGTGGTCATGATAGTTTAGCATTAAATATATGTAAGCGAGGAGGGGCAGGAGCAATTACAGCTGGTACTAATGTATGTGGTAAATTACTCAGCTTTATCTTAAAAAATCATAAAAATGAGAGTAGCATTAAAAAGTTTGATGATTTACAAAATCTACTGCAACAAATTCGTAAAGTTATTACTTCACATGAACCAATAAGCTTAATGAAAGCATATTTTTCAATTGTTGATAATATTCCTGATTGGAATATTGTCTTACCTCCACTAAAAAAAATTGAGGATCCTTCAAATCAAAAATTAATATTAATATTAAAAGAATTAATAAAAAAAATAGATCCTTTAATAGCGAATACGTGAGTTAAAATATTTTTTGGCTTGAGTAGCTATTAAATTTTGGACAGGTTTCAAGAAAACAGCAAAACCAATACAATCTGTAAAGAAACCAGGAGTAATCAATAACAATCCTGATACTAATAGAAAAATACCTCCTTTAATTTCTTCAGTGGGCATTACACCTTGAGATAAGTTTCGTTGTGCATCAAATAATAATTTAATACCTTGTCTACGAACAAGAAATATCCCAACTAAAGCAGTGGTCAGTATGATTGCGATAGTATTTAAAATTCCAATATTGGAACCAATTGTTATAAAAATACTTATTTCTATTATTGGAACAATAATAAATGCTAGAAAAATCACTAACGTACTATACCAGTTTTTTCATCCTGAATGTTTTTTTCTATTTTATTCTCAAATTCTCTTAATCTTTTATAGACACTAGCAAGTTCTATAATTGTTGGCCATGCTCTAAATAAATATTGTAGTGAACCTTCAACTCTTCCGAATGCTCTTATAATTTGTTGCATAACGCCGAGTGTCATTACCCCAGCGACAATTGCTGGTGCTAAAAATATATAAGCTGCGAGTACATTAGCTTGTAGATAGGCAAGTCTACCGATACTAAAATAAAGATAGTAAAGATAACTTTTAAAGTGAATTTCTCTTACGCCTTGAAAGAGTTCTTCTAATGATTTTGGTCTAATACTTCCATCATCCTCTGCAATAACTAAAATTTTTCTATAAGCTGCTTCTTTTTTTTGAAGATCGTATTCAATACCAACTAATCTTAATAACCACGCAAGTATAATCATTAAAATTGTACCTCCTACAGCCCAAATAAAGGCTCCAGAAACTAAACCATACTGCCAATCACCAAACCATAAAATTGGAATACCAACTGAAAGAGTCATTAACAAAGGAAAGAACTCGATTAGAACAAGAACAGATTCAATTAAGCTTGTTCCAAGACCTTCCATAATCCTACTAAATTTAATAGTATCTTCTTGAACCCTTTGACTTGCACCTTCTATAGTTCTCGCTTGATCATATACACTATGGTACCACTCAACCATTGCAGTTCTCCATCTGAAAAGAAAATGAGAAGTAAGAAACGAGATAGCTAGTCCTAATGCAATTGAAATAGCAGCTAATTGTGCAAAGCTAAAAAGAGCTCCCATGTATTCTTGCATGGTTATTGCATTTGGCGTTCCAAGTGCTTTTTGAATCATGTCATAAAATTCACCAAACCATTCATTTATTTGTACATCTATTTGAACTTGAACCCATATTGAAGTAAGAATAACCACTGAGCCTGCATAAGCCCATACATACCATTTTGGTTCAGTAAAAAATTTAAACATTTTCTATATATATGTTGAATTAGTATTTAAAAAAGAAGGTAGATATTAATTATTTCTTCTTTTGACGCTTTTTATTTCTTCTATATTTAGAACCTCTTTTGCGTCTGCCTCTATGTTTTTTTGGATATCCCATAATGTAGATACGGTATACAAAAATAAAAAATTAAGTCAAAGACTAATAATGCCAATCTTTAGCTTCATTAAATAAAAAATCCCTAAAAACTTCAAGTCTCCTATCATTTTTAAAAGACTCAGAATAAACAAAATATGTTTGATACGACGGACCTTCTAAATTTGGAAGCACTCGTACAAGTTGAGGTTTATCAGCAACCATATAATCAGGTAAAGATGCTAATCCTCCACCTTTCTCAATTGCGAGTGACATCGCATAAATACTGTTTACTCTAAATTTTGGTCTTCTTTTTGTACCTTCTTTTCCAATTTTTAATATCCAATCAATATTAGAAATTGGGGATGGTAAACCAGCTCCAAAACAAATTAAATCATGTTTATCTAAATCATTAACATTTCTTGGAATTCCACTTTTTTGAAGATAATCTGATGATCCATAAATATGATTATGAAAATTAACAAATTTCTTAAATATTAAATTAGCCTGTGTTGGCTTTTTTACTCTGACTGCAACATCAGCAACTCTTGCAGCTAAATCAACTTCTTCATCGCTCATGATTAAATTTACATCTATTTCTGGATATTGATTTGCAAATTTATTTATTCTTGGTGTTAACCAGGTTGAACCAAATCCAACTGTTGTGCTGACGTTCAATTTGCCAACAGGTTTTGTTTTTTTATCTAACAATTTCTTTTCAAAATCAGAAATTGAAAAATTAATTTGATTTACGGTATTAAATAAATTTTCACCTTGTTCTGTTAACCTTACACCTTTTTGATGTCTGATAAATAAAGGTGTCTTTAAATCGTATTCAAGATCTTGTATTTGTCTACTAAGTGCAGATTGACTTATATTAAGTTTTGCACTTGCCTTAGAAATGCTTCTTGAGATTGCAATTTCGTAAAATGATTTTAATTTATCCCAGTCCATTATCTTAAAGAGTGTATAATTTTATTATAGTTATTTTGATTTTGAGATAATAAATAAGATCCTACCGCTAACACATTAGCTCCATTATCTTTGCATATTTTTGCATTTTCATTATTTACTCCGCCATCAACAGCTATGTCATAGTTATAATTATTATTTTTTCTAATTTCATCTAAATCTTTAATTTTTTGCACTTGATCATGCATAAATTTTTGACCACCAAAACCAGGTGTGACTGTCATAACTATTATTTGCTGCACTTTACTAAATAAATGATCAATAACTGAAATATTTACCTTAGGGTGAATGGCAATTCCTGCTTTAATTTCAGCATCACTTATCATTTTAATAATTTCTTCTGGGTTGTCATCTACCTCAGGATGAAAAGTAATGATATCTGAGCCAGCTTCTATAAATTCGTTAATATATTTCTTTACTGGTTTAATCATAAGATGCACGTCTAGAATTTTAGAGGTAATCTTTCTTAATGATTTAACTATATTTGGTCCAAAAGTAATATTGGGGACATAGTGACCATCCATGATGTCTATATGAATATAATCAGCGCCATTCTTGTCTAAAAGTTTAACTTCTTCTTCTAATTTGAGTATATCAGCTGATAATATAGATGGTGAAATTTTTATCATTTAAAAATAGATATATAATATATAAACAAACATTCATAATGAATTCTATTACAGAAAAACCTTGGGGATCATTTGAGATACTAAAGTCGGGTAAAAAATTCCTAGTTAAAAAAATTTTTGTTAAACCAGGGGGAGTTTTATCTCTTCAAAGTCATGAACATAGATCCGAGCATTGGATTGTAGCTGAAGGAGAAGCTGAAGTCACAATTGACAAAAAAGTAATTAATTTAAAAGAAAATGAGAACATTTTTATTCCTAAAGGGGCAATTCATAGAATGGCTAATAGAAAAGATCATGATTTAGTTATTATAGAAATGTGGTACGGTGATAATCTTGATGAAAATGATATTAAAAGATACGAAGATATTTATGAAAGAATTTAATGCTTATTAATACCCCTATATCGCTTGGCGAACTTGTAGATAAAATTTCTATATTAATTATTAAACAGAAAAATATAACTGATGAAACTAAACTTGATCATGTCAAAAAAGAATTAGATTTTCTCCAAAAAACATTAATGAATTATGTTCAACAAGAAGAAATAAACAATTATTTAGAAAATTTGATAAATATTAATTCTAAACTTTGGAATATTGAAGACGATATTAGAGAGTGCGAAAGAAAAAAATTATTTGATCAAACATTTATTGATCTAGCTAGAAGTGTCTATTTTACCAATGATGAAAGAGCAAAAGTAAAAAATGATATAAATAAAACCTTTGGCTCTGAATTAGTGGAGGTAAAATCTTATGAGGAATATTAATTAATAAATTCTCGAAACACTTTTTGAAACAAGAGATACTAATTTTTCTTTGTAAATATTATCTTTAAATATATCAACTGAGTCTACAGCTACATTTGAAAAGTGATTTGCTCTTGTAAGAGTATCTTCAATACATTGATATTTATTAATTATTTCCAATGCCATTTCAAAATCACCATCGTTTTGGTTAAGATCAGATATTGTTCTTTCCCAAAACTTTTTTTCTTTATCATTTGATCTTCCGTATGCTAATATTATTGGAAGAGTAATTTTACCTTCTTTAAAATCATCTCCAGTATTTTTTCCTAATATTTTTTTATTTGAGGAATAATCAATTGCATCGTCAATTAATTGAAAAGTCATGCCAAAGTTTGTTCCAAATGATTTTAATGCATTAACCTCAGCTTCTGTTCCGAGTCCACTAATTGATCCAACTTGGCATGCTGCACTAAACAAAGAGGCAGTCTTTGCATTCACAACTTCAAAGTAAATATTTTCATTTATTTCCAAATTTTTATCATTAGCGAGTTCTAAAACTTCCCCCTCAGATATTACAACGCTAGTATCTGCTAATATTTTTAATGTTTCTGTGTTGCCATATTTTGTCATTAGTTGAAAAGCTCTACTGAATAAAAAATCACCAACTAATACACTTGTTTTATTTTTCCATTTCTCATTTGCTGTAGGTTTTCCTCGTCTTTGTTTACTCTCATCTATTACATCATCATGTAAAAGTGTTGCTGTGTGAATAAATTCTACTGCTGCAGATAGACCGATATGATTCATTTTATTTTCAATTTCACTAGTTTCATTTCTTGTCATATGATAACTTGAAACAGTTAAAAGAGGTCGTAATCTTTTACCTCCTGATAAGATAAGGTATTTTCCAACTTCATGAACTAAAGGCACATTACTATCTAATTTATCAAGAATTATGGTATTTACGGATACTAAATCTTCTTTGCATAGATCTGTTAATTCTCTGATTTCATCTTCAAATGAAAAATTTTTTTTTCTAAGTGGAAGAACATTATCCATATTATTTAATTATTAGAATATTATGTTAATTCATTAACTTAATTGACGCACTTAAACTCAAATTACTAAAATTACAAACAAATGCTACATAACGCTTTAAGAAAAGATTAACATTTGCTATTAGATATTATGTTTAAAAGGTTATTTTCGAAGAGTACTACAATACCAGTTTTACGTTTATCTGGCATTATATCATCACAGTCAGGCTTAACAGGCTCTGGTTTAGCTATCAATAATTTAGAAAAGTTAATTGATAAGTTATTTGCTGATAAAAAATCTCCTGTTGTAGGCTTGGTCATTAATTCACCTGGAGGTTCTCCCACACAATCCTCTTTAATAGCAAAAAGGATCATTGATCTAGCAAAGGAAAAAAATAAAAAAGTTTTAGCATTCGTTGAAGATGTTGCAGCTTCTGGTGGTTATTGGTTAGCATGTGCTGCTGATGAGATATATATTGATCAAAACTCTGTTATTGGATCAATTGGTGTTATTTCACCAGGTTTTGGTTTTGTAGATCTTTTAAAAAAAGTTGGAATTGAAAGAAGAGTGTATACATCTGGAAAAAGTAAAAGTTTTCTTGACCCTTTCAAAGAAGAAAAACAGGAAGACATTGATAGATTAAAAAATATTCAAGAACAAATTCATGATAATTTTATTTATTATGTAAAAGATAGAAGAGGTTCAAAACTCGATCAGAATAAATTAGATGACATCTTTTCTGGTTTATTTTGGGTTGGTAATAAAGCTATTGATTTAGGTTTAGCAGATGGTATTGGTGCAATAAAACCAATTTTAGAAGAGAAGTTTGGAAAAAAAATTAAAATTAAAATAATCAGTCAAAAAAAATCATTTTTACAACGTAGGTTTTCTTCTTCAATATTTAATTCTGATGAAATTTTAAATAAAATTGAAGAACGAATTATGTTTTCTAGGTTTGGTTTGTAATGAAATTTCTAGTTTTAGTTGTAATTTTAGCTTCTATTTTATTATTTTTAAGATTTAAGAAAAAAAAACAAGACAAATTCACTAATAATAAAGTAAATAATGACTCAGTAATCGATTTAGAGAAAGATCCAAGAACGAAAGAATATAAACCAAAAGATTAAGAGTTATATGACTGCACAAACAATGGAAGAGTTAGTTTCTCTTTGTAAAAGAAGAGGTTTTTTATTTCAATCAAATGACATCTATGGCGGCATTAAGGGGTTATATGATTATGGACCAATGGGAGTCGAATTCAAAAATAATCTTAAACAAGCTTGGTGGAAATCAATGGTATATGAAAGGGATGATACCGAAGGTTTGGACGCCTCAATTTTAAGTTCTCCAGTAGTTCTAAAACATTCAGGCCATGAAGATACTTTCACAGATCCTCTAGTTGATTGTCGCGCATGTAAATCAAGATGGAGAGCAGATCAATTATTAGAAGATAATAAATGCCCAAATTGTAAATCGGAAGATCTTACTGAGCCAAGACCTTTTAATTTAATGTTTAAAACTGCAATTGGACCAGTAGATGATGGTTCGTCATTCGCATATTTAAGACCAGAAACGTGTCAGCAAATTTTTACTAATTTCAAAAATATATTAGATTCAACTTCTAGAACTGTTCCTTTTGGTATCGCACAAATGGGAAAAGCATTTAGAAATGAAATAACACCTCGTAATTTTATCTTTAGAGTTAGAGAGTTTGAACAAATGGAATTAGAGTTTTTTGTTAAACCAGGTACTGATGATAAATGGCATGAATATTGGATAAATAAGAGAATAGAATGGTGGGTTAATCAAGGAATAAAAAAAGAAAATTTAAAAAAAATTGAAGTAGAAAAAAATGAATTAGCTCACTACTCAAAAAGAACTGTTGATATCAATTATGTGTTTCCTCATGGTGAAGAGGAACTAGAAGGGGTAGCCAATAGAACTGACTTTGACTTAGGTTCTCATACTAAAAATCAAAACGATTTTAAAATTACGTCAGAAGTTATGAAAAACTCCTCTTCAACTACAAAATTAGCTGTGCAAGATTTAGAAGAAAAAAAATGGTATATTCCTTACGTAATTGAGCCATCAGCTGGTGTTGATAGAGGAGTTCTTGCTTTGTTAAATGAAGCTTATCGTGAAGAAAATGTAGATAACGATAATAAAAGAATTCTTTTATCTCTAAAACCTCACCTTTCACCTATTAAAGCTGCAGTTATTCCTCTCAAAAAGAATAATGAGGAATTAGTTAATTTATCTAAAGAAATAAAATCTAATCTACAGAAATTGGGATTGGGTAGAGTTGTTTTAGAAAACTCAGGAAACATTGGTAAGAATTATAGAAGACATGATGAAATAGGAACACCAATTTGTTTAACTGTAGATTTTGAAACTCTAGAAGATAAAAGTGTTACTGTTAGGGACAGAGATACTATGAAACAGGAAAGAGTTTCTATCGAAAATTTATCTGAATATTACAAAAAATATTTTAATTAACAAAATTGTATGAAAAAAGTTAGTGATATTCATGCAATAAAAATTATTTTTTTTATAACTGCTTGTTATGTAGGTTTATGGGCTATTAGGATACCTACCATAAAGGATCAACTTCAAACTGATTATGTTGGTGTTGGATATATTATGTTATCATTTGCAATTGGTTCAATTGTTGCAATGATTTTTGCAAATGCTCTTATTTTGAAAACTTCTACAAAATCTATTTTAACATGTACCTTAATTGCCGAAGGTTGTTTGTGGTTGCCAGTACCTTTCATTCAAGAATTATGGCTGTTTATGGTTTTCTCATTTGTTTTTGGAATGAGTTATGGCGCATTCGAAATAGCATGTAATGTATATGCATCAAATTTAGAAGTAAGAGAAAAAAAATCTATGATGTCAGGCTTTCATGCATTTTGGAGTCTTGGAGTTTTATTTGGATCTCTAATTACAAGCTTTTTACTAGAGTGGAATTATTCTTTTATTTTTAATATACTTTTGTATGTCATCATTCTTCTTCCTTTGAGTTTGTATTTTGTACTTTGTTTAGAGTCACAAGTTGAAACAAAATCAGAAGACTCAAGTAAAAAAAATATATTTTTTATTTGGCCCTTACTTATTTTTTTATTAGCATTAATTGCAATGGCAAACGCTCTAACAGAAGGAAGTGTTGATGCATGGGGAGCTCTCTATATGAGAGATTTTATTCAAGTTGATGGTTTCTATATCGGCTTAGCAACTCTAAGTTTTAATATTTTTATGGTTATCGGAAGATTTAGTGGTGATTGGGTAAGAGATAAAATCGGAGTTTTTCTTTTGATTTTCTTTTTATTTTTATCGACGATTATAAGTTTAATAATTTTATCTAATTTCAGCAGTATTTATGCAGCTATTATTGGTTTTTCATTATTAGGTATCGGAGCATCCTCAATTGTTCCTATCGCATATAGTTTAGCTGGAAAAATTGAGGGAATTGACAGTGGAGTAGGGATAACAATAATTTCAATTGCAGTTTACGGAACATTTATAGGGGCTCCAGCTTCATTAGGATTTATTGCAAACAACTACGGAATTAATAATATATTTATTCCAATGCTAATAATTTTTATGATTTTAATAATTCCAGTAAGTTTTTATAGAAAAAAATTTTCAGTTTAAAAAATCAAAAGATAATGAGTCATTGATTACTAAATTTTGATTTTTATTTTTTATTTCATTAACAAAATTAATATTTAATGCTGCAAAAATATGTGAATTTGCTTTTGATACAATTGTACCTATTTTTTTATTATCTACTATCAACTCATCTCCCTCTAGCACATCTCCAATTTTTATTTTTAAAGCGTAAAGTTTTTTCTTGAGTAATCCACGGTATTTCATTCTTGCAGTAATTTCTTGACCCACATAGCATCCCTTATCCCAATCAATAGCATTTAAATTATCAAAATTATTTTCTAATAATAAAGATTTATTTTCTAAAATATCAAATGGTGAATAGGGTGTTGTATGATTAATTAAAATTTCATGATATTTTGTTTCATTAATTTCTTTAAATCTCTCTTTTTCAATTAAAATTTTTTTATCCGTTATAAGTTTTTTACCTAAGTTTATATTTCTAGGATCATTTAAATAAACATTATAATCACCTTCATAATCTATATTAAATAATGAATAAGAATTTAGATTATTAATTTCTTTAATTTCTATATCAGAGCGAAGTTTATATATTTTTAATCGTCCTAATAAATTACTATAAAATTTATCATTAGTTTCAAAAATATAGTTTTCATTTATATTGAATATAAAAAAATCTGCTAAAAATTTACCCTGAGGTGTTAATAGACATGAATAAATAATTGATCCATCGTTACATTTTTCAATGTCATTAGTAATTAAATTTTGAATAAATGATTTACTATCTTTTCCAGAAATCTCGAAAAATCTTGAATTCAGATGATGAAAAAAGTATTTATCTTTCATAATTATCTAAATATATATTGAATATACTAAAAGTGTAATATTTCTGTGAAAATTCTTGTTATTTCGTCAAATCTTATTGGAGATACAATTCTATCAACTGGAGTAATAAATTATTTTAGTAAAAAATATCCAGAAACTAAATTTACATTTGTAATTGGTCCATCTGCTAAATCAATTTTCAAAAACTTTAAATCTGTAGAAACTATAATCACTGTTTCAAAAAAAAGATACAATATGCATTGGTTAGATATAATTTCTAATTGTTATGGAAAGAAGTGGGATATAATTATTGATTTTAGAAGTTCGTTGTTATCATATTTTTTAAGACATAAGCAAAAATTTATTTTTAAAAAAAAATCTAATCTAAACCATGTACAGCAATTATCTAATTACTTTAAATTTGATTGTTCAGATTTGTTTATTGAGACAAATACAGAAGAAGAAGAAATAGTTACAAAACATTTGTCTGATGATTTTAAATATTTTGTTATATTTCCAGGTGGAAATTGGAAACCAAAAATTTGGAGTATTAAAAATTATAATTCACTATTAATCAAAATTTTATCTCAAAGTAAAAATATTAAATTTATTTTAGTTGGCTCAAAGTCAGAAGAAGAAAATTATTTAAATGAAATAACAAAAAATATTGATAGCAATAAGATAATTAATTTATTTGGTGCATCATTGACTCAAACTGCTGCTTATATGAAGAAATCAAAATTATTTATTGGAAATGATTCAGGATTATCACATATGGCCTCGGCCACTAAATTAAAGTCTATAGTATTATTTGGCCCAACAAATGATGTGATTTACGGTCCATTTATGCAAGATTCACAAGTTATAAGAACAAAGGAAAGCTATGACTATTTTAAAAGTATAAATATTGATAAAACAAAGTCCTATATGGACTCTATAAGCGTAGAAAAGATTTATTTTACATTACAAAAAAATAATTATTGTGAATAAAAATATTGAAATAATTCAGCCTGATGATTGGCATGTACATTTTAGAGAAGGTGACATGTTAGAAATGGTTACTAATTTCTCCTCAAGAATAAATAATAGATGTGTGGCAATGCCCAATACAGAAATTCCCATAACAGATACTAATAAAGCCTCTGCTTATAAAAAGCTTTTAAATAAAGCATCTAGTAATAATTTTGAACCACTTATACCTTGTTATTTGAATGAAAATTTAGATTTAGAAGATTTTAGAAAAGGTATGCAAAATAAAGTTTTCTTTGGGTCTAAACTTTATCCCTCAAATGCAACTACAAACTCAAGTCATGGAGTGAGTGACATTTCAAAAATCTTTAAATTTTTAGAGATTTTAGAAGAAGAAAAAAGTCCATTACTAATACACGGTGAAAAAGTAGCTGAAGATATAGATATTTTTGATAGAGAAAAATATTTTATAGATGATGAATTAAGCATTATTAGAAAAAAATTTCCCCTTTTAAAAATCACACTTGAACATGTATCAACTTCATATGGAGTTAATTATGTGAAAGAAAATGAAAATATTGCAGGAACAATTACACCTCACCACATGCTTTTAACAAAAAAAGATGTATTTCATGATGATTCTATTAATCCTCACCATTTTTGTATGCCAGTTGTTAAAAACGAAACAGATTTAATAGAATTAAGAAAAGCTGCATGTCACAATAATTCTAAATTTTTTTTAGGCACTGACTCAGCTCCACATCCAATTCAAGAAAAAAAACCAGATATGTCATCTAAACCAGGAATATTTTCATCTCCTTGCTCAATAGAATTATATGCAGAAATTTTTGACCAAGAAAATGCAATTGATAAGTTAGAGATTTTTTGTTCAATTAATGGTGCAAAACATTATAATTTTCCAATTAATGATAAAAAAATTAAATTAGAAAAAAAAGAATGGATTATGTCAGAATTATCTAGTTATAATGATATTCAGGTTAAGAATTTTTATGCTAATAAAAAAATTAATTGGAAAGTAGTTCATTAATCTTTATATAAATATTAATGTCATTAGGAACAAAAATCTATACTTGGCTTAAGGGAAACTTAGTTGGTAGTGATGATTTAGGAAATAAATATTACTGTAGCTCCAAAGATTTTAAAGATTTAAAAGTAAAAAGATGGGTAATTTTTAATGGTGAAATAGAAGCTTCAAATATACCACCGCACTGGCATGCTTGGCTTCACAAATCTATTGATAATCCTCCAATTGACTATTCACATAAATACAAATGGCAAAAAAATCATAAACCAAATATGACTGGTACTAGTGATGCATATTTCCCATCATCTCATCCTCTTTCAAAAAATTATGACCCAGAAAAAAAAGAAGAAGAATATAAATCTTGGACTCCTAATTAGAGTAACATTTTTTTTTCTCCTACCGCTAACTGTTTCTGCTGAGACTATTGAAAAAAAATATGCTTCTTTTAAGTTATTAAATAAAACTACTAACAAAGTTTCTACTAAGGATATTTTGGTAAGCTCGAAAATATCATGGGAAACTTTAAATATTGAAGTTTTGTATTGCGGTAGCACTCCTCCAACTGAAATTCCTGAGGATTATGTTTTGATAGATGTCTACGATACTATCAATAATGAAAATATTAATATTTATAAAGGCTGGATGATTTCTTCTTCCCCCGATGTTACTCCGTTAGAAAATCCTATTTATGATCTTTGGTTAGTTGATTGTAGTAACGATAAGACTTCTTGAAAATTATTAACTTCCTTAAAAAAACTTTCAATCTCTAGACTTTCTTTTAGTTTATTTTCATAAATTTCAGTTTCCATCTCATACGCTCCAAACTGAACTAAATGAGGATTGAAAAACTGTGAATCTAAAATGGAAAAATTATTTTTTTTCAATATTGCCAATAAATAAAGTAGACAAAACTTACTTGTATTAGTCTTTAAACTAAACATGCTTTCACCAAAAAAACATGATCCTATATGTAAACCGTATAAACCACCAATTAGATTATCATCTTCATAACATTCTACACTGTGACATTTACCTATTTTATGTAATTCAATATATGTATCTAAAATAATTTCATTAATCCAAGTATCTTGATCTTTTCTTTTAATTTCTTTGCATAACTCTATAACTTTTGCAAAATTTTGATCAATTTTAAAACTATATTTTGTTTTTTTAAACTCATTAAATAGTTTTTTAGGATATTGAAAATTGGAAATTGGAATAATGAATCTAAGTTTTGGCTTATAAAATTTTATTTCTTCAGAGTACTTACTATCAGCCATAGGAAAGTAAGCTTTTTTATAAAATTCTATTAAGCTATTTAAATCAATTATTTTACTCAATTAAATTTGACATAAAATTAATGTTGTAACTACCTCTTTTAAATTCATCAGTTTGAATAATTTTTTGATGAAGTTGTATATTTGTATTTATTCCCATAATTACATATTCTTCTAGTGCTCTATTCATTTTTTTTAAAGCTTCTGATCTTGTTGCACCGTAGGTAATTAGCTTACCAATCATACTATCATAGTGGGATGGAATTGAGTATCCATCATAAACAGCTGAGTCTACTCGAATACCTAGTCCTCCAGGCTGATGATATTGTGTTATCTTACCAGGTGATGGTATAAAGCTCTCTGGATGTTCGGCATTAATTCGACATTCAATTGAACTTCCTTTTAATTTTATATCTTCTTGTTTTATTGTAAGCTCTTCACCATTAGCCACAAGAATTTGTTCTTTTACAAGATCAATTCCAGTTACCATTTCTGTTACTGGGTGCTCAACTTGTAATCTTGTATTCATCTCCATAAAATAAAATTCATCATTTTCATATAAAAATTCTAATGTTCCAACTCCTTCATATCCTATTTCCTTCATAGATTTTCTACAAAGTTTAGAAATTTTTTCTCTATTTTCATTTTTTAGAACTGAACTTGGACTTTCTTCAATTAGTTTTTGATGCTTCCTTTGAATCGAGCAATCTCTCTCTCCTAGAGTAACAACATTTCCAAAAGAATCACAAAGAACTTGAATTTCAATATGTTTGGGAGATGACAAAAATTTTTCTAAATAAACATTTTCATCATTAAATGATTTTTTTGCTTCAATTTTTGCTTCATTAATAGCTTTATTCAAATCATCTTCTTCTGTGACAACTCTCATTCCTTTTCCACCACCACCACTTGCTGCTTTTACTATAATTGGGTATTTTACTTTTTTTATAAATTCTTCAATTTTAATTTTATCACTTAAGTCATTTATACCTTTTACTGTTGGCACCCCAGTTTCATCCATTATTTTTTTTGCATCAATTTTGTTACCCATCATTTTGATATGTTCTGATTTTGGTCCAATAAATTTAATATTGTGTTCTTCAATGATTTCGGCAAATCGTTGATTCTCGCTTAAAAAACCATAACCAGGATGAATTGCGTCTACATCAGTTAACGTGGCAGCAGTTATAATGGCAGGTATGTTTAAATAACTTGATTGTGCAGACGCTGGTCCGACACAAATACTTTCATCTGCCATTCTTACATGCATTGCATTTTCATCAACATCAGAGTGAATGGCTACAGTTTTTATTCCTAATTCTCTGCAGGCTCTAAGAACACGTAAAGCAATTTCACCTCTATTAGCAATCAATATTTTTTTGAACATTATTCAAAAATAATAAGAGTATCACCATATTCAACAGGCTGACTATTCAAAGTAACTATTTTTTTGATAATACCAGATCTAGGAGCTTTAATTTCATTAAAAGTCTTCATTGCTTCAATTAACAATAAAGTATCACCAGCTTTAACATGTTGGCCAATTTTAACATAAGGTTGCGAATTTGGATCAGCAGAAAGATAAGCAACCCCTACCATTGGAGATTTAACAATATTATCTTCATTTATAACTTCATTTGTATTTTCAACCTCTTTAACTTCAGTATTTTTTTCTTTTTTTTGAAGAGAAACATTGTTTTCAACGAAGTCATTTGAGGAAATCTCAATTTCATAATCATTTTTTTTTATTTTTATTTTAGCAACATTATTAATTTTTGATTCTTTAACGATTAACTTAATATTCTCTAAATCTGTTTTATCTATTTTAGTCATACTTAATTATAAATTAATTTGCATATTGCTTCAATTCCTAGAAGATAACTATTTCCACCAAATCCACATATCAAACCATGTACTCCTTCGGAAGTAATACTTTTTTTTCTATACTCTTCTCTTGAATAAATATTTGAAAGATGAATTTCAATCTTGGGCTTATTTATTGCTCTTAATGAATCTAGAATGGCTATTGATGAATGAGTAAATGCTGCTGGATTAATAATTAGACCATCAAATTTATCATTTACTTCATGAATTTTATCAATTATCTCACCTTCGTTATTAGATTGGAAAAAAATAATTTCTAATTTCTTCTCTATACCTTTTTTTTCACAATCAGATTTAATCTTATCTAAACTATCTTTACCATAAATATCATCTTCTCTATTACCTAATAGATTTAGGTTAGGGCCATTAATAATTAATATTTTTTTCATTCTATTTAAAATGCTTACTTAATTTTAAACCTTGATTCTGATAATTTGATTTAATATCTTTTCCGTATACAATATTACTATTTTTGTTCAACTTTTCATATTTAATTCTAGCTATAGTTTGACCATCTTCTAATAAAAAAGGCACTTCATTTGTTTTTACTTCCAGAACTGCATATGATCCTCTACCAAGACCAAAACCAGGATCAAAAAAACCTGCATAATGTGCTCTGAAGTCTCCAATCCCTGTATCGTATGGTATCATTTCTCCAGCTAAATTTGATGGTATTACTACCTTCTCTTTTGATCTTAAAATATAAAACTTGTTTTTTTCAATTACTAATTTTTTATTGTCTTTTTTAATTACATTCCAAAAATCATTTATTTTATGAGATTTTATTTTAGAAAAATTAAGAACTGGAGTATGTCTTTTGGCTACATAAGCAACTATATTTGACTCAGCGAGATCAACTGATAACTTTAATCCGTTATCAATTTTAACATTGTCTCTAGTTTGATTTGAAATTTTTCGTTTTTTATTCAGGTTAATTAATTGCTTATCAGTCAAATAATTATGATTTTTATTCACAAGTCTCAATTGATTTAAAGAATTATTTTTTTTAAAAGATACATCAAATGATCTTGATGTTATTTCTAAAAATATCTCACCTTTATAATTTTTAGGAATTTTTTCGTATTCTTCTGCATAATCTACAAGTGTTCTGCAAAAAATATCTAATCTCCCGGTGCTACTTTTAGGGTTGCAGTGACCAAATATATTATTTTTCAAGTTAAGACTTTCATTCAGTTTAACAATGTAAGTCTTGTTTTTTCTAAATATAAATTCTTTACTTAGGTTTATTTTTTTAATAGCTAAATATTTTAATTTATCTCTAACTTTTGAATTATAGGATAAGAAGCTATACTTAATTTCATAGCATTCCTCACTTAATGACAAATCCATGCTTGATGGTTGTATTTGATTATTTGTAATATTTTCAGTGATTATAAAATTTTTATTAATTAAATTTATATAATCTTGATATACTAGAGATCCATTCATTAATTTACATTCTCAATTATATTAACAAGTTTTAATAAGTCATTATCATTAGTCATTTTAAAATTTTTTATTTCAATATCAAAAACTTCTTTTTTCATATCATTAATTGATAAAAAAAAATTAAAGAAATCTAACCATTCATTTTTATTTAATTTTTGTGCTAGTTCAAAATATTTTAATAGAACATTTTTATTATTATAAAATTTATATAAAAGATCTTTATTATTTTGAAAAATTATTTCTGTGTCACTATTAGATAAATTTTTTATTTCTATATTTTCAAATATTCTAATTTGAGCATAATAATTTAAAGGATATTTTTCTAAATTTTTTTTATAGAATTTTTTAGCTTCTTTAGTATATCCATAAGAGAATAATATATCTGCTTTAGTTTCTAGTAGAAAATTATTATCATTGTTTTTGATTATTTCATTTAAATTCTGTAGGGACATTTTTAGATTTCCACTTCTAGCTAATTTAATTGATTCTGCATAAGTTTTAAAAGGTTCATTTAATTCACTTAAAACTTCCTCATTATCACTATAACCTAAAAATTTTGCTTTTATGTAGTTAAATCTTTTATTATAACTTTCATTAAAATTATTAGTTTTATTGTCTTCGAAGTTTTTTATTAATAAAATCCTATCCTCAAAATATGGATGAGTACTAACTCTTTGATCATCTTTTGAAAAACCCTTATTTAATAATTTTTGCTCTATTGTTTCTAATAATGTTTGAATAGATTTAGAATTAGTTCTAAGTAAATTTAGTGTTTTCAAAGCATATAAATCTGCTTCCATTTCTTGATCTTTACTAAAAACAATATATTGATTTGATAAAGCTCCTGAAGTAAGGATATTGCCTTGTAACAATTGAGGATTTTGAGTTAATGCTGATCCAGCTATTACAGATAAAAGCCCTAAGGTATTATATTTTTTAATATTTTCTATTGTTTTTTTTCTAAGTGCAATATGATTGAGATCTATATGGCCAACTTCATGAGCTAATACTGACAATAATGCAACATAATCTGAGCAATGAATAATTAAACCAGAATTAATATGTATTACATTATTAATATCTACAAAAGCATTTATTTCATTACTATTATTTAATTTAAAATTAATTTTTTTATTTATTTTATTTACTTCAGTAATATCTTTAATAATTTCTTTAACAAATTCTTCTGTTTCGTAATCTAGTATTTGTGAACTATAACAAATGTTTGAAGAAAAAATAAAAAATAGCAAATATATTGATATTTTTTTTAAGACCACCATCCAGTTTTTTCATCATCTTCATTTATTTCACTCTCGATTAAATTTAGATCCTTTTCTGTATCAATTTTATTATCTTCTTTTATTTCATTATCATTTAAATCATTTTTCTTAATACTCTTTTTTGTTTTTTTAGTTTTTATTATTTTCTTTTTTTTCGTAACTTTAGTAGTTTTATTTTTCTTTTTTTCACTTATTTTTTCAGGACCTTTGGATTGATTATTTTCATCAATTTCAATTAAAGGATCATGCAAAGAATATTGTGGATCGAAATAAAAATTGATTTTTGATTCAAATTTATTTTCTAATGAATTTATCTCAATCTTTTTATTATTTAATAAATATTCTGCTAATCCACTATTACATTTAACGTTGATTATTGAATTTTTGTTTTCAGAGATTTTTTCTTTAATCACTTTTAATATTTGATCTATTATTGAAGAAGAATTTAAAATTAAACCTGATCCTTTACAATAATTACATCTTTCAAAAGATTTATCTATTAAACTGGATCTTAATCTTTGTCTTGATAACTCCATCAATCCAAACATGCTTATTCTTCCAATTTGAACTCTCGCTCTATCTCTTACAAGGGCAGTTTTTAAACTTTTTTCTACTTTAAAATTATTTCGATAATCATCCATATCAATGAAATCTATAACTACTAAGCCTCCGAGATCTCTCAATCTTAGTTGTCTTGCTATCTCTACTGCAGCCTCTAAATTTGTTTTTAATGCTGTATTTTCAATATTTCTCTCAGAGGTATTTTTCCCAGAATTTACATCTACTGCCACTAATGCTTCAGTTGTGTTAATTACAATAGAGCCTCCAGATTTTAATTTTACATTTAGACTAAAAAGATCATTAATTTGAGTTTCAATATTATTGGAAGCAAAAAGCGAGTTTTCATCGGATTTGTATTGTTTTATTTTTTTTACAAATGTTGGTGCTAAATTTTTTGTAATTTTTTTAACTTTATCGTATCCATCTTTCCCTTCAACTAAAATTTTTTCTACATCTTCACTTAGCATATCTCTGATTGCTCTTTTTAAAATATTGCCTTCTTCATGAATCATTTCGGGTGCTTCTGATTTTAAAGTAATTTCTCTAATTTTATTCCATTGGCTTACAAGGAATGATAGATCTTTTGAAATTTCTTTTTTTGTCCTTCCAATCCCAGCTGTTCTTACAATTACAGACATTTTTTCTGGTATTTCTACTGATGATAAAATCTGCTTTAATTTTTTTCTTTCTTCTATATCTCCAATTTTTCTTGATATTCCATCACTATTCATACTATTTGGCATTAGGACACAATATCTTCCTGCAAAAGATAAATATGTTGTTAGTGCTGCCCCTTTTAAACCTCTTTCTTCCTTGTTGATCTGAACAAGTAAGACTTGTTTAGGTCGAATTACATCTTGAATTTTATATTTTCTAAAAAAATTGAAATATTCTTTTCTTGGACTTAATTTTTTATTTTTTCTTTTTCTTATAGAAATAGTTTTTTCATCTGTATTGTCTTGTTGTTCTTCAGATTTAGTTTCAATATTTTCATTCTCAGATTCATCTAACTCACTAACATTTTCAGAGTTTTGTAAATCATCATCTTCTTTTTCATTATTTATTTTATCGTTAAGTTCTTTTATTTTTTCTTCATCTACAGCAGGAATCTTAAAATAATCCGGGTGTATTTCTGTAAGTGGTAGGAAACCGTTTCTATTTGTTCCAAAATCCACAAATGCCGCTTGAAGAGAGGGTTCTATTCTTGTAATTTTAGCTAGATAAACATCCCCTTTAACTGCATTTTTTTTATTTGTTTCAATTTCAAAATCGTCAAGTTTGCCGTCGTCAGTAACTGCAATTCTTGTTTCAATGTTATTTGTTGTATCAATAAGTATATTTTTTGACATAATGCCGAAACTCCGTAAAAATTTTTATATATTAAAGTCATTTTTGAATATCTGTATAATATTTGCCTAATGTCACATTTTTAACTATTTCACAATGTAGTTTATAAATATGAATAGATTATTTTCTTATATAAAATTATTGCTAATTTTACTATGCATTTTTGCATTTATATCAATTTCAACAATTTTCTATACACTTTGGCGATACTCACCAGAATTACCATCATATAATAGTATCGTAAATTATAAACCAAATTTGTCTTCAAGAATTTATAGTTCAGATGGATTACTATTGAAAAGTTTTTATACGGAAGAAAGAATATTTATTCCTGAAAGTAGAATACCTCAAACTATCAAATTAGCTTTTTTATCATCTGAGGATAAGAATTTTTATCAACATTATGGCGTTGACTTTATTGCAATAGTTAGAGCAATTTTTACTAATATCCTGAATACTTATTCTAATAAAAGGGTAGTTGGAGCCTCAACAATTACACAACAAGTAGTTAAAAATCTCTTATTAAGTAATGAATTAAGTTACTCTAGAAAAATTAAAGAAATTATTTTATCTATTAGAATTGAGAATATATTAGATAAAAATTCTATTTTAGAATTATACTTAAATGATATTTATTTAGGATATGGTTCTTATGGAATTGGTACAGCAAGTTTAAACTACTTTAATAAATCTATTTATGATCTAGAACTTCATGAAATAGCTTTCTTAGCTGCATTACCAAAAGCACCTAACAACTATAACCCAAAAACTAATTATTTAAAAGCCATTGAAAGAAGAAACTGGGTAATTGATAGAATGTATCAAAATGGATATATAAAAAAAGAAGATCTAATTTATAAAAATAAACCACTTCAAGTTTTCAAACGTAATGATAGAAAGTTTTTAGATGCAGATTATTTTTATGAAGAAATTAGAAAAGAACTATATTCAAAATTTGGAAAAGAAAAACTTTATTCAGATGGTTTAATAATTAAGACTGCACTTGATTCAGAAATTCAAAAAAATGCAAACCTTAGTTTAGTTGAGGGATTAATAGAATACGAAAAAAAACAAGGTTGGCATGGTTTGATTGAAAATACTGATTTTGATAATTTTTTTAAAAATCAAGATTATTATAAAAAAATAAATCCTTTTTTTCCAAATTGGGAAACTGTTATAATTAATAAAATATATAATTCTAAAATAGAAGTTTATAATAACTCTAAAGTAAAATTAATCGTAAATTTAAATAGCCCCAATAATAATTGGCTTTCTAATGAAGACTTCAATGAGGGTGATGTAATTTACATTGAAAGAAATAATAATTCTTACAATATAAAACAAGAACCGCTAGTAAATGGTGCAATAATTGTTATGGACCCTCATAATGGAGATATATTAGCTCTTTCTGGAGGATATAGTTTTCACAAAAGTGAATTTAATAGAGCCACACAAGCTAAAAGACAGCCTGGATCAGCATTTAAGCCCATTGTTTACTTAGCAGCATTGAATGAAGGTTATTCTCCTTCAACATTAATTCTTGACGCACCTTATGTAGTTGATCAAGGCCCAGGCCTTCCAAAATGGAAACCATCAAATTATACAGATGAATTTTATGGATTAACAACAATGAGAACAGGCATTGAAAAATCTAGAAACTTAATGACCGTAAGACTTGCTAATAGAATTGGTATGGACAAAATTTTAAATATGGCTAGTAAATTTAATATCAATAAAGGTTTTGATGATAAACTTTCAATGTCACTTGGTTCTGGAGTTATTACTTTAAGAGACCTTACCAATGCTTATGCTATTATTGCCAATGGAGGTAAAAAAATTGAATCTAAATTTATTACAAGTATTTATAATCGAAATGGAAATAAGATACGCGACACTAGTTCAAAAAAATGTAATGAATGTATTGTTGACTCAATTACACCAAAAATAAAAATTCCAAATTTAGATGAAGAACAGAGCTTAGTTGTTGATCCACGTTTGGCTTATCAAATTACTTCGATGATGGAAGGTGTAATTCAAAGAGGTACAGCAAAAAGGTTAAAAGATTTAGATGTACCGATAGCTGGCAAGACTGGTACAACAAATCAAAATAAAGATGCCTGGTTTATTGGATACACTCCTGATTTAGTCATAGGAGTTTATGTTGGCTATGATCAACCAAAATCTCTTGGATACAAGCAAACTGGTTCTAGTGTAGCTGTTCCTATATTTAAAAAGTTTGCTCAAAAAATAAAAATTAATAAAAATAAAAAACCATTTAGAATTCCTTCGGGAATAAGTTTTGTAAGTATTGATCCAAGAAATGGAATGATATCAAATAAAGAGGGAAGTATAAGCGAACCTTTCATTTTAGGTTCTGAGCCATATTCTGGGAATATAAACATTATTGACGGATTAGAAAATTTTAATAATAATTCCATTTCTGGAACAGGTGGTTTATTATAGTATTCCTATATGGAAAATATTGATTTAATTGATGAAAATTTAAAGAAAATAAGGTCAAATTTTGATCTTATAAGGAGGGGAGTTTGACTATAATTCTCTTAAAAAAAAATTAGAAGATTTAAAGCTTAAAAGTTCAGATCCTAAAATTTGGGAAAATAATGATGCAAAAAATATTTTTCAAGATATAAAATCTATTGAGAACAAAATCAGCGACTTTAATAAACTAAGAAAATTGCTCAATGAAAATGAAGAAATTTATAAATTTATTCAAAAAGACAATGATAAATCATTATTAGATGATTTAAAAAATGAAGTTGATCTTACTTTAAAATTATCTGAAAAAATTCGATATTTAAATTTATTAAATGATGAAGCTGACCACCTTAATTCATTTATAGAAATTCATGCAGGTGCTGGAGGAACTGAGAGTCAAGATTGGGCAGAGATTTTACAAAGAATGTATCTAAGATGGGCAGAAGATCAAGATAGTTCTAAAGTAAGTTTGTTACAAGAAATGCGCGGAGAAGAAGCAGGAATAAAATCTTGTACACTAAAAATTGAGATGGATTACTCTTATGGCTGGTTGAAAAAAGAAAGTGGCATTCATCGACTAGTACGAATTTCACCATATGATAGTAATAAAAGAAGACATACAAGCTTTGCAAGTGTGTGGGTGTATCCAGAAATAGATGATAAAATTGAAATAGAAATTAAAGAAAGTGATTTGAGAGTTGATACTTATAGGGCATCTGGAGCAGGGGGGCAACACGTAAACAAAACCGATAGCGCAGTAAGAATTACGCACTTGCCAACAAATATTGTTGTTCAATGTCAAAGTGATAGGTCACAACATAAAAATAGAGCAAATGCTATGAGAATGATCAAATCAAGAATTTATGAAACGGAGCTCCAAAAAAGAAAAGAAAGTGAAAATATCAAAAATAAAGACAAGAAAGACATTGGATGGGGTAATCAAATAAGGTCATATGTTTTACATCCCTATAAATTAATAAAAGATTTGAGAAGTGGATATGAAACTTCTAACGTTAACGATGTTTTGGATGGAAAAATTAATAACTTTTTAGAAAATTCTCTTACTTTATAAATATTCTAAAGTATTTTTAAAATTCCCATTTTCTTTTTTCCTATTGATATTTTTATTTCTTTAAATTCAGCATATTCTTTTAATGAAAAGTTACTATTTTTATATAATTCATCATTAATTTTTATACCATTAGATTTTAATAATCTTTTAATTTCACTTCTACTTTTAACAAGTTCTAGTTTTTCTATTGCATCAACAATAGTAAAAATATTATTTTGTAAATTTATTTTATTTTGAGAAATATTTGGTAATCTATCATCAATAATTTTTGAGTTAAATATGTTGTTTGCTATATCAATAGCCTCATCTGCATCTTCTTTACCTCTAACAAGCTTAGTAACTTCATATGCTAATATTTTTTTTGCTTCATTTATTTCTTGGTCTTTTAGTATTGAAAGTTTTTCTATTTCTTTCAAAGGAAGTTTAGTAAATAAATATAGAAATTTCGAAACATCATTATCATTTACATTTCTCCAAAATTGAAAAAAATCTAAACTAGATATTTTATCTTTATTTAGCCATACAGCCCCATCAGCTGTTTTTCCCATTTTAGATCCATCATTATTGGTAATTAGTGGTGAAGTCACCCCAAATGCATTTTTATTATTAATTTTTTTTATTAAATCAACTCCACTTAATATATTACCCCATTGATCTGACCCTCCCATTTGTAAAATACAATTATAGTTTTTATTTAAATGCAAAAAATCATAAGCTTGCAAAAGCATATAATTAAATTCTAATATTGTTAAAGGCTGTTCTCGATCTAATCTACTCTTAACAGAATCAAAAGTTAACATTTTATTTAAAGTTATTTTAGAACCAAACTCTCTAAGAAAATCTATATAATTCAAATTTGAAAGCCAATCATAGTTATTTATAATTAAAGAATTATTATTTAGATTAATAAATCTACTGAATGTTTTTTCTATATTATTTATATTTTTATCAATTTCTTTTTTAGTTAATATTTTTCTTGTTTTGTCTTTTCCAGATGGATCACCAATAAGTGTAGTTCCTCCACCTACTAGTGCAATTGCTTGGTGTTCATAAAAGTCTAGCCAATGAAGTAGCATTAATTGAATTAAACTTCCAATATGCAAGCTATCACTAGTAATATCAAAACCAATATACCCAGATATTTTATTTTTTAAAATTATGTTATCTAGATTTTCAATGTCGATACCCTGATAAATAAAGCCTCTAGCATCAATTTCATTTAAAAAATCAGATTTAAATTTCATTATTAATTATTTTACTTCTATTGTTTGATTTATATATTCATTTATTGAATCCTCAAATTCATTTGAAAAACTTTCATAGAAATGATCCGCTCCTTTTATAGGGCTAAATTTGATATTAACTTTTTTTTGTTGTTGGAGTTTTTCAACTAGTATTTTTGTTGAGTCAAATGAAGCAATGTTATCTTTATCTCCATGGACTATTAAGCCTGAAGATGGACAAGGTGCTAAAAAACTAAAATCTCTTAAATTAGCAGGAGGAGAAATGCTAACAAATCCATTAATTTCAGGCCTTCTCATTAAAAGTTGCATCGCAATCCAAGCTCCAAATGAGAATCCAGCTACCCAACATGTTTTTGAATTAGTATTATATTGCTGTAACCAATCTAATACACAAGCGGCATCACTTAATTCTCCTTCACCATCATCATAAACACCTTCACTTTTTCCAACACCTCTAAAATTAAATCTTATAGTGGAAAACCCTGCTTTGATAAAAATTTTGTATAGTTTAAATATAATTTTCGTATGCATTGTTCCGCCTTTAGTTGGATCTGGATGTAACAATATAACTATTGGAGAATCGTCTCTGTTATTATGGGAATATTTTGCTTCTATCTTTCCTTCAGGTCCTGGAATTAATAAGTCAACCATTTGATAAAGCTATTATTGAAGTTATATGATTTTGTAAATATAGATGTTGTAAATATATGAATTCTCTTGGTTTTAATAAGTCTGAAAAAGATACTAAAGTCGTTGTTGCCATGTCCGGTGGTGTAGATAGCTCTGTAGCAGCAGTGATGCTAAAAAAACAGGGCTATGATGTGATTGGTGTAACCTTAAGGCTTTATAACAGCTCTGATGTAGTTAAAAGCAAATCATGTTGTGCCGGCAAAGATATTCAAGATGCTAAATTTGTAGCTCAAAAATATAGCTTCGAACACTTAGTATTAGATTATCAAGAAAAATTTTTTGATGGTGTTATTAATAATTTTGTTGATTCATATTCAATTGGAGAAACACCTTTACCATGTGTAAGATGTAATCAAACTGTTAAATTTTCAGATTTACTTGGAGAAGCAAAAAAGATTGGAGCTGATGCACTTGCTACAGGGCATTATGCTATCAGAAGAGGTACTCTAGAAAATGCAAGTTTGCATAAAGCAAAAGATTTTTCAAAAGATCAAAGTTTTTTCCTTTTTGCAACTCTCCAAGAGCAATTAAATTATGTTCGGTTTCCTTTAGGTGATTTCACTAAATCAGAAATTAGAAAACTAGCTCAAAAATATAAACTTGATGTAAGTGATAAACCTGACAGTCAGGATATATGTTTTGTAACATCAAGTTCTTATAGAGATCTTGTTAAAAATTTAAATCCTAATGTAAATAAAAAGGGTGTAATTTACGACATTGATAAAAATATTCTTGGAACTCATGATGGAATTAGTAATTTCACAATTGGTCAGAGAAAAGGTATTGGTATTAGTGGCTCTAAAGAAGCTTTATACGTAATAGATATAAATAAAGATCAAAACTCAATTACTCTAGGTAAGAAAGACAAATTGAGAAAAAATGTAATAAACTTTAAAAATATTAATTGGCTGGGTGGTAATATTCAGCCTAAAGGACTTGATTGTTCAGCAAAAATAAGATCCACCCAAGAAGATTTACCAGGAATTCTTGATATAAATAGTGACCATGGAACTTTTACATTTGAAAAGGAATTAGATAATACTTCCCCTGGACAAGCTTGTGTTTTTTACAAAAATGACCAATTACTTGGGGGTGGTTGGATTACCACATAAATTTAAAATCAGTTCTAAATTTGGTTAATTTTTGTTGAAATAACTAGATTTTTTAAATTAATGAATTAGATGAGATATTGTGAACTCTGAAACACTCAATACATTAGATTCTTATAGTAAAAATAAATACAAATATGGCTTTGTAACTGAGATTGATGATGAAAAGCCAAAAAAAGGATTAAACGAAGATACAATTAAATTCATTTCACTAAAAAAGAACGAGCCAGAGTGGATGCTGGACTGGAGACTAAAAGCATATTCAAAATGGAAAAAAATGAAAGAACCTAAATGGGCAAACCTTAGCTTTCCAGAGATTGACTATCAAGATATTTATTATTATTCAGCGCCAAAAGGTTTTGAGAAAAAACCTAAAGACCTAAGTGAAGTTGATCCTAAGCTTATAGAGACATATAACAAATTAGGTATCCCTCTGGAGGAGCAAAAAGTTCTAGCTGGTGTCGCTGTAGATGTTGTATTTGATAGTGTTTCGGTTGCTACCACTTACAAAGGTGAATTAGAAAAGCTTGGTATAATTTTCTGTTCAATTGGGGAAGCTATTCAAAAACATCCTGATTTAATAAAAAAATATTTAGGCTCTGTTATACCGCCTGGCGACCATTCATTTTCTGCATTAAATTCCGCTGTGTTTACCGATGGATCATTTGTCTACATTCCAGAAGGTGTAAAATGTCCAATAGAGCTATCAACTTATTTTAGAATTAATGCTGAAAATACTGGTCAATTTGAGAGAACTCTAATTATTGCAGATAAAGGCAGTTATGTTAGTTATCTAGAAGGTTGTACTGCTCCAAAAAGAGATGATAATCAATTACACGCAGCCAATGTAGAATTAATTGCTTTGGAAGATGCAGAAATAAAATATTCAACTGTTCAAAATTGGTATCCTGGAGATGAAGATGGAAAAGGCGGTATTTATAATTTTGTTACTAAAAGAGGCCTTTGTGCAGGTAAAAATAGTAAGATATCTTGGACACAAGTTGAGACTGGATCTGCTATTACCTGGAAATATCCTAGCTGTATTTTAAAAGGAGATAATTCCATTGGTGAATTTTACTCTGTAGCAATAACAAACAATTTTCAGCAAGCTGACACAGGAACAAAAATGACTCACATAGGGAAAAACACCAAAAGTAAAATTATTTCTAAAGGTATTTCCTTAGGTAAGTCACAAAATACTTACAGAGGTGAAGTCTCATTTTTAAGAAAAGCTGACAAAGCAAGAAATTACACACAATGCGACTCTTTACTAGTAGGAAATCAATGTGGTGCACACACAGTTCCTTACATTGACTCAAAAAATAATACAGCTGTTATTGAGCACGAAGCTTCGACATCTAAAATAAACGAAGATCAACTTTATTACTGTAGACAAAGAGGTTTAAGTCATGAAGAGGCAGTTTCATTAATAGTAAATGGTTTCTGCAAACAAGTTTTGCAAGAACTTCCAATGGAGTTTGCTGTTGAAGCACAAAAACTGGTATCCATATCTCTCGAGGGAAGTGTAGGTTAGTATGTTTTTAGAAATCAAAGACCTATCAGTAAAAATTGAAAATAAAAATATTCTTAAAAGTCTTAACTTAAATATTAACAAAGGTGAAGTCCACGCAATTATGGGTCCAAATGGATCTGGTAAAAGTACATTAGCAAACGTTCTAGCAGGCAAAGAGGATTACGAAATTTTAGATGGTAGAATTAATTTCAAAGATAATGATTTATTTGATTTAAATATCGAAGAGAGAGCACAAGAAGGATTGTTTTTGGCTTTTCAATATCCTGTTGAAATACCTGGAGTAAATATCACTCCATTTTTACACTCTGCAATTAATTCAAAAAGAAAACGAATGAACGAAGAAGAAATTGATAATTTATCATTTGCTAAGCTTTTAAAATCTAAAGCTAGTGATTTAGGTATAAACATTGATATGCTTAAACGATCAGTTAATACAGGCTTCTCTGGAGGTGAAAAAAAACGTTACGAAATTTTACAAATGAGTATTCTTAATCCAGATTTAGCTATTTTAGATGAAACAGATTCAGGATTGGATATTGATGCTCTTAAAATTGTTACTGATGGGGTTAATAAACTTAAAACAAAAGATAATTCATTTTTAATAATTACTCATTATCAAAAACTTTTGGATTATATTAAACCAGATTATGTACATGTTATGGTAAATGGTTCTATTGTCAAATCAGGGGGATCAGAAATTGCTGCTGAAATAGAAAAAGATGGTTTCCAAAAATTTCAATAATGAATATCCAAGATAATTATCTAAAAAATAAAAAAAATATTTTTTTTTCAGAAAACAAAGATATTCAAACTCATAGAGAAAAATTAATAAATATTTTTGAAAATGATAAATTTGATAAAAAAAATAATGAAAGTCTTAAAAATATAAATCTAAAAAACTTTATTGATTTTAAATATAAATATCTGATCCCTGAAGAAACATCAGTAATAAACAATAATCAGGATAATAGTTACTCAATAGTTTCTGTAAATGGACAGTGTTCAAGTTTTAAAGATGATAAAATTGAAATTACTAAAATTTTAGATGAAGATTACAATGATTTTTCTAAAAATGATACAATTGAACATAATGATCATTTTGTAAATCTAAATTCATTATTTTTAAATTGCGGTTTTAAGATTGTTATAAAAAAAAATAATAACATAAAAATTAAGATATCAAACATTATAACTGATGATGATTTAACCATTTTTCAAAAAAATAATTATATTTGTGAAGAGGGATCATCCCTTAATCTTATTGAAGAATATGAAAATAAAAATAATTCTACATCAAATGTATTAAATGTAATTAAATTAGAAAAAAATTCTCAGTTAAATCATTTTCTAATACAAGACAATTCTCCAAATCATAATTTAATAATAACAAGTCATTCTTCATGTAAAAAAGATTCTACCTTCAATCAAAAAGTATATAATTTTTCAGAGGGCTACGTAAGAAATTTTCATTATTCTGAGTTAATGGAAACTAACTCAGAAGCTGATCTACAAGGTATATTTTTTCTTAAAGACAACAATATATCTAACAACAAAACATTTGTTAAGCATTTAGCTGAAGATTGCAAAAGTAATCAAGTTTATAAAGGTATTTTGAATGATCGTTCTAAAGCAACATACTTTAGTAACACACATGTCGATCAAGCTGCTCAAAAAACAGAGGGATATCAGCTCAGCAAAGGGATACTTTTATCTGATAATGCATCATATTTTTCTAAACCTGAATTAAAAATATATGCTGATGATGTTAAATGTAGTCATGGCTCTACCATAGGACCAATAGATGAAAATGCTATTTTTTATCTTAGATCTAGAGGTATGAGTAAAATTGCAGCAACTAAAATTTTGATATCATCATTTATTAATGAAGAATTAAGTAGTATTGATAATGAACAAATGTCTGAAATAATACAAAAGAAACTTGTAAGATACTTAAGTAAAGTAAAATGAATATCTCAAATTTAAAATCAAAATTTCCTGTATTTAAAAAAAATCCTAATCTAGTTTTTTTAGATACCGCAGCTTCAGCATTAAAAGTCGACGAAATGATTGAAGCTACAAATAATTGTTACACTAATGAATATGCAAATATTCATAGAGGTAATTATGAATTAAGCTCAAAATTAACAAAAAAATTTGAAGATGCACGGAAAAAAATTGGAGATTATTTAAAAACATCTGAAAACAATATTATTTTTGTCAAAAGTGCAACTGAGGGTATAAATTTAATCGCATCTTGTATGTCTAAAAGATTTTTAGAAGATGGTGACGAAGTAATCTTAAGTTATCTTGAACACCATGCTAATTTGATACCTTGGCATTTAATTGAAAAAAAGATAAAAATAATTCCTCTTGGACTAAATGAAAATAGTGAAATTAATTATGATGAATTAAATAATAAAATTAACTCAAAAACTAAATTAATTACTCTAACCCACATGTCAAATGTTACAGGATCAATAACTGATTTTGATAAAGTAAAAGAAATTGCAAAAAAACAAAATATACCGCTACTATTGGATGGTTGTCAATTTGCACCTCACAAAAAAGTTGATCTAAATGACTTAGATCCTGATTTTTATGTTTTTTCTGCACATAAAATGTATGGCCCCTCAGGTCTTGGTGTATTGTATATGAAAGATAATTGGATAGATGAATTTACTCCTTACCAGGGTGGAGGGCAAATGATTCATGATGTTGATATCGATAAAAGTACATATGCTAGTGGTTACGAAAAATTTGAGGCAGGTACTCCTCCTATAGCACCAGTTATTGGATTTTCTTCTTCATTAGATTTTATGAAACAAGTTGATCCAAATATTATTTATGACCATGAAATGAAACTTCATGATTATGCTTATGAAAAACTTTCAAAATTTAATAATATAAAAATATATGGATCAAATAAAAATAAAGGTGCAATTATTTCTTTTAATCTTGAGGGTGTGCATAATTCTGATTTAGGTGCGATGTTAGATAAAAAAAACATAGCAATAAGAACAGGGCATCATTGTTGTCAACCTCTTATGAAACATTTTAATGTAACTGGAACTTCTAGAATTTCATTTGGAGTATATAATACAAAAGATGATGTTGATTATTTAGTAGACAGTATTCATGAAATAACAAAAATCTTATTATAAAATGGAAAAAAAACAATTAGAAGATTTTTTACCGGATAAAAACTCAAGTTATATAAAAAAAATCAATAATTCAAACATCAACACTAAAATTAATAAAGAAGAAGTCATAGAGTGTATTAGGACTGTTGTAGATCCTGAAATACCAGTCAACTTATATGATTTAGGTTTGATATACGAAATTAAGATTAATCATAAAAACGACATTAAAATTAAAATGACCTTGACTAACCCAAACTGCCCTGTTGCAGGAACTATGCCTGAAAGTGTGGGAAAATCAGTTGAAAAGTTATCAAACCTAAATTCTATAGAAGTTTCTTTAGTTTGGGATCCAAAATGGCATAAGGATTTAATGTCTGAAGAAGCAAAACTTGCTTTAGATATTTTTTAATTAATTTATAAGAAACTTATGAATGATTTTTTGTCATTAACCACAAATGCTACAAAACAGCTAAAAAAAATATTATCTAATGCTCCAAATGGTGAAGACTCTATAGTTATTGGTGTAGATAAGTCAGGGTGTAGTGGGTACTCATATAAAATAGATTTTGCTAATTCTTCAGATTTTAAAAATTTTGAAAAAGTAGGTAATGATGATGTTAAGGTCTTAATTGATCCAAAAGCAACTATGTTTTTAATAGGTACAACAATGGATTATAAAACAGACAAACTTTCTTCTAGATTTGTATTTGAGAACCCAAATGAAAAGAGTACTTGTGGTTGCGGAGAGTCTTTCAGCATATAGTTTAATAATTTGGCGGAGTAGCTCAGTTGGTCAGAGCGCACGGCTCATATTCGTGATGTCGGGGGTTCAAATCCCTCCTCCGCTACCAAAAACTACTTTAAGTTTTTTACTGGTCTTCCTGTATGTCTATTTTTAACATAATCTGAAACAGTAGAATATAATCCTATCCACCATCTTTCAGATTTATGATTGCGATTATCCGCGAAAGGTGCAATTCGATCAACTCCATGATAAATGGAACCAAAACCAAAAGACATATCTCCTACATCAATACTATTTTCTAAATCAACTCTATTGTTGTTTTTATCAATTAAGTAAATTCCACCACTTTTATAATCTATATTTTTTTTTGACAGGTAAATAGATATAAAAAATTTTTGAAATAAGTAAGGGTCTTGATGTAATTCTTGTTCACCTGAGCCTGACGGATACATTGCAACTTGAAATCTATCTATAATTCCATCTTTGGGTGTGTTAAGTTCCCAAGCATCTTTGTAAAAACCACTTAAATATTTTAACATTCTCCATTTTTTATAAATCTGTTCATAAAAATCACCTATATCACTCTCCCTTTCCTTGTTCCATGGAAACAAATAATAAGTTTTTTTTACTTGATAAAATGAATAATTTTTTGATAAATCTTGTGTAATATTTCTATAAAAATTTGGACATCCTTCTACCATTTTATGAAATGCTGAATTAGAATTTTCAAATTTATTTCTAAAAATTTGTTTTACCTTTTCTAAATATTTTTTTTCAAATGAGTTTTTTAATAAAATTATATCACCAGATAATAGTGATCTTACAATTTTGTTAGAAAATTCATCAGAGTCAGAATATATTTCTTTTTCAAAATCATCATAATTATATTCTACAACTTTATTTAAATATTTAGGCAGTTCATCAACTCTTTCTAACCTATCCCATAAAATTTTATAAA
>CACIBE010000012.1 GCA_902584805.1 uncultured Alphaproteobacteria bacterium
ATCCTACAAATATAAAAGATGAGTATTCAAAGGGTGAAGTAATTGCAACATCTGCGTATTTAGCTGCTTGAGACATAAATAAATGTCCTAGTGATCCCATCACACCTAAACTCATAGCTAAAATTAATTGAATTTCATTTGGCATAATAAAATTATCAGGAAAAAATATTATTGACGTAATTAACAATGCAAAAGAGTAATAAAAAACAATTGCTACACTAGAATCAGTACTCATTACTGATCTCGTTGACAAATAAACAGAAGCCATAAAAGCTGCAGATATTAAAGGATAGAGTGTTTCTAATTTGAACAAGTCAGTACCCGGCTTAACAATAATTAATACACCAATAAAACCAATTAATATTGCAGTTGTTCTAAAAATCCCAATTCTCTCACCAAGTATTGGCACAGCAAGAAATGCAGCAATAATGGGGGCGGAATGTGCAATAGCAATGTTTTCAGACAACATTAAATGATTAATTCCATAAATATAGAATACAACACAAGCAGAAGCAGATAGAGCTCGGATAGCATGTCCAACTGGTTTTTTAGTTTTTAACTTATCAAATCCAAAATACATTGCTGAAAAAGTTGCAATGATACTTCCACTTAGCGCTCTGAAGAATATTGATTCCCATACAGGAAAATGAAAGCTTAAATATTTATACGTGATATCATTTATACTTAGACAAAACATGGACAATAACATGAAAGAAATTCCCAAGAGATTATTATTTTTCGATTTCATTAATTTGTTAAATATACTAAGATAATTTATTCAGATATAAATATTTCAAAATGAGTAGTAAATATCATGTAAAAAAATTGGAAAAAAAGAATGACCATTTAAGTATTTTGTGGAAAGATAATTTTGAAAGTAAATTCCATTTTATGTGGTTAAGAGATAATTGTCCAACAGCAATACATCCTACTGCAAATATGCGAGTCTTTAATATTTTAACTGTTAGTAAAAATATATTTCCTAAAAATTATAAAATTGAGAAAAATAAACTCAATATTAATTGGAGTGAAGGTGATCATAATAGCAAATTTAATTTAAAATGGCTAAGAGATCATTGTTATACTGAAATAAATAATCGAAAATATAAATCACCTTATGTTTTTTGGGATGGTAAATTAAAAAAAAATTTAAAGAAAATTATTGTTGATCATAATAGTGTAATAAAAAATGACAAACATTTAAGTAAATGGTTAAATTTACTTCATACTTATGGTTTTGCATTAATCAAAAATGCACCAACTAGCAAAAAATCAGCGTTCAAAATATTAAATAGAATAAGCCATCATAGAGAAACATTTTTTGGTACACCATTTGAAGTAATTAACATTCCAAAGCCAAATAACACTGCCTATACGGCAGATGCATTAAGGAATCATACCGACTTACCTTATTTTGAATATGCTCCTGGTTATCAGTTTCTCCATTGCTTAGTAAATGAAGCTAATGGTGGATTATCATCTGTTGTAGATGGTTTTGCAGTTGCAAATTATTTAAAAAAAAATGAAAAAGATGTTTTTAATATTTTAACAAAAACTCACGTTAAATTCAAAGATACTGATTATACTCAAAAAGCTGTCAGAATTCTTCATTCACCAATAATAACACTTACAAAAGATAATGATTTCAATGATATTAGATTTAGTATGGCTGCAATGGGAGCAGTTGATGTTGATCCAAAAAAAATGAAAAAATTTTATGATGCCTACCAATATTTTGCATCGTTGCTTCAAAACAAAAAATTTAAAATTGATTTTAGATTGGAGGCAGGTGATATATTTTGCTTTAACAATAGAAGAGTATTACATGGGAGGACTGAATTTGATCCAAACTCTGGAAATAGACATCTTCAAGGATATTATATTGAAAGAGATGAAATAATAGGAAGATTAAATTATTTTAATAATATTAAAGTTTAGATCATTCCCATCCGCAGATAGTTTTAATTTCTAAATATTCTTCTAGACCCCAATCACCTCCCTCTCTTCCATTACCAGATTGTCTATAACCGCCAAAGGGAGTTCCTGGTTCTGCACTATTTCCATTTATATAGACACCTCCAGATCTAAATTTTCTTGCAACTCTTTTAGCCTTTTCTTTATCTTGAGTTTGAACGTAGTTTCCTAGACCATAGGATGTATCGTTAACAATTGATATAGCTTCATCTTCATCTTCAAATGGAATTATAGATAATACTGGTCCAAAAATCTCTTCTTTTGCAATTCTCATATTATTAGTTACATCTGTGAAAATTGTTGGCTTTACAAAATATCCCTTTTCAAGACCATTTGGTTTTTCAGGACCTCCAGCAACGAGTGTAGCGCCCTCATTTATACCACTATCTATTAAATCAATAATTTTATCATATTGAGTTTTAGAAATAACTGGACCGATATGATTTCCATTCTTAGAAGCAATATCAACTTTGATTTTATTTGCTTCATCAGCCGCCTCCTCTACCGCTCTTTTATATATTGATTTTTCAACTAGCATTCTTGTTGGTGCATCACAAGATTGACCAGAATTACTCATAATATTCCTAACACCTTCTCTTACTGCTTCTGGATGTGAATCAGCAAAAACAATATTACCACCTTTACCTCCTAGCTCTAAACACACTCTTTTAATAGTTTCGGCAGCATTTTTTGAAATAAGTTTTCCTGCTCTTGTGGATCCGGTAAAGGAAATCATATCAATATCCTGATGTGAAGATAAATCTGTACCTACACCATCTCCATCCCCATTCACTAGATTAAAAACACCAGGAGGAAAACCCGCTTCATGAATTATTTCTGCAAAAATAATTCCTGACATGGGTGCAATTTCTGAGGGTTTTAATATCATAGTGCAGCCTGTTGCTAGTGCAGGTATTACTTTTAATGTAATTTGATTGATAGGCCAATTCCATGGCGTAATAAGACCACATATTCCAATCGGCTCATAAACAATATAATTGCTAGAATTTTTATTAAATCTTCTTTCAAATTCAAAATTTTTTAATCTTAAAATGAAATCATTAATATGGTCAGCACCGGAAGAAGTTTGTGCTGATGAAGACCAATCTAATGGCGCTCCCATCTCCTCCGACATTGTTTGCGTTATTTCATCCCATCTACTTTTATAAATCTTAAGTAAATTTTCTAGTAAACTAATTTTTTCTTTTTTACCTACCTGACTCCATGTAATGAATGCTTTTTTTGCTGCATTGACTGCCAGATCTACATCTTCTTTAGAACCTAAAGAAATAAAAGCGTAGGGTTCTTCATTAGAAGGATTAATAACCTCAAAATCATTCTTTTTAATTGGATTAACCCAAGTACCATTTATATAAAATTTGCGATTATCAATCATGATGAAAAGATATTTAAATTAATTATTCATTTATTTTTTTTTATAATAGAATAAAAGAATATACGATAAGAGGAAAAATTGACATCAGAAAATATTAAACTTGACATAGACTACGTAAGATCACAATTCCCAGCTTTTAAAGATCCTCTTTGCAAAGATTGGTCTTTTTTTGAAAATGCTGGTGGTAGTTACGTTCCACAACAAGTAGTCGATCAACTAAATAAGTTTATGGTCTCAACTAAAGTACAACCATATGCTGAATATCCAATGTCTAAAATTGCTGGGAATAATATGGATAAAGCGACAGAAATCTTTGCTGAAATGATTAATGCAAATAAAAAAGAGATTATTATTGGTGGTTCAACATCTATAAATTTATATGTTTTATCAAATGCTTTAAGATATTTAATCAAACGTGGTGATGAGGTAATTGTAACAAATCAAGATCATGAAGCTAATATAAGTCCTTGGAGGAGACTAAAAGAAAGTGGCGCAAATATAGTAGAATGGAAAATTGATAAAAATACACATGAATTGGAAATATCTGAATTAAAAAAATTAATAAATAATAAAACTAAAATTCTCGCAGTAACTCATTGCTCAAATATTGTTGGTTCAGTTAACGATTTAAAAGAAATATCAAAAATTGCACATAAATATAATACAATTGTTATTGGGGATGGTGTTTCTTACGCTCCTCATGGTTTTCCTGATGTTAAGGATCTTGAAGTAGATTTTTATACATTTAGTTTATATAAAACCTATGGTCCACATTTAGGACTACTTTATGGCAAAGAAAAGATTTTAAAAAAGTTGCCAAATCAAAATCATCAATTTCTAGAAAACCAATATCCTTATACTTTAAATCCAGGTGGACCTAATCATGAAGAGTTAAGCTCATTAATAGGTATATATGAATACTTTGAAAATCTTTATAATCATCATTTTAGTAATAAAAAATTAAAATTCTTTGATAGAATACAAAAGGTAAATAATTTAATTGCTAAACATGAAGAAAATTTAGCAAATCCATTACTAAAATATCTTTCATCAAGGAAGGATATTAAGCTAATTGGAAAAAAAACAATTAAAAATAAAGATAGAGCTCCTACAATTTCGTTTACCTCGAAAAAACATTCTTCAAAAAAAATAAGTAAAATTTTAAATAAAAATTTTATTGCAACAAGAAATGATAATTTTTATGCTTGGAGATGTTTAAATGCTCTGGATATTAATTCAGATGATGGGGTAATTAGGATAAGCATGACTCATTATAATACTGAAAAAGAAGTAAAAAACCTTATTAAGATTTTAGATAAAAATTTATAAATTAATCTAATTCATACTTATTTTTGTAATCAGTAATAAGGTTTTTGTCTTGTTGCTCTTTATATAAAATACAATTTTCAATTACTAACAAATCTAGATTTGTGCCCATAAAGGTTTTAAATGCATCACTCGGAGAACAAACAATTGGCTCACCTCTTACATTAAATGAAGTATTAACTAAAATAGGACAATTAGTAATTGAATAAAAGTTTTCTATCAATTTATAAAATTTAAAATTTTCATCTGATTTTACAGTTTGTATTCTGGCTGAATAATCAATATGTGTTATTGCGGGAATTTTTGATCTAACCTCATTTAATTTATCAATACCAAAACTATTTTTTTTATTATCAGTATTTAATCTATGATCATTTTTTATAAAGTCCACAAACAGCATATATGGGGAATGATATTCCATATCAAACCAATCATTAACTTTATCAAATAATATAGCAGGTGCAAACGGTCTAAATGACTCTCTAAATTTAATTTTTAAATTTAAATTTTTTTGCATATCTTTTATCATGGGGTTTGCAATAATTGATCTACAACCAAGCGACCTAGGACCAAACTCCATTTTTCCCTGGAACCATCCTACTGCCTTACCTTTTGCTAATTCACTAGAAGTAATATTAATAATTTTTTCTTCATCATATTTATAATACTTTGCATTTAGTTTATTAAGATGAGTTATAACTTCATTATCATTAAATGACGGTCCTAATAATGATGATTTCATATTATCAAATGTATTTTTTTTGATTATTCTCTCATTATTATCATCATAATAAGCAAGTAATGCAGCACCAAGAGATCCACCTGCATCACCAGATGCAGGTTGAATCCAAATATCTTTAAATATTTTATTTCTTTTTAAAACTCCGTTAGCAACACAATTTAAAGCAACTCCACCGGCCATACATAAATTTTCAATTTTATATTTTTCAAATAAATATCGTGAAATTTTTAATACAATATCTTCAGTAACAGATTGAATTGATGCTGCGATATCCATATGAAATTGAGTTAATTTTTCTTCAGGAATACGCTTATTATTTTTAAAAATTTTATTAAAATTTTTATTTGTCATTGTTAAACCAGTCGCATAATTGAAGTATTTTTGATTTAACCTAAATGAACCATCATTTTTTAGATCAATAAGGTTATCTAAAATAAGATTTTTATAGATAGGCTTTCCATACGGTGCAAGACCCATAACCTTATATTCTCCACTATTCACTTTAAAGCCTAAGTAGTAAGTAAAAGCTGAATATAAAAGTCCTATCGAATGTGGGAAATTTATTTCCTCACAAATATCTATTTTATCTTTTTTTCCTACACAAACAGAAGTAGTAACCCATTCTCCAACTCCATCCATAATAAGAATTACAGCTTCATCAAATGGTGAAGGAAAGAATGCACTTGCAGCATGACTTAAATGATGTTCAGTAAAAAATAACTTTTTATTGCTAAAATTTTTATCAATATCTTTTAAAATATTTGTTATTAAATTTTTGAGAAAAAGTTTTTCCCTTAACCATATTGGAATAGACATTAAGAATGATCGTATACCTTTTGGTGCAAAAGCTACGTAAGTTTCAAGCAAGCGTTCAAATTTTAAAAAAGGTTTATCGTAAAAAACAATTTTATCTATATCTTTCAAAGTAAGATTATTAGATTTTAAAATAAATTTTATTGACTCAATGGGAAAACTTGGATCATGTTTAATTCTTGAAAATCTCTCTTCTTGTACTGCTGTAATTATTTCTCCATCCTGAATATAAGAAGCAGCAGAGTCATGGTAAAAACAAGATATTCCAATAATTTTAGTCATTAGAATTGTTTATCTAATGGATTAGGTTTATATTTTCTTGATTTCCAATATGTTTTTTCATTTTTATTAATTTTTATATTAATAAGATCTTTCTTAAATATTCTAACTATTAAGCCAGTAGGAACGACAATAAAAAAATAAATTAATGATAACATAATCGGTGAAATTATCATTCCAATTAGCATTCCAAATTTAAACCACAATAAATTTGGCCAATACAACAACTTACTGTAAAAAAAAGATATTAAAAGCAATACAAATGAAACTATTAAAAATAAAAAAGAAGCTTTATTGGAAAAAATTAATATATATAAAAAAATTAATAAAAAGATAATTGAAAATGTAATTCCAAAGTTTTTTTCAGAACTTATTTTTACATATTTATTATTTGACATGATTCATAATCTTCATTTTAGAATACAAATATATAAAAAATAAAATAATAAATAAAATTAGTGAATATATTGTCCCAAAGTATAAAGCAGTTACTATGCCTAAAAGAGTAATCGATGTTGAGAAGAACAACAATGAAATAAGAATATTTATTTTGCTCAAACCTATATCGGTCAATAAATAATGAATATGTCTTCTATCAAATTTAAAAATACTTTTTTTATTATACAATCTGTAAATAATTAAATCAACAAACTCAAAAGTATGGAAAGAAGCAAGCCAGGCAATCATTATAGGTTCTATAATATTGCCATATTCATTATTATAATAAATTAAAATCCATGCAAAACTAAAGCCAATAAATGTACTTCCTGAGTCACCAAGAAATATTTTAAAATTTGTGTTTTTTAAATTGTTTAATATAAAGAAGAGTAAAAAAGCATAAATATAAAAAAACGTGAAATTCAAAAAAGAACAATCGCAATAAAGATATATAAAAAGATTTAATATCGAAGTATTAATTAATGGAATTGATACACATAAGCCATCTACACCATCAATAAAGTTTGATGAATTGGTTATGAGTAAAACACTCAAAATTGTGAAAATAAATGAAAATAAACCTAAATTGATCTCACCTAATACGGGATAAGAACCTAATGATATGATTTTATAACCTGAAAATAGAATTATTATTGTTGATAGTAATTGAAAAAGAATTCTTATATCAATTCTAAAATTATAAATATCATCCAAAATTCCTACTATTATTAAAATTGTAGATGAAAAAATAAGAAGATTATAGAACTCATCAAAATCGATAAATATGAAGAGAGATAACAATGATAAAAAAATTAATGGTCCTCCAATCAGAGGTATATTTCCTAAGTGTCTTTTTTTATTTTGATCAGGATAGTCAATTAAATTAATTTTTTTTGCGACGTAGTGAAGAATATAATAATAAATTAAAAAAAATATAGTAAGAAAAAGAAATTCCATATTATTTTGATAGAATATTTTTTTAATAATGTTGTATTTATTTTAAGTAATTTCATTGATTGATCATTGTTATTGTTATTTTTATTTATAACATTTTTTACTTTAACTTTATCTTTGAAAATTGCTACCAAATCTTTAAGTTTTATAAGTTTTCCTGTTCCGATTTCTAAGTAACCTGTTGCATTATTTTTAATAAGTTTCATATATATTTTTGCAACATCGTTAACATGTATAAAGTCCCTACTTTCATTTGTATTATTAAAATAAAAAACCTTATTATTTTTATAAGAATTTATTAGATTATTTATAAAAGTGTATTTTTCTTTTCCTCCATACATATTGGATATACGGCAAATTATTAATTTAATATTATTTTTTTTACAATAATTAAAAATATATTTCTCATTTGTAAATTTTAAAAATGCATATAAATATCTTGATTTATTAATTAAATTTTTTTCATATAATTTTACAGAAATACTACTAGAATAAATTATTTTATTGATTTTTTTTGGATTTATCAAATCAAAGAAATTTAGTGTGGTAATTAAATTATTTTTAACCATAAACTCTATATCTTTAGAGGAGTCAATATTCATAGATGACGAATTGTTAAAAATAACATTAAATTTTTTTAATCTATTTAACTTAGTAAATTTTTTTTTTAATAAATCTTTATTTGAAAAAATTAAATTTTCTTTAGAAATTTTTGATATTTCATTGGTTAAGTTAGACCTCTTACCTATTATAACATTTAAGATTGCCATAAATAAAATTAGGTTATTATTTCAATCTTAAAACAAAGTATAGATAAAAGGAGCTACGGTTGAACCTTGTGAAAATACAAGTAAAGAGCCTACTAAAACAAAAACTATTATAATTGGTAGAAGCCAATATTTTTTTCTTATTGACAAGAAAGCAACAAATTCTCTAATAAAGTCTAGCATATGATTTTATCGCGTAACAATATATTCTATTTATTGATGGTTATAATTATTTTATTACTTTCATCAATAATTATTCTAAGCCCTTATATATATAGAAAATTAACACTTTCATATACATACTGTAATTCTTATGGTTCAGTTGATCCAATTTTGGGTTGGGAACTTAAAAAGAATGCAAAATCATGTTTAATTTTTCAAAATTATTTAAATGGTGAAATCTTTTTTGATACAAAAATCTATACAAATAAATATGGATTTAGATCAGAAGAAGAGTCAAATAATGATGCTGATATTGCTATTATAGGCGACTCCTGGGTTTTTGGATATGGCGCTAATTATAATGAAACTGTTCCATATAATTTATCAAAAAAAATTAATAAAAATATATATAACTTAGGCGTTCCTAATTATAGTTCTGCACAAGTTTACTTACATTTACAAAAAAATTTAAATTTTATAGACCCTAAGTTGGTAATTTATATATCTGGAATGTATTTAAGATCAATATGTAAAAAAGAAGAGCTAAACTTTATATTGGAACCTTGTTTTTGGTATGATGCGACCACTAATGAAGCTAAGCTAGAATTACCTAAAAAAAATATAGTATTTGAATCATATAAAAAAAATATATATCCGTCTGGAGCACTTACAGCAGGGTATAACTTCTGGAATTACGTTATTTTTATTAAAACACGCGAAATATTTAATACATTATCAAATTACATAAAATTTAATATATTAAAAATTGAACCTAAAAGAAGATTATTTACAGAAATTGAATTATCTAAAATTAGACTTAAAGAAATAGAATTATTTAAAAGTTTAACAAAAGAAAATAATTTTAAATTCATATTTATTGATCCATATGGATTTTATTTAGACGAAATAAAAGATTCATATAAATTCAATAAAGATCAAAACTTAAATGATGTAATTGTACTTAATAAAGATAGTTTTTTCTTTTCTACTAATTGGTGGTATAAAAATATCGATGTAAAGAAAAATGAATTAACTAATAATGGTAGTATTAAAAATGATGGACATTGGACAGGTGAAGCAATGCAAATTATATCTGATGAAATATACAAAGAATTAATTAAATTTAATTTAATTTAATTTAATTTTTTATATTTTGTACTATTTGAATTATCAATATAAAATAAATTAAGAGTCTTATTAAAATTTCTAAAATAATAAAAAATATTAATAAAATAACAAAATTAATTAAAATTGTTCTAGAAATGCTATAGTTAATATTTAGATAAAATGAAAAACGTTATAATTTTTATAAACAAATCAATAATTATTTCCATAATTACATTATTTTTTTTTTTAATTATAGATATAGTAATTACAAATTCTCTAAATATTAGAGGTTTTTCTAAATTTTATGAAAGTCATAATCCAACTGGCTATGTAAATAAAAAAAATTTTGACGGATACTATGGAGGTTTTCTTCATGAATTTTATAGTTATGTAACTATAGATCAAAATAATAATAGAAATAGCTCAATTTGTAAAAAAATAGATATTAATACATTAATTATTGGTGATAGTATAACGGCAGGATTTGAAGTTAATGATGATGAAACATTTATATCTTTAATTAACAAAAATTGTAATAATAATAATATCCATGCAATAAATGGTGGTGTACGAGGTCATGACACTAACCAAGTAATATCAAATTATTTAAGGATAATAAAAAATTATAATTTTAAAAACGTAATATATATCATATCATTTAATGATTTTCATGAAAATTTAATAGATTATCATTATTTAAATATGGTTAAAAAGTTTGGTCGGGCCAAAGTAAATAGCTTCGATGATATATCTTTTTTTAAGCCTAAAATCTCTTATTATGAAAAAAAATATCATCAAATAAGAATTTTTATTTCAGATAATTTTTATATATTATCAAGATTAATAGCTATTATTGAAAATTATTTAGAAATTCATAATAAAACTAGTCACTTATATTATACTTACAACGTAGATGAAACTAAGATAAGATTAAAAACCTTTGAAAAATTAATAAAAATTTTTAAAAAGTATACTCTAGAAAATAATTCAATATTGCACTTAGGAATAGTTCCTTGTACTTTTGAAAATAATATTTTATGTAAGAATATAAATAATTATGAAGAATATATTAAATTTATTTCAAAAGAAATTGATTTAAATATTGTACCGTTTGTTGAAATTTTCAAAAATTCTAATAATTCAAATGAAAAAAGAATCTTCTTTAAAAATGATGGGCATTTAAATAAATATGGTCATGAAATTTTTTCAAAAATATTAGAAAAACACCTAAATTGAATTTAATATTTTATTAATAAGCAACATTCTTTTGTCCCAACTATTATTTTTAGCTATATTTATTAGATCATTTTTATTGTAATTTTTATTTTTATATAAGTCATTTATTGCACTATTAAATTCATCTTCATTATTTATAATTCTGATAACATTATTGTGGTTTTTATTAAAAATAACCATTTCTAATGTTTTTGTTGAAATAACTGGAAGCCCAACTGCTAAATATTCATTTACCTTAAATGGGTATACTTTGTTTGTAAAATCATTTACTTTATATGGTAGCATTCCAATGTCAAAAGAATTAAGTATAAATGGTATTTCATCATGTGATACTTGGTTTTGAAAGTGAATATTCGGTGAAAGTTTGAATGAATTAACTTCTTGATATTTTGGGCCAACAAATACAAAATCATACTCGGGATTTGCAGATGCTACTTTATTAATTAATTGAAAATCTAAAATATAACTTACTGATCCAATGAATCCAATAGTAGGTTTTTTTCTAATATAAAGATTATTTTTATATTTTATTTTTTTTAATAAATTAAATTTTTTTAAATCTACTCCAGAAGGTACTAAAAACATGTTTTTATTATAATTTTTATATTTATTATATAAATTATTAGAAGTACAAATTACACAATCAGTTTTTCTTATAAATTTTCTTGTAAAATCAATTAAATTTGTATTTAATCTATATCTATGTTGAAATTCAAACTCATCAGCTAAATAATAAATTAATTTTGAATTCAAAATTTTATTTGAAATTTTATAAATTAATTTTGTGGCTAAAAAAGATATAATAATGGTCTTATTATCTTTTGTTTCTTTTCTAAAATTTTTATTAATTAAATTAATAAATATAGATGTGTTAATTTTATCAATTATAACAGAATTATGGATAGGAATAAAAATAGGATTTAAAATATTTAAATTATCTTCTTTTTTATAATTTGTTTTTAAAAATTTATCCTTTAATCTTATTAAATCCTTAAACCTAATAGATCTTGAACCTGTATTATTTATAAAAATTACATTTTTTCCCTGATCAGATAAGTATTTGGCTAGCTGTTGTGGTAGTTGCCAATTAAAATTCCAGTCAATAGATGAAAATATAATTATATTCATTTAGAATATTTTATATAATTTTTAGTAAATAAAGAAATAAAAATTAGTAGAAGAGATAATTCAGTAAACAAAGTAGTATATGCTGCTGAAATAACACCATACTTTGGAATAAACACAATATTTAATGTTAAATTTAAAATTGCTGCAAAAAGTAAAATATATAATTTATTTTTAATAAATTTAGAGACCTGAAGAGATACATCAAAAATTTTTGAAGCAAAATGTATTGGTACACATAGAATTAATATTTTTAAAATAGCTATACTTTGAAAATAATTTTTATCTAATAAATTTAGAATAATAAAGTATCCTAAAATAAATATTATAAGCATAATTATAAAACCTAAAAGTAGCATAAATAATGTATTGTATATTTGTAATTTTAAGTATTCATTTAAATCATTATAAAATAAATTATGTATTCTTTGGATAATTATTTTTTGTATTGAATTAGGAATCAAAAAGCTAACAGCTAAAAAAATAAATGCAATATTATAAATCGCAGCTGCGTCATTTCCAAGGTAGAATTTAATTATATATACATCACTTTGGTAATAAATTAAAAATAGAAAGGGTATGATGCTATATGGGATTCCTTTATAAAATACATCTTTAATATTAATAATATTATTAGAAGCATTGAAAGTATTTTTTTTTATATAATCAGAATATAGTTTATATAAATTAATATAAAATTTTCTTAATATATAAATACCTAATAAAGTAATAATTAGTGCTGAAAAAGAATAGATAAGTGCTATTTCATATATTTCATACTTAGGAGAAATTAGAAAATAAAAATACAATAAAATTAATCTAATTAAATTAGGAATTAAATTCCATAATGAATAATGTAAATAATCATTGTAAAGCTTGAATCTGATAGTAGTTAATTCAAACATCATCTGACCTAAAATTGAAAAACTTAATATAATAACTAAATAAAAAGTTTTAAGATTAAAAATAAATAAATATGAATAAGTGAGAGATAAAATTAAAAAAATTAATGATAAGTATAATATTATTTTAAAAGCTTTTTTAAACCATAAATATGATAAAAAATTTTGTTTTTCATAAATATCTATTCCATAATCAAATAATCCAAAACTTATTATAGGGTAAAAGGTAATTATTAATAAATAAATTGATACAAACAGTCCATAATCAGATTGTGATATATTGTTAGTTAAAAGAATTTGAATTATAAAAAAAAGAAAACCACTAAAAAAAGTTGAAATTAAAAAAATAATTGAATATTTTTGTTTAAATAAATTATTGATAGTTAGTATTCCTCTAATAAAGTCTATTTTTCAATTGTAACAAAATAGTCTCTTTCAATTTCTTCTATTTGATATTTAATATTATATTTATTTAATAAATTTTCGATATCTCTTTTTGAATAATAGTATAGCTTACATCTATAACTGTATCTAATTTTTCTTTGAAAAGCTAAAAAACCACCTTTTTGAGGGAAAGAAAAAAAACTTTTCTTATTGGTTAATTTTATTGCTTTCTTTATGATCTGATCTGGATCTGAAATATAATCCATAAAACCCATGAAAATAATATAATCAAAAGTATTCTTAAATTCATAATCAATAAAATCATCAATTATAAAATCATATTTGACATCAATATTTTCTGAAGCAAACTTATTTTTAGCTATCTCAATCATATTAGGGGCGAAGTCAATGCCTACTATATTTGAAGACCCTTTTTTAAATGCTTCTATACAGTAATGACCTGGTCCACAACCAACATCAAGAACAGATGAGTTATTAAAATCATTTAAATTTCTAAAAACATATTCAAATCTTAATCTCATCGATTTTCTAAAGTATTTATTAATTAATTTATTTAAAAAATTATTCTCATTACCGTAAATTTCGTTGAATCTTTTTGAGTATTGATGAAAAAATTGTGAAGTTCTAACATTCATTTTATGTGATAATATCCTTAAATGTGTAAAAATCAAAATCTTTTAATATCATTTTTAATTTCTTTTCGGTACCTGCAATATTAATATAAGATTTAAATTTTCTTACAATATTCATTTTTAATTTAGGATGATTTACATCAATTTCTCTAGGATGGATATAAAATATTAATATGTTATTTTTATTAACAATTTTACCGCAATACTTAATGAATTTATAAGGAAATAATCTTAAATATCCACCACCAGAAAAACAGAATCTTCTATTAAAATAAGAAATAGTTGACATTGGAAATTCTATAAGCTTGTTATCATAATCCTTTAAAATATGAGGTTTTAATGTAGATATATTCATTCCGCCATTATCTCTCTTTGCTGGAAAAACAGAAGCATCATACATGTAACCAGCATCTATTACTTTTTCGAAAAACCATTTATTCTCACTTGTAACTGAAAAAGATGGTGCTCTATAACCGTAAACCTTATCTGAGATTATGTCCTCTAGTAATTTCTTTGAACCTAGTATATCTTGATAAAATTCTGATGGGGTTTGTTTAAATGCTAGTTGATGATAGAAGCCATGTGATGCTATTTCATGACCTTCATTAAATGCCCTTGTTACTAATTTTGGAAATCTCTTAGCAAAATAACCTAAAAAAAAACACGTTGATTTAACTTTACTTTCTAACATAATATCTAACAACTTATTAAAGTTTCTTTCAACTCTTGATGGTAAATTATCCCATTCTGTAATTTTTGGTTCACTATCTACATTGGAAATATTAAACCAATCCTCCACATCAATAGAAAAGACAGATTTAAAATTACAATTTTTCATCTATCAGACTTTCTATACTATTTAACTGAGTATCGATATATTTATCAATTTTATAATGTTTTAAAGCCAATGACCTGGAATTTTTAGAAAATTTTTCTTGTAATTCACTATTATTATAAATCTGTAAGATCTTATTTGTTAATGATTTAATATCCTTTTTCTTATATAAAAATCCATTTACATTTTCTTCAACGCATTCATTACATCCTCTAATATTAGTGGCAATTATAGGTAAAGATGAACTCATTGCCTCAATGATACTAGTTGGAAATCCTTCTCTATAAGATGGAAGTACGTACAAGTCGCCAATTGATAACTCTCGTGCAACATTATCAGTATATCCAGTAAATTTGACATAATCACTTAGATTTAAATTAGTAACAATTTCTTTTAATGTATTTTCGTAATTTAAAATATCTTGCTTTATGTTGCCGCCAATAATTATCAATCTGATATTAAATATTTTTTTATTTATAATTTCATTTAAAGCGTAAATTAAATCCTGAAAACCTTTGTTCTTAACTAGCCTTCCACTTGTAATTAAATAAAATAATTTTTTAGACTTATTTATTTTTATATGGTCAGCAAAAGAATTTTTATTAAATAAATTTGTGTCAATTCCATTATAAATAGTTTTTATTATGTTTTTATTACTTTTAAACTTAAGAGCAACCATTGTATCTTTATTAGACTGACTAAGAGTTAAATTAGTATTTAATGATAAAAATTTTTCTAAAATATAAGATAGAAAAAAAATTAATTTATTTTGATAATCATGAAAATAAAAACCATATGCTATATATATGTTGAATTTTGGTTTATATAAAAAACAAATTAACCGCGCAATAAAACTTGAGTTTCTATTGCAAGAAATAATAATTTCTGGTCTAATATTTTTAGCAATTTTGTACATATTTTTAAGCGAAATTAAAATTTTGTATATTGAAAATGAATTAGGGTAATCAAAGTGTATTAAATTTATATTTTTAGAAAATTTTTTATCATCTTTATCATTTAAATTTAAAACTACATAAACTTTATATTTTAATTCAAGTTTAAGAATTAATTTCTTAAGCATTTTATTAAAAACAAATTCTGAATTACAAGCAATTAAAATATTTTTTTTACTCATTATATTTTATAAATTTTTGTTTAAACTTAAAAAAGTATTGTTCAAGAAGTGGTATTAACAATATAAGCAATAAAAAATCAAATTTTGCCCTATGTCTAAATGCAGTTCCTGATGTCCCTGTAAAAATAGAAAAGAATAATGCTAAAATAATAAAAATAGAAAAAAGACTGAAAAATAAATAATCTTTAATAATAATTTTATAATTTTTTATTATTAAGAACAATAATATGAAATTAATAAAACCAGTTAAAAAACCTAATAAATAACTCAATTTTGAGATATAAAATGGTGAAAAAATAAAATAAATTAATCTTATCGGGGAATATAATAATATTAATATCGGATTATTTGTAACAAGAAAATTAGGGAAACTTGAGCCAGCATGTAGTTGTGAATAAAATTGCTTCCAGAATATGATATCTACTAGAGCTTGGTTGCTACTAAAATTAAAATAACCAGAATTTGTATTTAATATGACAAAACTTGAAACTATAAATATTAAAAAAGTCATAGATATTATTTTTAAAATGTTAATAATACTAAAAAATTTAATAATAGAATAAAAAATTGAAAAGAATAAAACTAAAAAAGTAGTAAATAACATTCCGGGATGAAATATTAATTGCATAACACTAACTAATAAAGATATGAGTAGGTATTTATATTTAAAACTTATTATAAACTTTATGTAAAAATATATAGTAATAATAAAAATCAAAACTATAAATGGCTCGCGGAGTACAGAAGTACTATAAATTAGAATAGCTGGGTGAAATGAAAAAATAAGTGTGGCTATTTTTGAGCCAAAATTTTCATTAAATAATTTCTTTGCAATTTTCCAAAAAATTAGAGTTGATATAATGGATATAAATACATTTATCATCTTCATTAATAAATAACTTTTACCAAAAATACTAAATATACCACCTATAATAACTGCATATTTTTGAAAGTCTTTTGAAAATATAAAAGTTGAAAAAAAATCATTTAAAGTTGAAAAATTATATTTTGAAGAAAGTAAATAAAAATGTAATCCATCCTCTTGATTTTCAGGCAGTTGCATTACAAAAGAGTCAAAGAATGCAATTAAGCTTTTTACTAGGAATGATGAAAAAATTATCAAGGATATTTCATTATTTTTTTTAAGTATAAAAAGAATAATAATAAAAAATATTATAAATGAATAAAAACCTATTATATCTTGATAAAATGACTGGCATACAACATTTGGATAATTAATACAGTTTCTACTATCAAATCGAATTATGTAATCTAAATATTGCATACTTTAAGTTATTTCTTTTAATTTAAGCATAATTTTACTAGCTACATATTCGGAATTATAATTTTTTTTTACATGATGATTAGCTTTAATGCCCATCTCCATCCTTAATTTTTTATTTTTAATCAAGTTAATCAACTTATCAGCTAATTCTTCATTATTTTGAACGACATAACCAGTTTGATCATTAATAATTACTTCTTCATTTACTCCCACATCAGAAACTATTGATGGTATAAAGTAATTTGAATATTGAATAGCTTTTAATCCGCATTTACCTTGTGTCCATTTATTATCAGGTAATGGCATCAGCCCAATGTCCATTTTTCTAATAAATTTTTCTTCATTTTTAGAATTCCAAATCACACAATTCCCACTTAAAGAACCTAAATCAATCTTAGCACCTAAGACTATTATGTCAAAAGGGACTTTTTGATTAACTTTTTCTAATACCGGAATGATTTCTTGAATATAAATTGATGTTGATTTACTACCGGTCCAGCCAACAATTACTTTAGAAGAATTAGTTTCTAACTTAGAATTATAATTGTTAATGTCCACCGTTGTTGGAATAATGTAAGTATTTCTATTATATTTTTTTATATAATCTTCTAAAAATCTATTACCAATAAAAATCATTTTTGATAACTTTGCAATATACCTTACTCTCCATTTAAATCTTAATGTATTAATAAAAAAATTATCATTTACTGGAGAGAGATAAATAGCGTCATCAAAATCATAAATTAATTTTTTATTAATTAAATATAAAAAAGTTTCAAAAATTGGTATTCCAGGTAATATCGCATTTCGTCCTATAATAAAATAATCAGAATTTAAATTTTTAATAATTTTGCAAAAATATATAAAAAAATTCAACATATAAAAAAAAAATAATAAAAAGAATTTTTTTTTTTTAAAGTAATACTCTATTTTTTTATTTGAAAAATATATAATTTTAAATTTACATTTATCATTATTTAAAAATTTCTCCCACTGCTCCCAGCGAAATCTTTGAGCAGGGGCTACATTTTTTCTATAAGGTAATAAACATGCAACTTTTAAAATAATTTTTTGCTCCAAGTTTTTGGTGTTTTATTATTTTTAATTTCTAAATCTAAATGGTATTTAAATTCTTTAATACCTCTTTTTTTTATCCATTGGATCATCTCTTTAAGACCCTCTTCTAATTTAACTTTTGGATTATAATCAAATAATTGTCTTGCTTTATCTGCTGAACAGTTTGCAAAGGTTACTTCTTGGGGCCTACCCTGTGTATACTGTATATTTAAATCAAAATTTAAAATTTTTGCAATAGTCTCTGCTAATTCATTTATTGTAATAAATTCATCATCTGGACCAATATTAATTATTTCTTTTACACAATTATTGTTAAAAGCCATTTCAATTAATGGATCAATATCGTCAGAAATAAAGCTAAAACATCTTTTTTGATTACCATCTCCATAAATGTAAGGCTGTTTATTTTGCAACATTAAATTAATAAATATACTTGCAACATTTCTATAAGGATCATCATATTTTTGTCTAACGCCAATTATATTATGAGGTACAGCTATTACCCATTCCATCCCATGAACATCTGCTAGACACCGTAAAATATCTTCAGAGGCCAACTTACCAATACCATAAGGGTCCTGAGGCTTGGCTGTCATATCTTCAGTAAATGGTACAGGATTTGTTCCATACCGTGCCATAGATGAGCACATTATAAATCTTTTAACATTATTTGATATAGAAGCAGTAATAATTCCAGTCGATGCAGTAACAATATTTTGTGTTATTATATGTGGGCTAAAAACAGAAAGACCCTCATATGCAGTTGCAGCACAGTGATAAACAATATCAACATTTTTCATTATAAGTGACATTTGCTCAAAATTATTACAATCAACATTATGGAACTCAACTTTATCAGGTATATTATCTTCATACCCTCCTATTAAATTATCACAACCAATTACTTTATGATTTAATTCAATTAGCCTATCTGCTAAATGACTTCCTAAAAAACCTGCAACACCTGAAATAAAAAAAACTTTTTTATTATCCATAAATTATTTCTTTAATATAAATTGTATTTCATAACAAGGAAATAAATAGCAAAAATTTTCTTCGTATATCTCTTGCATAAAATAACTAGAATTAAAAAATAATTGTAAAATTTTTTTAAATGCATGAGCTATATACTTTGGTCTATATGACTTAAAAATTAGATCAATTTTTTTAATATTAAATTTTTTTTTCCAATAAGTTGGTACTTTTCTAAAGTATAGATTCTCATTTGAATAATATGAAAATGTAAAAATACCAAAGTTTGCTCTATGAGTTGGATCAGAATAAAAATGAGGATTAGAAAAATGAGGAACTACGATTGTCATTTCAGAATTTTTTTTGAGAACCCTATAGCATTCATCAAATAATTTTTTTTGGTCATCAATATGTTCAAAAAAATGATAAGAGGAAATAGTATTAACAGAATTATCATTTATGTTTTGAAGTACTTCAAATATTTCCCCAACAATATCTGCGCTAGAATTTTCGAGAACATCAACACCAAGATAATTTTTATTTTTTTTATTGTTACCACAACCCAATTCTAATGAGCTATTTTTTTTTGAATTAATTAAATTAATTAATTCATTACCTTTTATGATCATATAACAATCCTAAGAATTTAAGTAATAATATAAATATAGACATTTTTGTATAAAATTTGATTTTATTTATTTTTTTTTCATTCAAATGAGGCCAAACCATAAAAAAATCTAAAAAGGAATATTTAGACTTAATAATATGTGTAAAAAATTTAATTTCATTTAAAGCAAATGGAAGAGATATCTGATCTCTAGTAATACCTGATAAGTAATATTTCCACCAGATACTCATTAATTGAATACACCTAGTATCATTATGCTTTCTTATTAATACTCTATTGGCTGTTAGTGTATATTTATTATTCACAATATCAAAATTCTTTTCTATTTTATTATTTGTCATAATATTTTTATCAATTAACTTATTTTCTATACAAAAATTAATTTCCTCACTAATATTTTTTCTAAAGGGATGTTGTGGTATTGATATTAAATTATTTGCTAGATTAAAATTAATTTTTTTAAGTATTGATGAATAAATTTGTACATTAGAGTCAATATATATACTGATATTATAATTATAAAGATATTTATGAGGATGAAATTTTACATATCTATTCATTTTTTTATTTCCAAATAAATTTTCAAGATAAACAATTTTCCAATATTTTGATTTTAAATCAAAATTGTTAGTAAAGCATATAAAGTCAATATTTTTATCAAAAAATAATGGTCTTTGTAAATTATCATATTCACCAAAAAGTGCTGTATAAATAACTATTCTATTATTGATCATTTAGAATTTTAGAAAATTTATAATTTGAGATTTTATCATTATTATTAATATTATTTGAGATCACTTGATTTGCATGTATAGAAATATTATTATCTATATTTATATTTCCAACTATTATATTTTGTGGAGCAACAACAACATTTTTACCAATAGTAGGCATTTCATCATTTCTTTGTGATTGTCTCCAACCAATTTTTTTATTACCAATATTGACATTATTAAAACAAACAAAATTACTTCCTATTTTTGCTCCAGATCCAATAACTATATTAAATGCATGAACTATTTTAAAGCCATTTTCTATTTTACAATATGGTGAAATATCAATGTTATACCTTGATTTTAATCTAAAATATATCAACAGAGATAATTTTTTAAAATTTTTGTTCAATAAAAATTGTGAAAATCTGAATAAAAATACTACCCTAAAATCAATATCAATATAAGATTTGATAAAACTATATATGCTTAGTTTTATTTTTTCATCTGGTAGATATGGGTAACTTATATGATTTTTTAAATCTACTTTAACTATATCAATAA
>CACIBE010000013.1 GCA_902584805.1 uncultured Alphaproteobacteria bacterium
TTTCATAAAGCTTTATCTTTAATATTTTTTGGATTAGTATATAAACGTATTAATGACTGAGTCACTTTTAGATGCTAATTTAATAAAAAAATATCATCAAGATCTTGTCTACAATTATGCTGAATATCCTACATGTGATCATTGGGATTTTAATTTCAATGGAGAAGATTATAAAAATGCACTTTTAGATTGGTTACCGAATAACCAAGACAAAAAAATTTTTTTTTATGTCCATATTCCATTTTGTGAACAACTGTGCTGGTTTTGTACTTGTAGTAAAATTATTACAAAAGATTACAATAAAATCAAAGAATATTTAGAATATCTTCACAAAGAGATAGATATAATTTTTGAGTTTTTAAACAAAAATAAAATAAAATTAAATGTTGGAACCGTATACTTTGGTGGGGGCTCTCCAACTATTCTTAATAGGGAAGATCTAAAATTTCTAGTAGATAAATTAAATACTCTTTTTGATTGGTCTAATGTAGAAAATTTTACTATCGAGTCTGATCCTAGAAGAGTCGATGAAGATAGATTAATATTTAATGCTGAGCAATGTGGAGCTAATAGAATATCTTTTGGAATGCAAGACTTTGATATAAATGTTCAAAAAAGAATTAATAGAATACAATCAGCTAAGCTTTTTGAAGATATTCTTACTGATAGAGTTAGAAAATTATATAAAGAAATTGCATTTGATTTTTTAATAGGCTTACCGGGTCAAACAACAACAAGTATAGCAAATACTTGTGATAAAATAGTTGAATTAAAGCCAACTTTAGTTCAATTATCTTTACTTGCTTACAAGCCTTGGGTTGCAAAATATCAAGTACAAATGTTAGCAGAGGGCCCACTACCAAATTTTTTTGAAAGAAGAGAATTATTAAAAGTTATTCACGAAAAGTTATCTAAAGCAGGTTATAAAAGAACAGGTTTTGAATGTTACTCATTGCCAGATAGCCCAATGACTGAAGCATTTAATGATGGAACAGCACATTATGGAGCTTCAGGACATCAAACAGGAGGCAGGGTGAATTTTCTAGGTGTCGGAAGTTCATCTAAAAGTAACTTAGGTGACGATTATTATGCTCAAAATGTTTATGATGTTGCAAAATATAAGAAATTATTAGATAGCAATTTACTTCCAATTTTTAGGGGAATGAAATTATCAAAAGATGATCAAATAAGACAACATGCTACTCAACAATTTAAAAGTTATTTAAGATTAGATTTTATAGATTTTGAAAATAAATTTAAAATTGATCCAAAGAATTATTTTAAATCTGAAATTAATAATTTACGTGAAATGATAGATGATGGATTAGTAAAAGTTTCTGATAAAAGTATTGAATTAACTGAAATTGGAAAAGATTTCTCTCAAAATGTTTCTAATATATTTGACAGTTATGATCCACCTACTAAATCGTATGAAAAAAGATTAGAGGATATAAGAAAAGCAAAAGATAAACAGGCCAAATTATTAGACAATATTTAAATTTTAATGAAATATAGACAATTCTCTGATCTTAATTGGAATATTTCTGAAGTTGGTTTGGGTTGTTGGCAAATTGGCTGGTGTTGGGGTGATGTAGATGACTCTGAAGCTAGAAGGCTATTAAAAACAGCATTAGATCAAGGAATAAATTTTTTTGATACTTCTGATACTTATGGAGATGGAAGAAGTGAGAGATTTTTAGGAGAATTATTAAAATTAACAAAAGAAAAAATTTATATCTCAACAAAACTTGGAAGAAGGATTAGGGGTACTAATTACCCAAAGGGTTATAAGCATGATCCAATGGAAGAATTTGTCGATAGGTCATTAAAAAATTTAGACATAGATTGTATAGAATTACTTCAGTTGCATTGTCCTCCAAGTGAACTTCTAAAAACTAAAGAAACATTTGAGTCTATAGATGCACTTGTTAAAAAAGGTAAAGTTGCTCATTATGGTGTTAGCGTTCATAAAGTAGAAGACGCATTAAATGCAATTAAAAATCCAAATGTAAAAAGCATACAATTAGTTTTTAATATTTTTAGACAAAAGCCTATTGAAAAGTTGTTTAAAGAAGCAAAGAAAAATAATGTTGCAATTATTGCTAGAGGGCCATTGGCAAGTGGTCTGTTGACCGGTCATATTGATGAAAACACTGAATTTCCTGAGAATGATCATAGAAATTATAATATAAATGGTGATGCTTTTGATGTAGGAGATACATTTTCAGGTGTAAAATTAAATACAGGCCTTAAGGCTCTAAAAGAAATAAACAAAATACTTCCAGTAGGATTTAATTTAACTCAACTTGCATTAAAATGGATATTGATGCATGACTCAGTTACAACTGTAATTCCAGGTGCTGTAAACCACAAACAAGTCTTGGATAATAGTAATGTTTCTAATCTTGATGATATTAAAGAATTAATCCCTAAAATAAATTCTATATATAATAAATATATAAAAAAAGATGTTCATCATAGATGGTAATAAATTAAAAATTATTCAAACAAAGATTTAATTTTATGGAATTAAGAAAATTAGGAATATCAGAAATAGAAGTAAGCTGTGTTGGCTTAGGCACGATGACATTTGGAGAACAATGCTCTAAAAACCTATCATTTGAAATTTTAGATTTTGCCTTTGAAAATGGAATAAATTTTTTTGACACAGCTGAAATGTACCCTGTTTATCCTAAAGAAAAAACATCTGGAGACTCGGAAAGAATTATTGGAGAATGGATTCAATATAAAAAAAATAGAGATAGGGTAGTTATCGCTTCAAAGATCGCCTCTAATAATCCTTCTGGAATTGGTGCAACTAAATTATCATGGATTAGAAAAGGTGGAGAAAACCTAACACTTGATAAACATAATATAACTAATGCAGTAGATTTAAGTTTAAAAAGGTTAAAAACTGATTACATTGACTTATATCAAATTCATTGGCCAGAGAGGAGTGTAGGCACGTTTGGCAAGCTTGACTTTGAATATGATCCTTTAGATACATGGACACCTATAGAGGAAGTTCTTCATACCTTGAATGATATAGTTAAAGAGGGTAAAATTAAATACATAGGTATTTCAAATGAAACTCCATGGGGTATTTTGAATTATTTAGAGATAGCTAAGAAAAAGAAACTTCCAAGAATAATGTCCATACAAAATTGTTATAGCTTATTGAACAGAGTTTTTGATATCGCCAATTCTGAAGTTTGTATAAGAGAAAAATGTAGTCTCCTAGCTTATTCACCTCTCGCGGGCGGAAGACTAAGTGGTAAATATGTTGATGGAGCAAGACCTGAAAATGCACGTTACACTATGTGGCCTGGAAGATTTTCAAGACATTTAACTCCTCGAGGAGATATCGCAGTTAAAAAATATATTAATTTAGCTAATGAGCTCAATATAACTCCTGTTGCATTAGCCAACGCATTTGTCCTAAGTAGGCCGTATGTTGCATCTAGTATTGTTGGTGCCACTGATGTTAATCAATTAAAAGAAACACTAAAAGCTAATGAAATTAAAATGAAAAAAGATATTATTTCAAAAATCAATGATATACATTTATCGGATCCAAACCCTTGTGTTTAGGTTAAATTAATTTATAAATTTAAATATGGATACTGTTAACGAAATCAATTCTGGTAAAGGTTATGCAATAGTTAAAATTGAAAATTTAGAAAACTTTATTCAGTTAAGAAAAAATTTTATAAAAAATCTAAATATAAACTCAAATGAGGATGAAGATATTGATATTGTAAGGGAAAAGATTGCCAAGATGAATAAATCTGAAATTAATAAAGCAATGATAAATTTACTTAAATTTAATAACTTATCGGAAATAATATTAAATTCATTTCCAAAACTGGTTAAGCAGCTTTGTGGAGAAGAGCTCTTGATACAACGTAGAGCAACAGTAATTATGAATGTACCTGGGAAAGGTCAAGCAAAGCAATGGCCTCATTATGAACTTATGTCAGGAATTTCTCCTTTTACTTATGTAATATGGATTCCAATGCACGATTTGGAAGAAAATAGCGGTGTATATTTTGTTGAATTGGAAAAGTCACTTGAGCTAATAAAAAAAGAAGAAGCGCAGGGTTTAGTAAATGGTCCAACAGTTCTTAATATGATGTCTGATCAAAAACCAGTACCACTAAAATTTGGAGAAGCAATTATTTTTAACCCTTTTGTTTTACATGGGAACATTCAATTTAAGTCTAACTTAGCAAGAATTGCTTACAATGTTAGATTTCAAAGTTTTAAAAAACCAATACTTCAAAAAAATACTGATTATTTAAAATATTATAAATTAAATTAAATAATATAAATGACTGTAGCTAGTGTAACAACTGATATTAATATAGGTCCTTTCAAGATTCCTAGTAATGCTCAAAACATGATAATGAATAATTATGCTGATCGTAATAAAATTTCAATTGAACTTGTTATACCTGAGCCAATGATGTCTAGATCTCTAGCTACACTTCAATGGATTCATAATGATAGAAAGCTATCATTAGTAATCCTCTCATCTATTTATCAACTTCCAGATGAGGGTAATAAAATTAGTGAAATTATTAATAATATGTCAGAGGTTAATTTTCATTTTGCAATTGAAGGCTTAAATGGCAAAGGTGGAGACTTCTTACATAAATGTATTGAAGAGGCGAAAAAATTTATGAAAATCTCTATGATTGATAGTACTAAAACAAAATGGTCTGAGTTATATGAAATAAAGAAAAATTTTAACTGATAATTATAATTTATACAAATATGAAAATAGCAATACTTCCTGCTCGATTAAATAGCAAGAGAATTAAAAGAAAAAATATTAAGAATATTAATGGAAGGCCTATTATTTATTGGACTATAAAAAAATTAATTAAATCCAAACTATTTGATCACATTATTGTAAGTACTGACTCAAATAAAATATCTGACATAGCAATAAAGAGTGGTGCAAGTGTTCCTTTTCTTAGATCAAAAAAATTGTCTGATGACTTTACTACAACTATAGATGTAATAAAAAATTCTATTCATAAATTAAATAAAATTAACATTGTTCCTGATTATATATGCTGTGTTTATCCTTGTTCAATTTTTTTAGATATTTCTGATATTAAAAAAACTTTAAATCTATGTATTAAAAATAAAAATAGATTTGTTTATCCTATAATTAAACATAGCCATCCAATAAATCGTGCACTATTAATTAATAAAAAAAATATTACTCGTTTTCATAATAAAAGCACTAAACCCAATAGTAGGACTCAGGATTTTCCAAATACATATTATGACTCAGGGCAATTTTATTGGGGAGGAAAAGATACATGGATAAAAAGAAAATTTTTACATGAAAAATCAATTGGCTATGAAATAGAAAATTATAAAACTGTAGATATTGATAATAAAAATGATTGGATTAAAGCTGAATTCTTGTTTAAAAAATTGTATTGAAATATGAAAAATTTAAAAATTGGTAAAAAAATTATAGGCAATAATTGCCCCACCTTTTTTGTTGCTGATATTGCTGCGAATTGGGATGGCAGCCTTAATAAGGCTAAAGACTTAATTCATTTAGCAGCTAAAGCAGGAGCAGATGCTGCTAAATTTCAAAATTTTAATGCAAAAACAATTGTTTCTGATTTTGGTTTTAAACAACTAAACAATGGTAAACAACTTTCTCATCAGTCGAAGTGGAAAAAATCAGTTTTTGATGTTTATAGTAAAGCTTCTTTGCCATTAGAATGGACTAAAATATTAAAAAAAACATGCGATGAAGCAGGTATTGAATATTTCACCTCGCCGTATGATTTGAGTCAAATAGATGAATTATCTAAATTTGTAGCTGCATGGAAAATTGGTTCTGGAGATATAACGTGGCATGAATTAATTAAAAAATTGGCTTCTGATAAAAAGCCATTAATGTTAGCAACAGGCGCATCAACTATTAATGAAGTAAGTTCAGCATACAGACTAATATCAAAGAGTAAGAAAATCTTTGTTTTGATGCAATGTAACACAAACTATACAGCAGAATTAGAAAATTTTAAGTTTATAAATTTAAATGTTTTAAAGGAATACAAAAAAAAATTTCCAAGAGCAATTTTAGGTTTATCTGATCATACGCCTGGACATTCAAGTGTATTAGGTGCAGTAACATTTGGTGCCAGAGTTATTGAAAAGCATTTTACAAATGATACAAGTTTAGAAGGGCCAGATCACAAATTTTCTATGGATCCCAAATCTTGGAAAGAGATGGTTTTAAGAACTCGTGAACTAGAAAATTGCCTAGGAACGAGTCTTAAAAAAGTTGAAAAAAATGAATATGAAACGCTAGTGTTGCAAAGAAGATCTATAAGAGCAAAAGAAAATCTTTTAAAAGATCATATTATTAAAAAAAAAGATTTAATTTATTTAAGACCATGTCCAAAAGGCTCACTTAACCCCTATCAAGATAAATTAATAATTGGAAAAAAATTAAAAAAAAATATAAATAAAGAAGACTGCATACTTCTTAAAAATGTCAAATAGTCATTATATTTCTGAACTTGCAATTATTATTCTTGCATTTAATGAAGAAAAAAATCTTAAAGATGTAATTAATAAAGCAAAAAAATATGGAATAGTTATAGTTGTTAATGATGGCTCAACTGATCAAACAAAAAACATTGCTCAAGATAATGCTAATTTTATTATAAATAACCTACAAAATTTTGGATATGATGTTTCTATAAAAAAAGGATTTGAATTTGCTATTTCCAAAAATTTTAAATACTTAATAACAATAGATGGAGACAATCAGCATCCAATTGAAAAAATACCATTTTTTATAAAATCATTAAAACAAGGCAAATCTATTGTTGTTGGTAATCGAGACTTAAAACCTAGATACCTTGAAAAAATATTTAGTTTTTTATCATTTAATTTATGGGGTATCAAAGATCCAATGTGCGGAATGAAGGCATTTCGTATTGAGCATGTTAAAAGTATTAGAACACTTTATTCTTATAATTCAATCGGTACAGAGATTATGTTTAAAGTTTTAAAAAATTTTTCAAGCTATGAAAACATAGATATAAAAATTTCAAACAGAAAAGGTAAGTCTAAATTTGGATATAGTATTAAGTTAAATATTTTAATTATCAAAAATATTATTAAGTCTTTGCAATTTAAATATAGTAGAAGAATTTAGTTTATAATTGTTGCTTTTAATCAATAACTATTTAAAAGTAATTTCGTATCGCGGGGTGGAGCAGCCCGGTAGCTCGTCAGGCTCATAACCTGAAGGTCGTAGGTTCAAATCCTACCCCCGCAACCAATTTTCAAATAGATTCTTTAATTTGTTATAACAAAAAATACTTATACAAAAATATCCCCAGAAAATAGGGATTTTTTTTCTTTTTTTATGATTTGACAAGGAATTTTTATACTATTATAGGCCAATATTCTTTTCTTTTGAAAAGTACATTTTGCTACATTTTTTATTAAAATTTAGTGATTTGTATGCACTTTAATTTGTTAATAAGATTATAAAGAGATACGTAGACAACAATTCGTAAATTTAAACATTACGAAAGTTAAGTTGGAATACGTATCAACAAATATTTTTTGTTAATACAAGAAGTATTCCGCTTTAACGGACGTTCCGTAATTTTTGACTTCGGTCAAAATTATTTAACTTAAGAGTTTGATTATGGCTCAGAACGAACGCTGGCGGCATGCCTCATACATGCAAGTCGAACGAGATCCTCGGATCTAGTGGCGCACGGGTGAGTAACATGTGGGAATCTACCTGAAGGTTCGGAATAACTGCGGGAAACTGTAGCTAATACCGGATGTGTCTGCAAAGAGAAAGATTTATCGCCTTCAGATGAGCCCGCACTAGATTAGCTAGTTGGTGAGGTAACTGCTCCACCAAGGCTACGATCTATAGCTGATTTGAGAGGATGATCAGCCACACTGGGACTGAGACACGGCCCAGACTCCTACGGGAGGCAGCAGTAGGGAATATTGGACAATGGGGGAAACCCTGATCCAGCAATGCCGCGTGAGTGAAGAAGGCCTTAGGGTTGTAAAACTCTTTCATCAATGATGATAATGACATTAGTTGAAGAAGAAGCTCCGGCTAACTTCGTGCCAGCAGCCGCGGTAATACGAAGGGGGCTAGCGTTGTTCGGAATCACTGGGCGTAAAGCGTATGTAGGCGGATCAAAAAGTTAGATGTGAAATCCCTGGGCTCAACCCAGGAACTGCATTTAAAACTAGTGATCTAGAAATTGGTAAGGGTTAGTAGAATTTCCAGTGTAGAGGTGAAATTCGTAGATATTGGAAAGAATACCAGAAGCGAAGGCGACTAACTAGGCCATTTTTGACGCTGAGATACGAAAGCGTGGGTAGCAAACAGGATTAGATACCCTGGTAGTCCACGCAGTAAACGATGAGTGCTAGTCGCTGGTACAATGGTATCAGTGTCGAAGCTAACGCATTAAGCACTCCGCCTGGGAAGTACGGTCGCAAGATTAAAACTCAAATAAATTGACGGGGGCCCGCACAAGCGGTGGAGCATGTGGTTTAATTCGAAGCAACGCGAAGAACCTTACCAGACCTTGACATGGTGTGTTTGAATTACAGAATCGTAATTCTTCAGTTCGGCTGGCACACACACAGGTGCTGCATGGCTGTCGTCAGCTCGTGTCGTGAGATGTTGGGTTAAGTCCCGCAACGAGCGCAACCCTCATTTTTAGTTGCCATCAGGTCAAGCTGGGCACTCTAGAAAAACTGCCGGTGATAAGCTGGAGGAAGGCGGGGATGACGTCAAGTCCTCATGGCCCTTACGGTCTGGGCTACACACGTGCTACAATGGTGGTGACAGAGGGCAGCAATATCGCAAGATAAAGCTAATCCCTAAAAACCATCTCAGTTCGGATTGGACTCTGCAACTCGAGTCCATGAAGTTGGAATCGCTAGTAATCGTAGATCAGCGTGCTACGGTGAATACGTTCTCGGGCCTTGTACACACCGCCCGTCACGCCATGGGAGTTGGTTTTACCTTAAGCCGGTGCGCTAACCGCAAGGAAGCAGCCGTCCACGGTAGGGTCAGCGACTGGGGCGAAGTCGTAACAAGGTAACCGTAGGGGAACCTGCGGTTGGATCACCTCCTTTCTAAGGATATTGATAATTAGTTCGCTAGTTATCCGGATTGTTGTCTATCTATCTCTTTTAATATTAGCTAGTACTGGGTGCTTATTTAATTATATTGGGCTGGTAGCTCAGTTGGTTAGAGCGCGCGCTTGATAAGCGTGAGGTCGGAAGTTCAAGTCTTCCTCGGCCCACCAATAACAGGGGGATTAGCTCAGCTGGGAGAGCGCCTGATTTGCATTCAGGAGGTCAGCGGTTCGATCCCGCTATCCTCCACCATTTTCTAATATAAATCTTATTTTTTCTTTAAATCGTTAATATGATAATTAATAACTGATCAAAATAAATTTTTTATTTGATTAAAATACGTACAAAATTTTTCTCTGTACGTAATTGCAATCAAGCGCAAAAGGGCATTTAGTGGATGCCTTGGCATCAAGAGTCGATGAAGGACGTGGCAGGCTGCGAAAAGTTAAGGGGAGTTGTCAACACACTTTGATCCTTAAATATCCGAATGGGGAAACCCAACTCTTATGAGTTACTTATTAGTGAATTCATAGCTAATAAGAGTCAACCTAGTGAATTGAAATATCTTAGTAGCTAGAGGAAAAGAAATATATTCCGTTAGTAGTGACGAGCGAACGCGGACCAGGCCAATAATAGAATTATAATAACTAGAACTTTCTGGAAAGTTAGACCATAGTGGGTGATAGTCCCGTATAGGTAAAAAGTAGTTTTATTTTCGAGTAGGGCGGAACACGTGAAATTTTGTCTGAATATGGGGAGACCACTTCCCAAGCCTAAATACTCCTTGATGACCGATAGTGAACTAGTACCGTGAGGGAAAGGTGAAAAGCACCCCGATAGGGGGAATGAAATAGTATCTGAAACCGAATGCCTACAAGCAGTCAGAGCTTCCTTGAGAAGTGATGGCATACCTTTTGTATAATGGGTCAGCGACTTAGTCTGTGCAGCAAGCTTAAGCCAATAGGTGTAGGCGAAGGGAAACCAAGTCTTAATAGGGCGTTAGTTGTACGGATTAGACTCGAAGCGGGATGAGCTTAATATGAGCAGGTTGAAGATGCAGTAACATGCATCGGAGGACCGAACCAGGAAACGTTGAAATGTTTTTGGATGACTTGTGTTAAGGGGTGAAAGGCCAACCAAATTCCGCTATAGCTAGTTCTCCGCGAAAACTATTTAGGTAGTGCGTTGTGTGAATGATTTCGGGGGTAAAGCACTGGATGGGCTAGGGGGAAGCGATTCCTACCAAACCTAACCAAACTCTGAATACCGAAACTCTATGCACAGCAGACAGACTATAGGTGCTAAGGTCTATAGTCGAGAGGGAAACAGCCCAGATCACCAGTTAAGGCCCCCAAATAATGGCTAAGTGGGAAAGTATGTAGAAAGACCAAGACAGGCAGGAGGTTGGCTTAGAAGCAGCCATCCTTTAAAGATAGCGTAACAGCTCACTGTTCTAATTAAGTTTTTCCGCGACGAAGATGTAACGGGGCTAAAGCCATTTGCCGAAACTGTGACTTTGTAATTATTGCGATAATTACAAGGGGTAGCGGAGCGTTCTGTAAGCCGTCGAAGATGTTTTGTAAGAAATGTTGGAGGTATCAGAAGTGCGAATGCTGACATGAGTAGCGATAAAGAGTGTGAGAGACACTCTCGCCGAAATCCTAAGGTTTCCTGCGTAAAGTTAATCTGCGCAGGGTTAGTCGACCCCTAAGGCGAGGCAGAAATGCGTAGTCGATGGGAAACAGGTTAATATTCCTGTACCTTCTGAGAGTTGACGGATCTCGTAAATAGTATTTTCTTATTGGATTGATAATGCTGTGAAGAGGTTCCTGGAAATAGCCTCAGAATATAGATCGTACCTAAACCGACACAGGTAGGAAGGTAGAGTATACCAAGGCGCTTGAGAGAATGATGTTGAAGGAACTCGGCAAAATGCTCTTGTAACTTCGGAATAAGAGAGACCATTTTTTAGGCAACTAATTAATGGTGGCACAGAATAGGGAGAAGCGACTGTTTATCAAAAACACAGGTCTCTGCTAAGTCGTAAGACGATGTATAGGGACTGACGCCTGCCCGGTGCCGGAAGGTTAAATGGTGGAGTGCAAGCTCTAAAATGAAGCCCCGGTGAACGGCGGCCGTAACTATAACGGTCCTAAGGTAGCGAAATTCCTTGTCAGGTAAGTTCTGACCCGCATGAATGGCGTAACGATTTCTCCGCTGTCTCCAACATCAACTCAGCGAAATTGAATTCTCCGTGAAGATGCGGAGTACGTGTAGTTAGACGGAAAGACCCCGTGCACCTTTACTATAGCTTTACAGTGGTATTAGAAAATTAATGTGTAGGCTAGGTGGTAGACTTTGAAGCAAAGGCGCTAGCTTTTGTGGAGTCAAAAGATGAAACACCACCCTTTAATTTTTTGATATCTAACCATCATCCATAATCTGGATGTGGGACCCTGTATGGTGGGTAGTTTGACTGGGGCGGTCGCCTCCCAAAGAATAACGGAGGCGCGCGATGGTAGGCTCAGGCTGGTCGGAAATCAGCTTTAGAGTGCAATGGCAAAAGCCTGCCTGACTGCGAGACGTACATGTCGAGCAGAGTCGAAAGACGGTCATAGTGATCCGGTGGTTCCGAGTGGAAGGGCCATCGCTCAACGGATAAAAGGTACGCCGGGGATAACAGGCTGATACCCCCCAAGAGTCCATATCGACGGGGGTGTTTGGCACCTCGATGTCGGCTCATCACATCCTGGGGCTGGAGAAGGTCCCAAGGGTTTGGCTGTTCGCCAATTAAAGTGGTACGTGAGCTGGGTTCAGAACGTCGTGAGACAGTTCGGTCCCTATCTGCTATACGAGTTGGAAATTTGACAGGATTTGTCCCTAGTACGAGAGGACCGGGATGAACGTACCTCTGGTGTACCAGTTGTTCCGCCAGGAGCATCGCTGGGTAGCTATGTACGGACAGGATAACCGCTGAAAGCATCTAAGCGGGAAACCCACCTGAATACTAGATTTCCCCATTAGAGCCGTGGAAGACCACCACGTTGATAGGTTAGATGTGGAAGTGCAGTAATGCATGAAGCTAACTAATACTAATAACTCGATTGGCTTGATTACAATATCGTACAGAGAAAAGTTTTTTACTTGATAGTTTCCTGGTGACAATAGCAACAGATAAACACACGATCCCATTCCGAACTCGACCGTGAAAGCTGTTAGCGCCGATGGTACTTTGTCTTAAGGCATGGAAGAGTAGGTCGTTGCCAGGATTATTTTTAAATAATATGAATAAATACAAATGCGCTGTTTTAGTACCTGCACGCTCTGGTTCTGTAGAAATTAAAAACAAAAACATCATTAAATTTAATAAAAAAAGTTTATTAGAATTCACTTTGTCGCAAGCGAAAAAATCAGTTTTAAAACAAGATATATATGTTTCTTCAGATAGTATAAAAATATTAAATATAGCAAAAAAATATGGTGCATATTCTATTAAAAGACCTCTAAATATATCAAAGAGTAATTCTAAGCTTGAACCTGCGATAAAACATTTTATTAAAAGTATAAGTATGGAATATAAATATATAATGGTTTTACAGCCAACTTCTCCATTAAGAAAAGCAAAAAATATTAACGAAAGCTTGTTTGAGATTATTAAACAAAAGAAAAATTCACTTATATCGGGAAGTATTTACACAGATTTGACATTGTGGAAAGAGCATAAAAAAAAACTCTCACCTTTAAATTATAATCCTAATAATCGTAAACCAAGACAAAAATCATCTAATTTTTTTTTAGAAAATGGATCAATTTATATTTTTAAAACAAAAATGTTTAGAAAAAAAAATAATAGAATTGATACAAATAGCTTATGTTATTATTTAATGTCAAAAATCCAATCTTTTGAAGTTGATACGTTTCAAGATTTTAAAATGACGGAAAAACTACATAAAATTAATTATTATTAATATCATGAAAAGTTTAAACAATGAAAATTTAAGTTTAAACATAAGTACTAAAATTTATATGAAAAATAGGCTTCTTTTAGAGTCTAAAGAATATTTAAAAGTCTTTAAAAATCAAAATTGTCTAATTGTTTTAGATGATTATATTAAGAATAATAAAAATAAGTTAAATTATATAAAAAAATCATTTAAATTTATTAAAAAAAAAACAATAATATTTAATGATAAGTTCGAACCTACATTTACTAATTTAAAAGAAATCAAAAAAAATATTAATAATAAGAAGAAGAAATATGGTTTAATAATTGTTGTTGGGGGAGGAAGTACAATTGATATCGGTAAAGGCTTATCAGTCATTATCAATTATAATGGGAATATTGAAAAACTCCAAGGAGTCAATAAATTCAATTTTAATACTATACCTGTAATAACTATCCCATCAATTTTTGGTTCAGGAGCAGAAATAACTCCTTCGGCAGTCTTTATAAATGAAAAGAAAAAAGTTAAAGGAGGAATTAATTCAGAATTAGTTCAGCCTAAAATTTGTTTAATTGATCCATATTTTTCATTATCAAATGATTATAAGCAACAAATCATTTGTTCTTTTGACTCACTCGTTCACTCAATTGAGTCATTCTCATCAACTATAGGAAACAATTTCACAAAACAAATGGCAATGTTGGGTTGTTATTATGTATTGCAAGGAATAAAGATTCTAAAAAACAATGATTTAGAGGGATTAAATAAAATTGCAGAAGGATCTCTTTACTCTATAATATCTTTATTACATAGTGAACAAAATATTACTGGCGCTTCCAGTTATCAATTAGCTTTATATTTTGGTTATAAACATGCACATTGCGGAGCATCTTTTTTGCATAAATCTATAGAGTTAACTAGTAGTAAGAATTCAAAATTTTTAAAAGAATTACTATTATTTTTAAAAAATAAAAAAATTATAAATAGACCAGTTGCCAGTGATTTAGTTAAGTTATTAAAAAAAATCAAAAAAACCTTTAAAATTAGTGATATAAAATTAAATGAAAAAGAAATAAAATTTCTAGTTCCTAAAATTAAAAATATGAAAATGTTAGATTTTTCTCCATTTAAATACTCCAAAAATGATATAAGTTATTTTTTAAAGAATGAATAGTGATCCTAAAATTATATGTGAAATTGGAGGTAACCATAAAGGTGAATTTGAACTTGCAAAAGAGATGGTTAAAATTGCATCAAATTTTTGTGATGTTGATATAATTAAATTTCAAAAAAGAAATAATAGAGAATTATTATCAGAAGATGAATTTAATAAACCTCACCCAAACCCTGAACATTCTTATGGAGAAACTTATGGAGCTCATAGAGAGAATCTAGAATTTAATATTGATCAACATAAAGAACTAAAAAAATATTGCGAGTCTTTTAATAAAATATACTCATCTTCGGTATGGGATATTACTTCAGCAAATGAAATTGTTTCATTAAATCCAAGTATTATTAAAATACCATCTGCAATGAATCTTAATTTTCCTTTGTTAAGTCATATATGTAAAATTTATAATGGAGAAATACATCTATCATTAGGGATGACATTTGATAAAGAAATTGCAAAAATAATAGATTTTTTTGAAAACAAAAATAAACTAAATAATTTAGTAATTTACTATTGTAGATCTTCATATCCTGCATACGAGGATAAATTAAATTTGAATCAAATTTCTAAGTTAAAATCTTTATATGGTGATAAAATAAAATCTATTGGTTTTTCAGGACATCATCCAGGTATTTCTATAGATATTGCTGCCTACACTTTAGGTGCAGAATACTTTGAAAGACATTTTACTTTAAATAGAACTTTTAAAGGTACTGATCACGCAGCAAGCTTAGAACCTGATGGATTAAGAAGGCTGGTAAGAAATCTTCGTGAAACAAAAATTGCTCTTTCTGACTGGGATGGAAATCTTGATGAAGAAGAGGCTTTTCAGAGAAATAAACTTAAAAAAATTGTTAATATTAATGAGTAGTAGAAAAGTTTATATTAATGGTAATTATGTAGATGAAAAAGAAGCAAAAATTTCAATTTATGACTCCGCATTAATGTTTGGAGATATGGTTTTTGAAATGACTAGATCATTCAATCAAAAACAGTTTATGTTAAAAGAACATTTAGAAAGATTGTATATGGGTATAAAGATTTTAGAAATACCTATTAATATCTCCATAGACCAAATGGAAAAGGCATGTTTGGAGACAATTGAAGTTAATAAGCCATATTTTGAAAGTACTGATGAGCATAGATTAATTATAAATGTAAGTAGAGGCCCGCTAGGTATTTATGCACCAATTTTTGATAATAAAATAGAACCAACTATTGTTATTGCTGACTTTCCTCTCAAATGGACAGTTTCAGGATTAGCAAAATTTTTTGACACGGGTATAAATTTAGTTGTGACCTCACAAAGAGCGATACCATCTCACATAATGGATCCAAAAATTAAAAATAGATCTAGAATGTGGTATCAGATGGCTAATATTGAAGTCTCTAAAGTGAAAGGTGAAAATAATTGGGCTTTATTGCTAGATACTGACGGCTTTATTACTGAAGGAACTGGAGATAATTTTTTTTTAATAAAAGATGGAAAAGTATATACACCAGAAGGAAGAAATATCCTTAGGGGCATTAGTAGGGACTATATTTTTAAATTATGTGATGAATTAAACATTGAGTGTATAGAAAAAAATTTAGAGACATATGATGTTCATAATGCCGATGAAGCATTTGTGACAGCAACTCCTTTTTGTTTATTGCCCGTTACATCACTTAATGGATTAAAAATTGGTGATACAGTTATGGGGAAAATAACAAAAAAAATAATTGATAAATGGTCATCAAATGTTGGCATAGACATAATTGCCCAAATTAAAGATTATTCTAAAGAAGTTGATTTGATTAACAATAGTAGCCCTACTCCTTATGCATTTAAGAAGTAATGAGCGTCATTAAATTTAATTGTTATTTATGTGGAAACAAAAAATTTAGATATAGAAAAGGCAAAGTAAGAGATTTGCCAAGTTTGAAAATTATTGAGTGTAGTAATTGCCAGCTTGTTACTTTAAATACTTTTAAACATATAAAAGATGACCACTATATAAATTCAAAAATGCATGGAAAAGATTTTGATTTTAAAAAATGGAAAAATGAAAGTTATAGAGATGATCTTAGACGTATTAAACAATTTAAAAGAATATTAAAAAATAAATCTCTTCTTGATTTTGGATGTGGAGCAGGAGGGTTCTTAGAACTTTCAAACTCAATAACAGCTGAATCATCTGGCTTTGAGCTTGATTTATCAGTCAAAAAATTTTGGAAAAATAAATTAAAAATATATGATGAAATTGATAAAATTAAATTAAAATTTGATGTTATTACTATGTTTCATGTACTTGAACATCTCAAAAGCCCAATAGAAACACTGATTAAATTAAAAAAAAATTTGAAACACGGTGGTGTAATTATAATTGAAGTACCAAATGCAGATGATGCCTTAATAAAACTTTATAAATCAAAAGCCTTTCAGAATTTTACATATTGGAGTAACCATTTGTACTTATATAATCCAATTAATCTAAAAAAATTATTAATTAAAACTGGTTATAAAGTTAAATTTATAAAAAACATTCAAAGATACCCAATATCAAATCATTTACATTGGTTATCAAAAGGAAAACCCGGGGGGCATGAAATTTGGAATTTTTTTGATAATAAAGAAATAAATGATAAATATTCAAAGGTTTTATCTAAACTTAATATGGGTGATACACTTATAGCAAAGATTATTAATGCTTAAAGGTAATAAAATTGATAACAAAACTATATTTTTCATCAGACATTTTAATGACTTTGATTTTTTACTTCCAATTATTATTTTGTTTGAAAAGCCAAAGTTAGTTTTTATAAATAAAGTTAAATTGTATGATTTTCAATTTCAAGTCATTAGGAATAATAATATCTCAATTTATAAAAATTCTAATTTAAACCTTTATTTAGCCTATACACTTAAAATTTTTCAAAGAGTTTTATCATTAATAAATATAAACTCAATTTTATTTAAAAAAATTGAAAGCTATTTTATTTTAAAAAATATAAAAAAATTTATTTTAATAAATAATAAAAATTTAGTTAATCATTTTATATTTGATCATACTGTAGATTCAAATTCTCAAAAACTAATTGAATTTATTAAACAAAAGTTCGAAAAACCTAAAATTCTTTCCGTTCCACATGGAGTTGATTGTTTTTCAAACAGAATGAATGATATTTTCGATATTGAAAATACTAAAATAGATTATGGTATTTATGATAAAGTTATTTGTAATGATAAAAATCAATTTGATAGAATTTTAAATTCCAACAAAGAGATTATTCCAAATCTTAGATATACCCATGAGTGGGTTGATAATATCAAAAATAATTTTTTGCTTAAGCGTAATAACACTAAAGATAAATTAACCTTTTTAGTAATTCACTCCAAAAAAATTGGTAATATTCACTTTGCGGAAGTGTTAAGATGTTTAAAAATTTTAAATAAATTTAAAAATTTCCAAGTTATAATTAAACCTCATCCAAGAATTTCAAAATATAATAATGAAATAAAATCTATGTTGAAAATTGATAAGAATATTAAAATTTCTTATAGCCATATGATTGATATTTCAAATAATGTTGATTTTATTATAACTTTTCAATCTTCAGCTTTTTTTGATGGTTTGTTACTAAACAAACCAATTATATTTCCTAAATATGTAAGCTCAAATATAATTGATCAAAATATTCTAGAATATTTAACTGTTGTTGACAGTCCTGATTTATTTCTTAATACTTTGGAAAATATTAACAAAAATCATTCTATAATTACTAATAAAAAATTACAGGTAATTGATTATCAAGATCTTATTTTAAAATGGAAAAAAATCTTTATTTAAAAGTTGTTAACGAAAATGAATATTAAAAAAGAAGATTTATCATATTATGGAGGTAATAAAGTAATTAAATATAAAAAACCTCATTGGAAATGGCCTCCAAAGTATAAAGAAAAAAACAATTCTGTATTAAGTTATTATAAAGAAGAAGAATACAATAAAAGTGGGTATCCAAAAATAGTTGAGATATTTGAATCAAATTTTAAAAAATATATTGGCTCTAAATATGCTTTATCTTTAAATTCAGGAACATCAGCATTACACGCTGCATTCTTTGCAGTTGGCATATCAAATGGGGATGAAGTTTTGGTGCCTTCAATGACGTTTCACGCAACAGCAGGGCCTATTATGCAAGTTGATGGTGTTCCAGTAGTATGTGATTGTGAATTAGACACAGGAAATATTGATCCTCAAGATATAGAAACTAAAATTACAAAGAAAACTAAAGCAATTGTTATAACTCATTTATGTGGCCATCCATGTGATATGACAAAAATAATTAAAATTGTCAAAAAATATAAATTATTTTTAATTGAAGACTGTTCTCATGCTCATGGATCTACATTTAATAAAAAAAAAGTTGGTAC
>CACIBE010000014.1 GCA_902584805.1 uncultured Alphaproteobacteria bacterium
CTTTTAATAGAAGAAACTCAAAGCCCGGTCAGCATGGTGTACAGGGACAAAGAAAGAAACTATCAGATTATGGAAATCAGTTATTTGCTAAGCAAAAACTTAAGTTTTATTACGGTGATTTAACTGAAAGACAATTTAGGAATATTTTTAAAAAAGCTTCCAATATTAAAGGTGATACAAGTCAGATTTTAATTGAACTTTTAGAAAGAAGATTAGATGCTACAGTCTATAGAATGAAATTTGTACCTACAATTTTTTCAGCAAGACAGTTAGTTAATCATGGTCATGTAAAGGTCAATGGAAAAAGAGTTAACATTCCATCTTATAGTGTTAGCGATGGAGATGAGATCTCAATAAGAGATAAAAGTAAAGAAATTAACTTAATTGTAGAATCAGTTAGTTCTCAAGAAAGAGAAATTCCAGAATACTTAGAAGTTGATGTAAAAGAGTTGAAAGGTCGTTTTTTAAGAGCGCCTCTAATTCATGATGTTCCTTATCCTGTAACTATGGAACCTAATTTAGTTATTGAGTATTATTCAAGATAATTTCCTTTTTATAACTATCATAAATATAAATTATTATTCCTATCCAAATAATTATAAATGATATTAATTTAATTTGTAAAATTTCTTCATTAAGAATAAATACTGAAGTTATAAAATGAAATGTTGGTGCTAAGTAAAATAAAACTCCAGCTAGACCTAATTGAATAAATTTTAAGCCCAAATTAAAAAATAATAATGGAAAAATTGTTACAGCTCCTGTTAGAATTAAAAATAATGATGTCTTCAAATCAATACTAAAGATACTATTTTCATTTTGCCAAAATAAATAAACTAAGTAGGGGGTAGATATTAAAGATATTATGCAAGTCTCATATAGTAAGCCAATTGAAGGATTAACATTAACTTGTTTTCTTAATAATCCATATATTGCCCATGACGTTCCAATCCAAATTATTAAGAATGGAAATTGATTTAAATTAATAAATAAGAATAATATACCTGAAAACATAAAACATACAGATGCAAATTTAGGCTTAGTTATTTTCTCATTTAAAAAAAAATAACCAAGAACAATACTTATCATTGGAGTAATGAAGTAACCCATTGATGCATCTTGAACTCTTTCTTGTCCTACAGAATAAATAAAACCTGCCCAGTTACCTGCAATAAGAAAAGCTGTAATTGTTAAAATAAAAATTCTTTTTCTAGATTTAAATATTTCAATAAAATCACTTATGTTTGAGATTAAAATTAATAATAAAAATAAAAAAATAAATGACCAGAAACCTCTGTGAGCTACAACCTCAATAGTCTCAACGTGATTTAATTCATTAAAAAAAAGGGGTTGTGGAAGCCCCCAAAAAATTGCTGCAATACAGGAAAATATTACACCTTTAGAAAATTTATTATTTAACAATCTAGGACGGGTTTACGTCTATTCCATTTGTATTGAATAATTCTAATAATTCACCACTTTCAAACATTTCAGTTATGATATCACACCCACCTATAAATTCTTTCTTAACATAAAGTTGTGGTATGGTTGGCCAATTAGAATATATTTTAATACCTTCTCTCATTTCATCACTCTCTAACACATTCACACTTCCAAATTTAACACCTAGTTTATTTAATATTTCAACTACTCTTGCAGAAAATCCACACATTGGAAATACGGGGGTACCCTTCATGAAAAGCATTACATCATTAGAGTTAATTTCATTTTCTATATTTTGAGATACATGGTCGTTATTATTCATTATTACTCCGATACAGTTTTTAGCTTAAGTGCGTGCAAATCACTACCCATTTTACCATTAAAAGCATCATATACCATCTTATGTTGTTCTACTCTTGTTTTTCCAGAAAAAGATTTTGATGTTACTGTAGCACTGTAATGATCACCATCTCCTTTAAGATCTTCAATTTCAACAGTTGCATCTGGTATAGCTTCTTTAATAAATTGTTCAATTTGTTCAATGGTCATTGGCATACCTATAAAATAGTTCAGATATTAGTAAAAATAAAGATTATTTAATTTTATTTTTAAAAATCCAATCTATTTTCTTTAGATCATTATCATCTTTAATGATTTTCATGATTTCTTTTGAATTTAATATTTTATTTAATTCTTTATTTTTTTGAAAAACTTGGGAAAAATTCTTATTATTATTCCATGTTTCCATGGCACTTTCTTGAACAATTTTATAAGCTTGTTGTCTTTTCAATCCTTTTTCAATTAATTTTAACATAATATTGTGAGTTCTATGTAAGCCTCCAAGCATATTCAAATTTTTCAACATATTTTTTGGATAGACTTTTAAATTCTTTATAATTCCATTTAAACGATTCAGTGCAAAATCAGTTGCAATTGTAATATCTGGAGTCATAATTCTTTCAACACTAGAATGACTAATATCTCTTTCGTGCCAAAGTACAACATTTTCTAGAGAAGGTATTACACCACTTCTAATATATCGTGAAATACCTGTTAAGTTCTCACTCAATACCGGATTACGTTTGTGAGGCATTGCAGAAGAACCTTTTTGGTTAGAAGAAAAACTTTCTTCAACTTCTAATACCTCAGTTTTTTGTAGATTTCGAATTTCCACAGCAAATCTCTCAATAGAAGATGATAAAATTCCAAGTACTGAGAAAAAATACGCATGCCTGTCTCTTGGAATTACTTGAGTTGATACATCTTCAGAATTTAGTTTAAGTTTTTTTGCTACATAATCTTGAACTCGTGGGTCTATAGAATTAAATGTTCCAACAGGCCCAGAAATAGCACAAACAGATATTTCGTTGATCGCTTGATCAAGTCTTTCTAAATTTCTTTTAAACTCAAAATAAAAGGAAGATAATTTTAATCCAAAAGTAATAGGTTCAGCATGTATACCATGACTTCTCCCAATCATTAATGTGTCTTTATATTTTTTAGATTTGATTTTTAAACTTTGAATACATTCTACTAAGCTTTTTCTTATTATTTCAGAGGTTTGCTTTAGTTGTACAGAAAATGAAGTATCAATAATATCACTTGATGTTACACCAAAATGAAAATATTTTGATGAGTCGCCAATATATTTGCTTACATTATTAATATAAGCAACAACATCATGTTTTGTTTCTTTTTCAATTTTTTCTATTTCTTTAATATTAAATTTTGCTTTATTTCTTATTTCTTTTGATGCTTTTTTTGGAATAACGCCGAGCATTGCTTGTTTTTCTGCAATCAAACACTCAATCTCTGTCCAAATTGTAAATTTATTTTCTAATGACCAAATCTTTTCAATTTTAGGTCTATTATATCTAGGTATCATTTTTTCTACTTATACATCCTTTATTGGAAAAGCTGTATTATTTTTAGATAATGTAAATATTTCATTTCCTTCTTCTGTTATTCCAATTGTATGCTCGAATTGAGCAGATAAAGATTTATCTTTTGTTACAGCTGTCCATCCATCATTTAATATTTTTGTTTGCCATCCACCTAAATTAATCATTGGTTCAATTGTTAAAAACATCCCAGGTTCTAACATTGGCCCCTCACCTGGTTCTCCAAAGTGTAAAACACTAGGAGGAGTATGAAATTCCTTTCCAATTCCATGACCACAAAAATCTCTTACTACAGAATAACCTTTTCCTTCTGCAAGTTTCTGAATTTTATTTCCTATATCACCAATATGCTTACCAGGTTTAGCTTCACTAATACCAATTAATAAAGATTCATAAGTTATTTTCAAAAATTCATGATTTTTTTTATTTGTCTTCCCTGCTACAAACATTCTCGAACTATCACCATGCCAACCATTTAGAATAACCGTTACATCTACATTTACTATATCGCCATCAGATAGAATTTTTCTTTCAGAAGGAATTCCATGACAAACAACATGATTAACAGATGTACAAACTGATTTTGGAAAACCTTTGTAATTTAAAGGAGCTGGTATTGCTTTGTTTTGAATAATTTGATTATGACATATGTCATTTATTTCTTGAGTACTGATACCTGGAACAATCTTTTCATTTAAAGAATCAAGAACATCAGCAGCTAAAGAGCCAGCTTCCCTCATGCCCTCAAAATCTTTTTTTGTATGAATAGGGATATTGTTGTTTCTCATTTAAAAAATAATTACTTACGATTAATAAATAATATATAGAAAATATCAATTAATCATATGAGTTCTTTTACTGCAGGAGTTATTGTTATTGGTGATGAGATACTTTCTGGTAGAACTCAAGATACAAACTCAAATTATATTGCAAAAAAATTATTAGAAGCTGGTATTAAGTTAGAAGAAGTTATTGTTATTCAGGATGATAAAAAAACAATAATAGAAAATGTTTTAAAATATAGCTCAAAATATTCTTATGTTTTTACTACTGGAGGAATTGGACCAACTCATGATGATATAACTTCAGAAAGTATATCTGAAGCCTTTAATTTACAATATGAAACAAATAAAATGGCTTTTGAGATTCTTGAAAATTATTATCCAAAAGGTGAATTTAATGAAAGTAGGCAAAGAATGGCCAAAATGCCATTTGGTTCAGAGCTTATTTTAAATCCAATGACTGCTGCACCAGGATTTATTGTAAAAAATATTTATGTTTTGCCCGGTGTGCCAGAAATAATGCAAGTTATGTTTGAGGAATTAATAAAAAAAATTAAAAAAGGTAACCCAAAACTTGTTACAACAATTAATACTAATTTATACGAAAGTAAAATTGCAAAAAATTTAAAAAAAATTCAAAACAATTATACAAATGCATCAATCGGTAGTTACCCATATTTTAATCTAGCAGCTAAAACAGGTGGTGTTAACATAGTTGTTTCATCATGGGATATGAAATCTATCCAACCAATAGTTGATGATATAATTAAGATGATTAAATTAAATGGTGGAAAAAGTTCTATAGTTTGATATTAGTCCAAAATTAGGCCTCGTGGTGGAATGGTAGACACAAAGGACTTAAAATCCTTGCCCTTTTGGGAGTGCCGGTTCAAGTCCGGCCGAGGCTACCAATCTCTATATTATGTTTGCTTTTATTACCATTGGAACAAATAATTTAAAAAAATCATCTGCATTTTATAGTAAAATTTTAAAACCTCTAAAAATTAAAAAAGTTTTATCTCATAATCGTTATTATGGTTATGCTAAAAAAGAAACTCCTAAAAAAATAGAATTATACTTGATTAGACCTCATAACAAAAAAAAAGCAACTATAGGAAATGGTACAATGATTACTTTTAAAGCTAATTCTAAAAAAACTGTTAATGAATTTTATAAAATTGGAATTAGTCTTGGAGCAAAAGATGAAGGAACGCCTGGGCCCAGACATGGTAAAGATTATTATGCATATTTAAGGGATTTAGATGGCAATAAGATTTGTATTTTTAAAAAAATTTGATCTTAAAAATTAAATTGTTCATTTAAAATTTTATCTTCAATAGAGTGTTTACTATCGAACAATACAGTGCATTTATTTTCATCTGAAGAAACAATATTAACTCTACTAATATCTCTAAATTCAACATTGTCTGCAGTTACACTAGTTGAGCGCTCATTATTATTTAACACTTCAAAATTAATTTTACTAATTTCAGATAACAGAGCACCTCTCCATCTCCTTGGTCTAAAGGCACTGATTGGAGTTAATGCAAGTATATTTGAGTCTAAAGGTAGAATGCTTCCGTGTGCGGATAGATTATAAGCTGTACTTCCAGCTGATGTAGATAACAAAACACCATCACATATCAACTCTTCCATTTTTACTTTCTCATTTATTTTGATTTTAATTTTTGATGCCAAATGAGTCTGCCTCATAAGAGAAACTTCATTATATGCATATGCCTCAAAGATTTCATTATCAACACTTTGTGCAGTCATTTTTAATGGTTTAAAGGTAGATTTTTTAGAATTAGCAATCATATCATTTAAATTTTCATTACTAAGATTATTCATTAAAAAACCAATTGAACCAAAGTTTATTCCAAAAAATGGTTTGTTTAGTTTATTAAAATTATGAAGTGATTTTAAAAGTAATCCATCTCCTCCTATTGGAATAATGTAGTCGGCATCTTCCACAGAATTTTGCCCAAATAATTCTGTTAGTTTTTTTTCTGTATTTTTTGCCTCAGGATTGTTTGATGATAAAAAATGAAATTTCATTATCCACCTGTTACGTTCATATGTCTTTTCATATATTTATTAATTTTTTCTCCAATCATAAAATCATGTTGTTTTGGTTTAATATTAAGAGCAAACTTAATTTTTTCTTTTATATAATCATTACTGTAATCTTTTCTCATTATTTCTTTAAAATCAACAAAATCATTCTGACCAAGGCACATGAAAAGTTTACCAGTGCTTGATATTCTTACTCTATTGCAAGAGGTACAAAAATTATTTGTTAAAGGACTTATAAACCCAATTTTATTAGAAACTAAATCACTAGTATAAAATCTTGCCGGACCTCCAGTACTATAATCAATTTTAGAAAAATTATATATTTTGTCTAGTTTTGAAAAAGTATCAGATAATGAGATAAACTGATATTCTCTTGATATATCTGTTTCTTCCATTGGCATTACTTCGATAAATGTAAGATCAATTTTTTTATTACTAGTCCAATTTATTAATTCTTCAATTTCATTTTCATTAAAATCTTTAATTACTACAGTATTAATTTTAATTTTTATGTTGTTATCAAGTGCTTCATTAATTCCATCAAAAACTTTTTCAATATTTCCAAATCTTGTTATTTTATTATATTTTTCAGGATTAATTGTATCTAGAGAAACATTAATCCTATTAATACCATTTAGCTTCAGTAGTTTGGCATATTTTTTTAATAATGTACCATTTGTTGTCAGTGTTATTTCCTTTAGATTTGTTTTTTCTTTTTTGGTATTAAGTTTTTCAATTAATTTTATAATATCATTTCTTACCAAAGGCTCACCCCCAGTTAATCTAATTTTTTCAACTCCGAGTTCTATAAAGTTATCACATAATCTTTCAATTTCTTCTAAAGTGAGTATGTCTTTTCGTGGGAGAAATTGCATTTTTTCTTTCATACAATAAACACATCTCAGATCGCATCTATCTGTAACAGATACTCTTAGATAATTTACTTTTCTTAAATACTGATCAATTAGTTGCATTTATATTAATTATTTTTAATTCAACTTCTCTAGGGTTAATAGTTTTTTTTCCAACATTTTCAAAATTAATTGTAACGATATTATTAATACATGATTGTACTTGGCCAATTCCCCATTCTTTTTCTTTGTTGACATTTACAACAAAAGTACCTGGTGTAAGATCACCTATATAAAAATCTGACATTTAAAAAAAATTAACTAATTCTTTTTTCTGCTTTTTCATGCATTTCTTGAGCTTCTAAACTCAATGTTGCAACTGGTCTTGCTTCTAATCTTTTGATACTAATTGGATCACCTGTTTCATCACAATAACCATAAGATCCATCTTCAATTCTTTGTAGGGCGGCATCTATTTTATTGATCAGTTTTCTTTCTCTGTCTCTTGTTCTGAGTTCGAAGGATCTATCTATTTCTTCAGATGCTCTATCAGTTATATCGGGTTTTGCTTCATTCTCATTCTGAAGATTGCTTAAAGTCTGAGATGATTCCTTAAGTAAATCATTTTTCCAACTCACTAATTTTTGCCTAAAATATTCTTTCATTTTGGCATTCATGAATTTTTCTTTCTGAGTAGGTTTGTAATTTTTAGGTAATTTAGTCATAATTTTAAAAAGTTGCTGATTTATCAAATGATTTTATTTATTCAAGCAATATTGAAATTTTATTAATTATTAAAAATTCATATTTTTCAATATTTTAATCAAATTTTCGTAAAAGAACAAAAATAGAACTTTTAAAAATAGAACAAAACGTGTACAAGTAAACATGATTTGCAAGAATCTTAATAAAAACATAGGAAATTAATGGAGAAATTAAATGTCTCAAGCTAAATTAAAAGTAGTAAATAACGAAAATTCAATGGATAAAGAAAACAGAAGTAAATCTCTAGAAGCCGCTGTAAGCCTAATAGAGAAAAATTATGGAAAAGGCTCTATAATGAAATTGGGCTCTAAAACAAACGTAGATATTGAAGCAATATCTACCGGTTCATTAGGGCTTGATATAGCTCTTGGTATTGGAGGAGTACCAAAGGGGAGAATTATTGAAATTTATGGACCTGAAAGTTCTGGTAAAACTACTTTAGCTACTCATATTGTTGCAGAGTCACAAAAACAAGGCGGCAATTGCGCATTTATTGATGCAGAGCATGCTCTAGATCCAGCATATGCTAAGAAATTAGGTGTAAATTTAGAAGAATTATTAATTTCCCAGCCTGATACAGGAGAGCAGGGTTTAGAAATTGCTGATTCTTTAATTAAATCTGGAGGTATTGATGTGCTAATTATTGATTCAGTTGCAGCACTTGTACCAAGAGCTGAATTAGAAGGCGATATGGGAGATTCTTTACCTGGTTTGCAAGCTAGATTGATGAGTCAGGCTTTAAGAAAACTTACAAGTTCAATTGCTCAATCAAACACTCTAGTTGTATTCATAAATCAACTTAGAATGAAAATTGGTGTTATGTTTGGTAGCCCTGAAACAACTACAGGGGGTAATGCTTTAAAATTTTATTCTTCTGTAAGAATGGACATTAGAAGAATTGGTGCAATAAAAGATAAAGATGAAATCATTGGAAATCAAACTAGAGTAAAGATAGTTAAAAACAAAGTCGCGCCTCCATTCAAAGTTGTTGAATTTGATATAATGTACGGAGAGGGGATATCTAAATTAGGTGAATTAGTTGATTTAGGTGTCAAAGCAGAAATTATTGATAAATCAGGATCATGGTTTTCATACAAAAATACTAAAATAGGACAAGGTAGAGAAAACGTTAAAAATTTTCTTAACGACAATCCTACTATAGCTAAAGAAATAGAAAATCAAATTCTACAAAATGCTGGAATAGTTGAAAAAGCTATGATGGAAGGAAAAGTAGAGAATAAAGAAAAAGAAAAAGAAGCTAAAGAAGCTGAAGAAATAAAAGAATAGTAAATATTATTTTTGTTTGGCGCCTATTTCAAAATAGGCGCTTTTTTATTTAGATAATAGAGTTTTCAAGTTATAATACCTTTTCATGAATTCAAATCAGATTAGGTCTACATTTCTTAATTATTTTAAAAAAAATGGACACGAGATTATTCATTCAAGTTCTCTGGTGCCAGATAATGATCCTACTCTAATGTTTGCTAATTCTGGAATGGTACAATTTAAAAATATTTTTACAGGTAAGGAGACAAGAGATTACAACAGAGCGACTACTGCTCAAAAATGTGTAAGAGCAGGCGGTAAGCACAATGATTTAGAAAATGTAGGATATACGACAAGGCACCATACTTTTTTTGAAATGTTAGGTAATTTCTCTTTTGGAGATTATTTTAAAGAGCTGGCCATAGAACTAGCTTGGAATCTAATAACCAAAGAATATTCAATAAATAAAGATAGACTTTTAGTAACAGTTTATTCTGATGATCAGGAAGCTTTTGATTTATGGAAAAAAATAGCTGGATTATCTGAAAATAAAATTATTAAAATAAGTACATCTGATAATTTTTGGTCAATGGGTGAGACTGGGCCTTGCGGTCCATGTTCAGAAATATTTTATGATCACGGTGATAAATACGAAGGAGGCCCTCCAGGTTCTCCAAACGAAGATGGTGATAGATTTATAGAAATATGGAATTTAGTATTTATGCAATATGAGCAAATATCTAAATCTGAGAGAATAAATCTACCAAAACCCTCCATTGATACTGGAATGGGTTTAGAGAGGATGACAGCTCTTCTAGATGGTTCTAACGACAATTATTCAACAGATTTATTTCAACCAATTATAAATGAATCAATAAAACTATGTGGTGTTGAAAGTTCAATAACAAATCCTAGCCACAGAGTGATTGCAGATCACTTAAAATCCTCCTCTTTTTTAATTGCCGATGGAGTAATGCCTTCAAATGAAGGTCGAGGATACGTCTTACGAAGAATAATGAGAAGGGGAATGCGACACGCTCATTCTTTGGGTAATAAAGAGCCTGTATTTCATAAGCTATTTCCTATTTTTTTAGATGGAATTAAAAATTCATATCCTGAATTAGATAGAGCAAAAGAACTCATTACTAATACACTAATGAATGAAGAGACTAAATTTAAGGAAACTGTTGAAAAAGGAATAAAAATTTTAGATGAGGAAATTTCTAACTCAACAAATATATTTAATGGAGAAGTAGCATTTAAATTATACGACACCTATGGATTTCCTTTAGATTTAACACAAGATTATTTGAAAAGTAAAAATATTGAAGTCGATATAAAAACATTTGAACAAAAAATGTTAGATCAAAAGGAAAGAGCGAGACAAAGCTGGAAAGGTACAGGAGACATAGAGGATGAAGGCATTTGGTTTGAAATAACTTCTAAAATAGAGCCAACAGAATTTTTAGGATATTCTGATATGGAAGCTGATTGTAAAATAATTTCAATCATATCAGACAGTAAGTCAGTAGATAAAATTAAAAAAGATCAAGAAGCAATTATAATATTAAATCAAACACCTTTTTATGGAGAAAGTGGTGGTCAGGTGGGTGATCAGGGTTTTTTTGAAAATGATAACTTTAAGTTTGAAATTATGAATACTACAAAAATATTTGGAAATTATTTTCTTCACAAAGGTAAAGTAATTAATGGTGAATGCAAAGTTGAAGATACCATTAAAGCAAGCATTAATACGGTGAATAGAGATTTTATTAAATATAATCATTCTTCAACTCATTTATTACATGCCGCTCTAAGAAAAATACTGGGCAAGCATGTCACGCAGAAGGGTTCACTTGTAAATTCAGAAAAACTTAGATTTGATTTTAGTCATAATAATCCAATTGAAAAAGATCAACTCATAAATGTTGAAAAAATTGTAAATGATCAAATTCAAAAAAATGGAAATGTTGAAATTAAAATAATGGATCAAAAAAAGGCTATTGAAGAAGGTGCGATGGCATTGTTTGGAGAAAAATATAGCGATGAAGTAAGAGTAGTAACAATGGGTCAAAAAAATGAATCATTCTTTTCAAAAGAATTATGTGGAGGAACTCATGTTGTTAAATTAGGGGAAATAAGTAAATTTAAAATAACTAATCAATCTAGTGTTGCATCTGGAATTAGAAGAATAGAGGCTGTATCTAATGCTGCAGTAGATAAATATATAAAAGAAATAGAAAAAAACTTAATAGAAAAAAATAAAAACCAAGATAATCAAATTGAAGATTTAAAGAATAAAATTAAAAAGATTAATGCTAATTATAATTTTAAAAATCAATCCAAAGACAAAGGTTTATTAATTAAAGAATTAATTCAGATACATGAAAAATTAAAACAAAATATGTCTATATCAAAAAATATTGATAATATTGTTGTAAAAAAAATCAAAGAATTAAATTTTATATACTTAATTGCTGAAGATTACCCTAATAAATCTTTGAAAACATTTATTGATGAGCAAAAAAAACAATATAGTAAAAATAGTGTTTCGTTAATAATTTCAAATAATGAAAAAAAAATATCTATAGTGCTAGGAGTTACAGAAGATATTACAGATCTTTTTGATGCTTCAAAAGAAATAAGAGAAATTTCGATTATTCTAGGTGGCAAAGGCGGGGGTGGTAGAAAAGATCTTGCTCAAGGAGGAGGATCAGATGTTAGTCAAATTAATGAGAGTATAAAATACGTAGAAGATAAATTAAATTCTATTAGTTAATTTGAAAATTATTTTTTATTGCGCTTAAAAAATCTTGAGTGTTTAACCATTTCTGATCTTCATTAATTAATATTGCTAAATCTTTTGTCATTTCACCACTTTCTACAGTTTTAATACAGGTTTCTTCCAATTTTTTTGCAAAATTTATTAATTCATTATTACCATCAAATTCTCCTCTAAAACTTAAACCTCTTGTCCAAGCAAAAATTGATGCAATAGGATTTGTAGAAGTTTCTATACCTTTCTGATGATTTCTATAATGTCTTGTAACAGTTCCATGTGCAGCCTCAGCTTCTACTGTTTTGCCATCAGGAGTCATTAACACACTTGTCATTAAGCCTAGTGATCCAAATCCTTGAGCAACAGAGTCTGATTGAACATCTCCATCATAATTTTTACAAGCCCAAATAAAATTACCTTCCCATTTTAATGCTGATGCCACCATATCATCGATTAATCTGTGTTCATAAACTATATCTTTTTCTTTAAACTTATTTTTAAATTCTGTATCAAATACATCCTGAAATAAATCTTTAAATCTTCCATCGTAGATTTTTAAAATAGTATTTTTAGTAGAAAGGTAAACTGGCCAACCAAGGTTAAGTCCATAATTAAAACAAGCTCTAGCAAAGTCCTTAATAGAATTATCTAAATTATACATTGATAGGGCTACACCAGATTTTTCAAATTCATATACATCTTTTGTAAATCCTTCAGATCCATCTTTAGGTTCAAAAACCATTTTAAGTTTCCCTGGTTTATTAATTAATGTATCAGTTGCTCTATATTGATCACCAAAGGCATGTCTAGCAACTACAATTGGATGGTTCCAGTTTGTGATTATTCTTGGAACATTTTTGCATATGATTGGCTGTCTAAATATAGTTCCTCCAAGTATATTTCTTATTGTTCCATTTGGAGAACGCCACATTTGTTTTAATTTGAATTCCTCAACTCGATTTTCATCAGGTGTAATTGTTGCACATTTTATTCCTACACCATATTTTTTCACCGCCTCGGCAGCGTCTATGGTGATTTGATCATTTGTTTCATCTCTTTTAATCACTCCAAGATCAAAATATTTGATATCTATATCAAGATAGGGCAAAATTAATTGTTCTTTGATGTACTCCCAGATGATTCTGGTCATTTCGTCACCATCCATTTCAACTACAGGGTTTTTAACTTTTATTTTTGCCATTTAATTAAAATATTTTTTAATTGATCAACTGTATCTATAATGTGAAAACTGTTTTGTAAATTTTTATTTGAAAATTTTTCATCTTCAAAAAATTTAAATTGTTGAAATAGATTATCCCAGAAATTATTTTTATTAAAAAATATTATTGGCTTATTATGAATGCCCATTATTTTCCAAGATACAACTTCTACTATTTCTTCTAAAGTTCCTGTTCCTCCTGGTAATGCTAAATACGCATCACCTTTCTCAAAGAGTAATTTTTTTCTTTCAGACATATTATTCACTATTTTTAACTCATCTATATTTTCAAAAATTATTTCTCTCTCAGATAAAAAATTTGGAATTACTCCAATAACTCTATTTTTATATTTTTTTGCTGTCTTAGCAACTACGCCCATAATACCAACTTTTGCCCCACCGTAGACAATAGTTAATTTAAATGATGATATTAATTTGCTAATTTCTTCTGCATCTTGATAATATTTATTACTTAATTTATCTGAAGATGAGCAATACACAGTAATTGATTTAATAGTCATATATTTAATTATTTATTAGAAAAAATTTAACTAGATATTTTATTCTTATACCAATTCTTAATGTTTTCTTTAAACATTAATGCTGATGGTGTTACAACTAATGTAAGAAATGTTGCAAAAAGTAATCCAAATACTATAGCTGTTGATAGTTGAACCCACCACTGGGTATCTGGTGAACCTCTAGTTATTTCTCTAGATATAAAGTCAACATTTGTCATTGTTACCATTGGTAACAATCCTAGTACTGTTGTAGTTGTTGTAAGTAAAACTGGTCTAAGTCTCTGTGCTCCTGTTTTGATAATAGCTTCTCTTATAGATGAGGTTTTAGTTTTTAAAAAATCAAATGTATCAATCAATATAATGTTATTGTTTACCACTATTCCGGCAAGAGCAATAACACCAACTCCTGACATAACAATACCAAATGGCTGTGCTGTCACCATTAAACCTATAAACACACCGGCTGTGGACATTACTACTGCAAAAAGAATTAAGAATGCACTATAAAAGCTATTAAACTGCAATAGAAGTATCATTAGCATTAAAAATAAAGCTACACCAAAAGCTCCTGTTAAAAATTCTTGAGCTTCTTTTTGGTCTTCATTTTCTCCAATAAGTTCAGCCCTTACTCTGTTATCTAATTTATAACGAGGTAAATCTAATGTTCTTCCTCTCCAAGATGGAGCAGTATCTGAAATGCCTAATACATACTCAAGTTCTCTAACTTTGCCATCAGGGTATGTTCCTGGCTCAACATCTGCTTGTATGTTGATTGCATTTTTTGAATCGACTCTAATTATATTTCCTGTTCTATTATTTGGAACAATTTCTACAAAATTGGATATTGGAACTAAACCATTTGCAGTAGTTACTCTTAAGTTATCAATTCTATCTAATGTTCTTCCTTCGTTGGGATAACGAAGATAAAGTGGTATACTTTCATTACTATCATCAGGTCTATATTCACCAAGTTTAAGACCGTTTGTTGCAAGCTTAATCACATTACCAATTGATGTAATGTTAGCTCCAAATTTAGATGCTTGTTTTCTATCTACATTAATTTCCCATTCAATCCCAGGTGCTGGTAAATTATCTTCAACATTCATTAACTTTGGATAACTATCCATAAATTTTTTAAGCTTAATTCCTTCATCAATTAAAAGTTGTTTGTTATCACTGGTTAATTTAATGTTAATTGGTTTACCCTCGCCAGGACCACCTTGTTGTTCTCTTGATTCTACTTTTATTCCATTTATACTTTTTGTGGCTTCCAAAATTTCTGCTAGAATTACTTTTGATTTTCTTCTTCTATCCCAATCTGTATATTCCAAACTTATTGATCCTATAAAGTCTTCTGATGCCTCTGATTGTTCACTTACATTTCCACTTAAAGAATAAATATTTTTAAATTCCTGTCTTTCCGATTGAAGCTTTAAAATAATATTCTCAACTCTTGATACATAATCTTTTTTTTCTTCTACAGAGAGATTACCTCTTGCAAAAACAACGATTTTTGCAAGATCCGGCTCAACATCTGGGAAAAATTCTACACCTTCTCCAACTTGAGTATAGGTGTAGTTTACAGCAATTAATATTACTAAAGCACTAATCATCACCTTCAAAGGATGAAATAATAAAAAGTTTAATATTTTTGCATAAAATCCAACAAAACCAGTTACGTTTAAAACAGGTTCATTTGATTCTGAAGATAAGATTTTTGCATTTTTAGAAACTAATTTATCTGTAGAGTTTACATTTTCTGAAATTTTATAAACCTTTGGTATAATTCTGATGAATACGAATATAAATAAAGCGAAGCTTAGTAAATATTTTCCAATTGTTATAAATAAACTAAATCCTTGAATGTCTAATAATCCAAATCCATAAGATAAAAGATTGTAAAAAATTAATGATATTAGTAATGGTATAATAAATTGTAGAAGTATTCTTGATACAGTATTTAGAATAGATCCTAAAACTGGGACAAACAGAAGTGCCATAAACAAAGAAGAAATAAGAACACATATAAGTGTTATTGGTAAATATTTCATAAATTCACCAGCTATACCAGGCCAGAATATTAATGGTAAAAAGGCAGCTAGGGTAGTTGCAGTCGATGATATAATTGGTAGTGACATTTTTTTTGATGCGTTTGCGAATGCATCTTTTACACTGAGACCTTCTTTCATTTTTCTATCTGCATATTCAACAACAACAATTGCTCCATCGACTAATAGTCCAACAGATAAAATTAAAGCAAATAATACTACTATGTTAATAGTAAAACCCATTACAGAAAGAGCTAATAAACCTGATAAAAATGATCCTGGAATAGATACACCAACTAATAAACCGGACCTAACGCCTAATGCTCCTAAAATAATAATTAAAACAAGGATTATGGCTGCTATGACATTATTTTGCAGACTATTTAGCATAGTTTTAATGCCTTTTGATTGATCATTTCCAAAAGAAATTTCAACATTTTCAGGAAAACTTTTAGCAGTAATTGCAGTTATTCTTTTTACTTCTTCAATAGTATTAATGATATTTTCACCAATTCTTTTAGAAACATCAATAGTTATTGAATTAGATCCATTTACATTTGCATAAGATTGTCTATCTTCGAATGTTCTTTTAACTTCAGCAATATCCCTGAAAGTAATAACTGAATCTCCATTAGTTTTAACAGGAGTATTTAATATATCTTCAATAGTTTCATATAAACCAGGAACTTTAATATCAAAACTTCCGTCACCAGTGTCTTGGCCACCAGCTGATACCATTTTATTATTTTCTCTAACAATATTAATTAGACTCTCAAGATTGATTCCATAGCTATCAACTGCAGTTGGATTAATTAGTATGTCAACTTGCTCATTTCTTTTACCACCTATTTTAGCTTCTAAGACACTAGGAATTGTTTCTATATCATCTTGCAAAATATCAGCTAAATCTTGAAGAGTTCTATTAGGTACATCTCCACTTAATGATATGGATAGGATAGGAAATGTACTTATATTAACTTCGTTAACTGTTGGTTCATCTGCTTCATTAGGTAGATCACCTTTAGCTCTATCAACTTTATCTCTGATATCAACCATAGCTTGATCAGAATCAAATCCAGCATCAAATTCTAATAAAACATTTCCTCCACCTGAATAAGCTGTTGATCTTACTTCTCTTACTCCTTCAACTGTTTTAACTTCGTCTTCAATTGGTTTAACTAAAAGCCTTTCAGAGTCTTGTGCAGAAATACCATTTTGACTTAATGAAATATAAACTATTGGTATGCTGACATCAGGAGATGACTCTTTGGGCATTGTGATGTAAGTAGATGTTCCTGAAAAAATAATAAAAATAAGTATTCCCATGAAGACTCGGGAATGGCTAATTGCATAGTCTATAATATTAATTTTCATTTAGATTAGTTTATTTTTTCACCAATACTTATATATTCTTGACCGCTTATTATTAAATTTACTGTCTCAGGTAATCCTGAAACCCACATGCCATCTATTGTATCTTTAATTGTTTTGGTTGGAAAGAAAGTAACTTTATTATCATTATCTACAGCTTTAACGCCTACAGTTCCATCGTCCAATAAAGTTAATATAGAAGGCGGTATTTTGTGAGCTTTAAGTTCTGAACCTTTGATAACGATTTTAGTTGTTATACCACTTTTATAAGAGAGATCTTTGTTATCAGCTTCAATCGTAATTTCGAATGTTCTAGTACTAGTTTCAGCTGATGGAGAAATAAAAGATATTATTCCATTTTTTTTAATACCATTGCTATCTTCAATTAAAGCTTTAGTACCCACACTTACTTTATTTACATCAAATTCAGATAAATAACCTTCAATCTTGATAGGGTCTAAATCAATTATAGTAAATAGAGGAGTGCCAATTGAGATAAATTCAGTTTCTTCAACCATTTTTTCTGAAATAATTCCATCAAATGGCGCCATGATAGTAGTTTTTTCTATATCAAGTTTTATGTTCTTTAAAATAGATTTTACATTTGAAATTTGAGCTTCAAGGTTTGCTAATGTGGATTCAAATTTTATTTTAATATCTTCTCTATCAGCTTGAGCATTGGCAAGATTAAAAGATGCTAAACTTAATTTTGATTTTGAGCTTAAACCTTTATCAATAAGTTGTTTTGCAGATGCATATTCAATTTCATACAATTCAATTCTTTCAACATTTTGTCTAAGTAAATTATCCCTGTTTTTTTCATTTAAAATTAGTTCTTTATTAAGTCTTTCTAAATCTTTTTTTGCACTAGAAAGCTTTTCATTTCTATCCTCTAGTGAGATTGTAATCATTTCAGCATTTTGAGATACTCTATCTCCTCTTGCAAATTCAATATTATCTATGTTGCCAGATGTTTCAGATTTAACATCAATTTTTTTGTTATGAATAGTTTGACCTTGTAATTCAATAGATTGATCAATTAAACTGGAAGTAAACACCTTTGTTTCAACAGAAAAAGTAAATTCTTCATTATCAATATCTTCTGTATCTTGAGAATATGAAGTTTCTGTTTCAGTGCTAATTTCTGTGTCATCGTCCTGAGCAACAACATTGTTTGAAAATTGACCTGAACCAATCCATCCAACAACAGCGGCAAGTATTACGAAAGCTATAAATATTGATCTTTTCATTAAATATCGTACATGTCATATATATTAAAGTCACTAAAAAACAATTTTTTGTTAACTTTATTATCTTTTATGAAATCAAAAAACTGGGTTAATAGACAAAAAAATGATCAGTTTGTAAAGAAAGCTAAACAGTTAGGGTATATAAATCGAGCTTCGTTTAAACTAGAAGAGATTGAGCAAAAATACAAAATTATTGAAAATTCTAAAGAAATACTAGAACTTGGATCTTCTCCAGGAGGTTGGACTCAAGTCATCTTAAATTGCAATCCAAAGACTTATATAACCTGTTTTGATTTATTAGATATGAAAATAAATAATCGATATATAACTTTCTATAGAGAAGATTTTTTAAAATATAATTTTACTAATTTAAAAAATACATTTGATT
>CACIBE010000015.1 GCA_902584805.1 uncultured Alphaproteobacteria bacterium
TAAGCGTAAGTTTTGGGAATAAATAGTCAGCCTTTTATAATTATCACTTAGGTGATAATGGAGGGAGGTTCCTCCGGGGTAACAAAATACAAGGAGTATTTTATGGCTAAGAAGAAAAAGAAAGCTGCTCCAAAGAAAAAGAAAAAAGCAGCTCCAAAGAAAAAGAAAAAAGCAGCTCCTAAAAAGAAAAAGAAAAAAGCTGCTCCTAAGAAAAAGAAAAAAGCAGCTCCTAAAAAGAAAAAGAAAAAAGCTGCTAAAAAGAAGAAAAAGAGAAGATAGTAATACTTCAATTTTTCAAGAAAACTTTAATTTAAGGTTTTCTTTTTCTTATCTTTTTCAAAAGATAAAACGGGGTTATGCCCCGTTTTTTATTGTTTTAAATTAAAAAATAAATAGATCTTAGTAATGTTAATTGTTAAGGATTTATCTATAGAGAGACTAAATAAAAAAATATTTGAAAATATTAATCTGTCACTTTCACCTGGAAATATTACGATTTTAAAAGGTAAAAACGGTTCTGGAAAAAACTACATTATTAAAAGCAATTCTAAATCTAATAGAGCCATCATTTGGATCAATATATTGGAAAGGAAAATTATTGAAAAAAAATTTATATGATTTTTATAATCATGTTACATACATTGCTGACACAACATCAAGCTTAAGAAAATTAACTATCAAAGATAATGTTAATATTTGGAAAAAATTTTTTATATCAAATATTAATGATGCTCAAATTGAAACAGCATTAAAAACCTTAAAATTAGATATTTATTTGAATAAAAAAGTTGGAACATTATCTTTTGGTGAAACTAAAAAATTAGAATTTTTAAGACTAATAATAGAAAACAAAAAAGTTTGGATTTTAGATGAGCCTCTTTCTAATTTAGATGAGGATTCAACTGAACTAATGAAACAAACTTTTGAAGATCATTGCTCTAAAGAAGGGTCTATAATTTTTAGCTCACATCAAAATCCAGGAATTTATGTTACAGAAGAAATAAACTTATAAAAAAATGAACTTTTTAAATAAAATAATTTTTTTCTATTACAGAGAATACAAACTAAATATGAGTGGCATTCAAGATATTTTAACCAATATTATTTTCTTTTTCATATCAATATTTATTTTTATTTTCTCTATCGGACCAGATAAGGAAACAATTTCTTTCATAGGAGTTGGTATATTGTGGACTTTATTACTATTAAGCTCAACTTTATCTCTAGGAAAATTTTATCAAGATGACTTTGAGAATGGCAATTTATTGATCATACATTTAAATGGATTTAGTTTTGGCTTTATTTCTATTTTAAAAACTTTTTCACATTTTTTATTTGTGCAGGTGCCTTTTCTATTATCAATACCGATTGCATGCATCTTACTAAATATTGGTAATGATAAACTCTTCTACTTATTTGCTAGTTTTAGCATAGGATCACTTATTCTGTCCTGTTTAGGTTCAATTTCATCTTCAATGAACCTAATGAATCAAAGAAACTTTCTGTTGGGTAGTGTCGTTGTTATGATATTTAGTGTTCCAGTAATTATTTTTTCAGTAGGTATAATTAATATGGAAGAAAGCTTTAATTCTCTTATAAATATATTATTTGGAATATTGTTAATTGTTTTTGCAATAAATCCCTGGGCAAGCGGGTTGTGTCTTAAACTTTCATTAGAAAATAATTAATATGAAATTCTTAGTTAATCCTAGTAAATTTAATGAGATGGCTGATTATTTGTTTAGACCATTACTGATCTTATCTATCATATTGTTTGCAATAGGATTTTTGTTTTCTTTTTACTTATCGCCAGATGATTATCAGCAAGGATCAACAGTAAGAATAATGTATGTACATGTTCCAAGTGCATGGTTAGCTTTACTAACTTATGCAATAATGATTCTTTATAGTATTTTGGCACTTGCGTTTAGAATACCCTTTGGTTTTATTTTTAATACAGCAGTAGCTCCGATAGGAGCTGTTTTTACTTTAATATGTATAATAAGTGGATCTTTGTGGGGAAAACCAATGTGGGGTACTTGGTGGGTATGGGATGCGCGTTTAACATCTGTTGCTATACTTTTTATTATTTATTTAATTATTATTTTTATGAATTTATCTTTTGAAAATAGGATTGTTAGAGAAAAGGTTGTTGCTATATTTATTCTTGTGGGATCAGTAAACCTGCCGATAGTTAAATTTTCTGTGGATTGGTGGAATACCTTACATCAACCTGCAACAATAAGTAAATTATCTAAACCCAGCATTGATCCTTCAATGATGACTCCTTTAATTATTATGACATTTGCATTTATGTTGATTGGAATAGCAATAGCCATTTTAAGAATAAAAACAGAGATAATTTCAAGAAAATCTTATTTAAGTTAATTTGTGACTTTTGGTCCATTGGATTAAGTATCATTCCTAAGTATTTTTGTTATTAGAAACTATGTATTTTTGGTATATTTTAGGATCTTATATTGCAGCCTTTCTTTTAATTTTTTTGTTATTATTTTTTAGTTACTTAAAACTTAAAAGAATAAAAAATAAATGAGCTTACGCTTTCAAAGATTACTACTTATATTGCTTACTTTGGTAATTATACTAAGTGCAGTCCTACTTATTTTATATAATACAAGAGAAAATGTGTCGTATTTCTATACACCATCTGAAATTGATAAATCAGATATCATAATAAATAAAATAATAAGGATAGGCGGTTTTGTTGAAAATAATAGTTTTAATAAAATTTCTTCAAGTTCATTTAAATTTAAAATTACTGATGAAAAAGCATCTATACTTGTTACTTTCAAAGGCATTCTTCCTGATTTATTTAGAGAAGGGCAAGGTGCAGTGATAGAGGGTGCTTTTGTTGATAAAAATATTTTTAATGCAACTAATGTTTTTGCAAAACATGATGAAAATTATATGCCAGCATCAATAAAAGAAGATCTAAAAGATACAGGTTATTGGAATAAAAAATATAAATGAGTTCATTAGTTGGTTTTTTAAGCTTAGTTTTTGCGATAGGTATTAATTTTTACTTATTTTTATCTAGATACATATTTAAATTTCAAAAACAGAAATTTAATTTATTCATCCGCTTTTCATCCTTATTAACATTGTTATCTTTTTTTTCATTAATGTATGCCTATGTGGTATCTGATTTCTCAAATTATAATGTCTTTCAAAACTCTCACTCAAATAAACCGCTAATATATAAAATTTCAGGTACTTGGGGGAATCATGAAGGTTCGATGCTTCTGTGGCTTTGTATATTATCTATCTTTAGCTTCTTTTTTTCTTTTACTAAAAATGTAGAAGATAACTTTCAAAAATTAACTTTGATTATTCAAGCTTTTCTTCATATTTTGTTTGGTCTATTTATAGTTTTTACATCTAATCCTTTTCTCGTTAATTCAATATTAGTTAACGAGGGTTTGGGTTTAAATCCTATTTTACAAGATCCTGGGTTGGCTGTTCATCCTCCAATTTTATATGCTGGTTATGTTGGTTATTCTATAGTTTTCAGTATTGCAATAGCTGGTTTATTTCAAAATACAGATGATGAATGGATATATGTTGCTAAAAAATGGTCATTAATTAGTTGGACTTTTTTAACTGGAGGAATAGCTCTTGGTTCATATTGGGCATATTATGAATTAGGATGGGGTGGTTGGTGGTTTTGGGACCCAGTTGAAAATATTTCACTGATGCCTTGGATTGCTGGACTTGCATTAGTTCATTCACTCATGATGGTAAGAGGTGAGCAAGCTATTAAAAAATGGATAGTTTTTTTATCAATTCTTTGCTTTTCATTAAGTGTTTTTGGAACATTTTTGGTAAGATCTGGTATCTTAACAAGCGTACATTCATTTGCAGCAGACGCATCCAGAGGCATATTTATATTACTAATTTTTTTTATTGTAACTGGATTTGGTTTTTTAGTTTTTTTGTTAAAAGAACCAAAAAAATCAAATGCTTTAAACTTATTATTTATCAATAAGGTTTCAGCACTTGTAATAAATAATATTTTGATGATTATAGCTACCTTAACTATTCTTTTAGGAACTATATACCCAATTATAATTGAAGTTTTGTATAATAAGAGAATATCGGTTGGAGGCCCTTATTTTAATTCAACAGTAATTCCTATAATGATACCTGGTTTTTTATTAATGAGTATTGCGCCAATTTTATCCTGGCAAACAAATAAGATAAAAAATTCAAAAAAATATGTTCTAGCTTTTATTATCTTAAGTGTTTTAGTTATACTTCAATCATATTTTTTGGATTTTAATACATGGGGTTTTGTAGGGCTACTTTTAGGTTTTTGGATAATATTGGCTTCAATTATTGCTATATTTTCTTCGTATAAAATTAAAATTAACATTAAGTTTTTCAAAATAATTAATCCTCATGTAGCGCATATTGGTGTTGGTATTGCTATAATTGGTATCACTTGTTCTAGTGTTTTTCAAAATGAGCTAGATTTTAACCTTAGTGAGGGAGATAAGTTTAATGTAAATGGAAAAACAGTTTTGTTTGAAAAAATAGAAACAACTAATGAGATTAATTTTCAATCTTTAAGAGGAAAATTTTTGTTTGATATTGAAAAAAATCAATCAAAAGAAATAGAGGCTGGAAAAAATTATTATCCAGTGTCAAAGATGATTACATCTGAAGCTGGTATTTTACATCAGTGGAATAAGGACATATATTTTATCCTTGGTGATCAAAAAAATAATGAATGGTTTGTAAAAGTTTTAATTAATCCATTTGTTAGCTTTATATGGCTTGGAGTGATAATAATGATGTATTCAGGTTTAATAGCAGTTTCTAGAAGATGAACAGGATATTTGTTTTAACACCATTAATAGTACTTTTAATCATATGTATTTTTTCACTTGCTTATTTATTAAGCGGTAAAGATCCTAATAAACCACCAAGTGCACTCTTAAATAAAGATGTTCCTATTTTTGAAAGTAGTTCTTTGTATAATGAAAAGGATATAATCAAAACAAAAGATATAAAAAATAAGAAGACCTTAATTAATTTTTTTGCTTCTTGGTGTAGTCCTTGTAAAATAGAGCATCCACTTTTTTTTGAAATACGTAAAAAATATCCTGAACTATATTTGTTGGGATTTAACCACAAAGATCCAACTTCTGATGCAAAAAAATATTTAAAGGATGATGGAAACCCATACGATTTTGTTGGTGTAGACTCTGATGGTTTAATTGCATTAGAATTTGGTGTTTTTGGTCTACCAGAAACATATTTAATTAATGAGGATGGTAAGATTATCTATAAATATATGGGTCCGATAACAATGGATATTTTAAAAAATGAAATTGAGCCGCTTCTATAAATTTTTATATATAATAATTTTAAGTTTTGTGTTTTTTACTTTAAAAATATTTGCAGTTGAAAATATTGATGAGAGAGTAAAAAAATTAACTTTAGAGTTGCGATGCATGACGTGTCAAAATCAAAGCATTTATGACTCAGATGCAGAATTCTCAAATGATATTAAAAAAATAGTTAAAAATAAGTTGAAAGCTGGAGAAAGTGAACGAGATATTAAGAAATTTTTAGTTGAAAGATATGGTGAATACATTCTTTTTAGACCATTAATGAATTATAATAATATCTTTCTTTGGAGTTTTCCTTTTATATTACTAATAATTGGCTTGTTTTTTGTATTAATTAAGAGCAAACGAAACAAGGTCTGAAACAATTTATTTTGTTTTTTTTTATTTAGCTTATATGGTTTCCCTATAATTTAGAAATACTTCTTCAAGGAGGAAACGTGAAAAAAATTTTAATATACTTATTATCAATTGGTATTTTTGGAGTTGCTTCAATTGCAAATTCACAAACAATAAGAATTGGTACAGAAGGTGCTTACCCACCGTGGAATAATCTTAATTCAGCTGGTGAACTTGAGGGTGCTGAAATAGATTTTGGTAACGAAGCTTGTAAGCGAATGGGGGTTACTTGTGAATGGGTAACTCAAGATTGGGATGGTATAATACCTGCTCTTCTTCAAGGTAAATACGACATTATTATTGCTGGAATGTCTATTACTGAAGAAAGAAAAGAAAAAGTTAATTTTACTACTGGATACATGACTGATGGTGCTAGATTTGCTGTTTTAAAAAATAGTGGTTTAGCAAATTTAAATATTGCAGGTATGGCTAAAGTTAATCTTAATAATGCAGGCGGAAAAGAACAAGCTGCAATAGGTCAGTTAATTGCTGCAATGGATGGTAAAACTGTCTGTGTTCAATCTTCAACAATTCACCAAAACTTTTTAGAAAAACACATGTCTGGTGCAGTCGATGTTAAACTATATCAAGCTGTTGATGATCACAATTTGGATTTAGCTGCAGGGAGATGTGATGCTGTCCTAGCTGACGTCGGATCAATTATTGATTTTATGGAATCTGATGGTGGTGTTGATGTTGCATTTACTGGTCCAACTTTTTCTGGCGGAGTCTTTGGTGATGGTGTTGGCGGAGCAGTTAGAAAAGAAGACACAGATATCTTAGAGATGTGGAATGCTGCTATTGCAGAAATGTCTAAAGATGGAACTACTGCTGAAATAACTAAAGAGTGGTTTGGCAGAGATATATCGATGTAAAGCTAATTTTATTTTAATAAAAAGCGGTCCTAGAGACCGCTTTTTTTTGATTAAATTAAACCTATAATGCATAATGTATATTAAATAAAAATTTTATAATGAATTCACTTTTGTATTTAATTATTCAAATTATAAATTTATTCCAATTTATTCTTATAGTTTACATAATCATGACATGGCTAGTAAACTTTAATATAATTAATACGGGTAATAGATTTGTTTATAGTATTCTTGATGCTTTATATCGATTATGTGAACCAAGTTTAAATTTTGTAAGAAGATACATACCTACTTTTGGTGCAATAGATTTATCTCCGATAGTTGTTTATCTAGGCTTGTGGTTTATAAAAAGTTTATTAATTGAGTATTGGCCTAGATAGTTATGTCTCAAATTTTAGATGGAAAAAAAGTTGCACAAAAACTGAAAGATGAGCTTAGAATTGAAATAGAAAAAATTAAATCAAAATTTAATCGTGTTCCTGGATTGGCTGTAGTTCAAGTAGGAAATGTTGCTGCGAGTAGTGTCTATGTTAAAGCTAAAACAAAAGCAGCAAAGGAAGTGGGAATTAATGTTTTTGATCATCATCTAAAGGAAACAACAAATCAAAATGATTTAATCAATTTAATAAATCAATTAAATAGTAATATAGATGTTGATGGGATTCTTGTTCAACTACCCTTACCCAAAACAATAAATGAAGAAGCTGTATTAAATTGTATTATACCAGAAAAAGATGCTGATGGTTTTCATCCTTTAAATGTTGGCAAACTTTCAATAAGTAACAAGAATGATGAAAATTTAATGATACCTTGTACCCCTTATGGCTGTCTACTACTTCTAAGAGAACTTGGTATAGAGTTAGCTGGTAAAAATGCAGTTGTGATAGGAAGATCTAATATAGTTGGAAAACCTATGTCTCAACTTTTGTTAAAAGAATCTTGTACTGTAACAACAGTGCATTCAAAAACCGTAAATATTGAAAGTATTTGCAAAAGTGCCGATATTTTAATTGCTGCAATTGGAAAACCTGAACTTGTAAATAAAGATTGGGTAAAAGAAGGTGCTATTGTTATTGATGTTGGTATTAATAGGATCGAAATAAACAAAAATAAATCTAAGTTAGTTGGAGATGTATTTTTTAAGGATGTAAAAAATAAGGTATACGCGATTTCTCCAGTACCAGGAGGAGTTGGACCAATGACAATTGCTTGTCTTTTGAGGAATACAACTATAGCTTTTAAAAATTCTAATAGGTATTATAAATGAAAGCACTAATTACAGGCATTACAGGTCAAGATGGATCATATCTTGCTGAGTTTTTATTAAAAAAAGGTTACGAGGTTCATGGAATAGTAAGGAGGGTTGCATTAGAAAATCAAGAACATCGCCTTTGGAGAATAAATAAAGTACAAAGTAGAATACGACTTCACGCAGGATCTATGGAAAGTTATGCAAGTATATTTAAAATTTTCAATAAAGTAAAACCGAATGAGTTTTATCACTTAGCTGCCCAAAGTTATGTAGATTATTCCTTTCAAGATGAGTTTTCAACGTTATCATCAAATATATCTTCAACTCATTATTGTCTTTCAGCAATAAAAGAGAGCGGTCTTAATACTAAATTTTATTTTGCAGGCTCTTCAGAAATGTTTGGAAAGGTTAAAAAGGTTCCACAAAATGAGAATACACCTTTTTATCCTCGATCACCTTATGGTATTTCAAAAGTTGCAGGTTTTGAATTAACTAGAAATTATAGAGAATCATACAATCTACATGCTTCATCAGGAATTTTATTTAATCATGAATCAGAAAGACGTGGTTTTGAATTTGTTACAAGAAAGATTTCTCATGCAGTAGCATTGATTAAATTGAAAAAATTAAAACTTTTAGAATTAGGAAATTTGCAAGCAAAAAGAGATTGGGGATATGCACCTGAATATGTAAAAGCAATGTGGTTAATGCTTCAACAAAAAAAACCTGATGATTATGTGGTAGGTACTGGAGAAACAAAAAGTATAAAATATTTTGTTGAGAAAGCTTTTGAAGTAGTAGATTTAAAATATGAAAAATATTTAAAAATTAACAAAAAGCTTTTTAGACCTGCTGAGGTTGAATTGTTAATAGCTGACTCATCTAAGATTACAAAAAAAACTGGATGGAAAGCTAAAGTTAAAATTGATAAATTAATTGAAAAAATGGTTATAAATGATCTTAGATTGTTAAAAAAATAATTTTTTAATCTAAGAAATTTTATTTATACATTTTATAAAAGTATCTACAGTAATTGATTTTCTTGCTTCTTCGCAATGATCACATTTAGTTCCATATTCTCCACAAGGAGATAATTTATGTTGATAATATATATTTTCATGAAAATCATACGCCATTGTTTCTGGTGATATCCAACCTCCAAAATACAATATGGCTTTTTTGTTTAAAGCAGCAGCGGCATGGCCAAAACCTCCATGGCTACCAACAAAAAAATCTGTTTCATTTAAAACTGCACATGCTAGTCTAAAAGACATGTTATCGGGTGTAAAAATTTCAAAATTATTTTTTGTTTCCTGGTGCACTGATTGAATAATCAAATAATCTTCTTTAATTTTATTTATTAATTCTAACCAATTATGCTCACCCCAATTTAAATTTTTTTGTTTCACAGAAAATTGTTTACTATTAATCTTAGTAGATGATGTTTCTAAAAATATAATTTTTTTATAGTTTTTATGATATTTATGATTCCAATAATCTTTTGCTTTAGAGATAATTTTTTTTGCTTCTGATTTTTCCTCTTCAGAAAAAAATAATTGCCCTGGTTGAGGTTTAAATTTTCTCCAAACATATTTTGAATTAGTAGAGTTTTTGTAGTCAATATAAGGTCTATTTCTTGTGTGATAATCTATAATTTGTGTAGGTTTATTTTGTTCAAGATTTCTACAATCTGATATATATGGACTGTTTTCATAAATAGGAGAATGAAAAGCGCGTCTCTCCTTAGCATCACCAATTATTATTTGTCTTTCTGGGTTCTTTTTTTTTATTTTAGAAGCTAGAGTAGTAATTAATAAATCATCGCCATAACCCATAAGCTATTTATTAGTTTTTTTTAATCTAATTGAATTTATTTTTATAAATCCTTCTGCATCTTTTTGATTATAATCACCTGCTTCATCAAAAGAGACCAGGCTATTATCATAGAGACTATTATTTGATTTTCGTCCTAAAATAATAGTATTACCTTTAAAAATTTTTACTTTCACTTCTCCATTAACTTTTTGTTGCGTAGAATCAATTAGAGATTGCATTGCAATTCTTTCAGAAGAAAACCAAAACCCGTTATAAATTATTTCGGCATATTTAGGCATTATCTCATCTTTTAGATGTGTTTCACCCTTATCTAAAGTAATACTTTCAATTGCTCTTCTAGCATTCAATAATATAGTACCACCAGGTGTCTCATAAATACCTCTTGATTTCATTCCAACAAATCTATTTTCAACTAAATCAATTCTTCCTACACCATGATTACCAGCTATAAAATTTAATTTTTCTAAGATTTCATGTGGTTTTAGTTTTTTTTCATTTACAGATATAGGGTCGCCATTTTTAAAACCTATTGTCAAAATTTCAGCTTTATTTGGAGATTGTTCTATGCTTTTTGTTCTGGTAAAAACATACTCAGGTGGTTCAACCCATGGATCTTCAAGGAGCTTTCCCTCTGAGGAAGTATGTAAAAGATTTGCATCAGTACTGAATGGTGGTTCACCCATTTTATCTTTGGGAACTGTTATCTGATTTTTTTCTGCATATTCTATTAAATCTTTTCTACTTTCAAATTCCCATTCTCTCCAAGGTGCGATCACTTTAATATTTGGGTTATTTGCATAGTATCCTAGTTCAAACCTAACTTGATCATTTCCTTTTCCAGTAGCTCCATGAGCTACTGCATCGGCTCCTACAATTTTAGCAATTTCAATTTGTCTTTTTGCAATTAAGGGTCTTGCAATAGCAGTGCCTAATAAATAGGTTCCCTCATATAATGTGTTTGCTCTAAACATCGGAAATACATAATCTCTAACAAATTCTTCCTGTAAGTTTTCGATAAAGATCTCTTTTACTCCTAAACTTTTCGCCTTATTTTCTATAGGTGAAAGTTCATCACCTTGACCAATATCAGCTGTAAAAGTAACAACCGGACAATTGTATTTATTTTGAAGCCATTTCAGAATGACACTTGTATCTAATCCACCAGAATAGGCTAAAACAATTTTTTTAGGCATTAACACTCTTCTACTAATTTATTATAAGCTGCGGTAAATCCATTAAGTGTATATTTATCAATAGTAGTGGTACCTCTAGAGGATTCACCAGTAACTTTAAGTTCAAGTCCTTTCTTCATTGCAAAAATAACTTTGTTATCCTCCTCTGTCCAAGCAGCTGTTGGCAAATCTTCAGTTGTATAAAATTTATAGTCTCCCTTATCTATATTTACAATAATATCAGAGGGTACTTTATAACTATAACCAGCTTCAATCTGAACTACAGTATCAGGATTGCCAATATTTTTATAAACTAGAACATAGAAGCTTCCTCTTTTCTTATCACTAGGTAGGTCTGTTTCAGTTGCCAGACTACCTATGTAACAATACTCATCAGCTTTCTCAAAAGACCATTTACCAACTTCTAGCGCCATTAAAGTACTTGGAAGTGCTACATATAGCGCTATTAAAAACTTAAGAATAATTTTCATCAATTTCTTCTTTTAGTATATCTTATGCAATTAGTTAAGAGTGTTTAGTCAATGTTAGAGCCTTTTTAAACTATGGAAAAATCAAATTTAAATGACTTGATGAAACGGATTCAAAAAGACCGCGACGAAATGGCTTTTTCAAAAATTTTTGATTTTTTTGCACCTAAAGTTAACGCCTATTTTATTCAAAATAGGATCAAGTTTGAAAGCTCTGAAGAGCTGACACAAGAGGTCTTAAGTACTGTTTGGGTAAAATCAAACCTATATGATTCAACAAAATCAGCACTTTCAACATGGATATTTACTATTGCGAGAAACAAAAAAATAGACTTTTTAAGGAAAAATTCAAAAATAAACTTTAAAGAAGAGGATATAAGAGAATTTTTATACCAAGATAGAGAAATTGACCTCATTGAAGAAAATGAGGCAAAAAAACAAATAGATAGAATAAATAATGAGCTCGATGAACAGCAAAAAATAATGATAAAAATGAACTTTTTTGAAAACAAAAGTCATAAAAAAATTGCAGATGAGCTTGAAATTCCATTAGGTACAGTTAAATCAAGAATAAGGCATATTTTAACGAAAATGCAGGAATTTTTAAGATGAACGGAACTGTAGTAAAAAACCAGCTTATATTTGATTTTGCTTCTGGAATACTAGGTCCAGCGAAGTCGCTATTTGCTTCAACATATTTAGAATTAAATTCAGATGCTTCTAAAATTGGGAGTACATTTGAAAATATGTTGGGTGAAAACTTAATGGATAACGAAAACATTTATCCTAAAAATTTGAGATATACAGACTGTATGAATAATGAAAACATTAAACCTTCCTCAAATCTTAAAGATCCAGTAACTAGCTTTTTTGGAAACCTAAATAATTTAAATTGGAAACAAGTTTATAAGGGTTTCAAAGAATTTACTGCATCTATCGATGATAAAGACGAATTGAAATTAATTAAAATGGACCCTGGAGTTTCTGTACCGCTGCACTCACATGGTGGAAAAGAGTATATATTAGTCTTAGAAGGTAGTTTTTGCGATGAATATGGTCATTACTCTAGAGGCGACATTCAGATAAATGACCAAAAAATAAAACATACGCCAATAGCATCAAAAGACACAGGCTGTGTATGCTTAAGCATTACCGAAAAAGATGTAATTTTCTTTGGTAAGTATGGATCCTTCTTGAACTTATTTACATTTATTAAATCTTTTTTTAAGCAAAAATAAACTCATTATTGTATAACTTCATACGTGTCTAAGATTCACGTAAATTTTGTCAGGGGTAAATGTGTTGAAAGCACCCATCAAGTAAAGGCGTTAGTAACAAATGTCGATGGTAAAATTTTATTATCTACAAATAATGATAATGAATATTTTTTCCCCAGATCATCAATTAAAATATTTCAAGCAATTCCTTTTGCAATGTCAAGTGCAATTAAAAATTATAAATTAAATAAAAAACATATAGCTTTAGCTTGTGCTTCACACAAAGGAGAAAAATTTCATATAAAAGAGTTAAAAAAATGGATTTCAAAAATAAATATAAAAACAAAAAATTTACAATGTGGTATACATGCGCCATTAGATAAAAACGCCTCTGAAAAAATAATATATTCTAGAAAAAAATTTAACGAACTGCATAACAATTGTGCAGGCAAACACTTAGGTATGTTAACAAGCTGTTTAGTCAATAATCAGAGCATTACAAACTATCTTGATTATAATCACGAACATCAAATAAATATTAGGAAAATTTTTAATAAATTTACAGAAAGCAAATTATCAAAAAAAAATTTCTCTCTAGATGGTTGTAGTGCACCACAATACTCATTTAAAATTAAATATATATCAAGAGCATTAAATAATTTAATTAAGAGTTATAAAAATAATTATGAGTATACTGATCAAGTAAGAACTTTGGTTAATTCAATTTTAAAAAATCCTGAATTTATTGGAGGAACTGTGAGTTTTGATACAAAAGTAATAAAAGCTTCAAAAGGAAAAATATTTTGTAAAAGTGGGGCTGAAGGTGTTTTTTTATTTGTTGATTTCCAAAAGGAAATTAGCGGGGTAATTAAAATTACAGACGGAAATGAAAGAGCTATTCCAATTGCTATACTAAATATCTTTAAAAAATTTAAAGTTATGGGTAAAGTAGAATTAAAAAATCTAGAAAAAAAAGAAAAGTTTGAATTAAAAAATCATGCAGGTAGAAATATTGGTCGTGTAAGCCTTACAATGAAATAAGAAATAAAAATAGGATAATTAAAATCGTTAAAGGTAGCCTGAGATAGTAAAATACCTGTTTATTTGTTTCGTTTGCAAATAATATAATATAGTCAAAAAATAACTGAGTTAACAAAAGTAAAATTATTAAAATAAAAATTATTAAAATATTAATGTTAAGAAGGCTTAATATAATAATTATAACAGCAAATAAGCTAGGCAAAAAACCGTATATTACTATATGAGTGGGCGGATTATTTTTTAAATTCCAGTTTATTGATCCAATAAAAACAATTATAATTAGACTATAGTAAGTAACAAAATTAAGTAGATCTTCTTCCTCAACTACTAAAAAATAGTATTTATCTAAAAAAGTTAAAACATATGGTATTAATCCAAAATATGAAATTAGAAACTGAAAATTAATTTTTTTGGACATTTTGTATGATTGAAAAAAGTATCATTATAGAAATTGAAAAACTTTTAGATAATAAAAAAATTATAGATAGCAAGTTATTATCAGACTCTTTTGGTATTAATTGTTTAAAAATTATTACAAATGACAGTGAGGAGTTTATTGTTAAATATTATTACAAAAATAATGATAAATTTAATGCTATAAAATCTGAAAAAGATAATCTTGTATTTTTTAATAAACAAAAGTTTAATTATTTTCCAAATATTATTAACTATAATGATAGATTTTTAATCATGTCATTCATAAGTAATAATGGTGATCAACCAGAAAAAACAAATGTTGATTTATTAAATTCCATAATTTCTATTCATTCAATAAAGAATCAAGATTATGGTTTTGATTTTGATACACAGATTGGTGGTTTAAAGCAGATAAATTCTAAATCTAAAAATTGGAAAGAGTTCTATACAAATAAAAGACTATCTTACATTTTTGATTTAGTTAACAAAAATAATCCTATGGATAAATCAATTAATATTAAAATTGATTTATTGATTAAAAAAATGGATAATTTTATTCCAGCTAATCCAAGACCATCTTTATTACACGGTGATTTATGGGAAGGAAATATACTTTTTAAAAATAAAAAATTTGTAGGTTTTATTGACCCGGGATCATTTTATGGTCACAATGAATTAGAAGTTGCTTATTTGAGGTGGTTTAACCCGAAATTTATTGATAATAATTTTTTAAATAAATACAACGATCATATCAAAGTTGATAAATATTATTTAGAATATGAACCAGTTTATCAATTGTATTATTCATTATTAAATGTTTATTTATGGGATAGAAGATATGTTGAGGATGTTCGTAGGTTATTAGATAAAATTAAAATATAAATATTAAACACAAGGATTAGGATCAGATAAGTGTATGTCCTCAATTTCTTTTAATATTTCTTTTGAAAGCGTTATATCAATGCTATCAATATTTTCTTTAAGCTGGTTCATAGTCGTAGCACCAATTATATTGCTTGTAACAAATGGACGATCATTAACAAAAGCGTTAGCAAATGTAGATGGTGCTATTTCGTATTTTTGAGCAAGTTTAAAATATTTTTCTATTGCACTTTCTCCTCTTTCAGTATGGTGTCTGGAAAAACGTCTTGGCCAAAGAGTATACCTTGCTTTTTCAGGATTTTTACCACCAATATATTTTCCACTTAATCTTCCACCTGCTAAGGGGGAGTAAGCTAGTAAACCACAGTTCTCTCTGATTGAAACTTCAGAGTTATGAATATCAAATACTCGGTTAACTAAACTATAAACATTCTGAATGGACATCATGCGTGGAAGATTATTTTCTTTTGAAATTTGAAGGTATTTCATTACACCCCATGGTGTTTCATTAGATAAGCCGGCATATCTAATTTTGCCTGCTTTAATAAGTTGGTCTAAATTATATAAAACTTCTTCAACAGTAGTCCAATCATTATCACTGGCATCATATTCAAAATCTAAAATTCCAAATTTCGGAACCTTTCTTTCAGGCCAGTGTAATTGATATAGATCAATATAATCAGTCTTTAATCTTTTAAGGCTCTCATCTATTGCAGCATTCATATTTTTTTTATCAAAACCTAAATTTTTTGATCCTTCTCTAATCCACTCAAGGCCATCTGATTTTGAAGCTATTTTTGAAGCTAAAATAATTTTGTCTCTATTTTTTCTTTCACGAAACCAATTGCCAACTATTTCTTCTGTTTTGCCATAAGTTTCTTTTCTTGGCATGACAGCGTATAGTTCAGCTGTGTCAAAAAAATTGACACCTCTTTCAACTGCATAATCCATTTGATCAAAACCTTCTTGTTGACTATTTTGCTCACCAAAAGTCATTGTGCCTAAACAAATTACACTTACATCAATATCTGTATTACCTAATTTTCTATATTTCATTTTTTATATA
>CACIBE010000016.1 GCA_902584805.1 uncultured Alphaproteobacteria bacterium
TATGTATTTCCATCATCACACTATCTTGCATCGAATTTTTTAAAATTCTTTTTGTGCAATCAAAAGCAACAACAAATTCTAATCCAAACTCATTAGCACCTATAAAACGAACCCACTGTAAATTTAATTGCTCTCTACCATCAACCGGTTTCGCTTTTTTGAGAGCATTATAAAGTAACTTTGAAATATTTTCTGGATCATGAGAAGGATGAAAATATAGTTTATTGAAAATATGAAATCCTTCACTCATTTTTTCTTTATCTTGTTTGCTCCAATTAGTTAAAATTGAATCTGCGACGATTTCATTTGGAATAATTACTTCAGTATTTTGAAATGTCCTTATTCTTGTACTTCTCCAGGTAATATTTTCTACATAACCTGTTTTATCATCAACCGTAATCCAGTCATTTATTGCAAATGGTCTTTCAATATTTACAAAAATTCCTTTAATTAAATCTGATAAGCTTGATTGTAAAGAAAGTGCAATAGCAGCAAAAACTATACCACCTGCAGCAAGAATACTTGTAAGTTCTAAATTAAAAACAAAGGATAAAACTAAAAATGCAGGTATCGCAAATAATAAAAACTGAAAAAGAAATGTTATTATCTCAGGTATTGTTGTTCCTGATTTATCATTTAGTGATAATACTTCGTATTTATAAAACATCATTATAAATATTGATGGAATAAAATATAAAGTTATCAGTAAGATTTTATCTGTAAGGTTACTTATAGTTTCATTAATAAACAAAAATTCTTTTTGAATAACTATATCATAGGAAAAATTTACCATTAGATAGGATAAAATGGGAAGTATAATGATAGTAAATAGTATTCGTGTAAATTTCTTTAATTTGTTAAGCCGTATTACAGAGCCAATAATAAATACAGAAATGAATATATATAAAGAATTTAAAGTAACTGCATTATTATAAAATAACAGAATAGATAAAATACATAATAAGCTTATTAAAATTATACTAATCTTAGACAGTAGGTAAAAAATGTTAATTTTCATTTTGTAATTTTTGCTATAAAGAATTTATATAAAAATGAATTCATTTTCAAAGTATTTATTCGAACACTTACATTTTGGTTTAGAAGAGAAGGATTTTACATTAATTGAAAAAATTATATTCTTTCTTATTGTATTGAACTGTGTTTTTGTTGTTATTGAGTCAGAAAAATTGATTTATGAGCAATATTATCAACTCTTTGACTCAGCAAAACTTTTTTTTGGTATAGTATTTCTAATTGAGTATATTTGTAGATTAATTGCTGTAGATCAAATTGACAAATTTAAAGGTTTTAAAGGTAAGTTTAAGTATATTTTTACATTACCTGCTCTAATTGATGCAATTGCACTTATCCCATTATTTTTAATAGGTATAAATGAAGGTTTTTTAGTAAGATTATTAAGAGCTATAAGAATATTTAGTATTTTAAGATTTGGACGTTTTAGTGAGTCAGTAGATTTTATACTTCATGCAATATATGACAGGAGACACGAATTAATTTTTTCATTACTACTTACTCTAAGTTTGATGTTATTGTCTGCTACTTTACTTTATGTTGTAGAGGGAGATTTGCAACCTGAAGCTTTTGGATCAATCCCAAGAGCTTTATGGGTAAGTTCTGCAGCCTTACTATCAACAGGTTATGGTGATTATACACCTATTACATTTTTAGGTAGATTTGCAGCAGTATGCACTGCATTGTTTGGAATTGGAGCAGTTGCTTTACCAGCTGGTATATTAGCAAGTGCTTTTACAGATAGAAAAAATAAAGATTAATTAATAACCTGATTTGTAAAATTTTCTAAATTTTTATTCATTTCTTCATCTGGTAGATGAAAACTTTTAATTGTCTCTTTCCAATCTAGTTTTGAATAGTCATCATATTTGTTAACAAAATATTCATTTTCTTTTAAATTAATTCCATTATCTTTTTCTTTCAATGAAAATAAGAGAAATACCCAAGATCGTGGTTCCAACTCTTTAATTTTTTGAGCTTGAGTTATACAAACATCATAATCCTTTTTACAAAAATAACCTAAGACAAGATCTCTATATCTGTTATCTGATGTTTTTTGACCGGCAGGTATAGGATCTAATTCAAGTGCTTTATGAAGTAATTCTAATCCTTGATCAATTTTTTTATTTCTTACTAATATTTCACCGTAAACTGCAAGTACTCTTGGATCATTTGGATTCATAGAGTAGGCAATCTTTCCGTGTTCTTCTGATTCCTCATATTTTTTTTGCATTAAGGAAATAGCTGAGCTAATTCTTCTTACTTCATAATCATTCTCATCATGCTCTAAACTTTTCTCAATATGATGAAAAATCATTTTCATCATTTTATCATTATCTTCATAATATTGTTTACCTAGGCCACCACCAATTGTACAAGCTTTAAGGGAGTGTGCTCTTGCATTTGTTTCATCTTGTTCGATAGCTTTATCAAAGTGAAATAAAGCCTTATCATTATGTTCTTTTGCTGATGATTGTCTAAGCCAATGATATCTTCCAATAACTAAATTTTCATATGAATTTAAATTATCAGTAGGTTTTCTTTTTATATTTTGTAAATTTGTAAGTTCTATATTACCTAATAATTCTTTTGATATCTTTTGTACAATTTCATCTTGAATATCAAAAATGTCTTCAAGAACTCTATCATATCGATCTCCCCATATAATGGAACCATCTTTTGCATTAGTTAAATCTACTGCTACTCTTAATCTATTACCAGCTGATCTAATATTTCCACCAACTAAAAAGTCTATTTTATGTTTTTTTGCAAATGTAAGTGCGTCTTCATTACTTTTATCATGATCGTCACATGTTTTTTTTGATACAACATCAAATTCTTTCATTCTGGAAAACTCTATAATTAAATCACCTGTAATAGCCTCTACCAAAAATTCACTATCATCATTTTTACTCACATTCTTAAATGTAAGTATTGCTATTTTTGGTTGTGAAGAATTTCGTGAAATAGTTACATTATCATCTTTTTTATTATTTTCATCTTCATTCTTTTCCTCATTTACTTCTTCAGAGAAAAAATCATCTTCATCAATTTTTAAACCTTTTACTTTGAAAACTTCGAACTCATCGCTTATATTTTTTAGTTTTCTTGTACCATCAGCTTCTATTGAATAATCAATTCTTTTATCAACTTGATCTTTGACAATTTTTGAAACAAGAATTTTACCTGGCTCACTTTGACTTTCTAGTCTTGCAGCAATATTGACTCCTGAGCCCATAATATTATTATTTTCTACAATCACATCATCAACATGAATACCAACTCTCCAGTTTAATTGTAACTTAGTTAAAGAATGTTCATTTCTTTCATATAATTTATCCTGGAATTCAATAGCAGCTTTTACGCACTGTACAGGACTTGGGAATTCAGCAACAACAGAGTCACCAGCAGTTGAAAAAATTTTACCACCAAATTTAGCTATAACTTCATCAATTATTTTTCTGCATTCGTTAAGGTTGGTGAGTGTAAGCTCTTCGCTCTCCTCCATGTGTTTACTAAAATTTACACAGTCGGTAGCAAGAATGGTTGCTAATTTTCTTTCAGAATTCATATATTTTTTTTAACTAAATTTTTTTTAAAATACCAGCCAAATTTGGTAACTATTGTCACAGAATCTTAAAAAACAAATATATATATTTAAACAATTTTTATAGGAGGCTTTTATGGTTGAGAGTTTTAATGGAATTTTTTATTTGATTTTATACATAATTAACATTGCGTTAGCTGGTTATTACTCATTTACATTTTTATTTAATAAAGAAAAAGAATTTGCAAAATATAACACTGACTCAAGTGCTGCACCTGCAGCGAATTTTGGAATTTTTTGGGTTACTGCTTTTTTCTTTGTTGGTCTTTATATTTTATTTACTGGACCTGAAGGTACTTGGCCTTTCTTTATAATTAACGTTATTGTCTTTGCAATGGCAACTGTCTACAATTTTTGTTTTCATTTTAAAATAGCTTTCCTATTCGGAAGAGATAAGGTTAATTCGACAATAGAACAGCCAATTGTATCAGCAGTAGTTCTAGTATTAAACTTAATTATAATTTATGGTTTATCTGATAAAATTTATCTATAATAATTTTAAAAGGAGTAATTATGGTTGAAAATTTTGGAGGTACTTTAAATCTAGTTTTATTTTTACTTAATTTATTAGGTATATCTTACTATGGTTTCCTAACTGTATTTTCACCAAATTCGCTTGTTACAAGATATGATTTAGGAGAAAAAGCTTTGCCAATTGTAAGAATCATAGGGACATTTATTGTGCCAATAGTAATAATTGGAATTTGGATATTATTTAGAGAAAATGGACCTCAATCTTGCTGGATATTTTTTGTAAACGGATTTTTACTTTCTTTTGCTCAAGTGATTTTAAGTTGGGCACAAAGATTAAAATTTATAGACCCGGATGCAAAAAGTGATGTCGCTGATGAAGTAATAGGGCATGTATTTTTATTTGTATCAATATATCTTATTTATAATATGTCAGATATAATTTATATGTAACTAAAAGCTGGGATTCAATTCCCAGCTTTTATCAATTTAAAGAAAATTCTTTTACTTTATTAAATGCAAAATGATCCGCAGCATGTTTTTTTGCATATAAAACTTCTTCCACAATACCTTCTTCATTAATCATTATATCTGTTACTGCAGTATTAAAATATCCTCCAAGAGGAATGGGCATGAAACCTCTTATTAAGGCCGGAAAGATAGAGAATGTTTTATAAATTCCTGCCAAAAATAACTTAAACCAACTTCGCTCTATTGAATATTTTTGAAAATATTTAAATTCTTCATCTGCTAAAACTGTAAATGGAATGGGGCCGTGCTTCTTCATATTGGATTTCAAAAGATTAACATTTGAATGAAAAATTCCTACGTGGGTGAAATTTGGACCAAATTCATTAAATCTTTTATTAAACTCAAGTAGTCTTAAATTACAAAAAGTGCATCCAGCAACTCTATAAAAAGTCAATAAAACTTTTTTGCCTTTAGTATCTGATAAATTAAATTGATTACCATCATGTCGGGGTAGGGTAATTTCTTCTAATTTATCTCCTTTTTTTATTTTCATACATAATCATAATACTATAAAAATAGTAAGTTAATATTAAATTTTAATGACAATAATAATTATACTAAAGTTCATACATTATCTTGCAATAGTTTTTTCAGGCGGTGTTTTGGTTGGCGGTGGCGTAATACAGTCTGTTTATGCTAAAGCAAATCAAATTCCTGATTTAAATACAGCAAAGATATTAAAATTACTTGGTTACATAGGTTTGATATCTCTTATTATCTTATGGATATCAGGAATTATTCTTTCAATTAATTTATATGGAGGCTTTATTATTAATAGTGCATTTACAATCAAATTAATTGCTGCAGGTTTTCTTTTAGGCTTATCTGCTTATGTAAATTTTCACGTTTTTAATTGCTCTAAAAATAATTTACCACCTAACAAATCTATAATGAAAATAGCTACAATGAGTGGAAGAGGGCTGTTAGTAATAGTTTTAATTGCAGCAGCAATTGCATTTTATTAATTTATAATTTTTTTGCTGCACTAGTTTCTTTTATATTTGTTAGCTTTGTATATCTATCTATCATTTGCGTTGTCTTATGACCGCTTTGAGCCATAATTTCATGAGTAGGTACTCCATTCATTCTAGCTTGAGTAATCGAACCTATTCTTAAGCTGTGACCAGAAATTTTATCACAATTTTCTATACCTGCCTCCTCAGCTCTTTTCTTTAAAATTAAAACAAAACTTGTGTCAGTCAAACTTACTTTTTGATTCTTATTATTAAGAATATATTTTTCTATATTATTAGCTTTGTTAATTTTATAAAAGAGTGGACCTGAATCAATTAGCGCTACCTCTAACCAATTCTTTAACGCAGATACGGGACAATAAGGTGAATTATTTTTAGGTAAATAGATCATTCTTCCTTCACCTTTTTGATCAGTCTTAGAAAAAGGTATTAATACTTGAACACCATCTTTTTCAAAATTTAGATGTTCGTATTTCATGCCTAAAAGCTCAGATCTTCTACAAAAACTATAAAAACCAATTAAAATAAGAGCTCTATCTCTTATATTTCTAAAATCATCGTTATCATTTGGAATTTTATCAATAATTTTTTCAATATCTGCTTTTAACAACTCTCTTGCTTGACCAGATTTATTATTTTTTTCATCTCTTACAATTGCACTAATTGTTTCGGAAATATTAGGATTTTGTCTATCAAATTGAAATCCGTTAACTCTATATTTATATGTAATAGATGCTAAGATTCTTTGTATAGTGGAAGCTTTATAGGCAGTAGAGGAGTAGGGGTTGTTATTTACATTTTCTCTACCTGGTATGTTGCTCGATCCTTTGAGTATTTTCGCTTCTGGATCTTCATGTAGCCAGTCCATATAATTGGCTGTTAATGCGTAAGCACTATCTAGATCATCAACATCTAAAGGACTGCAATTGTATTTATTTTCGCAATAATCTATAAACTTTAACCAATCTCCTTGATATTTATCCTGAGTATTTTTAGCTTTGGATTTTTCCTTTAGCTTACTTACGTTTTCATTTAGTGATATTTTAACCATATTATATATTACGATAATTACAGTTATCGTAAATAATAGTCAAGTAATAAATATTATAACTATAAATCAGTATTTTAAATATATTATTTAAATCTATTTCTAATATTACAAACTAGATATAGATTTTCACGTGTAATAAAATACTGTATATAGTGTATCAAATGGAACAATTACCGCAGATTTCAGCTGATTCCCAGATCTTTGTATTAACGGGTGCTGGTATAAGTAAAGAGTCTGGGATTGAAACATTTAGAGACTCTGATGGACTATGGAATAATCATAGAATTGAGGATGTTGCGAGTCCGGAAGGATTCCATAGAAACCCTACTCTTGTCTATGATTTTTATAATAAACGTCGAAAAGAACTAAATTCAGGAATTAAGCCAAATAGGGCCCATATACTTCTTCATGAATTAGAAAAAACATATAAAATTCATATAGTTACACAAAATATCGATAATTTGCATGAGATCGGAGGATCATCATCAATAATTCACATGCACGGTGAGCTAAATAAAGCTAGATGTATTATGAATGATAATCACGTATTTGAATGGCTAAAAGACTTAAATGAGACCCATAAATGCCCTAAATGCGGCTCTCAAATGAGACCTCACATTGTATGGTTTGGTGAAATGCCTATGCAAATGGATGAAATTCATGATTTAGCTGAACGATCTAGTCTATTTGTTTCTATAGGCACTTCAGGACAAGTCTACCCTGCTGCCGGTTTCGTTTCGATGTTTAAAGATATGCGCAAACCAACAATTGAATTAAATCTTGAGCCATCAAGTAATCAAGATCAATTTGATTTTGCCATTCATAAACCTGCTACAGTTGCTGTTGAGGAATTTAAAAATTTACTTTTAAAAAATTTAAAAAACTAATTTATTCACATTATTATATTTTTTTAAACAATAAATTTTTTCTAGAACTTTCTTTATAAAGAATCATTCGCATTAATGTTTTTATGACAAGAAAACGTCCTGATTACACTGAAGCGCGTAATTATTACATAAAAGGAGAGAGAAATGAGTACCCTACTCTTCAAGATATCGCTACAGAATTCAATTATTCTTTATCAACACTAAGAAAACAAGCAGCAAACGAAGGGTGGCTGACAAAAAGAAAAGAAAGAATTGATCTAAAAGAAACAATAAAGATGAGAAAGGAATTTATGGGAAAAGCATCTAAGCTCACTAATGTTTCCTTCAATGCAATCAGTGCTGCAGAATATATAATCAATAAAATTCAAGAAGATCAAAAGCAAATTGATTTAGGAAATAAAATTTTTGATGTACACATAGCTACAAAGCAAATTTGGGCCTTAAATAATGCTATGAAACTTGTGGAAAGAAGTCAACAAACACTTGATGAGATTGAAAATGGACACATGTCCCCTCTTGATGATTTTTCGTTTTTATAATTTTTAACGATTTAAAAAAATTCTTCTACGAAACACAATTAATTTGAGTGAACCTATTTTTTTAATATATGTAAGATGGCATATTTTCCAGATAAGACTGAAGAACTGAGTATTGCATCATTATATTTTTTTTCAAATTCAATTTGTGGCAATGCTCCAAAGCTTTCTTTTATTTCTATATTTAGAGCATAAGCTTTAATATTATATACATGCATTCCGTGCGGTGGACATGGTCCATCATAATTTTCTTTATAATTACTGTTTTGGCCACTCTTGCCAATACCAATTTTACCATCTTTCATTGCAGGCAATTCGTTCACGTCAGTTGGGATATCAAATAATACCCAATGAACCCAAATTTTACCTGTCAGGCTCATTGCATCTGGATCATCCATTATTAATACAATTGATTTAGCATTTTCAGGAACATTAGAGATATTTATTGGAATAGATGTATTCTCACCACCTCTTTTCTCACATGCATACTTTTTTGGAATACTCTCTCCATCTCCAAATGCTGGTGACGTTATTTCTATAGCATTACAACTAAAAGATAATAATAAAAGTGTTGATAAAAAATATTTAATCATAATTTTACAATAAAACATTTTATTAAATTAATATTAAACAAATATTAATAATAATTTTTAATAAAATTTAGATTCTTATCTGATTCTCATAAAATAGAATTTTTTGGACTTTAAAAAAAGTATTATTATATAATTAATTAACACAAAAAATATATTTACCAATTAAAATTCATTAATAAAAAACATATTCTATGAAAGAAACTTACTATAAGCCCTTTGGACCAACAATAGGTAAATATAATTTATCACATACAATGATTGGTAAAGTTAATTCATTTGCAAATAAAATAATTGAAAATAAACACAAAAGTAAAGTATTGGATCACTCACATAGATTAGTTGGAAATGTTCAACAACAATTTCGCTTAACAAAAGATTTTCTTTTTACTAGCGGTTTAGAAAAACAACTTAACCGCATTATTGAATCTTATTACAAAAACGTCATTCAAGTTAAGCCCTCCTCCATTAAAATTGATCGCGCGTGGATTGTTAGACAATTTGCTGGTGATTTTAACCCACCACATATTCATAGAGGGAATGTTAGTGGAGTTTGTTATCTTGAAGTTCCAAATTCTATTAAATATAACAAAGAGATTGCTTTTGCTGGAAGACTTTCTTTTTTTGATGGTCGTGTCTCCATGCCACGCAATAGTCCTCCTTTGGTAAAGCATCGTATTACCTTTAAACCTCGTGTCGGTGATATGTATATATTCCCTGCTTTTTTAATGCATGATGTTCATCCTTTTCGTAAAGATGGCGAGCGAAGATGTTTTTCTTTTAATGCATTTGTAAAAACTTAAAATTTATATTGTATTTATTTAGATTATTTAGCCTTTTTCACTGATCCTTCTGCTTTTTTCTGATTCATAAGAAATGTCATTAGAATTGATATTGAAATAAAAACGAAACACAAAACATACATGTTAAACGTAAGTCCAAATCTTTCAGCAGAAAAACCAACTATTGCAGGACCAAAAATAAAACCAGACATACCAATACTAGATACATGAGACATAGTTTTAGGGATTGAATCTTTAGAATACTTAATTGCTTGTCTAAAAACAATTGGTCCTAAATTAGACGATGAAAAACCAAATATTGTAATACCAATTAAAATTAAGTAAATATTTTGAGTAACTATTGTAAAAATTAATATTAATGATCCAATGATAGTCATATAAGGACCTACAAATTTTTCATTAAAAATTTTAATAAGCTTTGAAGCTATGATGTTAGCAGATATTTCACCAATATTAAAAAATACTAAAATAAAACCAGCTAAATATATTGGTCCCATTAAATCGTTTATAAACCATAGAGAAGACCAATTGAGAATTATACCGAATGCAGCAAAACCTATCATATTAATTAAACCGAACAAAAAAATAGTTTTAGATGGTAAAGAAAAACGTGGAGATTTATCTACATAATCAAGTTTTTTTGGTAATCCAAAAAAATACATAGAAATAGAAGATAGAAAAATGAAAACGCCAATAAAAGCAAATAATAATTTCGAATCAACTTCAAGACCTAAACAAAAACTTGATAGTAATGCTCCGAATATAGCTCCTGTTGAAAAACAAGATTTAAATATTGGATTTAATATTTTTTTTGTTTTTGATTCTAATATAGCAATTTGTGAAAAAATACTTGGGTTTTGAAGACCATGCGCCACCCCCCAAAAAATATGCAAAAGAATATATATTTCATATTTAGGTATATAAAAAATTAGAAATGGAATAAGTGCATACACTAATCTTGCAATTATCAAACAATTGCTTGTTCCTATCTTAGGAAGTAAAAATCTTGTAGCTATTTGATTAATAGTTATATTTGTGAATGCAAATATAGTTATACCTAAAGCAAATTCAGTTTCAGTGATTTTTAAACTATCTAAAACTATTGGTGTATAAACAAAATAGGCACTTACTAAAAACATGCTTATAGCACCATGAGTATAAGCGGCGAGAAAAAATTTGTTATAATTTATCTCTTGAGCCATTTCATTAGTATCGATAATTAATATCAAAGTAATTAATTACAAATATATTATGAATTAAATATTAAATATTAATAGTTATATGGATTAATCAATGTTTTAGGATTTTATTACTTTATTTTTTATAATTACTAGCATTCATAAAAAGAGAGAAATCAAATATAATAATCATAAAACCAACTAAGGAGATTGTTAAGGACTCTGCTATATATTTAGCGTATAGGTCAACTGGGTGAGTGGTCAGGCCTATCGCTTACCCTTTTTTTAATTAGTTTGAGGCTCAACAGTTATTAATTTTTTACTAATCCAAGAGTTGATACCACTTTGTGAATTATAGATAATAGTATTAAATTTCTCATCTATCATATTAGCGACTACCTTAGATCTTTTTCCTGATCTACAAATTAAGATTATTGGATCGGTTACATTTATTTCTAGTTGTAATCTTTCGTACCATTCATCAAAATTATAATTCCCCTCTTCATCGAAAAAAGTTAGTAAAATACTATTTGGAATAACACCGGTTTGAACCCACTCCGCACTTCTTCTTACATCTACAATTGGAATATTAGCATTTGATAATTTTATCATTTCTTGATCATTGACATCTATAACTTCTGCAAATGCAAATTTAGCAATCAATAAACAAAGCATACACTTTATATAAAATCTAATATTCATTAATATTTCTTATCAATAATTTCTATTAATTTTAAATGTTCAACAATTTAAGGCTTGGCAGTTATTAAAAAAATTAGTCGTGTTCTCCACCAGGATCATTTTTTGGCAATTCAACTTTATAGGGATTGCCATATTTATCTCTGTAAATAACGCTACCTCGTGCTCTATTCACTGAATGGTAACCTTCTCTAAATTTATAAACATTCTCAGATATTTTAAAAGTAGCAATAGTGATAGCAATGGCTGCGATTAAAAGAAAATGAGTAGCAAAAGTTAATCCCATTACATACCACGATCCTACATAAAGACTGAATGCGATACACCACATCCATGCTAATATTTGCAATACCATGTGTCTGACTTGTAGGTCAGGAATATGCTTTAATGGGTTAAAATCGTGACTCATAACACTATCCCAGCATTCGACTATAAATTGTCTCATAGTAAATAAATAGGTCTTTATTTTAAATAATAAATACCTTGTTAAATATTAGTAATTTTCAACTATACTATACGTGTTTTCTTGAACTATTTCACCTAGCTTACTTCCATCATTAATCATAAGTTTTAAATCTGAATGACTTCTAACTAAGTCTCTCGTTTTGCCTAAATGTTCAAAATTATCAAAATTACAATTAAAAGAAATATGACCCCACATATTTCCAGACATAATTGCTATTGTGCATTTGTTAGCACCTTGATCTTTCCATAACTTTGCAAATTTTTTAACATTTTCCATTGCCTGATCGTTTTGACCAGGAAAAGGTTTCATAATCCACTGTATTCTAACCATATTTCTCCTTTCTAAATAATTTAGTTTGGCATTTCTATTGACGTAACAAAGTTTAAGGTATCGCCACCCATAAATTGAACACCATTTAAATAGCTACCTCCACCAGTCACACCTTCAAACTTACCTGTTCCCGAAATAAATGTCCAATCTCCTCCACCTTTAGCGGGTTCCCAATTTCCACTTGTCAGAAAAAGATCACCATCAGTATCATGAACTGTACACATAAAAAATCCTGCTAGAGGAATGCCATCTTTATTTGCAATACCTTTACCCTTACAGTCTGCCATAACTTCTTTAGGCCACCCTTCAGGAGCATCATCATAAATCCAAAAAGAATCATTGCTCCAGTTCCAAATTTGAGCTTCACTAGCTGTTACTATCGGTGCTTCAAAGCCACTTGTATTATATGCGGTTCCAGTAAATTCATATTTTTCACCAGCAAATGCAGAGCCAAACATTAAAAAAATGGAAGACATCAAGATTAGTAAAAATTTATTTTTCATATTATTCCTCTTTTGTTTATATATTTTGATATATTTTTATTTAGGTATTAAAATTTCACAGTTCAATAATAATTTCATTACAGAACTTTTAATAAATCCTCATCATCAATCATTGCTTCAACTTGAGGAAAAGTACACATAGGCGCCCAACTCATCATAAAGCCGTGAAGTTTTTCATGACTTTCTGCATCTACAATTACATAACCATAGCCACTTGCTGAATTATGAACTCTAGCTATTTTAGTTACTCCTTCAGGAAATTCAGCATCTCTTTCTTCTTGAGTCATATTTTTAAATAACTCTTGCGCAGCTAATTTCTTATCTTCATATACAACATACTTTAAGTGATATAACATTTTTTATCCTTTCAATTTAATTATTATAGATTAACTTAACACCAACTAAGAAGATTGTTAATGGACTCTGCTATATAAATATATCATGTCTATATTGCTTCCAAAGCATTTATCTAAGAGTAAAAAATATGTAACAAAAAGTTGTTAAAGTTATTGCAAAAGAAAGGAAAAATTATGGACTCAAAAGCATTAGTAGAACAATGTTACGATCTCTTTGGAAAAGGTGACATGGAAGGTTTTATGAATATAGTACATGACGATTTTATTTGGATATATCCAGGTGATAAGCATCCATTTTCTGGAACTCATAATAAAGAGGGTTTTCAACAACAATTAATGAAAACTCCTGAACTCTGGACCAATTTTAAAGTTACTATAGAATCAATGATCAGCGAAGGTGATAAAGTTTTTGTAAATGCAAAAGCAACTGCTGAAGGCATGGATACAATTTTTGGACACTACATGGAAGTAAAAGATGATAAGTTGTCAAAGTTTATCGCTTATGATGATACTTTAAGTATGTTTAATGCAATGAAAAAATAGATTTTACAAAAAATTCATTAGAGGGGATTAACTCCCCTCATTTGTATTTAAAAGAATACAAATTTCAATTGTAAGTTTTGAAACTATCAAGTCAGAGTTTGGTAATTATTTAAAAAATTAGTCGTTCTCCACTCAGGTGATTTTTTGGCAGTTAAACTTTATATGGATTGCCATATTTATCTCTATAAGTAACGCTACTATTTTTTAATAAAAAAAAATAAATTAAATTGGGCAATCAGAAAATTTTGTTCCAACAGTGTCTTTCACTGTTTGTATTTTTCCAACCTCATCACAGATACTACTAATAATAGGATAGTTTTTAAAAGGGTCTCCTCCTGTTTCCTCTCTTAAAATCCCAAAACCATTAGTTTCTTGAACCGTACGGACACATGTATACAAAAATATGTCAGCGTAAGAACATTTTGAGCCAGTTAAGAAAGGTTTAACATCACTTGAAGAAGATAAATACCGCTCAAGAAAATTTGAACGATTATTATGAAGTGTGGTCAAATTTTTTATGCCAGTTTCTTTTCCTCCTTCTGCTAGAGTATCTGTCAAACGTAGATTTCTCCAGAATGTCTCATTGTGTCCAGT
>CACIBE010000017.1 GCA_902584805.1 uncultured Alphaproteobacteria bacterium
TTCAAATATCAGATTAAGAAATATCCTATTAGTTTTAGTAGTTATTCCATTTTGGTCATCATTTTTATTAAGAGTATATGCATGGAAAATAATTTTACAGAATAATGGAATTTTAAATGTAATACTTCTAAACCTAGGCATAACATCAGAGCCACTTCAGTTATTATACAATCAATACGCTGTTATCATGGGAATTGTATACACTTATTTACCTTTGATGATTTTACCACTTTATGGATACTTAAATAAATTTGATTTAAATTTAATTGAAGCATCTAAAGATTTAGGACTAAATCGTATTAAAACTTTTTTTAAAGTTATACTTCCTTTGTCTGTTCCAGGAATTGTTGCTGGATCTTTATTAGTTTTTATACCTGTTGTTGGAGAATTTATTATACCTGAAATGTTAGGCGGTAGTGATAGATTGTATTATGGAAAAATATTATGGGAGGAATTTTTTGTTAATAGAAATTGGCCAGGTGCTAGTGCTTTAGCTTTTAGTGGAATTATTATTTTGGTTTTGCCAATTGTTATTTTTCAAATACTTTATTCTCGTTGGAGTCAAAAAAATGAAATCTAGTTTAATTAAAAGTACAGTTATTTTTTTAGGTTTATTTTTTTTATATTTCCCAATTTTAGTTTTAATTTTTTACTCATTTAATGAAAATAAGAGAGTAATGGTTTGGAAAGGATTTTCTTTAAGATGGTACAATGAATTATTTAATAATGAACAAATAATTGAGGCATTTATTATTAGTATTAAAATTGCAGCCTTGTCTGCAACTTTTGCTACAATTTTAGGAGTTATGATTGGATATTCACTTGTAAGAATAAGAAAAATTCCTTTTAAATCATTTTATATTTTTCTTTCTTCAACACCTTTGGTTTTACCAGAATTAATTTTAGGTCTATCAATGCTGCTTTTTTTTATAAGCTTAAATAATGTAATTGGATTTCCATCATCTAGAGGACAATTAACTATTTTTATATCGCACGTTACTTTTTGTATTGCATTTGTAGCAATTATTATTCAAGCAAGATTAACTGACTTTAACAAAAATATTGAGGAAGCTGCGATGGATCTAGGCTATAATTATACCAAGGTACTATATAAAATAACTTTACCAATAATTTTACCTTCTATTATTGCTGGTTGGTTATTAGCTTTTACAATTTCTTTAGATGATCTAGTTGTTGCGAGTTTTACTACTGGGCCTGGAGCTAACACATTGCCAATTGTAGTTTTTTCTAAAGTTAGATTAGGATTGAGTCCTGAAGTAAACGCATTATCAGCAATTTTAATGTTTGCTTTAATAATAATTGGTTTATTTTATTTTTATTTTAATAAAAAATTTAAACATTAAGTAATAAATATTCTCGCTCCCAAGAACTTATGACTGATAAATAAGCTTGATACTCGACTCTTCTTATTGCAGCAATCGACCTTACAAATTTTTCATTAAATATGGATTTTATATCTTCATCATTTTCAAAGAGAGTTAATGATTCATCCATATTCTTAGGAAGATTAGAATTTTTATCTTTAAATGCACTATCTTTAGTTTCTGGATTTGGTTTTAAATTATTTTTCATTCCTAAATATCCTGAAGCTAAATTAGCTGCAAAAACTAGATATGGATTTGTATCAGATCCAGGAATTCTATTTTCAATACGCATATTCTTTTCCTCAATTGATGGAATTCTAAAACCACAACTTCTATTACCTATTCCCCATTTAACATTTTTAGGAGCACCCCAAGTTGCAAACAATCTTCTAAATGAATTTATATTTGGAGCATATATTGGCATTAATAATGGAGTATATTTTTCCAAACCGCCTAAATAGTTTTTCATTTTTTTTGAAATTTTAGTTGATTGATTAAAAAAAATATTTTTATTTTTTTCATTATATATTGATTGATGTATGTGCATTGCACTACCAGGTTGGTTCTCCATAGGTTTTGCCATAAATGTTGCATGAAGTTTATGTTTCAAAGCCGACTGTCTTAGAGTTCGTTTAAATAAAAATACCTGGTCTGCTAGATCTAAAGGATCACCATGTTGAAAATTAATTTCCATTTGAGCTGAGCCAGATTCATGATTAATAGTATCAATTTCAATATTTTGAGCTTCACAATAGTTATATACATCCTCAAAAAGATGATCAAATTCGTTCACAGCATCTATACCCAAGGCTTGCTTACCTGTTTCTTGTCTACCTGATTGACCCACTGGCACTTCAAGGGGGTAGTCTGAGTCAGCATTAGGTTTCACTAAATAAAATTCTAACTCTGGCGAAACAATTGGAGTTAATTTATCTTTTTTATAAAGTTTAAGAATATTTTTTAGAGCATTCCTACTAGAATTTATAACATCATCTCCGTTAAGATTTATTGCATCACAGATAATTTGTGCAGTAGGGTCGTCGTACCATGGCACTACTCTCATTGTATCAAAATCTGGTTTTAAAATTACATCAATATCAGTTGGATTGTAAACACTTCTTGGTAAAGCACCAGCCGAGTCCTCAGTTGCATAATCTCCTGATATCGTTTGAATAAAAGTTGACTGAGGTAATCTGTGACTTTCATCTTCAAGTCCTTTTAAAAATTTATTAGTTGGTAAAATTTTTCCCCTTGCTATACCTCCAAGATCTGGAACTAAACATTCAACTTCTGTAATAGAGTTTTCATGAAACCAATTTTGAAATTTTTCAATCATATTGAGACTGTTTGTTTACTAATTATTGTTAAACCATTAAAGATAAGTAAATGTTTACTACAAAAAAAAGAACCTTTAATCAACATGATAATGAAAAAGAGAGTTTTTATAAATTTTCAGCACCTAATTTTCCTAATCAAATTAAATTAAATGAGAATATTTCAACTGATGTATGTATTATTGGAGGTGGTTTAACAGGTATTTCTTCAGCATTAAATTTATCTAATCAAGGTTTATCAATAACGATTTTGGAAGCAAATAAAGTTGGATCTGGTGCTTCTGGTAGGAATGGCGGTCAACTAGGAATTGGAATGAGAAAAGATCAATTCTACTTAGAAAAAAAATTTGGTATTGAAAAAGCAAAATTTTTTTGGAAAGTTGGATTAGAAGCTGTTTCAAATGTAGTTAATTTAATTGAAAAATACAAAATTGACTGTGCGCTTAGACAAGGTGTTCTTCATGTAGGCAACACAAAAAAAGATTATAAATATTTTCAAGATGAAATTGAGCATATGCAGAAGAATTATAATTATAATAATTTTGAATACTTTGACCACAATTCAATAAGAGATGAAGTTAATAGTGACAGATATTTTTCTGGAATGCTTTTAAAGGATTCTTATCATTTAAACCCATTAAAACTGACATATGGTTTAGCAGAACAGTGTTTAGCAAATGGTATAAATATATATGAAAATTCTCCGGCTGATAAAATTGTTGATAATCAAAAAGAAGTTATAATTCACTCTGGAAAAAATATTATTAAAGCAAAGAAAGTAATTATTGGTTGCAATGGTTATCTTGACAATCTTTTAGGATCAAAGAGAAATTATTTTATGCCTATAAATAATTATATTATTGCAACAGAACCTCTCGGAAAAGATCTGGCAAGTAAATTAATCAAAAGAAATTGTGGCGTAATAGATTCTAGATTTATGATTGATTATTATAGATTTTCAGAAGACTACAGACTTCTTTTTGGAGGACCTGAAACAATTACATCTCATTTTGTAAAAGATGCAAAGAGTTTTGTCTCTAAACGAATGTATAAAGTTTTTCCTGAATTAAAAAAATTTAAAATTGAATTTTCTTGGGGAGGTACCTTGGCAATATCAATAAATAGATTGCCCATTTTTGGAACTATAATGAATCAAAAGTTATATTATGCTCATGCTTACTCTGGGCATGGGTTAGCTATGAGTATTATGGGAGGAAAAATGGTAGCTGAAAAAATTTTAAATAAATCAAATAATTTTGATATGTTTGAGCAAATTAATCATTTTAAAATTCCAGGTGGCAACATGTTTAGAAGACCATTGTATTCTTCAGCCATTATTTATTATAGGTTAATGGATTATTTAAATAGATTGTAATTATTTAATTGCTCTTCTTAATCTGTCATTTATAGTTTTGCCAAGCCCTTTATCAGGTATTTCTACTACAGCAATTTTTTTGCATCTACTTTGATCTAATTTATGAAGATAATGATAAAAATTTTTTGCTGCTTCATTTAAATTTTTTTTATTACTCAAATTTAAATTAATTATTTTAGATTTTAATATATTATTGCCAAAATTTAATAAACCTTCATTTTTTAGTATTCTTTTAGCATTCATTCTTATTGGCTTTAAAGTTGAGTAATGTTTTTTTAAATTACCAGGAGAAATAGATGATTTCTTTTTAATTTTTACTTTTGCATATTTATTTAGCTCTTCAACAGTTATGCTGCCATATCTTAATACTTCAATTTCATTATTGGTATCAATTCTAACAACTGTGGACTCTAGTCCATGAGAAGACTGTTTATCTTTTAAAACAAATATTTTTTTTACTAGAATAGGATCGATATCCATAATATTGGTTACGGAAGTTCTTTCTGACAGATTAGCACTAGGGGCTGCAATAGGTAGGTCAAATAAAGTAATTAATTTTTTTGCCAACTTATTACCGGGAATTCTGCAGCCAACTAAAGTTGAGTTGTTAGATACTAATTTTGATATTTTAGAATTTTTCTTTTTTTTTAATATTATTGTCAAAGGACCAGGCCAGAATGTTGAACCTAATTTTTTTTCAAATTTATTTAAAATAAAATATTTTTCTATTTGTTTAATACTTTTAAAGTGACAGATAATTGGATTACTTCGTGGTCTTTTTTTTACTTTAAAAATAGATTTTACAGCCTCATCATTTGTTGCATCTGCTCCAAGACCAAATACTGTTTCTGTGGGAAATATTACAAGTTCTCCACTGCTTAATAATTTTTTTGCAATATCTAACTTATTTTTTTTCATATTTTTTTATAAAATGTTTCCATCTATCTTTAAAATAGTTATTATCAATACTTGTATATGGGAAAAGTTATAGCATTTTCGAATCAAAAAGGTGGTTCAGGTAAATCGACTCTTTCAGCAAATTTATCAGTTTTGTGGAGCAATAGTGGTTACAAAGTAGCTGTTATAGATGCTGATGCACAAAAAAGTCTATCATATTGGCTTGAAGCAAGAAAATCTTATTATGGTGAAGATGATATTGGAATAACTCAATTAAATTTTGATATAAGGAATTTAATAGATGAAATTAAAGCCATAAAAAGAAAGTACGACTTTATAATAATTGATAGCCCTCCATCTATAACTTTTGAAACAATGCAAGTTGTAAAAGCTTCTGATAGGGTATTTGTTCCAGTACAACCAAGTCCAGTAGACTTAATGGCTACACTTCCTTTTTTAAAAATTGCAAAACAAGAAAGAAAAAATCCAATAATTATTCTTAATAGAGTGATGCCGAGAGCAAAATTAACTGACGCAATGATTTTGCGTTTAAGATATGCTGGTGCTAAAATTGCTCGCTCCCGACTGTCTAGCAAAGTATTATTTGCTGAAACATTCTCAGTTGGAAGGGGTGTAGTAGATATAAGTGTTACATCAGATGCTTCAAAAGAAATAATTAATGTTGGAAACGAAATTTTAAGAAATTTCTAACCTAATGTCTGATATTACAACTGTTATACTTGCTGCAGGCAATAGTACGAGATTTAAAGCAAGTAAATCAAAACTTGTTTATCCATTATGCGGGTTACCAATTGTTTCACATATTTTTAATATTGCAAAAAAAATATCTGGTAAAAATATATTAGTTGTATCTAATGAAAAAAATAAAGAAGAATTAAAGTTAATATTAAATACCTCAAAGTTAGTTGTTCAAAAAAAACAAAAAGGAACCGCTGATGCAATTGAGCAAGTTAAAAAATATGTTAAATCAAAAAATATTTTAATTTTATTTGGTGATACACCTTTGGTTGAAGTTAAAGATATAAGAAAACTAGTAAGTAAATTTAAAAAAAGTAAAGCGAAAGCTTCATTAATTGCATTTAATACTTTAGAGCCACATGGTTATGGTAGGTTATTATTAAATAACAAATACGTTGAAGAAATAATTGAGCAAATCAATTTAAAACCTGAACAAAAAAAAATCAATTTATGTAATTCTGGTATTTTGATAGCAAATACTAAATTATTATTTGATAATTTAAAAAATATTAAAGAAAATAAAATTAAAAAAGAAAGATATCTTCCTGATATATGCAAAATTTTTTCAAAAAAAAATATTCCTATCAATTATATTGAGTGCAACAAAGAAACAATGTTGGGCATAAATACATTGGATGATTTTAATGTTGTACAAAATATTTTGCAAAAAAAATACGTAAAAAATTTTATAAAAAATGGAGTCAATTTTTTAAAACCCAATACTTGTTATTTAAGCCATGACACCAAAATTGAACCTAGCGTTACAATTGAAAGCAATGTTACAATAAAGGAAAAAACAATTATAAAAAAAGGTTCAATAATAAAAAGTAATTCATACTTAGAAGAGGTTACAATAGATGAAAATTCACATATTGGTCCAAGTGCTAGATTAAGACCAAAAACAAAAATCGGAAAAAAATCAAAGATTGGTAACTTTGTTGAAATAAAAAATTCTAAAATTGGAAATAATGTTTCTATTGCTCATCTTTCATATGTTGGAGATTCAGAAATAGGAAATAATGTGAATATAGGTGCTGGCACAATAACTTGTAACTATGATGGAAAGAAAAAACACAAAACGATAATAAAAGATAATGTATTTATAGGTTCAAACACATCACTCATTGCTCCAGTTGTAATTGAGTCTAAATCTAGAATTGGCGCAGGTAGTGTTATCACTAAAAATATTCCCAAAAATTCACTTGCTATTGAAAGATCAGCCTTAAAAATTCTAAGAAATAAAAGATCTAAATAATAACCCTTGTTTCAAGATATATTAGGGTTTATGAGCCTTTTCAAATTATGAGCGATAAATGGTCACCAAATAGTTGGAGAAATAAAAATGCTCTTCATATGCCTAACTATCAGAATGAAGATCATCTAAATAAAACTCTAAATGAAATTTCCAAATATCCACCTTTAGTTTTTGCTGGAGAAGCGAGACTATTAAAAAAGAAACTTGGAGAAGTTTCAAACGGAAATGCTTTTTTATTACAAGGTGGGGATTGTGCAGAAAGTTTTGCAGATTTTCATCCAGATAATATTAGAGATACATTTAAAGTAATTTTACAAATGGCTGTTGTATTAACGTTTGGCGCTTCTTGTCCAATTGTTAAAGTAGGAAGAATTGCTGGACAATTTGCAAAGCCAAGATCATCTGCCACAGAAGTTATTAATGATTTAGAACTTGAGTCTTATAAAGGCGATATAATTAATGGGATAGACTTCAATCAAAAAGACAGAGATCCTAATCCAGATAGATTAATTCAGGCGTACAATCAGTCTGCATCTACACTTAATCTTTTAAGAGCTTTTTCTCAGGGCGGTTTTGCCAATTTAAATAAAATACATCAATGGAACCTAAATTTTGTTAAAGGTGAGAATGCTGCTAAATTTAGAGAGATATCCTCTAGAATTGACGAATGCTTATCTTTTATGGAGGCATGTGGAATAAATGGAAATAGTGTAAGGCAATTAAATGAAACAGACTTCTTTACAAGTCATGAAGCTTTACTTCTTCAATATGAGGAAGTATTAACAAGAATAGATAGTACTTCAGGTAAGTGGTACGATGTTTCAGCTCACATGTTGTGGGTAGGTGACAGAACACGACAACTTGATGGAGCACATATTGAATTTTTAAGAGGTATTGAGAACCCTATAGGTATTAAAGTGGGTCCAAGCACAAAGACAGAAGAACTATTAAAGATATTAGATGTGTTGAATCCAAATAATGAAGCTGGAAAAATAACGCTGATATGTAGAATGGGTCATGAAAAAGTTAGTGGAATACTTCCAAAAATAATTAGATCAGTTAATTCAGCTGGTAAAAATGTTGTTTGGACTTGTGACCCCATGCATGGAAATACTATCAAATCTAACACGGGTTTTAAAACTAGGCCATTAAAAGATATAATTTCTGAAATTCAGCAATTTTTTCAAATTCACAGAAGCGAAGGAACATATCCAGGCGGCGTACATTTAGAAATGACTGGTCAAGATGTTACAGAATGTATGGGAGGTCTTCAAGAAATAACAGATGAAGATCTAAAAAATAGATATCATACATATTGTGATCCGAGACTAAATGCCTCGCAGTCTCTAGAATTGGCTTTTTTATTATCAGATTTTTTAAAAGAAGAAAAATTGCTCTCAAAGCAATCTTCAAATTTATAAATTTTTATTTATATATTACATATGAATTCAAAAGATAAAATTTTATATATTTCTAATTGGATTAAAGATTACGCTAAATCTATAAATAATAGTCCAACTACACTAGTAATAGGAGTGTCAGGAGGAGTTGACTCAGCTCTTACTAGCACCTTATGTGCTCAAACTGGTTTAAAAACTATAGCTGTTTCAATGCCTATTAAGCAAAACTCATTACAACATGATTTAAGTTTAAGACATTTAGAATTTTTAGAGCAAAATTACCCAAATGTTGAAACAAAAATAATCGAGCTAGATAATGTTTTTAAAACATTTCAAAATACGATGCAAAATTTTGATAGTGAGTTAGCTTTTGCAAATTCAAGATCTAGACTAAGAATGGTAACTCTATACCAAATAGCTCAAAGTAATAATGGTATAGTTGTTGGTACTGGAAATAAAGTTGAAGATTTTGGTGTTGGATTTTATACAAAATATGGTGATGGAGGCGTAGATATATCGCCAATAGCAGATTGTACTAAAACTGAGGTGTGGGAATTAGCCGAAGAAATTGGGGTTATAAAAGATATTATTAGCGCAGCACCGACAGATGGTTTATGGGATGATAGTAGAAATGATGAAAGCCAGCTTGGTCTTTCATATAAGCAATTAGAAGAAGCAATGGAAAATAAATCTAGTGAATACTACAGTAGATACGAAGAAATTAGAAAGCCAAATCTTCATAAGATGAAGCCTATTCCCGTTTGCGAAATTCCTAAAGAATAATATGAAGTGTAGGTTCGCTCCTAGCCCTACAGGAAAAATACATATCGGTAATGCTAGATCAGCAATTTTGAATTGGATTTTTTGTCAAAAAAATCAAGGTGAGTTTGTATTAAGAATTGATGATACTGATGCCAATAGGAGTTCTAAAGAATTTGAGACAAGTATCAAAGATGATCTTAAATGGCTTGGATTAAATTGGAATTACACTTTTAATCAGTCCTCTAGACAACATATTTACAATGAGAAAATCCAAATTCTAAAACAAAAGAAAAGACTTTATCCATGTTTTGAAACAGAAGAGGAATTAGCTTTAAAGAAAAAATCTTTGTTATCATCTGGGAAACCACCTATTTATGATAGATCATCATTAAATCTAAGTAATGAAGAAGTAGAAAAAAAAATAGAATCTGGAATCCAACCCCATTGGAGATTCAAATTAGATCATGAAAATATTGGTTGGAAAGATATCATTAAAGGAGATGTTTCATTTGATGCAAAAAATTTGAGTGATCCTGTTTTAATTAGAGCTGATGGAACATTATTATACCATTTACCTTCAGTCATTGATGATATTGAAGAAAAAATTACACATATTATTAGAGGGGAAGATCACATAGCTAATACTGCTTATCATATTCAAATTTTTAAGGCTCTTGAATCTTCTATTCCATCATTTGCTCATCATCCATTCTTAGTTGATGAAACTGGTAAGGGTTTTAGCAAAAGACTTGGAAGTCTTTCAATTGAAAATTTTAGAGACGAAGGATACGAAAATATATCTTTACTTAATTATTTTCTTTTTATTGGTTCGAGCAGTAATATTGATCCAATCAAAGATTTAAATGAAATAGTAAAAAAATTTGATATTCAAAGCTTATCTAGATCTTCTGCTAAATTTTCAATTGAATCCTTAAGAAATCTTAATGAAAATACCATTAAATTATTTAGTTATAATGAGATTAGTCATAAGTTAAAAAATATAAAATCTAATTTTCAAAAAGAGAGTTTTTGGCGTTTTATTAAAAATAATATTTCATTTGTTAATCAAGCTAAAGAATGGGAAGAAGTAATTACAAAAATAAATAATGCTAAAGATTTAAATATTGATGATAATTTTATTAATACGGCAGTTGATGAATTACCCGAGGATCCTTTTGATGAAACAACATGGGATCATTGGACATCAAAAATTAACAAAAAAACTGGGCTTAAAGGAAAAGATTTATTTATGCCTTTGAGGTTAATTTTGACAGGAAAATCTCATGGACCCGAATTAAAATATCTACTACCATTATTTGATAGAGACGAAATCTTGCAAAAACTTGGAAAAATCTAGTAAATTTTAATTTATACTCTATTAGCGATCTAGTAATTATGGAAGATAAAGTATATTTATTCGATACCACACTTAGAGATGGCCAGCAAACAACAGGAGTTAATTTTTCTGTTAGTGATAAAATGAATATATCCCAACATCTTGATGATTTAGGAATAGATTACATTGAAGGTGGATGGCCGGGAGCAAATCCTACCGATAATGATTTTTTTTCAAGAAATACAAAATTTTCAAAAAGTAAATTGACTGCCTTTGGTATGACAAGAAGACCAGGTAGAAGTGCAGATAACGATCCAGGATTAAATGCACTTATTAATTCAAGCGCAAGTTGCGTTTGTATTGTAGGTAAATCATCATCATTTCAAGTAAAAAACGCTTTAGAGATATCTGAAGATGAAAATTTAAAAATGATTAGTGATAGTATTCAATCAATAAAAAATAAAAACAAAGAGCCAATTTTTGATGCAGAACATTTTTTTGATGGTTTTAAAGAAAATAAAGAGTTTGCATTGAATTGTATTAAAGCAGCATATGACGCTGGTGCAAGATGGGTTGTGCTTTGTGATACAAATGGGGGAACTCTTCCAGATGAAATTTACAATATTGTTTCAGAAGTAGTAAAAGTTATACCAGGTCAAAATGTTGGTATACATGCTCACAATGATACTGACAATGCAGTTGCAAATGCATTAGCAGCTATTAATGCTGGAGCAAGACAGATACAGGGAACAATTAATGGCTTAGGAGAAAGATGTGGAAATACTAATTTAATTTCCTTAATTCCATCTTTGGTTCTAAAAACAAAATATAAAACAAATATTTCAAAAGATAAGTTAAAAAATTTAATTCATATTTCTAGAACATTAAATGATATTCTTAACATGCCTTCAAGAAAAAATGCTCCATATGTTGGAGATCATGCTTTCTCTCATAAAGGTGGATTACATGCATCTGCAATAGAAAAAAATTCTTCAACTTATGAACATATTAAACCAGAAATTGTTGGTAATTCTAGAAACGTAGTAATTTCAAATCAGGCAGGAAGATCTAATATATTAAATCAATTAAATAAGATTAATATTGATCTACCTAAAAATGAAATCAACAATATCTTAGAGATTATCAAGGAAAAAGAATCAGAAGGATATTCATTTGATACTGCTTTAGCTAGTTTTGAGCTATTAGTAAGACGTCATCTTGGTCATTTTGAGGATTTTTATAATTTAGAAAAATTTAGAGTCACAGATGAAAGAAGATGGAATGCTAAAGGTGAAATTGTTACTGAAGCAGAGGCTACGGTATTTTTAAAAGTTAAAGATTCAAATATGATGACAGTGGGTACTGGAAATGGTCCAGTAAATGCTATTGATAGTGCATTAAGAAAAGCCCTAATTGATTATTATCCTAATCTCAAAGATTTAAAGTTAACTGATTACAAGGTTATGATTCTTTCATCAGAAAAAGGTACTGGTGCTATCACAAGAGTTTTAATTGAATCATCAGATTCCACTAATACACATTGGACAACTATTGGTGTATCTCCAAATATTATTGATGCATCTTATAGCGCTATTTTTGATAGCATTACTTTTAAGCTATTAAATGATTTAAAGAATAAAAATTGACTCCAAAAAACCCAAGCATAATTTTAGTTAGGCCCCAACTTCCTGAAAATATTGGAATGGTTGCTCGTGTTATGCACAACTTTGGTTTAAAAGATCTAATTGTTGTTTCACCAAGAGATAAATGGTTAAACAATAAATCAATAAATGCAGCAAAAAAAGCAACGAAAATTATTAAGAATATTAAGGTTTATGATGATTTAGAAATTGCACTTTCTAATTTTTCTTATGTTGTGGCCACAACGAATAGAAGAAGATATTTGGAAAAAAATTCTACTAACGATTTTAAATTCATTAAAAGAAAAATTACTGTTAATAAAAAAACAGCAATACTTTTTGGCCCTGAAAATTCAGGACTTTCAAATGAGGATTTGAGATTATCTGATATTATTTTTACTATTGAAACAAGTAGTAAAAGTAATTCATTAAACCTTTCTCATGCAGTTACTGTTTTAAGTCATAAATTATTTGAATTGAATAATTTAAAAATAACTAACTCTATTTCAATTGAAAAAGATAATATTAGTAAATATCAATTATCTAAATTTTTAAATTATGTGATTGAGAAACTTGAAAATAAAAAATTTTTTACACCAAGTGAAAAAAAAGAAAGTATGAAAAATAATATTTATAGTATTTTCACAAAAAT
>CACIBE010000018.1 GCA_902584805.1 uncultured Alphaproteobacteria bacterium
TCTTTATGTTATAGCACTGATATATGGAATTTTATTTGATATATTTTTATTAAATAATATTGGAGCTCATTTAATAACTTTTTTATCTCTTTTAATATTATTTGTATTGCTAAGAAAATACTTAATTAGATTATCATCGTATCAAATTATATTTATTTATTTTATAACTTTGATTATTTTGTTTTTAAATGAACAATTTTTAGCAAATCTGATACACAACTATAAATTTAATATGAGTTCAATTTTCAATTTCATTTTAATTTCTTTAATTATTTTTGTTCCTACTTTATTTTTGTTTACTAAGTTGGATAAGTGAAATGTTTTATTCAGATGATAAAAAACAATATTCTGCTCTAAATAGAAGAACTTTTTTATTATATTTATTAAAAGTATCTTTTTTTGGTATTGTAGGTTGGAGATTGTATGATATTCAAATAAAAGATTCACAAAAATATAAAACTCTTTCAAAAAATAATCAAATAGATGTAGAAATTATATACCCAATTAGGGGTAAGATTTATGATACAAATAAAAATATTTTAGCATCTAACATAAAAGTATTTGATGTATACATAATTCCTGAAAATACAAAAAATATAAATAAATCTCTAAATGAATTAAATCAAATTATAAAAATAAATTTTAGTGACAGAAGAAAAATACTAGAATTATCTAAAAAGGTTAAAAAATTTGAAAAAATAAAAGTCTTAGAAAATATTAATTGGTCACAACTTGAAAAAATAGAATCAAACAAACTTAATATTGAGGGCATATTTATTTCTCAAGACTATATGAGGATTTACAATTTTGACAATACTGTTTCACATTTAATCGGTTATACAAATAAACCCAATCGAGAAGAAGTTGAACTACCTTTTATTTCAAATATGCCTAATCTAGAGATAGGAAAAGATGGTATTGAAAAAAGTTTTAATCCTAAGCTAATAGGTAAAGCAGGACAAAGAGAGATTGAAGTTAATTCTTACGGAAGAGTAATTCGTGAAATATCTAGGCAAGATAGTCAGAAAGGAAATGATATTCAGATAACTATTGATCTTAGGATTCAACAATATGCTTTAAATTTATTAAATGAACACGAGGCAGGATCTGTAGTGCTTATGGATATTAGTAATGGTAACATATTATGTATGGCCTCAACACCATCTTATAATCCAAATAAAATTATACAAAAACCGAATAAGGAATATTGGGATTCAATTTTAGAAAATGAACTTTCGCCACTTACTTACAGATGTATACAAGGCTTATACGCTCCAGGTTCAACTTTTAAAATGGTTGTTGCTATAGCGGGTATTTATCATGGGATTATTGATACAAATACGAAACATTTTTGTAGTGGAAAAATTGGTTTAGGTGATAGACTTTATCATTGTTGGAAAAATAATGGTCATGGCTCAATGAATGTTAGTCATGCTATCAAAGAATCATGTGACGTTTTTTTCTATGAAATATCAAAAAAAATTGGAATAGATAAAATTGCTAGAGTTGCTGAAGATTTTGGTTTAGGAAAAATATATGATGTACCTTTACCTAATCAAAAAAAAGGAATTATACCTTCACGTGATTGGAAAAAGAAAAAATACGATGAAAGTTGGTATCCTGGAGAAACTCTAATCTCAGCTATTGGTCAAGGATTTGTATTAACTAATCCACTACAACTTGCTGTAATGACTTCAATTATTGCTTCTAATGGAAAAAAAGTAAAACCAAATATTATCAAGCAAAATAGTGACATAGAGTTTGAAAAATTAGAAAAGTACCAAAATGCAATTAAAATTATTAAAAGTTCGATGTTTAAAGTAGTTAATGAAAGTAAAGGTACAGCTTATAATTCGAGATCTGAATCTGCACCTTTTGCAGGTAAGACAGGAACTTCTCAAGTCAGACGAATAACTGTAGCTGAGAGAGAAAGCGAAGATTTTAGGAAAAAAGAAGTAGAATGGAAAAAAAGAGATCATGCTTTATTTGTTGGATATATGCCAGTTGAAAACCCTAGATATGCTGTTTCGGTTGTTATTGAGCATGGAGGTTCAGGTGCATCAACCGCAGCACCTATAGCAAAAGAAATTTTTCAATTTACAAAAAATTTAAAAATTTAATGTTAAATAAAATTCAAAACTTAAATTACTTATTGATTTTCTTAGTAATCTTAATTTCTTTTATTGGCGCAGCAGGTTTATATTCTGCAGCAGGAGGATCATATAATCCTTGGGCATCAAGACATTTAATTAGATTGGCACTTTTTATATTTTTAGCAATTATCTTAGCTTTAATAAATATTAAATTTATTTATCAATTTGCTTATATCTTTTTTATTTTATCATTATTTCTTCTGCTATCAGTTGAATTAATAGGTGTTTTTGGTAAGGGCGCAACTAGATGGATAAATGTATTTGGTTTTAGCATCCAGCCATCAGAATTAATAAAAATAACTATAATAATAGCACTAGCTAGATTTTATCATGATTTAAAATTTGATGAAATTAAGCGAATAAAAAATTTATTTTTTCCAATATTAATTTTATTTTTACCATTTGCTTTAGTAGTCATTCAACCAGATCTTGGTACTGCTTTAAGTATAGCAATGCTTGGAATTTTAATTTTATTTGCAAGTGGAATAAGAATTTGGAAGTTTGTATTAGGATTTTTTATTTTGATTTTATCAATTCCTTTATCATTAAATTACTTACAACCATATCAAAAAGATAGAATTTTCTCTTTTTTAAATCCTGAGGCTGACGCACTTGGAAGAGGATATCAACTTATACAATCAAAAATTGCTTTAGGCTCTGGCGGTCTAACTGGTAAAGGTTTTTTAGAGGGGACTCAATCATATCTTCAGTATTTACCTGAAAAACAGACTGATTTTATTTTTACATTAATTGGAGAAGAATTTGGTTTTATGGGTACAATGTTTATAATTTTACTATTTCTATTATTAATATCAGTCTGTTTTTATATAAGCATTAAATCAAACCATATTTTTGGTAGAATTTTGTCTATCGGCGTTGGCAGTAATTTATTTATATATGTGATAATGAACATATCTATGGTATCTGGCTTAATGCCTGTAGTTGGAATTCCATTACCCTTAGTTTCTTATGGGGGATCAGCAATGCTTTCTATAATTATATCTCTAGGATTAGTACTTAATGCAGAATTGAATGGAAATTTAAAAAAATTACATAATGCTTGAAATAAATAATGTTAATAAATTTTTTGGAGGATTAAAAGCAGTCCATAACGCATCAATGAATGTTGAAATGGGCTCAATCACGGGTTTAATAGGTCCAAATGGAGCTGGAAAAACAACATTATTCAATACTATTGCAGGATTATATAATCCAGATGAAGGAAATATAATTCTTAATAATGAAGATATTTCTTTTTTAAAACCTCACGAATTATTTGCTAAAGGAGTTCTAAGAACTTTTCAAATTGCCCATGAATTTTCAACATTAACTGTTCTTGAAAATTTAATGATGGTGCCACCAAATCAATTTGGTGAAAAATTATCATACGCTTTACTAAGTAATGCTAAAGTAAAACAACAAGAAGAAGAAATAAGACAAAAAGCTATAGAAGTAATAAATTTTTTAAATTTAAGTCATTTAACTCAAGAACTTGCAGGTAACTTATCTGGCGGTCAGAAAAAACTACTTGAGTTAGGGAGAACTATGATGGTTGATCCTCAAATCGTTTTACTTGATGAAGTAGGAGCTGGAGTTAATAGAACACTTCTCAATGAAATTACGGATGCAATTTTAAGATTAAATAAAGAAAAGAATTATACTTTTTTCGTTATTGAACATGATATGGATCTTATTGAAAAAATCTGTGATCCTGTAATTGTAATGGCGGAAGGTTCAGTTTTATTTCAAGGAAATTTTAATGAAGTAAAAAATAACGATACAGTTATAGAAGCTTATTTAGGAAAAGGTATTAATAAAAATTAGAATTCTATGAATAATTTAATTGGTAAAAATTTAACTGCTGGATATGGAGGGGTTGATATCATTAAAGATATTAATCTAGAAGTTAACGAGGGTGAAATTGTTGTCATTGTTGGCCCAAATGGAGCAGGGAAATCAACAGCAATGAAAGCATTGCTAGGCATGTTAAGTTTAACTTCAGGTTCTGTAAAATATTCAAATAAGGAAATTTCTTCAATGCTACCTCAAAACAGAATTAATTTAGGATTGGCATTTGTTCCTCAAACAAACAATGTGTTTACCGGTATGACTGTAGAAGAAAATTTAGAAATGGGAGGGTTTTTAAGAGAAGATGACATTATTCATACTATTAATGATGTTTATGACCTTTTTCCTATTTTAAAAGAAAAAAGAAATCAAAGTGCAGGAGAATTATCTGGAGGTCAAAGACAACAAGTGGCTTTTGGAAGAGCACTTATGACTAAACCTAAAATTTTAATGTTAGATGAACCGACTGCAGGAGTATCACCAATAGTAATGGATGAGTTATTTTCAAGAATCATAGAAGTTCGTAAAACAGGTGTAGGTATACTAATGGTTGAACAAAATGCAAAACAAGCACTTGGTATCGCTGATAGAGGATACGTATTAGTAAATGGTAAAAATAGTAGAGAAGGCTCAGGTGAAGAACTATTGAATAATCCAGATGTTAGAAAGTCTTTTTTAGGAGGTTAAAATGATTGATTTTCTAAATTCTATAATTGTACTTCTAAATTTTATTATCATTCCAGGTATTTCTTATGGCTCTCAACTTGCACTGGGAGCACTAGGAGTTACATTCGTGTATGCTATACTTCGTTTTGCAAATTTTGCACACGGTGAAATTATGTCATTTGGAGCGATGATAACAATTTTATTTACGTGGTTTTTTCAATCACAAAATATTGGTTTAGGAATTCTACCAACTGCCTTGTTAGCTTTACCTATAGGAATTATAGCAACAATTATCTTATGTATTATTTCTGATAAATTTGTTTTTCAATATTACAGATATCAAAAAAGTGTTCCTGTTGTTTTAGCAATGGTTTCAATAGGGGTTATGTTCGTAATAAATGCAATAATAAGAATTATAATTGGAACAGAAACTATAAAATTTTCCGATGGACAGAAATTTATAATGAAAGCAAAACAGTTTAAAGTAATGACAGGTTTAAATGAAGGATTAGCATTAAAATCGTCTCAAGTTATTACAATATTAATTACAATTTTGCTTTTGACTTTTACTTTTTGGTTTTTGCAAAAAACAAAAACCGGAAAATCAATGAGAGCATTTTCTGATAATGAAGATTTAGCATTATTGTCTGGTATTAATCCTGATAGAGTAGTTTTTACTACATGGATTATTGTAGGTGTTTTGGCATGTGTTGCAGGTACACTTTATGGGTTAGATAAAAGTTATAAGCCAATTATTTATCTCAATTTAGTCTTGCCAATATTTGCATCAGCAATTGTTGGAGGAATTGGTAGTCCCTTTGGAGCTGTAGTGGGCGGTTATGTCATCGCTTTTTCAGAAATTATGGTAACATATGCTTATAAGAAATTTTTTGTCTATCTACTTCCAAGCTCTATAGAACCAACAGGTTTAGTACAATTACTTTCAACTGATTATAAATTTGCTGTATCATTTTCAATTTTAGTTATCGTTTTATTGATTAGACCATCGGGAATATTTAAAGGAAAAGTCTTATGATGAAGTTTGAAAGATATGAATTGTTAGCTATCACAATTATGATCTCTTTATTTATTTTTGTAGGCTTTATTCAAGGATGGTCAGTAAGTTTAGTAATTTTAAACATGTGCATTATTTCAGCAATAATGACAATGGGAGTAAATATTTCTTGGGGTTATGCAGGAGTAATTAATTTTGGTGTAATGGGTTTTCTTGCCATGGGTGGATTAGCTGCAGTTCTTGTTTCTTACCCTCCCATTACAGAGTCATGGCAGGTTGGAGGTAGAGGGTTAGGTATTAGTTTTGCTTTACTTGTCGTATTGGTCATTGCTGTAATGTATATTAATAAAACAGTAATCCAAAAAAGAAATAGGTATATTTTAAATTCTCTTATAATTTTTTTTGGTATTTTAATTATCAGACATTTTTATTTAAATGCTACACATAATATTGAGGATGTTAATCCTGCAATAGCAGGGTTCTTGGGTGGCCTTGGATTACCAATAATTTTCTCTTGGATAGTAGGAGGTTTATTTGCTGCAGGTGTTGCATTTGTAATTGGTAAAGTAGCTCTTGGATTACGATCAGATTATCTTGCCATTGTTACTCTTGGTATTTCAGAAATAGTTGTTAGTGTTTTAAAACATGAAGAATGGTTATCTAGAGGGGTAAAAAATGTAATCGGTTTAAAGAGACCAGTTCCTTATGAAATTGATTTACAAAACGCAGATTGGTTTATAAATTTAGTTACATATCTCAATTCATCAAAGTTAAATAATATAATTGATTTGAGTGATAGACAACAAGTATTAAATAATCTTATAATTGATGGTTCAGGAATTTTTGTAAAATTATCTTACGCTATTTTATTTCTGATTGTTATGTTGATAATTTTCTATTTTGCAAACAAAGCTCAATTATCTCCATGGGGAAGGATGATGAGAGCTATAAGAGACAATGAAACTGCTGCAAATGCAATGGGTAAAGATGTTGTAAAACAACATCTAATAATTTTTGTAATAGGAGCTGCAATTGTAGGTGTTGCGGGTGCAATGCTTGTTACTTTGGATGGATTATTTACTCCTTCAGGATATCGTCCACTTCGTTTCACTTTTATTATTTGGATTATGGTTATTGTAGGTGGTAGTGGTAATAATTTAGGTGCTATATTTGGTGGTTTTGTCATATGGTTTTCTTGGATTGAAGCAGCACCACTTACAACATTCATTATTAATCAACTTACAGTAGGATTAGAACCTACTAATGCTCTAAAATTACATTTACTCGATAGCGTTCCTTACTTTAGATACTTATTTATGGGTTTAATTTTATTATTAATTTTACGCTATAGACCTAAAGGAATTATACCAGAGAAAGTAAGGCATTCATAAAAAAACCCCAGCTAAAAGCTGGGGTTAAATTAAAATAAATTTTAAGTATTAAAGAGCGCCAACAGTAACGAATTCGCCACCACTAACTTCTAACTCTTTAAACGCACCAGCGGCATCACCAAACGCATTAAATTCTACGTCTGTTGCACCTTGGTAATCAATATCTTTACCAGCAGCTAACATTTGTAAGCCGTATGATAATTGACCAGGGTTAATTACAATACCTGGAGCGTTAGATACTTTAGCAATATTGTTTAGTATTGATTGCTTATCAGCAGATCCACCAGCTTGAATTGCAAGAGCAATAATTGCTGCAGCATCATAAGATTCTCCAACATATGGAGCACTTCCATCCATGCCATTTGCAGCTGCTAGCTCTCCAAACTTAGCTGAACCTTTTGAAATTGCACCTGGCATAGAACCAAATGATCCTTCAAGATCAGCACCGATATTATCTACAATTGATTGACCAATCATACCATCAGAAAGAACAAAAGTGTCAAATGCACCTGAATCTAAAGATGCTTCGATCATTCCTTTTCCACCATCATCAATATAACCAATTACTAGTAGTGCGTCACCACCAGCTGATGCAAGAACACCAACTTCTGATGAATAATCTGCCTTACCATCTTCGTGTGCAGCAGATGCTGTAATAGTTCCGCCACCACGAGCAAATGAAGCTTCAAATACTTCAGCTAAACCTCTCCCGTAGTCATTGTTAGTATACGTTACAGCTATACTTTCAATTCCTCTGCTTAAAGCAAGTTTAGCTAATACTTGACCACCTTTTGCATCAGATGGAGCAGTACGCCAAAAAGTTCCATTATCAGGAACTTTACTTAAACCTGGTGATGTTGCAGATGGAGATACCATTAAGATACCATTTGGTACTGCAACGTTTGCATTAATCGCACCTGTTACACCTGAACAGTCAGCACCCATGATAGCTGTCACACCTTGTGCAACTAGATCCTCAGCAGCAGCAGTTGCAGCAGCAGAGTCTACACAAGTTGAGTCAGCTTCTAAGATAGTAATTGATTCACCACCTAAAAGATTTCCAGAGTTTGATGCTTCATCAAATGCCATTCTAGCACCATCTCTCATAGCAGGAGTTAAAGATTCAATTGGTCCTGTAAAACCAAGAATAATTCCTACTTTAATTTCTGCTAAAGCAGCAGTCGTTACAGTCGACAAACTTACAATAACAGCTAGAAGTAATTTTTTCATATTTCCTCCAAAAAAGTATACTTTTTATATAGGCTACCTCATATACTAGTTCCAAAAATCAATCATGTAATTTTTTCATAAAAAAACCTAATAATTTAGCCAAAAACCACAAATTGACTTCATTTGCCCCACCAGATAAAGATCAAAAATATGACAATTGGAATTCTTGGTGGAGGAGTTTGGGGGAGTGCGCTTGCCCGTGTATTAAGTAAAAATAAAGTTATCATTTATGCTCGAGATGAACAAATTGTTAAATCAATAAATGAACATAAAATTAATCCAAAATTAAAATACAGTTCATTTAATGAAAATGTCACTGCTACTACTTCTTTGAAAGAAATTAGAAATGTTAAATTTTTATTTATAACATTACCTGCGCAAAACATCAGGGAGGTAATTAAGGATTCATCATTACATAATAAAAATCATCATATTATTATATGCTCTAAAGGTATTGAAATATCGTCATCTAAATTTTTAACAGATGTATTTCATGAGATGATGCCTTTTAAATCAATTAGTATTTTATCAGGCCCATCTTTTTCAAATGAAGTATCTCAAAGTTTACCAACTGCAGTAACGCTTGCAACAAAAGATAAAAAAGATTTTGATAATATTTCTAAGCTTATACCTAACAAAGAGTTTAGAATTTATTATTCAAATGATTTAATTGGAACGCAAATAGGTGGTGGGTTAAAGAATATATATGCGATAGCAGCTGGTGTTGCAGAAGGATTGAATTTAGGCGAAAATGCTAAAAGTGCACTTATATCTAGATCTTTTGCAGAAATGACACGATACGCTAAAAAATTTAAAGCTGATAAAAATACATTATTTGGTTTATCTGGGCTTGGTGATCTTATTTTAACATGTAGCTCTAAAAATTCTCGTAATACACAGTTTGGTATTAAATTAGCTTCTTCAAAATATGATAATTTTTTAGATCTTTTAAAATCGCAAGAAGTAACAGAGGGTTATTATACAGTTAAAGCAGTCTATAATATTTCACAAAAAAAAAATATTGATATGCCAATTATGGAGTCTGTATACAATATACTTTATAAGCAACATGATTTAAAAGAAGAACTGAGTAATTTACTGAGTAGACCAATAACAGAAGAAAAAATTTAATTCGATGACAAAAAAAACATTTTATAACTTAGATACAAGCTGGGTGAATAATACACAAATTAATTTAAGTGCAGTAGAGCGTCGAACATCTACTTTAACTAAAAGAAGAACTGTAAAAAAGGAATTTCAAGTTGCTTGGTTGTTAAAAGCTATTACTTTAATTGATCTTACTACACTAAGTGGCGACGACACTTTTGGAAAGGTTGAAAGACTGTGTAATAAAGCTCTTAATCCCATTGATGATTATATTCTTCAGGATTTAGGACTAGAAAATAACTCAGTAAGAGTAGGAGCTGTGTGTGTCTATCACCATCTAATTAAAGATTGTGCAAAACTAATTCAAAACAAAATCCCAATTGCAGCAGTATCAACGGGTTTTCCTGCAGGTTTATCATCTTATACGACAAGAAAAAAAGAAATTTCTGACTCTATTAAAGATGGCGCTGATGAAATCGATATTGTTATAAATAGAGGATACGTTCTCCAAAATAATTGGAAAAAATTATATGATGAAGTTCGTAGTTTTAAAGAAACTGCAGGTAAAACAAAAATTAAAGCTATTCTTGGTGTTGGCGATCTTGAGACTCTTCGAAATGTAGCAAAGGCATCTTTAGTTTGTATGATGGCTGGTGCAGATTTTATTAAAACATCAACAGGAAAAGAAAGTATAAATGCTAACTTAAATAATAGTCTTGTCATGTTGAGAATGATTAGAGATTTTTATACAAAAACTGGAAAAAAGATTGGTTTTAAACCTGCAGGTGGAATATCAACATCAAAATCTGTTTTAGAATTTTTAATATTGGTTGCTGAAGAGCTAGGATTTGAATGGGTTAATCCTAAATTATTGCGAATTGGTGCTTCTAGTTTATTAATTGATATAGAAAGACAACTCTATCACTACACTAGTGGCAGGTATGCAAATAAAGAGAAACTTGCAATAGGATAATATGGATAAAGTTATTAAAAATTTTCAAAATATATCTTATGGTCCTGCACCAGAAGACAGTAAAGAAGTTAATAGTTGGATAAAAAATTTAAAAAATCCAAATAATCATTTTATTAATGGTAAATTTGTAAAATCGTCTAGCTCAAAAAAATTAAATGTAATTAACCCTTCCACAAATAAAAAAATTGCAACATTATCTGTTGCTTCAAAAAAAGATGTTAATGCTGCAGTAAGTGCCGCAAAGAAAGCTCATATTAAATGGTCTAAATTATCATCTTTTGATCGATCAAAATATTTATATGCCCTAGCTCGTTTAATACAAAAAAATTCAAGATTTATTTCTGTTTTAGAGACTATTGATAATGGCAAACCAATACGAGAAACAAGAGATATCGATATCCCACTTGTTGCAAGACATTTTTATTATCATGCTGGGTGGGCTGTGAGGAATACAAATAATTCTGATAATTCTCTAGGTGTTGTTGGGCAAATTATACCATGGAACTTTCCCTTATTAATGTTAGCTTGGAAAATTGCCCCTGCAATTGCTCTTGGAAATACAGTAGTTTTAAAACCTGCAGAATATACTTCTTTAACAGCGCTTTATTTTGCTGAACTTTGTCAAAAAGCTAAAATTCCTCAAGGTGTGATTAATATTATTACGGGAGATGGCTCTACTGGTGAACATATAACATCACATAAAGATGTTAAAAAAATAGCTTTTACTGGGTCAACTGAAGTTGGCAAAAAAATAATTCAAACAAATACTAATCCAGATAAAAAAATGACAATGGAACTCGGAGGTAAATCTCCTTTTATTGTTTTTGAAGATGCTGATTTAGATAGTGCTGTAGAAGGTGTTGTTGATGCAATTTGGTTTAATCAAGGCCAAGTATGTTGTGCAGGATCAAGGCTCTTAGTGCAAGAAAGTATTGAGAAAAAATTTATTCAAAAACTTAAAAAAAGAATGGAAAAACTTCGTGTAGGTGATCCATTAGATAAGTCTATTGATATTGGAGCTATTGTTGCACCTGTCCAACTTAAAAAAATTAATTCTTTAGTAAATAAAGCGCAAAAAGATGGAAATAAATTATGGCAACCTTCATGGTCATGTCCAACAAATGGTTTATTTTATCCTCCATCTTTATTTACAAACGTTACGCCATCGTCTTTTATTGCTCAAGTTGAAATATTTGGACCAGTTTTAACAACGATGACATTTAGAACGCCTAGTGAAGCTGTATCCATTGCAAATAATACTCCATACGGACTTGCGGCAAGTATTTGGTCTGAAAATATTAACTTAGCTTTAGATATTGCTCCAAAAGTAAAAGCCGGAGTGATCTGGATAAATTCTACAAACTTATTTGATGCTGCGTGTGGTTTTGGAGGATACAAAGAAAGTGGTTTTGGAAGAGAAGGTGGTTCGGAGGGTATTAGAGCATATTCAAAATTACCACTTCCTCTTACTAAGTCAAAAAGAGGAAAAAAATCATCTAAAGGTCAATCATCTAACTCTATCGATAGAACACCAAAATTATATATTGGTGGAAAACAAAAAAGACCTGATAGTGGTTATTCCTTTTCTTCATATGATGCTCAAAATAATTTTATTTGTGATGTTCCAAACGCGA
>CACIBE010000019.1 GCA_902584805.1 uncultured Alphaproteobacteria bacterium
CAAAAAGATATTTTTTTATTCCAACTCTTTTGATAATTCCAATATGCTTGAATAACATACAAGGCTAGAATGGTCCCTTGAATTTTGAAAATGGAACATCTATTGGTTCTTTTGACTTCAAATTAGTAATTTTATTAATTATTTCCTTGCTCTTATTATTTGAAATATTAAAAATTCTGCAAACTTCAATTATAATTTTAACTGAATTTGGATATAAATTTTTTAAATATCCTCTAGAACTTGGGACAGGATGATCAGGCATACCCAATCTAGAAATTGGACTAATCATTTTAGAAAACTGTTTTTCATAAATTTGACTAGAGATTTCAGATCCTATTCCAAATTTCTTAAAACCTAAATCAATTATTAACAATCTTCTTGTTTTTGTTACAGATTTTTGAATTGACTCAATATTTAAAGGATTCAAAACTCTTAAGTCAAATAATTCAACATGTATATTTAACTTTTTTAATTCTTCAGCAGCTTCAATAGCTTCAAGTGTCATATATGAGTATGATACTATTGTTATGCTGCGACCATTTATTATTTTCTTAGGACTTTTAATGTCATTAATAAAATAATTTTTTGGAACATTTTCCTTAATAAAGTGACAATATCTATGTTCTATGATTACTATAGGATTATTATCTTTTATAGCAGCATTCATCATTCCTTTTGCATCATTTGGAAATGTTGGCACTAATACCTTAAGGCCTGGAATAGAGGAAAAAATAGTTTCAAGACTTTGGGAATGTTCAGGTCCTTGCCCCCAGCCTCTTCCAATTATAAGTCTTATTATTAATGGAACTTTATGTAATCCATTGCTTATATATGATGCCTTAGCAGCATTATTGATTATTTGTTCCATTGCTAACAGCGCAAATTCAACTCTATGAAAACTTAAAATTGGTTTTTTACCCATTATAGCAGATCCTACTGCAATACCTGTAATAGCATTTTCAGATAAAGGCATTTCTATTAATCTATTACTAGAGATGTATTTACCCAAATCTTTTGTTGTTCCAAAAAAAGAAGTAGGATCATCTATTCCTTCTCCAAAAAAAATGATATTTTTATCTTTTTTTGAAGATTGAATTAATGATTCATTTACTGCTTGAGCATAGGTTATTATTCTTTTCATAATTAATTTTGATATACAAATTTTTTTACATCTTTACTTTTGGGTAATTTTGCTTTTTCTGCTTTTAAAAATATTGAATTTATATTTTTTTTTATATTCTCAATTAATATGTCATTTTTTGATTCATCAATTATTTGATTTTTTAATAAATTTTTAAAAGTAATATTTATAGGATCTTTTTTTAACCACGATTTAATATAACTATTTTTTCTATAACCAAGATGATCATCAATGTTTGGACCACAATGTTCTCTATATCTAAATGTATTCAAAACAAGAAGAAGAGGTTTACTTCTTTTAATAATTAATTTTTTTAATTTTAATACTTTTAAATATATTTCAATTGCATTACTTCCATCCATCTCATAATAATCTACTTTATGCGCTTCAGCTAATTTTTTAAAAGATCTATTTGGTTGTCTCAATTTAATATCTGTATAAACAGAAAAAAGATTATTTTCACATACGAATAAGTTTTTTAAATTATTGATACTAGCAAAATTTAAACTTTCGTGAAAAACACCCTCCTCTAATGAACCATCACCAAAAAAACTACAAGTAATTGATTTTTTATTATTTAGCTTATCATTTAATGATGAGCCTACTGAGAGAGGAATGCCGCTAGATACAATAGGTATGCTAGATATAAAATTTTTTGTTTTATCAAATAAATGCATAGAACCACCTCTTCCATTACAGCAACCATCTTCTTTGCCATAAATTTCAGCAATCATTTTATATATATTGCCTTCTTTTGCTATATAATGTGCGTGACATCTATGAGTACTAAAAACTTTATCACTTAAAGATAACGCTCCACAAACTCCCACTGCGCATGCTTCTTGACCAATTGATAAGTGAACGGGACATCTCATTAAGTTTTTTGAATATTCAGAAACAATTTTTTCTTCAACTATTCTGATTAATAATAATTTCTTATATAAATTAAGGTAAGTTTTTTTATTTTTCTTTTCTAAAAGCATTAATAATAATTTTCTATATTTATTTTAAAGTAATTCAATAATAAGGTTTGTAGAAGTTACCCTCAGCAGAGTCACAAGAAATCATGTTTCCAGAAAACATCATATTATTTTCTAATAACATGAATATAATGGGTAATAATTCTTCCGCCTTAGGCATTTTTTTTCTTGGTAATCTCTCTTTTATGAATTTATCGTATACTAGCTTATTATTTTTTTTTAATCTGCCCATTGCATTATTTTCAAATATAAACCCACCTGGAGATATACCTGTTGAACAAATATTATGTTTAGAAATCTGTTTAGATAATGATCTTACGTATGATGATAAAGATGACTTTGCAACATTATAGCTAAGAGAGCCAACCGACTCATTTGAAGCTATCGAACCAACATGCAAAAGTACTCCTTTTTTATTTTTTTTCATCAAAGGAATTACGGTACTATTAATTTCAAATATACTAAAAAGATTTAAGTTGAAAACTCTAATATATTCTTTATGTTTAGGTGCATAGCTTTTGACACCTAATCCTCCACCTGCGATATGAAGTACACCATCAATTTGATTATTATTTATTAAGACTTTATTTAAACTATTTTTAATATCTTCTATATCATTTAAGTCAATCAAACAAATTTTGTGTTTATGAATATTTTTACATTTATTTAAAACTTTTTTTATTTTTTTTTCAGACCTTGATATAAGTATTAAATTTGCACCTAATTTACTTAATTCTATTGATATTAATTTTCCTAAACCTTCGGTAGAACCTGTAATAATATAATTTTTATTTTTAAAGTTTATCATTTAAATTTTAAAGATAAATAATTTGAGTCAATAAACAAATAATCACCTTTGTAATTTGCTTCAGCAAATATTTCGTACCATTCTTCTTTTTTTAAGCAAAGATTTCCAAGTAAAGTCCAGCTATTAAATAAATCTAATTCTTCTTTTGTATTATAAGTTGCTAATGTAATAAATATCTTATTATTTTTAGAAAGATTATTTAATTTTTTAAGAAATAATATAGCATCGTAAATATTAAAGGTATAGACTACACTTAAAGCGATAATTAAATCAAATTTTACATCTCCAAATGATATTGCTCTTGGATCTATAAGCTTAACATTGTCTTTTATACTAGAATTAATATTTTTATATGCATATTCAGAATATTCAGAGCCAAATACATTAATATTGGGATTGATTTTTTTTACTTCACTTAGAAGAAATCCATAATCACAATTTACATGAAGAAAGTTGGAGCCATCTATTAAGTTATAATCTTGTATACAATTCAAGGCTACTTTTTTCCACCTGCCATCATCTCTATAACCACCGTAACCTGTTGATCGGGATCCGTTATAAAATCTTTCGTCTTTATGATTTGCAATTAATTTGTCAGAGAAACTTCTAAAATTTTTTTTAATATATCTTGGTTGAGTTGGTTGAGGATAATCTTTTAAAATATTAATCATTCTTACATTAGTTCCTTGAATGAACTAATAATCTTATCAGCCATTGTTAAATCTTTTTTTTTCAAAGTATTTGTAATTGCATAAGTAAAAATCTTTGCACTTTTAGAAGATTTAACACCTAAAGGAGCATTTTCTAACGTTGCACATGAAGAAGGTGATAAATTTAATTTCTTCAATGCAATTAAATATGGTTCTGGATCTGGTTTACCTAACTTACAATCATTACCTGTTACAATACAGTCAAATAAATCAAGAAAACTTTTTGATAAAGTTCTTTTAATTCTTTTTTTTGAACCAGCAGTAACTAGTGAAATTTTAGTTTTTTTAGATTTTAAAAACTTTATAAATTTTATTGAGTTTGGATAAAAACTAGCTTTGTTATTATTTCTATAATCTTCATCTTTCATTTCAATTAAATCATTTAATTTTTTTTTTGAAATCTTTATATTTTTTTCAGATAGAAAATTTGAAATAAGAAAATTTAATTTAGTACCTTCAGTAATCATAAATTTTTCTTTATTTAAAGAATAGTTAAATTCATTATTCAATATTTTGTTCCATGAATTGTAGTGATAATCCATTGAATTAATCAGTGTGCCATCTAGATCAAAGAAAAAACCATTAAAGTTCATTTTTACATTTTTTAATTACATCAGACATCCAGTTACCTAGGTATTTATAATGCGGTGAAGTTATTATATTTTCATCTATTACACTTGGTGCATCTACATATTCTGCGCCAGCATTATTAATATCATCTTTTATACTATAATAACCTGATATTTTTTTACCTTTAATTATATTTGCAGAAATCATTAACTGTGCACCATGGCATATAGATCCAATAATTTTTTTGTCTTTATTAAAACTTATTATTATCTCAATAATTTTACTATCTTGCCTAAGGTATTCCATAGCCTTTGCACCACCAGGAATAATTAATAAATCATAATTACTGATATTCACATCAGAGGGACTAATTATTTTTTGTTCTTTATTAGGTGGAATTCTTGTTCCTAAAATTCCCTCAACAGGTTTACCGCCTAAAAGACAGACATCAACATTAATTTTTTCTTCAAGTAATCTATAATAAGGATATATAAATTCATGATCCTGAACAAGATTGCCGCTAAGTATTAAACTATTAATCATAGATTTATAATATATTCTTTTTAACAAATTCGAAATTATTTTCTTCTAATTCTTTTCTACTAATAAAAGGATATAAATCTTCAAAATCAGTTGGAACTGTCTTTCCTGCTTCTCTTCTATTAATTGCTTTTGGTTTTTGATCTTGTTCAGGATCGATCATTAATTCACAAATCACACAATTTTTTGAAGATAAAATCTTATCTAATTTACTAGAAATATTTAAATGGTTTGAAATTTTAATATAATCTATATTGTGTGCTTTAGCGATATCCTTATATTCAGGAAAAGAAAGACCGCTATTTTTATCAGCTCCCATGATTCTATTGTTAAATCCTAATTGTTGAGTTTGCTTAATAGTTAAATATCCACCATTATTATAAATGAATATTTTAATTGGAATCTGATGATGCATTATAGTTGACAATTCCTGAATATTCATTTGCAATCCACCCTCCCCAGTAATACAAATTATTTTTTTTCTTTTTGATGCAAAATATGCTCCTATGGCGGCTGGCAGCCCCCAACCCATTGGTGCATGGCCAGAATTTGTATATAGTTTTTGATTTTTTTTTATATTAAATGCCTGATGAGTACCGACAAAAGATAACCCCATATCTGTGACAACGCACTCACCTTGATTTAATTTTTTCGATAAAATATTAATAAAATAATAAGAATTTACATATTTTTTTTGTTTTACATATTCATTTAAAGTAATGGGATATTTTTTTCTTATAAAATTACAATATTTTAACCAATCATTATCAAAATTTAAAATTTTATTGGCTAATTTTTTTTCTAGTTTTAAACCAAAATCTTTGGCATCAGAATTAATTTTTAAATTTAGTCTTAAGCTAGGTTTATTTAATTCATTACTATCAATATCAACCATAACTATCTTTGCATTTTTAGCAAATTTTTTTGAGTTATACCCTGTAACCATAAAAGGTAATCTTGTTCCAATACATATAATTAAATCACAATTTTGAACTATGAAATTAGTTCCTCTTTCTGCAAATGCTCCTGGCCTTCCCATATAAAATTTATTATCACTTTCTATAACATCACTTGCATTCCAGGTAACACAGAATGGTATTTTGTACTTTTGAATTATTTTTTTATACAATAGTTGAGAATTAGATATTTTTACCCCATGACCAAGGAGGAATAATGGTTTTTTAGATTTCAATAAAAGTGCTAAAACATTATTTATAAAATTTGAATTTTTATTAATTTTTCTTGTTTTTTTTAATTTACTTATATTAAATTCAACAAAATTTTTCTTATTAATTTCAGCATTTTGTATATTTGCAGGAATGTCTACCCAAACTGGTCCAGGTCTATTTTCTTGACTTAAGTAAATTGATTTATCTAAATGATATTTAATTTTTTTTGCATCCTCTACCATAACAGCATATTTAGTAATAGGCTTTACCAGATCAATAATGTTAATTTCTTGGACGCCTAATTGCCTTAAATTTGTTCCTAAAATTGTTTGATTTAAAAAAACTTGTCCAGAGATAAATACAACTGGAATTGAGTCAATCCAGCAGCTAGCAACTCCAGTAATAGTATTAGTTCCTCCTGGACCAGTAGTCACAATTGCTCCACCTAATTTATTTGAATATCTTGAATAACTTTCAGCTGCAAAAGCAACAGCTTGCTCATGATGACATGATATATATTTAACATTTTTATTTTTGTATAAAGCATCACATAAAAATATAGATCCACCTCCGCTAACTGTGAAGAATTTATTTATCCCTTTTTTATATAAATATTCTATAACGTAATCTGCAACTCTCATTTTTATTTTTTAATATATTTATTTATTAATTTTTGTTGAATAAATGGATACATATCCTCTAATGGTCTTTGTATCCAATTTCCATTAAAATCGATATTAAATCCCATCTTAGGCTTTATTAAATGTTCTTTATCAATATTAACAAGACAAAAAGTAGATTTTTTCATTTTAAAAATATTACTTAAGTCTTTTGATAAATTACCTGGTTTTGATATTTCATAAAAATTAAGTTTCATTTGCTTAACTAGATTTCTAATATTTAAGAATTTATTTGATCCAGATCTATCTATAATTTCACCTTTTGTAGATTTTGTACCAATAAATCTTTCTCCAAAGAACTGTTTTTGTATTTGTCTAATAGAATTATTTTGAGTACCTGTGATACAAATTATAATAGATGAAGTTTGCAAACTTGAAAATATGTGAAAATCTGAGATTAAATCTAATATATTTGTATCATCACAAATACAAATTAGTTTTTTATATTTTTTATTATCAAAATATCCAAGAGAAGAAGATAAAGCAAAACCTTCATCCATTCCTGAATTTGTGATTATTTTTTGATTTTTTTTAACTTTAAATCCCTGGATTATATAATTAGTAATTAATCCTCCATCATAAAAAATTACTGATTTATCTGGTATTTTTTTCGATAATAAATTAATAAATTTATAAGGACTAATCTTAGAAGTATTTTTATAATTTTCAAATTTGAAAGAAAATTTATTTTTTATTAACTTGCTTTCATTTAGCCATTTATTAAATGATGGGATTTTAGTTTTAGATTTAATTAAATAATCAATAAATCCTTCACACTGGTCATTAAGAAAAATATTATAAAAATTTTTTCTATTACCCTGGACTTTTTTATCAATATTTATGCAGACTTTTTTTGCTTTAGGAGCAAATAAATTTAAATCTTTTCCAGTAATTTCAGTAGAAAATTTTGTTCCAATACCAATTATTAAATCTGAGTTTTGTAAAATAAAATTAGAATATCTATTTCCAATAACTCCAGGACGTCCAAAATTCAATTCTGAATTTGTTTCTAACAAATCTATAGCTCTTCTAGAAAATAAATACGGAATTTTATACTTTTTTTGTAATATTTTTATATTATTTTTTAGATTAGATTTACTTGATCCATAACCAAATAAAAATACAGGTTTTCTTGAATTAATAAGTAAATTAAAAATTTTTGAGTACTTTGCAATATTATTTTTATTATTTTGATTAATTAATTTTTTTTGTTTTTGTAAATTCTGATAATAACTTTTGTTATTAGTTAATTTACCTAAAAGATCTATAGGTATATCAATCCAAACTGGACCATTTCTTTTACTTATTGAAAGAGATATTGCTTTATTTAGTATAGGAAAAATTTCATTATCCTTAGTAATTTTATAACTAAAATTAGTAAATTTCTTTATCAACTCCGAAACATTTAGAAATTTATCTTGTATCACATTTTTAGTATAAGTGCTTTTGCCATATCTTGAATAGCCACAAATAATAATTAATGGCTCACTATCAATATAAGAACTAACAATAGATTGAATTGATTTAACTGCAGATTGACCAGAAGACAGTATTAATACCGCTGCATTATTAGAAGCTTTAGAATGGCCTAGGGCTGCAAGAGAAGCAGTTAAAGAATTATTAAATAATCTTAAATTAGTTTCTTCTTTTTTACCAAGTGAGTCTAATAAATGTAAATTATTATTTCCAATTGTACTAAAAAAATTTTTAAAATTTTTAAAAACTAAAAAATCTATTACTAAATCTGATACCTTACTTTTTATATTGTTTTTTTGAGTTATAACGGACAATAAATTTTCTTCAATTTTTACTTTTTTAGAACTCGATATTAATTTTTTTAGTAATAAGGTATCGCCTACACTATAGTTTATTTCATTAATTTTGATACTCCCTCTTAAAATAGTAATTTTTTCAATATTAGATATCGTTTTTTTAATAAGAATTGATTTTAAACTTAGATAATCAAAAAAACCTATAGAGAGATTTGCAAACTTTTTAATTTTATTATGATATGTATTTTCCGATTCATTTAAAATATAATTAAAATTTTCTTTAACATTTTTCATGTTAGAAATACTTTCATACCCCAAATTGCTTCTTCCATAAGAATCTTTTAATCTTACTAAATCATTTTTATTGTTTGGGGTTTCAACTTCCATCAATATTACATCATTATATTTAGCGTAACTTTGGTGAAATTTTTTTTTATCAATTACTGCACATTTTCCATAATTTAATTCAAAGTTTTGATTTAATGTTTTTAATAAAATTTTACCGTCTAGAACCAACAATGAAGTTTTTTTGTTTGGATGGCAATGCATTGAAGTCATATGACCTTTTTTTATATAAAGTATAGTAATTGCAACTTTTGAATTTTGATAAATAAGATATTCATAACCCCAAGGTTTTTTTATAATAATTTTTGAATAATCTTGATTATTATCAAATTTTTTATCAAGATTAATAGACTTTCTTTTTTTTAAAAAATATTTATCATTATTGTTAATACTTAAATTAAATATTTCTGAGTTATTTTTCATTCGATTTTAAAATTATTTCTTTATAGATTTTTTTAATTAAATTTAGATTATATGA
>CACIBE010000020.1 GCA_902584805.1 uncultured Alphaproteobacteria bacterium
ATCATAAACATAAATTTTTATATTTTTTAACTTTCTAATTGTATAAATTGCATTAGAATTTTTAATTGAATTGGTATTTTCTTTATATGTTATTCCTAAAAAAGTAATATTATTAAACTTGAATTTTTTTTCAATTTTTTTTATTTGATTGTATATCCATAATTTCTGATTATTAGAATTTTTTAAAAAATTTTTAAAAATACTACCATCTACACTTAAATTATTTGAAATTTTAATAATGTTATTTAAATCTCTTTCTAGGTTACCTCCAGATAAACCTAGGCTAGGTCTTAAATATGAAAATTTACCTATTCTTTTATCAAGTTTTAATGCCCTAGATATATCATCCCAATCAGCATGAATTTTTTTTGAAATTTGAGATAGTGTATTTGACGTACTTATTGAAGAAATTAGCATTAAATTTATAGCAATTTTGGTTAATTCAGCACTTTCATAATTCATGTATAATTTTGGAGCTTTGAATAAATTAAGATATTTTTCATAAAAAGTGTTTAATTTATTACTTATATTTTTTTTTCCAACTATTATTCTCTCTGGGTTCTGAGCCCTAGATATCGCATTACCAAAAATAAGTGTTTCTACCTGATAATAGATATCAAATTTATTTGATTTAATTTTTCTAGTAAAACCAGGGGGTACTTGACATAAAATAACTAGTGCTCGATTAGTTTTTATTTTATTTTTAACTAATTTAATATATTTTTTAATTATCGCTAAATTACTTTCACCTTTAGAATTTGTACTCACATCGTGAGAAAGAAATACTAAATCACACTTAGAAATAATATTTTCATCATTAGATATATTAATAAATTTTTTATATTTTTTTAAAATATTATTTAAGTTAGGCTCTACTATATCTAACTTATTATTATTAATTTTATTTATTTGTTTGTTATCAAAATCAAAGCCATAAGTATTAATTCTTAATTTAGCTGTTGAAGCAAGTGTACATAACCCTAAATGAGTTAAACCTACAAAACCAATATTTAGTTTATATGGCATGATTTGTAATTTTTTTTAGAATTTTTTGAATTACATAATCATTACTAAGATCTGTTTTTTCTTTTAATTTTATTTTTCTTTTGAAGTATTTATATTCTTTAAGCCATGTTGGGTCGCTTAAACTTAATGTCTTTATATTTTCTTTTGGTTTGCCTGATGGATATTTTCTTTGTCTTGTTATCAGCTTTGAAGGTCCCCACTTACAGAGATTTTCAATATGAATAGAACCCTTGTTAGAAAAAAGATCCATATTAAAAGAGTTTTTCCAAGAACACAAAGAGACTTCACAATTAATAAAGAAATTATCAAGCTTGATAGTAAACAAACAATAATCTGGAGATTTATTCTCTAGTTTAGAAATATTTAATGATTTTGCTTCTAAAATGTTTTTATTAAATAAATATAATATTAAATCAATAAGATGAGAACCAAGATCTTCTATAACTCCTGATTTTTTCTTGTCTCGCCAAGGACTTTCTTTAACTAATTTAGCTGTTCCATTACCATAAAATAAATTTAAATAGTAGATCTTTCCATATTTATTTTTATCTATTATTTTTTTTAAATTAATTAAATGTGGCTCAAACCTATGGTTGTAACATGTATAAATAAGTATTTTTTCTTTGTTAGCTTTTTTCTCAATTATTTTAAATTCTTTTAAATTTTTTAACATTAAAGGTTTTTCAATCATTAAATGTTTATTATTTTTTATGGCAAAATTAATAAATTTTACTTTTTGCTCGTCTGGAACACAAATTATCATTGCATTGTATGTATCTAATGGAACATCCTCGATTTTAGACACACAATTTTTTACATATGGATCAACGACAGAAACAACATTGTTTTTTAAAATTTTGTGTCTTTTTTTTCCTTGGACTCCATAACCAATAATAACGAATTTCATTATATTAGACTTTTTTTAATAATATTTATTTTCTCTTCAATTAAATTAATTGTTATAGGTTCGTTTCCATCTTTTTCACACTCACATGCAGCAGCTATACTGCCAATAATTGATGATTTAAGAAGGTTTTTTGTTTCTAACATCATTAAAGTGGCATAAGCTAAATACGCATCTCCTGCACCTACTGGATCAATAACATTTTTTGAAAAAGAGGGAATAGAGTTTCCATTTTGATAATTATTCTTATCCTTATGTACAGACAATGAACCACGAAAACCTAGTTTTAAAATCAAATTATTACAATTAGTTTTTTCAAACAATTTTTTTGATAATTCACCAATAGTTGAGTCTTGATCAGCTAAAGAAAATCTTGCCTCTCTTTCATTAGGAGTAATTAAGTCAAAATTATTAAAATCACAAATATTGCCCCATCTAGAAGCAACTTGGCTATCTGCTACCTTAAAAGAATTTTTGGGAATATTTTCAGAGAATTTTTCTATATTGTTTGAATTAAATATTCCATGTCTAAAATCGCAAAAGGCAAATGCATTTGCTTTTGATTTTTTTATATTATTAGAAATTTTTTTTATAATACTATCAGCAATAATACTGTTATCTAATGTATCAACTTTTAATAATCGATAGTTATCAGCAATAATCGCATTCTTATTAGTTGTAGGTCTTGAGTTGTCAGTGATTACATTTAAATTAATTTTATTATTTTCTAAATCTTTAGTTACAAACTTTTTAAGTTCATCATTACCCAAAACAGTACATAGGGTTACTTTTGCTCCTGCTGATTTTAAATGTTTAGCCACAATTCCTGCGCCTCCAACATAATTTTCCTTACTATTATATAAAACGCTGAATGTTGGTGTTTTAGTCTGGCCCCCAATCAGTGTTGTTCTGGTGTAGGTATCTACAATTGTGTCGCCTAAAACAAAAACATGGAATTTTTTTAAATTTTTTAAACTCTTTACTAAGCTATCAAACGTTATCTTGTTTTTTTCCATAATCAAATAAAGTTTTTCATAATCTATATTTGGTAATTCATTTGATAAGATATTGGAGGAAGAATATACAATATCACCAGGGGTAAATATTATTTTTCCTCCATATTTATTTAATACATTAATTTCATCTTTTGTTGCCTTAGGCATATTTTTGGATGAGTACTCAAAACCTTTGGCAAAAAAATTTGGTTTAATAAAATCAATATTGTGAAGTGGTGTTTTATTTTTATCAATAATAACATAATCAACCATTTCAAAAACAGCTATATTCAAAGCTCTTAAATTTTCAGGTACATGGGGTCTATAGGTTCCTTTAGAAATGTGTCTATCGGAAGTTAGGCTCACTATTAAAATATCAGCTTTAGACTTTGCATAGGCTAAGTGCCTTACATGACCTGGGTGTACTACATCAAAAACACCATGGCATAAAATTGATTTTTTATTTTTTAGTTTTGTATTTAGGATTTTTTTTAATTTTTCCTTGGTAACGATTTTGTACTTATACTTATTAAAGAAATATTTTTTCATTTAATCCTGCATATATTTAAACCAAATTTTTGTTGCTTCTTCAATACTATCTTTATCCCATAATGGGGCTTCTTTCCAATTACTTATTTCAGCCATCATCTTTTTTACTCCATCTTCAAAATTAACTAAAGGAGACCAGCCTAATTCTTTTGAAATTTTATTTATATTGGCATATGTGATTTCAGGTTCACCTGGCCTTTTTGGTAAATGTATTTTATCACCGCCTATTAATTCTACTAACTTATTTATACTTTGTGGATTCCCAGCACCCAGATTATAAATTTGATTATTTTTTTTAGTAACTGCAGCAAGATAGAAAGCGCGGGCAACATCTGTTACATAAACAAAATCTCTTTTTTGGTTTCCATCTCCTACTATTGTGAATGGTTTTTTTGATAGCTTTTGTTTGAAAAAAACTCCAAAGACTGCACCATAAACTCCTGTAGTTTTAACTCTTGTTCCATAAGCATTAAAAATTCTTATAGAATTAATTGGTAAATTGTAAACTTTACCCCAATGCAACACAACTAATTCTCCAATATATTTACTTAGTGCATAAGGATACTTTGTATCAATAACATTATTCTCTTTAGTTGGGGTATCCGCTAACCCATAGCATGAAGATGATGCTGCATAGACAAATTTCTTTATTTTTGCTTCCTTGCTTGCTTGTAAAACTTTTAATGTTCCATTTACATTTGTATTCATATACTCATCTGGATTTTCAATGGATGGTACAATATCTCCTTTACCTGCAAAATGGAAAACAAAATCTGTATCGGTAAAATTTTTATCATTATATTTAATATTACAAATATCAGTTTCAATAAATTCTATATTCTTATTATCTTTATGTTGAGATAAATTAGATTCACGACCGCCTGATAAATTATCAATTACTGTAACAAAGAAATCGTTTTCCAGTAACAAATCAACCATGTGACTGCCTATAAAGCCTGCTCCACCTGTTACAATAGCTTTCTTTTTAACTAACATTTAAGAAACTTTAAGGTTTTTTATTCTTTTCACATTAAAGTAAATATCATCATTCATACTGTCTTTAATGTTACCTAATTTATATTGAGTACATAAATCTCTGACGGCATCTTCAATACTATATTTAGGTTTAAATCCAAGTTCGTTAAAAATTTTATCTGAGTTTATGTGATAAGATCTTAAATCATCTGAAGATGTTCTCACAATATCAATTTTATTTTTTAAATTAAATTCTTCTTCGACTACTTGCTTAACAATTTGTGCCAGTTCTAAAATAGACAAATTTTGAAAGCCAACATTAAAGATTTCATTATTTACTTTATTACTAGGAGCTGACAGTAATAACTCTATTGCACGACAATAATCTTTAACATGTAAATTTGGTCTTAATTGCTCACCACCAAATACTTTAATTATATTGTTTGTAATTGCGTGATTTGTTAATATATTTACTGATAAATCTAATCTTAATCTTGGAGCGTAACCACATACTGTAGCTGGTCTAAATATCACACCTATAAATTCATTATCTGTATATTTTTTTAATATTGGCTCACAAAGGCCTTTATACTTATTATAAAGTGTTAGAGGAACCAATGGATGATCTTCTTTAACATCTTTTTTTTCAGATACTCCATAAACTGAGCTTGAAGAAGCATAAATAAATCTTTTGATCTTATTTTTTTTTGCAATTTTCACCATGGGCTCAAAAGCATCCATATTAATTGAAGTGGATAAATTTTCATTTAATTCAAAACTGGCATCATTAGATATACAAGCTAAGCTGATGAAATAATCATGATCTTTTGTTGTTTCTTCTAATTTGTTAACATCTCTAATATCTCCTTGAATAATTTTTAAATCTTGATTAGATTTAGGTAAAAAATTATCACCAAAAAATAATGTATCATAGACAGTTACTTTATAATTTTTTTCAAGCAGTCTAGGGACTAATAAACTTCCACAATAACCTGCGCCACCTGTTAAAAATATTTTTGATTTTTTCATTTTATTATTAAAATTAAATAAAGACTTTAGATATTAAATCCAGCTTTTTGAGCATCATTATAAAACATTTTAACAGTTTCAATACTATATTCATTAAGGTCTTTGTTAATTAATTTTAATTTATTTAAAATATCTGCATGAACTGTAATTATATCTGCACCAGATTGATTTGCATGAAAAATATTTAACAATTCCCTTGGACTTGCCCAAAGTAAATCTATGTTTGAATAAGTATCAACTATTTTTTTAATCTCTTTAAATAATGGCACTGGATCAACTCCTGTATCGGCAATTCTTCCTGCAAAAATAGATAAGATACAGTAGGTTTTGGAATTTATAAAATCAATTATTTCTTTTATTTGATTAATTGTAAATATTGCAGTTATGTTTAAAGGTATCTCCTGATCAGTTAAATTTTTTATTAAATATTTTGTAGATTCACCTTTTGTGTTTGTAATTGGAACTTTTATAATAATATTTTTATTCCATGAAGCTATTTCTTCAGCTTGCTTTTGCATTTCAGCAATATCATCTGAAAATACCTCAAATGATACAGGGTAATTTCCAACTATTTGCGTAAACTTAAGAGCAAAATCTTTATAATTTTTTATACCTGCTTGCTTCATGAGCGTCGGGTTTGTAGTGAAACCTTTAATAAAGTCTAATTTTTTAATCTCTTCGAGTTTTTCAATTTCAGCACCATCTGCATAGATCTTAATATTTAAATCATTTAAGGCATTCATAGTTACCATTTTGTTTTATTTTTCTGCAACATTGGATGAGAAACAATGCAATGCCAGATAACAGCATGATATGATTCAGTCAATGGTGTAATTAATTTATCTTTAGCAACAGGTACTACAAAAATATTATTACTTTTTTTAGCTGTATACCCGCCATCTTTTCCAACAATTCCAACTATTTTAGATTTTTTTTTCAAACCATAGTTAACAGCATTTACTAAGTTTACACTTACCTTTTTTTCAATATTACCTCCACCAACTGACATAATAAAAAGACAATCATTCATTGATAAATTACTTGTTTTAAGCCATCCAGCTAATGACTCTTCCCAGCTTTCATCATTGATCCTTGCAGTTAATTCTGAAACATTATCTGTAGGACAATAAGATTCAATATTACATAACTTCCTAAAATCATTTACTGCATGAGAGCAGTTTGCTGCACTACCACCAACTCCTAAAAAAAAAATTCTTCCTTTATTTTTCCTTACTTTGGATAGTTCATTAATAATATTTAAGATTTTTTTTTGATCTGTTTTTTTGTTAATTTTGTTTAATGCATCAAAGTAGGTTTGAATATGCTTATCCATAAATTTAATTTATTTTTTTTTTATAATTTTTTTGTTACGAATTTCATAAATTTCATCACAAAATTTTAAATTTTCTATATTATGTGTTACAATTAGTATACATTTATTTTCTTTAATTTCATTTAAAGAACCCAAGATTTTATTTTCAATTTCTTGATTAACAGAATTTGTAGCTTCATCCAAAATAATTAATTGTGGATTATTATAAAGACAACGAGCAATACTTATTCTTTGTTTCTGACCACCAGATATGGTAAGTGCGTTTTCTCCAATAAAAGTATTTAAACCTAAAGGCAAACTATCAATATATTGATGAAGTTGAGAAATTTTCACAGCACTATTTATTTTATCTTGATTAATTTCAGAGTTAAAAAACAATATATTATTTAATATTGTATCTTCATATAAATATGGGTTTTGTTGTACATAACCAAAAACATCATTTAAACTAATTTTACTCAAGTCTAATTCATTTTCATCAATAAAAATATTACCCTCATTTGGCTTTAACAAACCTAAAATTAAATCAACAAATGTAGATTTTCCTGAACCAGTCTCTCCAATCAGTCCAATAATTTTATTTTTAGATAATTGAATATTAATATTTTCAAATAAATAATTATCTTGGTCTTTATATTTGAATGATAAATTATTAGTAATTATTGAGTTAAATTCCGTAATATTTTTTTTTGTATTTGTGTAATGATTTTTTTTAATATTTTTTAAATCTTTATATAAAACATCAACAGATTTAAATCCTGCTTGCATTCCCTGTGAACTAATTAAAATTTTATTAATGGCAGGTAATAGTTTAACAGAGACCGCCGCAAAAAAACCAATGCTGTATATAATTTTTTTAAGATCATAATCATAATTAATTAATATAAAAACTGCAAAAATTAAAACTGAGACTAAAAGTAATTCTAATAAAACTCTTGGAAAATGTTGTAATAGATAGATATTCTTATTTACTGAAGCCATCTCAATTGTATATTTATCAAATTTATTTACAACTAGACTACTTTTGTTCCATAATTTTACAACTTTAATATTATGAATTGCTTGTTGAATATTTTGAATTACTTTTTGTCTATTTTTAACAAGTATTTTCCCAAATAAAATTATCTTTTGTTTGAATAATAAATAAATTATCAAAGTTGGTAAAGCTAATGAAAATAGCGCAAGTAAGGTTATGAATGGACTTACAATTAGTAAAGTTAAAAGTAAAAGAAAGATTAAAATATAATTGCTAAGTAATTCAATTATATTTCTAAGCGT
>CACIBE010000021.1 GCA_902584805.1 uncultured Alphaproteobacteria bacterium
GATGTCTGTCCTTGCTACTGGGGTCACGCTTCCAATTGCATTATCATTAGCAGATAAAGCAGTTGCAGCTACACCAAAAAAAGGTGGACATTTAAGATGGGGTAATAGTGCAGCAGATGCAACTGATACTCTTGATCCAGCAACTTATCAGAGCTCATTTATGCAAGCTACTGCTTGGTCATATCAGAACTGTCTAACTGTTGTTGATTCTGATCACACAATTGTTGGAGAGCTTGCTGAGTCAATTGAATCAGATGATGCTCAAACTTGGATATATAATCTTCGCAAAGGTGTTGAATTCCATAATGGTAAATCAATGACAGCAGAAGATGTTGTGCTCAACTACCAGTATCATATGAATCCAGATACTGCTTCGGCAGCAGGCGGACTGTTATCTCAAATTGAGACAGTTTCTGCTGATGGAAATGACAGAGTTATTTTTAAGCTAAAAGGTGCAAATGCCGATTGGCCTGCAATAACTACTGACTATCACATTATGATTAAACCAACAAAAGATGGAGTTGTTGATGCTCAATCAACGATTGGAACTGGTCCATATATTATGGATGAATTCAATCCTGGTGTTGGTGCAAAATTTGGAAAAAGAAATCCAAATTATTTCAAAGGTGATAGTGTTGCACACTTTGATTCAGTTGAAGTAATTGGTATTAATGATCCTGCTACTAGACAAGCAGCATTATTAAACGGTGAAATTGACTGGATGAATGGTGTTGATCTTAGAACTGCTAATCTATTGACTAGAAATCCTAGTGTAGAAATTACAGCAGCTTCTGGTTACGCTCACTATACAGCACCAATGCGATTGAACGTTCCACCGTTTGATAACTTTGATGTGCGTATGGCAATGAAGTTTGCAATCAAAAGACAGGAAATTGTTGATAAGATTATGCTTGGATATGGTACTGTTGGTAATGATCATCCGATCTCTACTGCTCACCCATATCACAATAGCGCTTTAGAGCAGAGAGAGTTTGATGCTGATAAAGCTTCATATCACTGGAAAAAATCTGGTGTAAGTGGACCAATTGAAATTAGTACTTCAGAGGTTCCTTATGCAGGATGTACAGATGCAACAAACTTGATTGCAGCATCTGCCCAAGAATGTGGTATCGATCTTCGAGTTAAAAAGGAGCCTGAAGATGGTTACTGGAGTAACGTATGGAACACAAAAGGTTTCAGTATGAGTTCTTGGGGTGGAAGACCTACAGAGGATATGATGTGGTCTGCTGCATTCACAGATGACACTGAGTGGAACGAAGCTGCATGGGGTAATCTAGTTCAAACTGATTCAACTGTTCGTTTCAATGAACTTGTTAGATCTGCTAGATCAGAACTTGATGCAGAAAAAAGAAAATCAATGTACTGGGAAGCACAAGCACTTTGTAACTACGATGGTGGTGCAATTGTTTATGCATTTAACCAATACGTTGGTGCTGGTTCTAAAAAACTTGCTCACGGTGAAGATGTTGCTGGTAACTGGGAAAGTGACGGTAACAAACTTTCTGAACGTTGGTGGTTTGCATAAAATATTAATTTTTTTTGTGGCGCATTTAAATGCGCCACACTATTTCTACTAATCTTCCAAAAAAATGTTTTTAAAAAATAAGAAATACCTCTTTGATGGAGGTTCCGGTCAAACTTTAATGGAGATGGGTTTAGAGACAACAGGCGATCTTTGGTCAGCACAAGCTTTATTAAATGAAAATAATCACCAAATGGTCGTAGAAATGCATAAAAATTTTATAAATGCTGGATCACAATTAATAGTCACTTCAAATTTTAGTGTTAGAAGGAGGCTATTAAAAAAATATAATTTACTTGATAAATTTGAATTTGGAATAAGATCTGCTGGATCACTAGCATTAAAAGCAAAAAATGAAAGTGATAAAAAAGTTATTGTTGCGGGCTCATTGCCAAATCAAGGTAATACATATTCCCCAATACATTTTGAAACTGATGAAACAATGTTTAATTATTTTCATGAAATTGCAAAAATATTAAATGATTATGTCGATATATTTTACTTAGATGTTTTGTGTTCCATCAAAGAAATAAAAATTGCTCTAGAAGCTTCAAAAGAATTTAATAAACAAGTTCTTGTAGGTGTACACTTACGTTATGATGGAAAATTACCATCTGGAGAAAGTCTTGATGAACTTTTTGAAACTATTCAAAAATATAATTGTTGCGGCATAGTATCAGCCTGTGTATCGCCTGAAATTGTTAATTTGAGTATTCCTATATTTAATAAACAAAAGCTTCCTTTTGGTTATAAAATGAATTTATTTAAAGAACTGCCTACTAGTAATAAAGAAAAATTTAATTCAGAGGGCTTTGAAGGACATTATGATTATATTGATCCCGTTGAGTTACTTGGAACTCGAAATGAAGAATTTGGAGAAGATAAATATAAAAAGTTTGTTTTAAAATCTTTAAATGAAGGTGTTACTCTAGTTGGTGGGTGCTGTGAAGTGAAGCCACGACATATTGAAGCTATTAAGAATTTATTTTAAAATTTTTTTTTCATTATTTTGTGATAAGTTGAATAAATTTTATGGGAGATTTAGTTAGTAATTACAGATTTGTCGTTAAGCCAGTTATTAAGGAAACTGGTAGATCTTTGGATTTGGCTAGGCCCATGAAAATACATCCTCTCACTTATCAAGAGTTACCACTCAACCCAGAATATACTAACTACGCCGATGGAAGATTTACGCTTGAAAAATTATCTCATGCTACAGCAGATGAAATGTATTGGAAAGGTAGACAAGAAATAATTTTAAGACATACGGGCGAGCATCCATACGAAATTTCTGGTCCGGATGCTGAAAATTTACTTCAACAAATATTTCCTAGAGATATTTCAAAAGTAAAAATAGGACGATGCTCTTATCAATTTGCTTGTTATCATGATGGAGGAATGATTTCAGATGGATTATTATTAAGACTAGAAAAAAATAAATTTTGGTTTGCACAAGGTGATGGACATTTATACAGTTGGTACAAAGCTCATTCGAAAAATTTAGATGTTGAAATTAAAGATCCAAATGTTTGGGTAAGTCAAATACAAGGACCTAAATCTCTAAAACTGTTAGAGAAACTAATTGATCAACCATTAAAAAATAATTTTAATTACTTTGATTGGATTGAAACTTCAATTGCTTCAGAAAAAGTAATTATAAGTAGAACAGGGTTTACGAATGAACTAGGTTGGGAAATTTATTTAAGGCCAGAAAATAATTCCAAAAAAATTGGGGACTTAATACTTAGTAAGGGTGAAGAAATGGGAATGATCCTAACAGCCTCTCCAGGGTTTAGATGTAGAAGAATTGAAGCAGGTCTCTTATCTGCAGGGAGAGATTTTACAAGAGACAGATCTCCATTTGCTGTTGGATTAGGAAAATTTATAGATTTTAATAAGGGAGATTTTATTGGAAGAGATTATTTACTAAATGCAAGCAAAGATTGTTTAACATGGGGTATGAGAGTGGAAAATAGTTTTGCATTGGTTGATTCTGAAATTTCTATTAATAATAAAAAAGTTGGAATTGTAACTTCAAGTACATGGTCGCCATTTCAAGTTTGTGGTGTTGCTATAGTTCATATGGATAAAGCAGAATTTGGACCAGATACAATAGTAGATGTTAGATGCGATGATGGTACTTTACAAAAAGGTGAAATATGTACTTTACCAATGTATGATGAGAAAGGAGAAATACAAAGAGGTTTAAAAGAAAATATTCCATCTAGCCCTATACCTTGGAAGGGTATTTCAAAAAACTAATATATTTTGTAATAGAATTATAAATTATATTAGAATACAAATATTAAAATGAATGATCTCATTAAACCTAGCACAAAAATTCACACAATTGATGATGCAATAAGATTATCTAAAAAAAGATTACCAAAATTAGTCTTTGACTTTATTGATGGAGCATCAGGAGATGACAAACTTGCAGAAATTAATAGTACAGCATTAGATCAAATTAGACTTGAGCCTAAGGTTTTTAGAAATGTTGAGAATAGAAATTTAAGTAAAAAAATATTTGATTTTCATTTTGATTATCCATTTGGATTTGCACCAATGGGAATGACAAATCTTTCATGGCCTGATGCAGATAAAATGATAGCAAAAGAAAGTGCGTATAATAATATTCCAACATGTGTTTCAATGGCTTCTAGTACTACGTTAGAAGATATGTTTACTTTTTCAGAAGGTCATTCGTGGATGCAAATATATATTTTTCAAAGTGAAGAATTTATTATGGAATTATTAAAAAGAGCAGAAAGTATTGGATACAAGGTTTTGATCCTCACTGTTGATGTTCCAATTCTTTCAAGAAGAGCTAGAGATGATAGAAATGGCTTTGGTTATCCATTTAAAATTGGCCCAAAACAATTTTTAGATTTTGCACTACATCCTCAATGGAGTTTAACAACTTTGTTTAAAGGCGCTCCACAACCAATGAATTATGTTACCTCTAAAAGTGGTGATCAAATTTTTAGACGAAAAGAAAGTAGAGGAGCAACTGATTGGAATACTCTAAAAAGGGTTCGAGAGGCTTGGAAAGGAAAATTAATAATCAAAGGAGTAATGAATTCTGAAGATGCTATGAAAATTAAAGAGGCTGGTGCTGATGCAATTCAAGTATCAAATCATGGTGGAAGGCAATTAGATAGTGCTACTGCTTCTATTAATGCTTTGCCATTAATACGAAAAGCTTTGGGAGACGATTTTCCAATACTTTTTGATAGTGGCATTAGAAGTGGTAGTGATATTTTACGAGCATTAGCTCTGGGAGCTAACTTTGTTATGTTTGGCAGACCTTTAATGTATGCTATTGGAGCAGATGGTGCAAGAGGTCTTAGAAGAATCATTAACCTAATTAAAGAAGAGTTAAGTACAAATCTTGGCTTAGTGGGATTAACCGATATAAATGAAGTTGATAAAAAAATTATAGCAGAGAAATTTTTTAAGGATATAAAGTACTAAGATGGGAGATAAAAAGATTAGAGGTGGGGCATTAGTTGCAAGAGCTCTTAGAGACAAAGGTATTGATAATGTTTTTACACTTTCTGGAGGTTTTTGTAATCCGGCACTTGAAGGATTTATGGAGTGTCAAATTAATGTAATTAATTGTCCTCATGAACAAATTGCTGGTCATTTAGCTGATGGTCATACCAGAATATCAAGAAAACCATCCGTTTGTATTGTGGGGCCCGAAGGTTTTGCAAATGCAGTACCCTCAATGATGGAAGCTTGGGGTGAAAGATCACCTGTTATTTTTATAACTGGATCAAGTAGTTTAAAAAGACAAGGAGCAGGCGGTTTTAAGGAAATAGATGATGTATCTATTGCAGCACCGTTAACAAAATACAGTGCAAGTATAACAGATGGCAACAGAATAAGAGAGTTCGTAGATAAAGCATATAGAATTGCAACAAATGGCTATCCTGGTGCAGTACATTTAAGTGTACCAGTAGATATAATGTTTTCATCATTTGCAGATGATGCAGGTTTAGAAGAAAGACCTTTTACTCATCAAAAGAAACCTTTAGCAAAAGCTTGGCCTGATCCTGAGAGTTTAAATGAAATATTTGATCTAGCAATTAGTGCACAAAAACCTGTTTTTATAGGAGGGCATGGAGTTTGGTGGTCTAGTGCGGAACAAAAATTAGAGCAAGCTGGGTTTGAATTAAATATTCCAATATTTAATATACCATACCACCAAAAACTTTTAGGTGAAGAGGCAGATACATATATGGGTCTTGCAGATATTCATCAATACCCTCCATCAAAAATGGCTCTCAATGAATCAGATTTGGTTCTTATGATTGGTGCACGTCTTGATAATCAAATGAATTTTGGTAATCCTCCACTTTTTCCAAAAAGCACAAAGCTTGTTTGTATAAATGGATCACATGAAGAAATAGAATTAAATAGAGCTGCAGATATTAATTTACTTTGTGACCCTGGAGTCTTTTTGGATAAACTCTTAGAATTAAAGAAAAATAGTAAATGGAAATTAAATAATGAATGGTTTGATAAGAATAAAAAAGAGAAAAAAAATTGGATTGATAAAACATTAGATGATTTAAATAAAGAAACTGAAGAGGCCAAAAAAGAAGGTGGAAAAATTCATCCTCTTCAGTTAGCTTTAGATGTTCAAGAAGTATTAACTGAAAATGATTGGTTAGTTATTGATGGTGGAAACACACATTTCTGGTCTGAGATTGCAATTAATATTGCTGGATCAAAAGGTAAAAAACTTGCAGGAATATTACATCCAGGTACTTTTAGTATGTTAGGTGTTGGAGTTCCTTTTGCAGTATCAGCGAAAAATCTTAATCCTAAATCTAATGTTGTTTTAATAAGTGGAGATGGTGCATTTTTATCTGGCGGATTATCAATTGAAGCTGCATTTCAAGAAAAAAAACCTATTGTTGTAGTTATCGATAACAATGGAGGTCTTGACTGTATTTCTCAACAACAAGAAAGGTTGTTTGAAAGTGGGAAACACTTTGCAACTGATTTAAGAGATATTCCATTTCATTCAATTTTTGAGGGTTTTGGAGGACATGGAGAATTAGTTACTAAAAGAGAAGATTTAGGCCCCGCTTTAAAAAGAGCGTTAGAAAGTGGTAAAACTGCATGTGTAAATGTTAAGGCTAAAGGTGTTATTAGTCCAATAGTTGCTGCAGTTAGTGATAAAAGAGATAAAGCGTCTATAGAGTAGGTTATGGCAATTTTTTCTACACATTTACTAAACTCAATAGATGGTACGCATGCGAGTGATGTAGAAATTGTTATTTATAAAGTAAATAATAATAACAAAGTTGTATTTCTAGAAGATAAAACAGATAGTTCTGGAAGAATGCTTAAAGAATTTGAATTAACGAAAGAAGATTGTGAAAGTGATTATGAAATGATAATTAATTCTGGTAAATATTTTAGAAATACTAGTGAAATAATTAATTCAATCAGTGTTAAATTTAAAATGAAAGATCCTCTTAAAAAATATCACATACCTTTAATTGTTTCTCCAAATGGATACTCAATATGGTGGTCTAAATAAAATGAGTAATTCAGGATTGAACATGTCTAGACGCATTAGGAGGACTCCCTATACCGAGAAAGTAATTGAGGCTGGTGTAAGTGGTTTTACTGTAGTTAATCATATGCTTCTTCCAAAATCATATAAAGCAACAGTTGAAGAAGATTATTGGCACTTATCTAAAAATACTCAAATTTGGGATGTTTCATGTCAACGACAGGTTCAAATAATAGGAGAAGATGCTACAAAATTAATACAACTCATGTCTCCAAGGTCAATAAAAGATATGCCTATTGGTAAATGTTACTATTATCCAATGATAGATGAAAATGCAGGGATGATAAATGATCCTGTACTTTTAAAATTAAGTGAAAATAAATATTGGCTATCAGTTGCAGATTCAGATGTCCTTCTTTGGGCAAAAGGATTGGCTGTAGGAAGAAATTTTAAAGTTGATATTATAGAGCCAGATATTTATCCCTTAGCAATTCAAGGTCCAAAATCTGAAAAATTAATGTCATCAATATTTGGAGAAAAAATTAAAAAATTAAAATTCTTTCATTTTTCTTTTTTTGAATTTGAAGGAACAAAACAGATAATTGCAAGATCAGGATATAGCAAACAAGATGGTTTTGAGATTTACCTTAAAGGTTTTAGTTTAGGAAAAAAACTTTGGGAAACTATTTGGGAAGCAGGAAAAGATTTTAATATTTCACCTGGATGTCCAAATTTAATTGATAGAATAGAAGGTGGTTTATTATCCTATGGTAATGAATTTACTTTAGAAAATAATCCAATT
>CACIBE010000022.1 GCA_902584805.1 uncultured Alphaproteobacteria bacterium
CAAATGGACGATCATTAACAAATGCATTAGCAAAGGTTGAGGGTGCTATGCCATGCTTGTTAGCAAGATTAACATATTTTTCGATAGCATTTTCTCCTCTCATTGTATTATGTCTATCAAAGCGATTAGCCCATAATGTAAATCTTGTATTAGGTGGATTTTTACCACCAATATATTTTCCACTTAATCTTCCACCTGCTAAGGGGGAGTAAGCTAGTAAACCACAGTTCTCTCTGATTGAAACTTCAGAGTTATGAATATCAAATACTCGGTTAACTAAACTATAAACATTCTGAATGGACATCATACGAGGAAGGTTTTTTTCTTCTGATAATTTTATATATTTCATAACTCCCCAAGGTGTTTCATTAGAGACACCTATGTGTCTTACTTTTCCTTGCTTAATTAAATCTTGAAGACAAGATAACACTTCTTCTAACTCAACCCATGAATCTTCAGGATCATATTCAAAATCTAGTTTTCCAAACTTTGGTACTTTTCTCTCTGGTGCATGAAGTTGATATAAATCGATATAATCAGTTTTTAATCTTTTAAGACTGCCGTCAACAGCTTCATTAATATTTTTTTTATCAAAAATTAAATTTGGCCCCCCAGCTCTAATCCAACTATTCCCTTCGCTTTTTGCACAAATTTTAGTTGCTAAAATTAAATCTTTTCGTTTATTGTTTTGAGCAAACCAATTACCAATTATTTCCTCTGTTTTGCCATAGGTTTCCGCTCTAGTTGGTATAGAGTAAACCTCAGCTGTATCAAAAAAATTGACACCTCTTTCAAAAGCATAGTCCATTTGTTTAAAACCGTCTTCTTGGTTATTTTGTTCTCCCCAAGTCATTGTCCCTAAACAAATAACGCTTACTTCTAAATCTGTGGTCCCTAGTTTTCTATACTTCATACTATTTTTACAAAATGCCTTGAAATTGTCGGATTTATAGCGATATTAGTAATAATTAAAAGGAGAAATTATGGCTTTAGACTTTAATCAACGATCTTATACTAAATCAGAAGATCAGGCGGCAATTGATGAAGGCTTGAGAGCGTACATGCTTAAAGTCTACAATTACATGACAATTGGCTTGTTACTTACTGGCTTTATCGCTTACTTCTTTGGAAAAGCATCCATAGTTACTAATGAAATGGGTCAAATCGTGGGTGTAACTCAAGTGGGTGCATTACTTTTTGGATCTCCACTAAAATGGATCGTTATGCTAGCTCCGCTAGGATTTGTTTTTTATTTGAGTGCTAGAATTAATAAGATGTCAGTATCCGCGGCTCAAATAACATTTTGGTTATTTGCAAGTATTATGGGATTATCTCTTGCTTCAGTATTTATTGAATTTACACAAACTTCTATAGCAAGAGTATTTTTCATTACTGCAGGTACATTCGGTGCGATGAGCTTGTATGGATATACAACAAAAAGAGACTTAACAAAACTAGGTGGTTTCTTATTTATGGGACTCATTGGTATAATTATTGCAAGTGTTGTTAATATTTTCGTTGGTTCAACAGCATTACAATTTGCAATATCCGTTATTGGTGTTCTGGTATTTGTAGGATTAACAGCATACGATACTCAAAATATCAAAAATATGTACTACGGTGGTGATAGTGATGAAATAGGATCAAAAAAAGCATTGATGGGTGCATTAAAACTGTATTTGGACTTCATCAATCTATTCATATTATTACTACAATTATTTGGCCAAAGAAGATAATTCTTTTAAAACCTAAATAACTTTTTATTATACCCAGTCTTTTAAAGACTGGGTTTTTTTATGTCTAACTTAGAAAATAAACTAAAAAAAATAGTTAATACATTTAACAACATAGATAAAAATCTTGCCTACGAAGATATTAAAAAACTATCAACAAAATATCATAAAAATATCAATGTTCTAAATGTGCTATCACAAATAGCACAAAAAATGGGTGATGTAGATACGACAATAAATTCTTTAAAAAAAATTTTGTTACTCGATAAGAGTAATATCGAATGTATTTCTAAAATTTATAAATTACTCTTAACCAAATCCCTATTAGATGAAGCATTAGCAAATATTAATTTAATTCTTAGAATAGATAAAGATCAGTATGAGGCAAATCGTGATAAAGCTTACATCTATTTTTTAAAAAATAATTTTGATAAAGCAAAAAAATACATAGACAATATTTCAAAATTAGAAGAAAAAGATTTCTTTGCCTATAATATCAAAGGGTTGATATATTTTAAAAATAGTAACTTTCATGAAGCAAAAAATTATTTTGAGCAAGCAATTAAGATAAATAGTAAATATGTTGATAGTTATAATAATTTAGGCATTTGTTTACTTGAATTAGAGAAATTAGATGAAGCATATACAGTATTTAAAGATGCACATGAGATTGACTCTGATAATTCTAAAACAATAGTAAATTTAGGCAATGTTTTAAGTCTTCAAGATAAAGTATTAGAAGCTATAAAAATTTACAATAAAGCATTAAATTTAGACCCAAATAATCAAGAAATTTTATCTAATATAGCAATATGTTATTGTAGAGAAAATAAAGAAAAAGAAGCTAAAATTTACTACGATAAGGCAATTAAAATTAATCCATACGATTATAAGCTAATGTATGCTTATTGTACTTTACAATTAAAATTAAATAATTTTTCAAGTTCTTGGAATTTATTTGACTCAAGATTATTGATTGAAAAAAATAAAGTCAAATTAAAAAATTTTGAAATAGTTAAAAAAAATCTGTTTGCTAATTCAAAAATAAATCCAGAAAATAAATTACTAATTTTAAGAGAACAAGGAATTGGTGAAGAGATTTTATTTGGTTCTATATATAAAGATATGATTAACAATTTTAAAAATATTAAAATTGAAGCTGATAAAAGATTGGTATCTGTTTTTAGTCGATCGTTTCAAAATGATATTTTTGTTGAAGATGGATACTATTCAAACAATTCAAAGATATCTGAATTTGATAATGTAATATACGCCGGAAGTATGATGCAATTTTTTAGAAAAAGAAAAACTGACTTTAATAATAGTAATTATCTATTAGCTAGAAATGATATTATTTCTGAGTACAAAGAAAAACTATCTAATAGCAAAGAAAAACTAAAAATAGGTATTTCATGGAAAAGTGTTATAAATATTTACGGAAGTTTAAAATCACTATCTATCAAAGATTTTGAACCATTATTCACCAGCGATAGGCTAATTATAAATTTACAATATGGAAATATTGAGAATGATAAAAAATATTTATCTAGTCAGAATAAATATTTAAAAATATTTGATGATTTAGATTTATTCAATAATATTGAATCTTGTATGGGTTTGTTAAAAAACTTAGATTTGTTTATAACAGTTAGCAACTCAACAGCTCATTTTGCAGGAGCCCTTGGAATACCTACAATATTAATATGTCCAAAAAAATCATCAACGTATTTCTATTGGAATACTAGTAGTGAATCATCAATATGGTATAAAAATATAAAAGTTTTAGGAATAGAAAGTTCAATAAGTGAAACTATTAAGAAAATAAATAATATTGTAGAAAAAAATAATGAATTTAATTTCTCAAATTAATATTATTCTGAAAAGATTTGAAGAGGGTGATAAATTAAAGAGTTACAAAGAGCTTCAAAAAATTTTTAAAAAAAATAAAGATAATAATTTATTACGTTATAACTTAGCAGTTATTCAGCAAAATCTAAACTTTAATAAAGAAGCTAGAATTAATTATAATCATTTAATAAAAGTTGAAAAAAATCTAAAAGCGATGATTAATCTGTACAATATGGATATCGTAGAAGCAAATTATTATGAGGCACTAAATACAATTGAAAATATTCTAAAAATAAAGACAATTGAAAATGTAGAAAAAGACAAATCTTTTGTTCTTTACAAATTGAATAGAATTGAAGAAGCAAAGAAAATTTGCATATTTTATCTTAAAAAAAATAATAAAGACTTAGTTTCTCTAAGTATAATAGGTCAGTGTCTATTTCATGAGGGTAATTATGATGAAGCAATAAAAATATTTGAAAGTATTTTACAAATAGACTCAAAAAATATCTCAGCATTAAATTCTTTAGCAAGGACATACCATGAAAAACATGAAAAAGTAAAAGCAGAAGAATATTATTTAAGAGCATTAAAGATTGATAAGTTATCTTTTGTTTTATTAAATAATATTGCAGGATTTTATAGAGAAGAATTATCTTATAATAAAGCTATAGATTATTACAAACAGGCTCTTTTAGTAAACCCAAATAATGCTTATATCTATAACAATTTGGCAAAAATTTATTTTGATTTAAACGATCATCAAGAAGCTATGCAAAATAGCTTTAAAGCCTTAGAAATGAAAAATAACGATGGTGATATTCAAAAAACAATTTCTTTCATTTATCTAAAGGATCACGATTTTGAAAATGGCTGGAATTACTTTGATGGAAGATTAGATTTAGAAGATTTTAGAGAGAAAAATAACTATGTTAAAAAATTAAATAGCAAAATATATAGATCAAGTACCCTGAATAATACAAAAGGTAAATTTTTAATTGTGCGCGAACAGGGAGTTGGAGATGAAATTCTTTATAGTTCTATTTATGGCGATCTTTTAAATGATATTGATAATACAGTTATAGAATGTGATGCTCGCTTATTAAATCTCTACAAAAGATCATTCCCAAAATATAGTGAAAAATTTGTTAGTCTTGGAACTATTACAAATGATGATCAGAAATTTAAAAAAATTGATAATATAATCTATGCTGGCAGTCTAGGAAGGTATTATCGTAAGAATATTAAAGATTTTAAAAATAATTCTTTTTTAAAAGTAGATAAAAGAAATTTTGAGGAGATACAAAAAAAATTGTCAACTTATAAAAAAAAATACAAAATTGGATTATCATGGAAAAGTTTTAATAATAAATTTGCTACAGACAAATCACTTAACCTCAAAGATTTTAATAAAATTTTTAATCTTAATAACTGTCATATCTTTAATTTACAATATGGCGATGTTAAAAATGAAATTAATAGTTTCAATAAAGATGCAAAAAATAAATTACTAGATATAGAAGGTCTGGATTTGTACAATGATTTTGAGGGTATTGCTTCGTTATTAAAATCACTAGATGTATTTGTTACAATTAGTAACAGTACTGCCCATCTAGCAGGGGCATTGGGTGTTAAAACAATTTTAATTAAGCCAGAAAATTTTGCTGTTTTTCATTATTGGAATCAAAAAACAGATAATACCCCTTGGTATCATTCTGTTAGATTAATTGATAAAAAAAACTTTTTAAAAGATTCTAAATTTTTCAATAATATTTTAGATATTTGAATTAAATTTTTTTGAAAGATATTCATCTCTTTCCAGTAGCCAATCATCTGCAAATTCAACATCTTGCCATTCAGAAAACCAAGGTCCACCTCGTGTATAATGAACTGCATAAGGTTTTTTATTGTTATGACCTGAGGTCCAGCCCTCTAACCAATTCCATCTTTCATCTAAAGAACCAATTTCATCATCTTTGCACCATTTAAATTGATGGAGATATGCTCCCGTTTCATAATTTACTTTTTCAACTGTAAGATTCTTTGTACTGGGATGAGAGCAATTGTATAAAATAAAACTAGACCAATTTTTTCTTGGGTAAATAGTTTGTTTTTGTCCATCCATCTTATGTTTTTCTTTAGGTGTGTAGTCATGTTGAACACAATAAGCTGCTTTTGTTTCATCTAGATTATTTAATAAGTTTGAAACATCTCCTAAAAAAATAAAATCACAATCACAAAATACTGCCCATCCTTGATAGTTCATGAGTTTGGGGACTAAAAATCTCGAATAAGTAAATTGTGTAGAAGCTAATGGATCAACACTTCTAGTATACATTTTTCTGGCTATAAGCTCTTCTAATTTCAAAGAGACAACATTTACATCAATACTAGAGCGTTTTAAAAGTGAATGTTTACAAACTCTATAAGCAATATCTTCTTTAGAATCGTATCCTATAAAGAAATGTAGTTTCATATTAATTATTATTTTGTCTTAGCATTTTATGAGTTGTCCAAACAAGCGAATTATAATTTCCAGAATTAGATAAAGTGCTCCATTCATCTTGAGCTTGATTTGAAATTCTACAAATCCATGTATCTTCAATACTAGCATTTTCAGCTCTCATGATCCAAGCATCACTTTTCTGTTTATCATTATTTTCTCCTAGTTCTATATCAGACATAAAATAACAAATTTCTTTTGATGGATTAACTCCAATCATACCTGATATATTTTTTCTAGCAACATCCCAATTTGAATTTTTTATAGCAAAATAAATTAAAAGTTTTTTGGATTCTTCTTCACTAGCATTATTATTAATTATTTCATTTATGAATTTTATATCGGTAAGATTGTTATCATTCAGTATTTTTATTATGATAGAGCGAAGAAGAGAGCTTGGATTTAAATTCCAATATTTCTTGATTAATTTTTTAAGATTTCGTTTATCATTAAGACCAGCAATAATTTCTAGATGAAGCTTTACATATGGGGGAAAATTTTTTTTCAAATCTACTGCTTTCAAAATATTTTTTAAAGAATCTTTAATATCACTATCATATTTTATTTTAGCTATTTCATAAAACCCTACTGATTTATTTTCATTTAAATCATTTTTACTTATTATTTTATTTGAAAAAGCTTTATCTGATAATAAAACTATTTGATTCCAGTTTTTTGTTTTTGCTGCAATAAATATTAGTGTGTCATAAAGTTTTTCAATATTTGGATTAATGGAAAATAATTTTTCTCCATATAAGAAGGCGTGATGATAATCTTGATTTCTTAAGTTTTGCTCCATTAATCCTCTATATCCAAGTGTTTCAGTTTTTTTTGATTTAATCATATCTTCATAAACATTATTTAATTCTGGAAATTTTTTTTCAATTTTTAAAACTTCAGACTTTAGTAACAGAGATAATGATGGATCATCTTTAAGATAACTAACCATTTTTTTATGAGACTTTAAAGCTGTCTTGTTATCTTTGTTTGCAACAGCTATCATTGCATCGACAAAGTGTAAGTAACCTTTTTCAATTTTATTATATTTATTTTTTAAGAAATATTTACCAAGAGAAAGTCTTGATCGGAAAAATAAATAAAACACCAAATATAATAGAAAAATAAAAGATATAAAAGCAACAGCAAATAAATTTGAAGAAAAAGAATATTTTAAATTTCCTATATCTAAAGATACTATAAATGGATTAGTAAAAATAAAAGTGAGTGCTATGATTAATAACAATAACTGCAATACAAAAATCAAAAAT
>CACIBE010000023.1 GCA_902584805.1 uncultured Alphaproteobacteria bacterium
CAATTAAAAAATTATTATTATTTTTAAGGAATTTATTAACCTGATCAAAAGTCTCATTTTTTATAAAAGAGCAAGTCATATAAAGTATATTTCCACCTACATTTAATATATGAGCAGCCTTTTCTAGCATATTTTGCTGTAAATTATTAAGTCCATCAAAATCAGGCATTTTACTTTTAAAAAATATTTCAGGATTTTTTCTTATTGTTCCAATTGCTGAACAGGGAGCATCAATTATAATAAAATCGAACTTTTCATTTTTATCGAAGTTTATAAAATCCCTATTTAATATTGTTGGATTAAATTTAAGACGATTCAAATTAGATTTTAGAACTTGTATTCTTCTCTTACTCTTATCATTAAGTGTAACCTCTAAGTTTTTGGACAGAAGTTGAAACGCTTTACCCCCTGGAGCAGCGCATGCATCTAGTAACTTTAAGTTTTGATTTTTAAATATAATATTGTTTATTGGAAAGAAGGAGGAGAAATCTTGTACCCACCAATCACCTTTTACAAATGATTCTTTACTTTCTATTTCCTTACTATTTATCAGAAAACCTGATGTGCTACTCGTTTTAACTATGTCCTCTTCAAATTTTTCTAATTTTTCTTTGTTTTTAAAAACTATATGAACATCTGGTTCTTTGTAAAAATTTTCAATAAATCGTTTTTTTTCATTTATAGTTAAAGAGCTTGTGCTTTCCCTAAACCATTGAGGTAAATCATTAAAATTAATTTTAATATCTTTTAATTTTTTTTTATTTTTAGCTATCGCTTTTAAACTAGCATTTATAAGTGCTGGATAAAGTTTTAGTTTTTTGGAAATTTCGACTGAACAGTTTATAACAGCGTATTCTTTAAAATCTAAAAATACAATTTGAGTTATTGCACTGATTAATAAAATTTTTTCATGGTCTCTTAATTTTTTCTTTATATATTTTTTTAATATTTTTAAGATATGTATATGGAGCCTCATAGAATTTAAGGTTACATTAAATATAAAAGATACATCTTCTTTTTTATGTTTATCAATTACTTTTTTTATAGATGTGTTCTCTAATGTATTGTTAAATTTATAGATAGAAAATAAAATATTATGAATATCTAATCTTACTTTTTCACCTTTAATCATGATTTTAAATAATCTATTATTTATTGAAATTAATTATATAATAAATATCAAAAATAAAATATATTGAGTTATGCGTGGTAATCTTGAAACAATTGTTGGCGCAATGTTTGCCGGTAAAACTAGTGAATTATTAAAAAGAATACTTTGGGCTAAACATCAAAACAAAAAAATTATAGTAATCAAACCAAGTATAGATGACAGATACTCAAATGAAAAAATCATTACCCATAATGATTTGAGTCACGAATGCTATGCAATGAATGATTGGCCTACGACTTTAAAAAAATTTACTTTTGAAAAAAGTGAAGTTGATATGGTATTTTTAGATGAAATTCAGTTTATGGATACAAAGCACACATTAAATAATGTAGAAATAATTTTGAATAAGGGAATAGATGTTGTTTGCGCAGGCCTTGATCAAGATTCAAGAGGAAAGCCCTGGGAAACATCTTCAATGCTTCTAGGTCTGTCTGATAAAATTGTTAAAATTTATGGTTTTTGCAATGTTTGTGGAATTGAGGCAACAAAAACATACAGAAAAACAGAAGGTGGTGAGAGAACACAAGTAGGTGCTGCAAATATCTATGAGCCCAGATGTTTAAAGCATTGGGAGCCAAGATAGTTTTTATTTATTTTGTCTATCTTGAATTAAATTATCTACGACTGATGGATCTGCTAATGTTGAAGTGTCTCCTAAATTTTCAAAATCATTTGAGGCAATTTTTCTTAGAATGCGTCTCATAATTTTTCCTGATCTTGTCTTTGGTAGGCCATCGGTAATATGTATAAAATCAGGCGTAGCAATAGGACCAATTTTTTCTCTAATAGTATTTTTTAAATCCAATACTAAATCGTCTGAAGAAACAACCCCAGCTTTGAGAGATACATAACAATATAAACCATTGCCTTTAACATCATGAGGATACCCCACTACTGCTGCTTCAGAAACATCCTTATGAGATACAAAAGCACTTTCTATTTCAGCAGTGCCTAAATTATGTCCAGATACAATTATTACATCATCTACTCTCCCTGTAATCCAATAATATCCATCTTTATCTCTCTTACATCCATCACCTGTAAAATATTTACCATCAAATTGTGAAAAATAAGTATCAATGAATCTTTTATGATCCCCGTAAACTGTTCTCATTTGACCTGGCCATGATCGTTTCATACATAACATGCCTTCACATTCACCTTCTAGTTCATTTCCCATTTTATCAACTATGCAAGGTTCAATACCAAAAAAAGGTTTTGAAGCAGAACCAGGCTTCAATTTTATAGCACCAGTTTGAGGAGAAATTAAAATTCCCCCTGTTTCTGTTTGCCACCAAGTATCAACAATTGGACACTTTGAATTACCCGGTACTTCATAATACCATTTCCAAGCTTCTGGATTTATTGGTTCACCAACTGTTCCTAAAAGTTTTAATGATGATCTATTTGTTTTTGTTACAAAACTATCACCTTCTCTCATTAAAGCTCTAATGGCTGTAGGGGCTGTGTAAAATATGTTTACCTTATGTTTATCAACTATTTGCCAAAATCTAGAGAAGCTAGGGTAATTAGGCACACCCTCAAACATTACTGTTGTAGCACCGTTAGCTAGTGGTCCATAAATTATATAACTGTGACCAGTAATCCAGCCAATGTCTGCAGTACACCAATATATATCTCCATCATTGTAATTAAAAATATATTCATGTGTCATTGAAGCATAAACTATATAACCACCTGTTGTATGCATAACACCCTTTGGTTTACCGGTTGATCCTGAAGTATATAAAATGAATAGTGGATCTTCAGCATTTAAAACTTCTGGTTCACAAAAATTATCTACATCTTTTATGAGGTCATCGTAAAATATATCTCTATCTTTATTTAATTTTATTTCTTTATTAGTTCTTTTTACGACTAAGCATTTTTTAACACCAGGACATGATTCTAACGCCTTATCAGTTGTTAATTTTAATGGGATAGTTTTACCACCTCTAACTCCCTCATCTGCGGTTACTACATATTCAGATTTACAATCCTTAATTCTACCAGCTATTGACTCACTAGAAAAACCACCAAATATTATTGAGTGTACAGCTCCAATTCTTGAACAAGCTAACATAATATATGCTAGCTCAGGTATCATTGTTAAGTATATTGTTACCCGATCACCTTTTTTTACACCAATTTTTTTAAGTACATTTGCTGCTTTTGATACATTTGTTAATAAGTCTTTGTATGTTATCTTCTTTGTTTCATTTGGATCATCCCCTTCCCAAATTATAGCAACTTTATCAGGATTATTTTCAGCATGCCTATCTATACAATTATAAGATACATTAAGACTACCATCCTCAAACCATTTAATACTAACATCATCTTTAGAATATTTTATATCTTTGATTTTTGTAAATTTTTTGATCCAATCGACTCTTTGTGCTTGATCTGCCCAAAATTCATCATTGTTTTGAATAGAATTATCATACATTGAAGAATATTTTTCTTCGTTAACCTTTGCATGTTCAAGCCATTCTTTTTTAATTTCCATTGTAGGAGAGTAATTCTAATTTATTTAAATATCAACAAGTAATTATTTTTTTAAGCTAATTTGACATTTTAACTATTATATCCCACTCAATTTTTTTTAAAGGCATTACGGAGAGTCTGCTTTGTTTCACAAGTGCAATATCTTGTAACTTATTATTTTCTTTTATCTGATCGAGAGAGACTGAATTTTTTAGTTTTTTTATAGCTTTAACATCAACTACAACAAAACGGCCTGTTTTGTCAGTAGGATCTGGATAATATTCTTTCACTACTTTAACAATACCAACAATACTTCTTTCTGTAACTGAGTGATAAAAAAAACATAAATCATTTCTTTTCATCTCTTTTAAATTATTTCTGGCTTGATAATTTCGGACCCCATCCCACATTGATGCACCCTCTTTGACTTGTTTATCCCAAGACCATGCATCAGGTTCAGATTTCAACAACCAGTATTTCATATTAATATTTCTTTAGTTTAAATTATTTATAAAATTAAATTTATAATACACTTCTTACTCCTAATCTAGGCATTGGTTTAAAAAATAAATCATTTCTTTCTTTTTTATAAAATTTCATACATGCCCAAGCAATCATTGCAGCATTGTCCCCCATCATTTCTTTTATAGGATAATAAATTTCAATATTTTTTTCGATAAAAAAATTCTCTATTTTACTTCGAATATATTTATTATTTGACACTCCTCCAACTACAGAAATAGATCTTATATTTTTATTTTCAGAGCTTAATCTTTTTAATCCTCTTTCTAACTTTTCAATAAGAATTTCAGAAATATTTTTTTGAAATGATGCTGACAAATCTTCTACAAATTTTTTATCAATTTTATGTTTTTTCGTTAAATGGTTTACATTTGTTTTAATACCAGAAAATGAAAAATTAAAATTTTTTTCTTTAACTAATGGTTTTGGCAAAATAAATTTATCCTCATTCCCTTTAATTGCTTGTTTTTCAATTTCACTACCCCCAGGATATGATAGGCCAATTAATTTTGCTGTTTTATCAAAAGCTTCTCCTATTGCATCATCAACACTTTCTCCCAATAGCTCTATTTCATTTTCACTTTTCATTAAATAAACCTGAGTATGACCTCCCGTTAAAAGTAAGATGAGATTTGGAAATTTAATATCGTTATTGAAACTTGTAGATAATATGTGTCCTTCAAGATGATTAGTTGGAATGAATGGTTTATTAAAAGAAATTGCCAAAGATTTGGTAAAAGTTGAGCCAACCAATAAACTTCCTATAAGTCCAGGCCCACAAGTAGCAGTAAAAACATCTATGTCTTTTGGATCTATTTTTTTATTATTAAATATATTATTTGTTATAATTTGTATTTTTTCTAAATGTGATCTTGAAGCTAATTCGGGAACAACACCACCATGTATTTTATGAATTTCCTGAGAAAAAGTAAAATGTTCTACGATAGAGCTGTTTTTCATTAAACATATTGATGTTTCGTCGCACGAAGTTTCTGTAGCAAATACAAGCATATTTTTTTGGTATAGTATTTTACACTGTTAAACAACAAACTAATAATGTTAAAAAAAGAGTATGAAAAAAGTTTTTGATAGTTTTTATGTTTTTTCTAAATTTTCATTAAGTCTTATTCTTTTATTATGTGTTTTTTTCTTAATTTATCTTCTCTATACGAATTATCAAAATGAAAATGAAGTATCACAACTTCAAATTGAGATAGAAAATGAACTTAGGGAAAATATTAATGAAAATTCTGAATTTATAAAAAATATATCTAAAGAAATATTAGAAACAAAAACAGCTTTAACAAATATAGAAAAACTTATCAAAGAGAATTCAAATAAAGAATCAAAAGTTGATTTGACATCAATCAATGAAAATATAGAATTATTAAATAAGAATTTCAATTCTCTAAGTTATGAGATTTCTTCTATAAAAAACAAAAATATTGAAGATCAGTCTATTAATAATCCTGAACCAGTAAATCAATCTATCAATGAAGTAGTTGAATTAATAAAAATTAAATATGAAAACAATATGGTTTTTGATAGGGAACTCAAATACCTTGAAACAATTTTAGAAAATAATAAAAATCCTATTTTGGAAAAATTATCAATTCTAAAAAGAAATAAATACAAAGGCCATTTATTTTTAGAA
>CACIBE010000024.1 GCA_902584805.1 uncultured Alphaproteobacteria bacterium
ATTTTTACTTCTGTGTGATTTAGATTTATTTCATTAGCAAATTTTTCTGCCACTTTAGCATCGCTATTATAATCTTCTTTATTTATTATATTTGGGTCAACTACTGTTGTAAATGTATTAAGAGAACCTAGTTTTCTTTTTAAACATTGAGCAATTATTGATGAATCAAGTCCCCCAGATAAAAACATACCAAAATCTCTTATACCTATAGCTGAGTTATCAACTGCTAATGTTAATTTCTCATAAAATTCTTCAAGGATAAAATTATTGTTTGAATTTGGTTTTACAAGATTTCTAAAACTTGATTTTATTTTTTTACTACTAAGGTCGTAGATAATTGTTTCTCCAGGTAAAATTTTGTAGATCCCATTGAATAGTGTTTGTCTAAGAACGTTAACCCCTAGTAGGCATGTACAAGCTAAACCAAGTCTGTCAATCTTCCTAGCATTAGGTACGTTATCAATCAATCCTTTAATTTCAGACGAAAAAACTATTCCATTTTTTATTTCAGAAAAATATAATGGTTTTATCCCAGCATGATCTCGTGATACTATTATTTCGTTGTTTTTTTTATTATAAAAAACAAAAGCATGCATTGAGTCTATCAAATTACATATAACCTCTTCATAGCTAAAATTGTCTAATAGCCATCCAAGCAATTCGGTATCGCAACTAGTCTTGGGATAGAATTTATTCTGAAATTTTTTTAATAGAAAGTTATAATTGAATATTTCACCATTGTACGCAAGAACATTTCCTTTTTTAGTTATATATGGTTGTGCACCTTCATTTGGTTTAGATGTTATTGCTAAAAGATTATGACCCAGGGTTAAATTTTCATTTGACCAAATAGAATTACCATCAGGTCCTCTATGAGCACACTTGTCCATTATATTACGAACTAATCCTGGATTTTTTTCTGTTACTCCAAATATTCCACACATTTTAGACCTTCATTAAAAGAAATTTAAATAATAAATTTTAATATAAAATAGTATAATAGAAGGAGCTTCAAAAGTAACAAATATATTATTATAACTTTTATTAGAATAATTAATTCAATGAAAAAACCTATTGTTGTCTATACTGATCACATAATTAACAAAACTTTATGCTACAATTTTGCGAAGGGATCTGATTCACTTTTATGCCATGTAAATAATTTTAAAGATTTTAATAAAACAATTGCAACATATGGTGTCCTTAGAGGAACTCTTGAAATTATTAGGAAAGCTAAAAATTACTATTATATGGATCATGGTTATTTCAATCAGTCTAAAAGATCTTTTGAAAATAATCGTACTAATGTAATTAACTTAGATGGATATTTCAGAATAGTTTACAATAATCTTATTCACAATGGAGTTGGTAACTACCCTGATGATAGATTAAAAAAGCTTAAACTTGAAATACTTGAACAAAAGAAAAATGGAAGTTATATCATTTTATCTGAACCTTCAGATGCAATGAAAAAAGTTTATAACGTTCCCAATTGGACAGAAGACACAACAAAACTTCTAAAAAGATATACGGATAGAAAAATTATCTTGCATAATAAATTTTCTAAAGACCCTTTAAAGATTTTATTAAAAAATGCATGGGCTTTTGTTAGTTTACAATCTACAGCGGGTTTTATGGCAATGTTAAACGGTATTCCTTCATATTTTACTGATGCTTCACTTGAAAACATAAGCAAAATAAAAGATATTGAAGACCCAATAATTGATTACAATATATTTAATAGTTTAGCCTATGGTCAGTGGACACTAAAAGAGATAGAGTCCGGTGAAGCTTGGGAAAATATTTCTAAGAATAAATATTAAAAAAAATTGTTTAATTAGATTTACTTTGAATTGTAATATTAAAGCTTATTACTATTCTTTCTTCATTGGAAAGATTCTCATTTACTGAATGATCAAGATAACTCGGAAATAGAACTAAAGCTCCTTCTTTAGGGCTTATTCCATTTACTTGAGCATTAAGTAAGTTAGGATTTACTGCTTTGGGGTATGTATAAACAGGTGCTGGTCTTGGATCATAAAAAACAATATCACCTGAGTTTTTTGGTGCTCGAACATAATAAGCACCACTTATTGTACTATTACCATGCTGGTGTCTTAAATTTGCCGAACCTCCTATATTTATTATTGCCCACATATTATTTATATTGATAGATTGTTTTTGTTTTTCCCAGTTCATATCAGTGATTACCTGCTCAATAGCTGGCAATATAAACTTTATAAAATCTTTAGGTTCATTTTCTTGCATATTAAAATCTTTTGAATGCCAGCCTTTTATATTACTTTTACTAATTCCTTGCTGATCTTTTGATTGAGTAATTTTAATAAATTTATACATTTGTTCATTAATTGACTGATAATTATCTAATTGTAGTGTCCAAACAGGTGTCGGGAAAAAAAGATTTGGTTTGTTCATAAATTATTTCTATATTAATTTATTAATTCAGTAAACTAGTCTAATTGAATCTATTAAAATAAATCAGTTTTCTTAATTATTTTTGGAACGAATATATTTTTTTATTAAATCTATTGTTTTATTTACTCTCCATTCATAGAAATAGAATCTTTTCCTACCAGAAATAATTTTTGGATTATCCTTAATCAGGGTTTTTATGTAATTTGGAATTTTATATTTGTTGCTCAATGTTTGAAAAGTCTATTTTTAATAAAATACAATGAAATTTTATTTTCTATAGAAAAAGAAATTATTTTTTTATCATTTATTGATCCTTTTGGCTGCGCTATAATATTACAACCTTTTTTATTTAGTAATTTTATACTATCTGTAAATGGAAAAAAACCATCCGAAGCACAAACAAATGATTTTGTTTTAAAATATTTGTTCATATTTTTTATTGCAGAATTAAGTGCATCAAATCTATTTGTTTGTCCATGACCCAGACCAACAGTTTGTTTATTTCTTGATAATACAACAGCGTTTGATTTTAAGTGTTTAGCCACTTTTAGTGAAAAAATTAAATCATCAATTAATTTTGATGATGCTTTTTTAACTGAAGATAAATTTAGAAATTTTCTATTAATAGGTGTTAAATCTTTAGTTTGATACAGATCACCAAAAAGAGTAGATTTGAATTCAATATCTTGTTTTTTAATTTTAGGTATTTTTAATAAAATTAATTTTTTCTTTTGTTTTAAAATATTTAATGCGTTTTTATCAAAATTAGGTGCAACAACCATTTCATAAAAATTTTTATGTATTTTTTTTGCAAGTTTTAAATCTACTTTTCTATTTAAAAAAATTATTCCCCCAAAAGCACTCTTAGGGTCACTTTTATAAGATTTAATAAAAGCACTTGTAATATTATTAGATGAAGCAACACCACAAGGATTTGTATGTTTAATAATTATTGATGTAGGTTCACTAAATTCTGCCAAGCATTTTAGACCACTATCAAGATCAATTAAATTATTATAACTTATAATTTTACCACTTAGCTGAAAATTAAAAATAGAACTTTTTTGATTATCAATTAAGTATGCTTTTTGATTTGGATTTTCGCCATATCTTAGTATAATTTTTTTATTTTTGGCTTTCATCTAACCAATCAGAAATTATTTTATCATAAGTAGAAGTACCTTTATAAATTTTACAAGCCATTTTTTTTCTAAAAGAAAGGTCGGTCACTCCATTATTTTTTTTTAAATTACTAACAAGTTTTTTATAGTCCTTAACATCCATAATGGGAGTAATATATCTAAAGTTTTTACCAGATGCTCTTAGTAAACTTGGGCCACCAATGTCAATCATTTCGATTTTACTATTAATATCTTTTCTTTTTAAATATTTATGAAAAGGATACAAATTTACAATAACAATATCAATTTCAGGAATGTTTAATGATAGAAATTGTTTTTTATGAAATTCATTTTCTCGCTTATAAAGAAGAGAGCTATATATTAATGGATTTATTGTTTTAACTCTTCCATCAAACATTTCTTTATATTTAGTTATTTTAGAAACATCCTTACATTTAAAACCCATATCTCTTATTTTGCTGCCTGTAGACCCGGTTGAAATAAATTTATAATTATATTTACTTAGATTAGAACAAAGATATCGTAAATTTTTTTTTTCAAATACTGATATTAGAGCATATTTCTGTTTTAAATTTTTTGTAATGACCATTTTCTTATAATTTTTTTATCAGATAATATACCTTTTATAACAATTTGTTTCGTTGGTTTAGTTTTATTATTATCAACAATTATACTGTCTTCTACAATTAATTCCATATCACTTTTAAAAAGCCAAATATTATTAAAATTTGTTTTTAAAATTATATTTTTTTTACTATTTGTAAAATTAAATACCATTCCTTCTGCTAAGTGAAACCTAATATGGTAAACTAATCTGTTAGGTGTATTTTTATAAGAAATAATACTGTCCTCACCTTCTAATTTGTCAAGATCTTTATTTATAATTAATTTCCTTTTAATTATTTTATTAAATTTGTTTAAATATCCATTGTGTGAACCTTCAAATACTTCTTCTCGTGTATTGACTTCTCTTCTAAAGACTACTGATTGAGGAAACTTTATGTGGGGATTGGCTTCCTTTATCTCACTTATATTCGTATTTTGTAAAATAATAGTGGAATGAGCTGCACTATATCTTAGGTATTCAGGATTTTTACCAAAATTTTCAGATGCACCACAGTTCGTAAATATTTTTTCACCAAAACCACTTAACTCTAGTGATAAAGTACCTGCACTTAAATTAGAACTTATCATATCTTTGTTTGGCTGAACAACATCAAAAAAAACTTTTTTGTTTTTGTCTGAATAAAAAGCAATTCCATTATCCACATTTGAAAAAATTCTTTTTTTTAAAAAATTTTCTTTATTTAAAGAGTTAAAAATTTCTTTTGTATAAATATTATTTGAGCCATTAAATAAAGGAATGGATCCATCTTTATGAAAATATTCATTTAAAACTGATGTCATTTTCAATATTAATTCATCAAATATATTTGCTTCTTTATTTTGAAAAAAAAGAAAAATACTTTTAATTTCAATTAAGTTATTTATAAATTTTGAATGCTCCAGCACGTTGTAGCTTTTATGCATTCCTAATTTATCAATTTGATTATCAGCAACAAATTTTACATATCCTATATTTTTATTGTTTATTTGTTTATTTATGAAACATGACAATAAATAACCAGTAATATCAAACGAAGTAATTTGTGAAATTTTTTTATTGTTAAAATCAAATAAGACTCTTTGAATATGAAAAAAAATTATTGAATCCAATTTTTTTTTATTTCTTGGACTGGATGATGAATTTATATATTCATAATTATATAAGAGATTAATAAGCCTTTTTGATGGTAAATCCTTACTCCAAGGAAACCCCAACTTATTTTTATTAATTTGGAACCATCCAAAAATAGACTCTTTTGATAAATTTATTCCAATTTTTCCTCCTA
>CACIBE010000025.1 GCA_902584805.1 uncultured Alphaproteobacteria bacterium
TTCTGAGTCAATAAATACAAGTTTCCCTAATTTCATAAGTGAATTAAATAAATTGGGTGGAAGAATTATTTGAAAAATATAATAATAACTGTAGATGGGCCTGCAGCTTCAGGTAAAGAAAAAATTTCTAAATATATTAGCAAAAAATGGAATTTAAAGCATCTTGACTCAGGAATTCTTTATAGAAGACTGGCACTAATTTTTTTAAAGGATAAAATAAATATTAATAATATTAATCAAATTAAAAAAAAATTAACCGAAATTACTAGTATTTCGTTTCGAAAAAGTAATAAGATCAGAACTCAAGAAATTGGTAATATAGCATCAACAATTGCAGTTAATAAATGTGTAAGAGAATTTATAAATAATCAGCAATACAATTTTGTTAAAAAAAATAAAAATTATCGTGGTTTTGTAATTGATGGAAGAGACATAGGATCAGTGGTTTTTAAAAATGCTGATTTAAAACTATATATTGTTGTAAATTCTGAAATAAGGGCAAAAAGGAGATATAAACAGTTGATTGATAGTGGTGAAAAGTCTATATACCCACAAATTTTGAAGGATATTAAATTGAGAGATAAAAAAGATAAAACTAGAATTAATTCACCTTTAGTAATTCCTAAAGATGCACATCACATTAATAATGAAAGTACATTTAAGGAAACAACTAATCAGATAAACAAATTATTAAAAATTGTAGTATGAGCCAAACAGTGAACACCAAAATATCTAATTCTCAATATGACTCTCTAATAAATGATTATTCTAAAAATTCTTCAGCAAAAGAAAAAAGTATTACGTCAGGCAAAATAGTATCCATTGAAAATGATATCGTTACCATTGATGTTGGTTTAAAAAGTGAAGGCCGTGTACCTTTAAATGAATTTAATAGACCTGGTCAAAGTTCTGAAATTCAGGTTGGTGATGAAATTGAAGTTTTCATTGAAAATGTTGATAATGCAAATGGTGAAACATTGTTATCAAGAGAGAAAGCAGTAAAGCAAAAGGCATGGCACCAGTTACAAAAGAGTTTTAATGAGAACAAAGTAGTCACTGGCATTCCATTTAACAGGGTAAAAGGTGGTATGAGTGTGGATTTAGATGGAGTTGTTGCATTTCTTCCTGGTAGTCAAATTGAAACTAGACAAATTATAAAAGACACTAAAGAATTATTACATAAACCTCTTGAGCTTCTTATTTTGAAGATGGACAAATATAGAGGTAACATAGTTGTTTCAAGAAAAGCAATAACGGAGAATGAATTAAAAGAACAAAGATCTGAACTATTGAAAAATATAAAAGAAGGTTCAATTATCGAGGGTAAGGTTAAGAATATTACTGATTATGGAGCTTTTATTGATCTTGGAGGTATAGATGGACTTGTTCATGTTACAGACATATCTTGGACTAAAATAAATTCTCCTTCAGAGATACTAGAACTTAATTCAAATATTAAAGTTAAAGTTTTAAAGTTTGATGAAGAATTATCAAGATTAAGCCTTGGTATTAAACAATTAACAGACAATCCATGGGATAATGTAAAAGATAACATAAAATCTAACGATAAAATTCTTGGTAAAGTAATAAGTATGAATGACAATAATGTATTCATTATTATAGATAATCAGTATGATGGAGTAATTTCTATAAATGAACTTAGTTGGTTAAAAAAACCACCTCATCCATCAAAAATACTTAATCAAAATCAAGAAGTTGAAGTAGTGGTAATTGACATTGACGAGGAAAAAAAGAGAATAAATTGTAGCTTGAAACAAACCAAAGAAAATCCTTGGATTAAACTTAAAGAGGATTTTAGTATTAATGATTCTTTTGAGACTGAAATTGTAAATATTGTTGATTTTGGCATTTTTGTTAAAGTTCTTGATGAAATTGATGGAATGGTCCACATATCAGATTTGAGTTGGGATGAAAAAGAATGTGAAATAATTCTTAAAAATTTTAAAAAAGGTGAGAAGGTAAAAGTAAAAATATTGGATATAAATGCTGATAAAGAAAGAATTAGCTTAGGTATTAAGCATCTAGAAAACGATCCAGTACAAGAATTCATTGAGGCTAATCCATTAAATTCGAAGGTAACAGGAAAGATTATAAATATTGATGAAAAAGGTTTAAAAATTGAATTAGATAAAGAAAAGCAAGTATTTGGCTTTATTAGAAAATCAAACTTGTCTAATGACAAAAATGAAAACAAAATTGAACGTTTTGCTTTAGAAGAAAATATAGATTCAATAATTTTATCAATAGATTCAAAGACTAGGTTATTAAACCTTTCAATTAAACAACTTGAAATTAGAGATGAAAAAGAAGCTTTATCTAAATATGGGTCTAGTGCATCTGGTGCTTCTTTAGGTGATATTCTTGGATCTGTTTTGAAAAAATAGGATTAATGTTAAAATCACAAATCCTAAAAAAATTACAAAAAAAACACAACAACCTAAGTGATGAGGACATAGAACAGTTGTTTAATATTTTTATTAAAAAAATAACAAACTCACTTAGAAATGGACAAAACATTGAAATTAGAGGGTTCGGGACCTTAAGAAGAAAAATTAATAAAGAAAAATTTGTTAGAAATCCAAAAACTAATCAAAAATTATTTAAAAATCAAAATTACAAATTACATTTCAAAATTGGAAAAATATTACATCAAAAGATAAATAATTTACCTGTTACAAATACAGAAGATGCAGTCTAAAAAAATAATTGTTGCTTTAGATAGTAATAATTTAAGTAAAATAGAAAAACTAGTTCAATCCCTCAAAAAAGACGTATATGCATTTAAAATTGGATATCAATTTTTTTTTAACTTTGGCTTAATTGGTTACAAAAAAATATATTCTATTTGCCCCAAGATATTTTTAGATTTAAAATTACATGATATTCCTAATACAGTCAAAAATGGCCTTGAGGCTCTAAATAAAATTAAACCAATTTTTACTACAATTCACATTTCAGGTGGAGATGAGATGATGAAGTCTTCAGTAAAAGACAAAAAAATAACAAAAATTCTTGGTGTATCTATTCTGACTAGTATGGATTCAAAGCAAACAAAAAAATTTTATAATCAAAAGAATGTATCTTTTCTAGTAAAAAAATTTGCTAAATTTGCAAAAAAAAATGGTTTAGATGGGGTCGTTTGTAGTCCAAAGGAAATAAAGGTCATAAGAAAAGCTACTGGAAAAAATTTTATAATTGTTACACCAGGAATAAGGCTAAAAAGTAAAATTAAGAGTGATGATCAAAAAAGAGTTGAGACACCTCAAAAAGCAATAGAAATGGGTGCTAATTATTTAGTTATAGGCAGACCAATTACAGAATCAAAAAATCCTCTAAAAACATTAAAAGAAATTAATGATACATTATCATAAATGATTATTAAAATTTGTGGAATTCAAAATCAAGACACGCTTATATGTTGTGAAAATAATAGTATCAATTTTTTTGGAATGATATTTTATCCTAAAAGTCCAAGGAATATAACAATTGAAAATGCAAATAAACTTAACAAAATTTCAGAAAAATTAAATATCAATGGGGTTGGAGTTTTTGTAAATAAAGATATTAATGAATTAGAGGAAATAATAAAATATGTGAATCTAAAATATGTACAATTACATGGATCAGAGGATGAATTATATATTAAAAATTTAAAAAAATTTGGAGTTAAAATAATAAAATCAATTTCCGTAAGTAATGAAGATGACTTACAAAAAATTAATAATTACCAAACTGCTGATTATTTTTTATTTGACTATAAACCAAAAAAAAATGAATTGCCTGGTGGTAATTCAAAGAGTTTTGATTGGAATATATTAAAAAGTTTGAAAACTGATAAACCTTGGTTTTTATCTGGAGGAATAAATCTAAATAATATTCAACAGATTCTTGTTGATATAAATCCATGTGGAGTAGATTTATCCTCTGGAGTAGAAAAAGAGCTTGGCATTAAAGATAATCGGATTATAAATAATTTTATCGAAAAATTAAATTATGCTTAAGAATACATTTAAAATTTATCCAAATGAAAAAGGGTACTTTGGTCAGTTTGGTGGAAGGTATGTTTCTGAAACTTTAATGCCATTGATTCTTGAAGTAGAAAAAGAATATAAAAAAATCAAAAATGATAAAAATTTTATTAATGAGTTTAATCATTATTTAAAAACCTATGTTGGAAGACCTAGTCCTCTATTTTTTGCTGAAAGAATTACAAATGATCTTGGTGGTCCAAAAATTTATTTTAAAAGAGATGAGCTTAATCATACTGGTGCTCATAAAATTAATAATTGTATGGGACAAATCCTATTGGCTAAAAAAATGGGAAAGTCTAGAATTATAGCAGAAACAGGTGCAGGACAACATGGTGTAGCCACAGCAACCGTATGTGCTTTATTTGGTTTGCCTTGTATTGTCTATATGGGAGAGAAAGATATTGAGAGACAATCACCAAATGTATTTAGAATGAAATTACTTGGTGCAGAAATAAGATCCGTTTCGACTGGCTCAAAATCCCTTAAAGATGCTATGAATGAAGCTCTGAGAGATTGGGTTACAAATGTTCAAGATACTTTTTATATTATAGGAACAGCTGCGGGGCCACATCCATATCCGGCAATGGTTAGAGACTTTCAATCTGTGATAGGT
>CACIBE010000026.1 GCA_902584805.1 uncultured Alphaproteobacteria bacterium
GTAAAGAAAAAGACTTTGGTTATCACGGTGGAGAATTTGAAACATCTATTATGTTATATTTATTTCCAAATCTAGTTAGGCAATCTAAAATTACTAAACATAGATTATCTCCCGATTATTTATCATCTAAAACCATTTCTTATGAGAAAAATATTAAGAAAGCTTGGGTAACTAAAGAATTAAGTAAAAGTGGAATTATTGGAGATCCTAGAAAATCCAATTCACAGATAGGAAAAAAAATAATTGAAAAAGTAACACAAAAATTAAATAAGATAATAAATGAGATGTTTTAGATTTTTATTTATTAAAAATTAAATTAAAAAAATTTTTCGTATACCTCATTGTACTCACAATCATATACCTCACAGTTATCCAGCATATATTCAGTTATTTGACTTAAGAATGTGCCATGACTGACTAATACAATTTTTTGTAAATTAAGGTTTTTGATAGATAGCAGAAAAGACCTTAATCTCATTTTAATATCATTGTGAGACTCTTGTTTTATTTTTTTTTCATTAATAGGTTTGTTATTATTCCACCAAAAATCATTTAAATTATTAAAATCAAAATCATTAAATTCTTTTTTTAATTTTTTTGGTTGTCTTCCTACATCACATGAGTGGTACAAATGTTCTCTTATTAATGGTTCAATTACAGGTTTATTAGATGGAAAAACAATAGAGAATGTCTCTAATGTTCTTGTTAAGGGGGAGCAAAAATAATTATCAAATTTGAGATTTTTAATTCTATTATTTAATTTTTTTGCTTGCTCAACCCCCCTTTGAGTAATTCTTGCATCATAATAATAAGTTGGATTATCTAAATCTGATGCCGCATTAGCTTCTGACTCTGCATGCCTAATAAGATATAATTTCATTTTTTAACTATAAATACAATAAACGTTCATGCATCAGTAAGTATAAAACTTAGCTTTATTTACGGGAAGAAACGGCCAATAGCAATGGCACAATCATAACTAAGGTTGTTAAGACTGATGGATTAAATAACCAATAAAGAACACCTAGGGAAAATATTAACATCCAGAATTCATTTTTATATAAAAATTTCATTATTTTTTTAATTATATTAATTCAAATTATTTTCTACTAATACTTTTTTTACAGTTTCACCCATTACAGAAGGGTTTTTGGAAATTGTAACTCCACACTCTTTAAGAAGTTCTACTTTTTCTATTGCACTTTCACCATAAGCAGAAACAATTGCGCCAGCATGCCCCATCACGCGACCTTTAGGTGCAGTTAGTCCTGCTATATACGCAATTACTGGTTTACTCATATTTTCTTTTGCAAATTGTCCAGCTTCAACTTCTTGCGGACCACCTATTTCACCTATCATTAAAACTGCAATAGTTTCGTCATCATTTTCAAACTTTTCAATTATATCTCTAAAAGAACTTCCGTTTATTGGATCGCCTCCTATACCTACACTTGTCGAGACACCAATTTCCAAATCTTTAAGTTGTTGTGCAGCTTCATATCCTAAAGTGCCAGATCTACTAACTATTCCTATTTTACCTTCTTTGTAAATGTGACCAGGCATAATACCTAACATAGATTTACCAGGACTAATTATTCCTGCACAATTCGGACCTACTAATCCCATTTTTTTATCTTTTGGATATCTTCTCATGTATCTTTTTATTTTAACCATATCATGAGAAGGAATACCGTCAGTAATAGCCACACATGTTTTAATACCAGCGTCAGCAGCTTCCATTGCTGAGTCTGCTGCAAAGGCTGGTGGGACAAATAAAATTGATGTTGATGCTCCTGTTTGATCTACAGCTTCTTTAACAGTATTAAAAACAGGAAGATTTAAATGAGTCATACCACCCTTACCAGGTGTTACCCCACCAACAACGTTAGAACCATACTTAATCATTTCTTCAGCATGAAAACTTCCAATTTTTCCAGTGAAACCTTGGACTAAAATCTTTGTATTTTTGTGAATGATTATAGACATGATTATCCAAGAGCCTTTACTGCTTTATTTGCTGCATCTTCTAAAGTTGATGCTTCAATGTAATTAATATTGCTTTTTTTAAGAATTTCATTTCCCTTTTCGACGTTAGTTCCAGCTAAACGTATAACTAACGGATGTTTAATTTCAATTTTTGATAAAGCTTGAACAATTCCTTCTGCAACCCAATCGCATCTATTAATACCTGCAAAGATATTAACTAATATAACCTTAACTTTTGTGTCCATAGAGATTAATTTAAAAGCTTTAACTATTTTTTCAGGTGTTGCACCTCCACCAACATCTAAAAAATTTGCAGGTTCGCCACCAGCAAGTTTTATCATATCCATTGAAGCCATTGCTAAGCCTGCACCATTAATAATATTACCAATATTCCCATCTAAGCTTACATAATTCATTCCTCTGTCAGAAGCATAAACCTCATTTGAATTTTCTTGTGTCTTATCTCTAAGTTCTGCAATTTCATCTCTTCTAAACATTGCATTATTATCAAAACTCATTTTACAATCTAATGCTAGTATTTCATCTTGGTGTGATACAACTAATGGGTTAACTTCAACCATTGTTGCATCAAGCTCACTAAAAGCTTTATAACAACCAATAATTGTATTTGCAGCTCTTGAGATCAATTTGGATTCAATTCCTAAACCAAAAGCTATTTCTCTTGCTTGAAATTGTTGAATACCAACTGCTACTTCTATTTTAGATCGTATAATTGTTTCAGGTTTTTCTTTTGAAATTTCTTCAACACTCATTCCACCTTCTGTTGAAGCTACAACCATTATACTTTCTGAAGATCTATCAAACACTAAACCTAAATATAATTCGTGTTTGATATCAGTTGCTTCTTCAATATAAATTCTATTTATTATCTTACCTTCTGGACCAGTTTGATTTGTAATTAATTTTTTACCTAACAATTTATCAGTTGCATCAGCAACTTCTAACGGAGAATTACATATTATAATTCCTCCCGCTTTACCTCTAGCACCTGAGTGAACTTGCGCTTTTACAACCCATTTTGAACCACCAATTTCTCTTGCTTTATTTTCTGAATTTTCTGGACTATAAACAATACCACCAGTCGGAATTTTAACACCAAAATCAGACAATATTTTTTTTGCTTGATATTCGTGTATATCCATTACTTGCTCTCAATTAATTTATTTATATTTACAATATTTTCAGCCATTCTAGCAGATGCAGCGTCGATCATTCTTCCATCAAGCTGAGCAGCACCCTTTCCTTCAGCAGCTGCTTTTTCTAATTCTAATAATATTTTTTTTGCTTTATCTATTTCTTCTTTGGGTGGAGAAAAAACTTCATTAGCTAAATCTATTTGCGATGGATGTATTGCCCATTTACCCTCAAAACCAATTGCTGCAGCTCTTTTTGCAGCATCTAGATATCCTTGTTTGTCATTAAAATCACCAAAAGGTCCGTCTATTGCTCTTAAGCCATATGATCTACAGGTCATTACTAAAGTTGATAAGCCATGATGCCATTGATCACCAGGGTAATCAGGATTTAAACCTCCTATGACAACAGTTCTTGCTCGCATACTTGCGGCATAATCTGCAACTCCAAAATGTAATGCTTCTAGTCTTGAACTTGATGTTGCAATTGATTGAATATTAGACATTCCTAGTGCTGTTTCAATTAAACATTCTAACCCTATTCTATTTTCAAATTTTTTATTTTGCTCAATCTGATTAAGCATACAATCAACCATATATACATCAGATGATGAGCCTACTTTTGGAATTAATAATGTATCAACCCTATCACCTACCTCTTCTATAATTTCAATCACATCACGATACATATAGTGTGTATCCAAACCGTTAATTCTTATAGAGATTGTTTTGCCTTCTTCTTTCCAGTTATATTCTTTTATTGCATTAATAACATTTCTTCTTGCATCAATTTTATCATTTGGAGATACTGCATCTTCTAGGTCTAAGAAAATATAATCGGCATTTGATTTTAATGCTTTTTCAAACATCTTTGGATTAGAGCCAGGAACTGCCAATTCACTTCTGTGTAATCTAGATTTAGCAGGTTTATAAAATAAATGGCTCATTTAAAAAAAAATTATATATTTGATTAATATTATAAAAGCGATAAAAAAATTTAAATATTATAAAGATATTTCCTTAAGGCAATTTTCATCATTATTTTTTGGATTATTTACAATTTTTGATACTGGATAAAAGTCTAAATCATCCTCGATAATACTTTTGTTTTTATGTAGGAATTCATTTTCATTATCATTAAGAAAATCAAGACCCTCATTATGAGACATAATAAGAGGCATTCTATTATGTATATGGGAAAGGTTTTCATTTGCTTCCTTAGTAATGATACAGACAACATTCATTTTTTTATT
>CACIBE010000027.1 GCA_902584805.1 uncultured Alphaproteobacteria bacterium
TCAACCTTCTTTAAATAATAGAAAAATTTTATACCCTAGAGGTAAAGGATTAGGTGGATCTTCTCTTTTAAACGGTATGATTTATATGAGAGGCGCTCCAGGTGATTTTAATAGGTGGAGACAAAAGGGCTTAGAGGGTTGGTCATTTAATGACGTATTACCATATTTCAAAAGATCTGCTTCAGCTTTTCACAGAGAAAAAAATGAATATCACTCACATTCAGGTCCTTTAAAGCTTACACCAGCAGGTAATTACAATTCTATCGATAAAGCATTTATTGATGCATGTGTTGAAGCTGGGGCAGAAATAAATAATGATTTTTACAATGGTAATCTCAATGGAGTAGGTCGATATGATGTTAAAGTATGGAGGGGAAAAAGACAATCATCTGCAGAAGCTTATTTGAAATTTAAACCTAACAACTTAACAATTTATAAAAATACATCTGTAATAAAAATTTTAATTGAGAAAAATAAAGCTAAAGGATTACTTTTATCAAATGGTGAAGTTTATGCATCATCAGAGGTAATATTATCTTTAGGAGCATTCGGTAGTCCCAAATGTTTAATGTTGTCAGGAATTGGTCCAGAAGAACATTTAAAAGAAAAAAATATAGAATTATTAATTAACTTACCTGGAGTAGGTGAAAACCTTCATGATCATCCTGTTATGCCAATGAATTGGGCTTTTCAAAACAACAATTTAAGTTTCTCTAAATATCAAAGGATCGATAGAGCTATTATTGTGGGATTAAAATATATTTTATTTAAACAAGGATTAGCCGCAGCTCCTTTTTGGTCAACAAATCTATTTCATGCAATAAGAGAAAAAGATATGCCTGAAATACAAGTGTTTATGACACCTATGTGTTTTAAAGAAGAAAAAGATAACTGGTCTATGAGCTTAGATAATTTATTAAATTTTGGTTCATTATTTTTTTCTAGAGGTAAAAAAGCTTTTCCAGGATTACACTTTCAAATTAATTTACTAAGACCAAAAAGCACAGGAAGTGTAAAACTTAAAAGCTCAAATCCTAATGATGAACTTAATATAAATCCAAATTGGTTCATCGATCCATCTGATATGGAAGATATGATAGAAGGGATGAAGCATACAAGAGAAGTATTGTCAAAACCTAGTTTAGCTAAAATTGTTTCAGAAGAATTACTTCCAGGAAAAAAAATCAAAAGTGACGAAGATTTAAAAGAGTCAGTTCGAAATCATGTACAAACAGGTCATCATCCTGCATCTACTTGTGCAATGGGTTCAAGTAATAATAAAATGGCTGTACTTGATAATCAGCTTAAAGTTAGAGGAATAGACAATCTGAGAGTAGTAGATGCTTCTTCTTTCCCAGATATGATAAGTGGAAATATAAATGCATCTGTAATTATGTTAGCAGAAAAAGCATCAGATATGATATTAAAAAATTAATTAATCACAAATAAGTTGACCAATGAAAATATTTAAGTTTAAATAAATTATGTCTGAAATTCAAACCTACAAATTTTATGCAGGAAATCGATGGCATGAACCTTCTTCTAAAAAATATTTTGAAAGTGAGGATCCGTCTATAGGAAAAGTATGGGCAAAGATCCCTGATTGTAATGAACAAGATATTAATCTCGCGGTATCATCTGCTAAACAGGCTTATTATGATGGTCCTTATGGTAAAATGCATCCAGCAGAAAGAGCGAGAACATTAACAAGAATTGGAGATATTATTGCTAAAAATGCAGAACGTATTGGGCAAATAGAAACTAAAGATAACGGCAAACTTCCCAAAAATATCACTCCTTCTTTAACCAGCTGGCAGACTGAGAGTTTTTATTATTATGCAGGCATGTGTGACAAGTATGAAGGTAGATTGATACCTTCAGAGGTTCCAAATATGCATAATTATTTAAAATGGGAACCATTTGGAGTTGTTGCACTTATTCTTCCTTGGAATTCACCAATTGGAACATTAATCTGGAAATTAGCACCAGCAATAGCAGCAGGCAATACTGTTGTAATTAAACCTTCAGAAAGAGCATCATGCTCTACATTAGAGTTAATGAAAATTTTAGAAGAAGCTGATCTTCCAGAAGGTTTGATAAATGTTGTTACTGGTTTTGGTGCTACAACTGGAGCGCCTCTTATTGAACACCAAGATGTTAGGATGATAAGTTTTACAGGCGGAACAAAAGGGGGGAGTGCAGCAAGTTTAAGTGCATCCAAAAATGTTAAACCTATTATTATGGAGTTAGGGGGTAAATCACCACAAATTATATTCAAAGATGCTGATTTAAGTTTATCAGTAAATGGAGTTGTGTCGGGTATATTTCCAGTTTCAGGCCATAGTTGTATTTCAGGATCAAGGATACTAGTGCATAAAGATATAAAAGATAAATTTACTCATAATTTATTAGAAGTTGTTAAAAAGGCTAAAGTTGGTCACCCAAATGATGTTGCGACACAAATAGGACCTATAGCAAATAAAGAGCAATATGAATTTATTTTATCTAAGATAGAAGCAGCTGAAAAAAGAGGTTTAAAATTATTAATTGATGGAAGAAAAGAACAAAAGTCTGAAGGATACTATATTGGACCAACTATTTTTGACAATGTTCCAAATGAAGATGATTTAGCTCAAAATGAAGTATTTGGACCTGTAGCTTCAATACAAACTTGGGAGGATGATGATGAAGTAATTAAAATTGCAAATGATACTATTTATGGGCTTGCAGCAGGTATTTGGACTAAGGATACTAATAAAGCTATACGTTTAGCGGATAAGATAGAGGCTGGAACTGTTTATATAAATAATTATTTTAATGCATCTACTCAATCTCCGGTTGGAGGCTTCAAGCAATCAGGATACGGTCGTGAAAATGGATGGGAGGGAATGCAAAGTTACATGCAGACTAAATCTACTTGGCTAGCTACCAATCCATCTCAACCAGACCCATTTTAAGAAGTAATTATTCTTTCCAGTTTGGTTCTCTTTTTTCTAAAAAAGCTTCAATACCTTCCTTGGAATCATCATGTAACATATTTTCTGTCATTACCTTTGAAGTAAAAGTATATGCGTCTTCTAAATTCATATCTTTTTGTTTGTAAAAAGCTTCTTTACCAATTTTAATAGTATTAGAAGATTTAGACGATATTTTTTTAGCAATTTTAAATACATTTTCTTTTAAACTATCTTCTTCAAAGACATCATTTATTAAACCAATCCTTAATGCTTTATTTGCATCTATAAGATCTCCAGTGAGAAGCATTTCCATTGCTTGCTTTTTCCCTACAGTTCTTGATAATGGAACCATTGGTGTAGAACAAAATAATCCAATATTAACACCAGGGGTTGCGTATTTTGCTCTGCTACTTGAGTAAGCTAAATCACAGCTAGAAATTAACTGACAGCCTGCTGCAGTAGCAATACCATCAACCATAGCTATAACTGGTTTATTATTTTTATTAATTTTCAGCATAAGTTGAGAGCACATTTGAAATATTTTTTTAAAATAGCTTTCACCTTTGTCATTTTGCAATCTTTGTGAATTTAAATCTTTTAAATTATGTCCTGCACAAAAAATATTACCGTTTGATGATAAAATAATTACTTTTACATCATTATCTTTATCAGCGATGTCTAGTGCTGATGTTAATTCATTGATCATGTTTTCGCTTAAAGTATTTTGGTTTCTCTGGTCATTAAGAATAATATTAAAAATATTATTATTTTTTTCGTTTAATATTAGATTAAAATTCATTTAATTGATTTGAATTTCAACATCTTTGGATAGTGAATTAGCTATAAAACAATACTTATGTGATCTCTCTTTCATCTTTTTCATTTCTTCATCAGAAATATTAAAATTATCTTCAAATACTATAGCTGGATTTAGCTCTATTTTGTTAACGTACATTCTCCCCTCTGCATTTTTTCCTAAATACGAAATTGCTTTATCTTTGTAATTAATAACTGGCCATTTCATTTTTGCAGCTAAAGCTAAAAACGTCATCATAAAACAACTACTTACAGCTGCAGCTAGTTTTTGCTCTGGATTAATATTAGTTTCGCTTCCTCCATAATCTGGAGATGATCCTGCATCAATAGATACATTTTCATTAAGCATTACTGTGTGATCAGTTAAGTATTTTCCAAATTCGAGTTTTTGATCTCCTAATTCCCACTTTAATTCGATTGAATGACTCATTTTAAGAATAATTAAAAGGTAGTGAGCACACTTTACCTTTTCTCTCAATGTTGTCTGGTGTTAATACGATAACATCCTGCCCATCATTCCAATAGTCTCTATCAACCATTGATAGCCCAATATTGGTTTTTAAAAATG
>CACIBE010000028.1 GCA_902584805.1 uncultured Alphaproteobacteria bacterium
GGCTTTTCATATGTTCCAATGGATGAATGCTTATCGAGATGTGTTATTGATTTAAGTGGAAGGCCTGAGCTTGTGTGGAATGTTAATCTTGGTTTAAAAAAAATTGGTGAAATGGACACAGAGTTATTCCATGAATTTTTTAAAGCATTTTCAAATGAATCTAAATGTAATTTACATATTGAAAATCTATATGGAAAAAACAATCACCATATCATTGAATCATGCTTTAAGGCCTTTGCTAAAAGTTTAAGATTTGCTGTCGAAATAGATAACAGAAGAAAAGATATCATACCGTCATCAAAAGGCACTCTTTAATTTTTAATGAAAAAGAAACAGCGGGTATAAATAAAAAAATTAAACAACCTGTAAATGAATCTTTTTTATTTAGTCCAGAGTTGAGTAAAAGATTATAAATACTCCAGGCAATCAAAAAATACACAAACGATGGAAGAAGTTTTAATGAAACAAAACTACTACCTAATATTTCCGTATAAACTCTTATTATCCAAGACAAAAAAGGAGGCTTTGAAAAATAACCAAAGTCAATATCTTTTGACCATAACCAATACTGTGCTTCATCACCAAACAAATTAAAGGTAGTAAAATTTAAGGCACCAATTTTTAATAAAAGTAAAAAAATAAATGATGGCAATAAAATTTTATTTAACATAATATTTTTTATACAATTCAAATAAAATTATATTTAAAATTACAATAAAAAAACCAGCAAAAAAAATGTCACTTAAAAAATGACCGCCAGCCATTATTCTAATTAAACCAAATACAAAACCAGCAAAAAAGCTTGCATAGAGGAAAATTATATTTTTTGTGATTAAATATAGAATTATAATTGAAAAGCCCACAGAAGCATCGCCTGAAACAAAAGAGCAATTTGTTTCGCAAGCGTTGCTTATTTCAAACCATGGCGAAAAAGTTTCTTTTCCACCTAATTGTAAAATATCATTTGGTCTAGCCCTCCCCCATAAATTTTTAAGTATCAGGTTTACAAAAATTAACACTCCAATAATTTGAGAACCCCACAACAAAACTATTTCCTTGATAGAAAATTTATAATTAAAAAAAATTTTATCAATTTTAGTGAAACGCCCAACTATTGGTAAAATTAAAATATATATAAGTATTAATGGTAATAAAATATCTCGAAAAAATATTGAGATTAAATCAAAACTTTGTAAAGCAAACTGTTGTGATCCATAATAAAACAAACCTGAAATATACAAATCTATGGATGGACCTGAAGTAATAAACACACAACTAATTACCAAAAATAATACATAATTATAAATCTCTGAATTGTCTTCAGGCAACAAATTTGAAAATTTATATTGGGCATATTTCTTTTCTAAGATTGTGTTTATAATTTTGAAAGATATAAGTGCTAATATAGCACCGGCAACAATGTCAGTAAAAAAGTGAGCACCAACTACAACTCTACTCAAAGCAATAACAGACGCTAAAAAATAAAAAAAATATTTTAGTTTTGGAAAAGTGGCTACAAGAATAAAACAAATTATAAATATAGTTGATGAATGGCCTGAAGGAAAGGAATGAAAATTTGAGTCGAAAGTAAAAAAATTAAAACCAAAAGAGTCCTCAAAATTTGTGTGATTGGGTCTTGGTCTACCAACAATATGCTTCAGAACCTGAGTTACAACCCCAACAACCAAAATATAAAAAAAAGACGATACAAAAAAATTACTTATATTTTTTTGTTTTTCAATTTTTATAAATTCTAATCTGTTGTTTAAATAAACAACACCAAATCCAATAACAGAAATAGCAAAATACCAAGATGAGCTCCCGAGCCTTGTTATGTCTACAAAAAATTCTTTTAAATAAACACTATTAAGACTTTTATTAAAATCTTTAAAATAATTATACAGCCCTAGATCTAAATTGAATGATATGAAAACATTTAAAGATATTATTAAAAGAACAAGTAACTCAATTCTTATATTTTTAAAAAGACTCATTTTATAATTTTTAAAAAATTAAATGAGCTTTACAATATAAACTTCGATAAGTCCTGACTTTTAATAAGTTCTCCTAAGCTATTTTCAACGTATTCCTTATTAATTATTATTTCTGTAGGGCCTATATCTGAGGCTGTATAACTAACCTCTTCAAGTAGTTTTTCCATTACAGTATGTAGCCTTCTAGCGCCTATATTTTCTACGTTCTGATTTATCTCTGTAGAGAGAGAAGCGATGGTATCAATTCCATCTTCTTCAAATTTCAAATCGACCTTCTCTGTTCCCAGAAGTCCTTGATACTGCTTAATCAAACTGTTTTGTGTTTCAGTAAGAATAAGTTTAAAATCTTTTTTACTAAGACTATCAAGCTCGACTCTAATTGGCAATCTACCTTGAAGCTCTGGCAGCATGTCTGATGGTTTTGATAAGTGAAATGCCCCAGAGGCAATGAACAAAATATAATCTGTTTTAACAACACCATATTTTGTAGTAACCGCAGTTCCCTCAATAAGCGGTAATAAGTCTCTTTGAACACCTTCTCTTGATACATCCGCACCACTTCTATCAGCTCTAGAAGTAATTTTATCTATTTCATCTATAAAAACGATACCGTTTTGCTCTACATCATCCAATGCTCTTGAGTTTATTTTATCTTTATCTAAAAGTTTATCAGTTTCCTCATTTAACAAATATGCATGTGAATCTTTGACACTCATTTTTTTCATTTTCTTTTGATTGCCAAAACCTTTTCCAAATACATCGCCTAAATTAATCATACCCATTTGAGAACCAGGCATGCCAGGTATGTCCATAGTTGGTAAATTTAAATTTGCATTAGCTGAAACTGGAATTTCAACCTCATTGTCATTCAGTTCACCTGATCTTAGTTTTTTCCTAAAATTATCTCGAGTAGCTGGCGTTGAGCTTTTAGAAACCAAAACATCTAAAATTCTTTCTTCTGCATTTTTTTCTGCTTTAGCCTTAACTTCTTGACCCATTTGTATTTTTGTTTTTGTAATACTTATTTCAACTAGATCTCTTACTATTTGCTCAACATCTCTTCCAACATATCCAACCTCAGTAAACTTAGTTGCCTCAACTTTTACAAAAGGTGCGTTTGCTAACTTAGCAAGTCTTCTAGATATTTCTGTTTTACCACACCCTGTTGGACCAACCATTAAAATATTTTTTGGTACAATTTCCTCTTTTAAAGAATCATCAAGTTGTTTTCTTCTCCATCTATTTCTTAATGCAACTGCAACGGCTTTTTTTGCATTGTTCTGACCAATGATAAACTTATCTAATTCAGAAACAATTTCTCTTGGACTAAAACTAGATTCCATTCTAAAGCTCAATAGTTTCTGAAATAATATTATGGTTTGTATAAATACAAATATCTGCAGCAATATTAAGTGATTCTAAAGCAATTTCTTTTGCATCCATTTTTGTGTTTTTCATCAACGCTTTAGCAGCACTATTTGCATATGGCCCTCCAGATCCTATTGCAAGTATTCCATCGTCAGATTCAATTACATCACCAGTACCAGACAACAATAAACTTACATCCTTATCAGCTACGATCATCATTGCTTCTAGTCTTCTTAGATATCTATCAGTTCTCCAATCTTTAGCTAATTCTACACAAGCTCTTTTAAGTTGGTTCTTATATTGATCTAATTTTCCTTCTAATCTTTCAAATAAAGCGAATGCATCTGCAGTAGAACCTGCAAAACCAGATATAACAGTTTCATCCGCACCAAGCCTTCTAATTTTTTTTACATTTGATTTCATTACGGTATTACCAAGGCTAGCCTGACCATCACCTGCAATAACGACAAGATTGTCTTTTCTAATTCCTACAATAGTTGTTGATTTAATAATGTTTTTTTCCATTCATTGATAAGATGGCTATTTAATTATTTTTATCAAGTAATTTACCTAGAATAAATCATATTTCACTGATATTAGGCAAAAATGCGAAAAGGTAAAGTTGAGAGAAACACTAAAGAAACCAAGATAAGTTGTGAAAT
>CACIBE010000029.1 GCA_902584805.1 uncultured Alphaproteobacteria bacterium
CAATCACTCTCCAAAAAAAATCTTTTGAAAGATGAAAAGGATTTAAAAATTAATATCAGAGTTTCAAAAAAGAAAAAAATTATTGAAATTGAAGATAATGGAATTGGAATGTCAAAAAATGAACTTATTGATAATTTAGGAACTATAGCGAGATCAGGAACTAGTAAATTTATTGAAGCAGTGAAAAATAAAAAAAGCAACGATATTTCTGCAATTGGACAGTTTGGTGTTGGTTTTTATTCCTCATATATGGTTGCAGATAATGTTGAAGTGCTTTCTAAAGATGCTGAAAATGAAGAAACAAATCTTTGGTCATCTAATGGAAAAGAAAATTATACCATAGAAGAAGCTAAAAAAGATAAAAGAGGTACTTGCATAACATTAAATATAAAAAAGGATGCAGATGAATTTTTAGATTCATTTAGATTAAGATCAATTATTACTAAATACTCGAATTATATTCCTTTTCCAATTTATCTTAAAGATCTTGATGACAAAGAAAAAGAAGAAAAAATAAATGAAGGTAGTCCATTATGGCTAAAAGATAAAAAAGATATAAAAGAAGAAGATTATAAGCAATTTTATAATAATATTTCATTTAATTTTGATGATCCCTTAAAAACTATTCATTATAACGCTGAGGGTGTTATTAGTTATAAGGCTTTACTTTATTTTCCTACAAATCAACCTATGGATTTATTCAATGCCGATAAGAAAAATAAAATAAAATTATATGTTCAAAAAGTTTTTATCACTGATGATTGTGAAGACATAATTCCTAATTGGTTACGTTTTATCCCAGGAGTAGTCGATTCACAGGATATTTCTCTAAATATAAGTAGAGAAATGCTTCAAAATAATCCTATTATTACAAAAATAAAAAAGGGTATTACAAATAAAATTTTAAGTGAAATTGATAGTCTAGCTAAGAAAGAAAAAGATAAATTTGAGACATTTTGGAATAATTTTGGTCCAGTACTAAAAGAAGGGTTATATGAACATAATGATCATCATGAAAAAATCCTACCGCTATTAAGGTTTGAAAATTCTTTGAATGATAAAAAAATATCTCTTGAAGAGTACACTAAATTTATGGCTAAAGATCAAAAAGAAATTTATTATTTTGCTAATACTGATAAGGATCATATTAAAAACTCCCCTCAATTAGAAGTTTTCACTGATAAAAAGATACCAGTTTTGTTTATGGTTGATGCAGTAGATGAGTTTTGGATTCAAAATGTAAATAAATTTAAAGATTTAGAATTTAAATCAATAACTAAAGGTAAAGTTGATGTTTCAAAAGTTGGTGAAAAATCAAATAAGAAAGATGAAAATAATAAAGAAATAGATAGTAAAATCAATGATTTAATTAACATACTTAAAACAGAGCTAAAAGAGACAATATCTGATGTAATTATATCTGAGAGATTAACAAAAAGTCCAATTCTGCTTGTTGCTGAAGAAGCTGGGATGGATATAAATATGGAAAAACTGATGAAAATACATAATCAAAAAACTCCTGTTTCAAAAAAGATACTTGAAATTAATCCAAACCATCCGATGATTATAAATTTATCTCAAAATTTAACAAAAATTGACCATAAAAAAGCTTCAAATTTAATTTTAGATCAGGCTAATATATTAGATGGTAACATTCTATCAAATCCATCCGCTTACTTAGAAAATTTAACTGAAATTTTTATTAAGTAACTGAATTTATAATTTTATTATTATTAAAAAATTCAACAAACTGATTAGCAACCATTTCTGCCACAACTATTTGTGCTTCATCAGTAGAAGCAGCAATATGTGGAGTTAAAATTATATTATCTAAATTATAAAACCCACTTTCTTCTAAAGGCTCATTTTTAAAAACATCTAATGCAGCGCCTTTAATTTCTTTTTTTTCTAGAGCATTTTTAAGATCATCTTCATCAACTAAGTTACCTCTAGCGGTATTGATAACAATGCAATTTTTTTTCATTAGTGATAGATGATTTTTATTCATAATCGGGCCTCCATCCTTATTGGGCTTACAGTGAAAAGAAATTATATCTGAATCTTTAATAATCTCATCTATAGAACAAGAATTATATTCAGGATAGTTATCCTTAATTGTTTCAAAGTATGAAGAACATATTAAAACGTGCATTCCCAATACATTAGATATTTCTGCAACTCTTTTACCTACATTACCAAAACCAACGATACCAATTTTCTTGCCTTTAATTTCATTTCCTTTTAATTTCTTTTTTTCCCAAAGACCCTTATGAGTTTTCTCATTGGCAACAGTAATTTTTCTTTGCAATGCAAAAATTAAACCAATTGTGTGTTCTGCTGTAGCATTTGTATTGCCTCCTGGAGTATTCATTACGATAATGTTTTTATTTTTAGCAGCTTCCACATCAACATTATCTACTCCTGCTCCTGCTCTACCTATAATTTTTAAATTAGAAAGAGAATCAATTAAATCTTTACGCACTTTAGTTGCAGATCGAATGATTAAACCATCATAGTTATCAATTATTTTTTTTAATTCTTCAGGAGATAAGTTTGTTTTTGTATCAACTGAAATGTTATTCTGTATTAAAATTTCAGATGCAATATTATCTAGTGAATCTGATATTAGTACTTTAGGCATATTTAGATTTAATTTCTGAATAAGCCCAATCAATCCAAGGTAAAACTAATTCTACATCTGAAGTTTGAACCGTTCCCCCAGCCCATATTCTAAAAGAAGGTGGTGCTTTAGGATATCCATTACAATCAAATCCAACATTATTGTCAGAGAGTAATTTACATATATCAGCCATTACAGCTCTTTGACCGCTTTCATCTTTATTTGTAAACCAGTCTTCAATAATTTTAAAAGTTATTCCAGTGTTTGAAATATAATTCTCATCTTCAATTTCAGATAAAAAAGCAACCCAATCTCTCTCATTAATCCATTCTCGGATTTTTTGTAAAGAATTCTGAGATTTGGAGATTAATGAATTTAATCCTCCTTGAGAAGAAACCCAATTTAACGAATCAATAATATCCTCAACACATATCATTGATGGTGTGTTAATTGTATTTCCTTCAAAAATACCTTTTATTAATTTTTGTTTTTCAGCCAATCTAAATAATTTTGGTACTGGCCAACTAGGTGTAAAACTTTCTAATCTTTCAACAACGCGAGGAGAAATTGCTATCATTCCGTGAGCGGCTTCTCCTCCAAGTATTTTTTGCCAAGACCAAGTTATAACATCACATTTGTTATAATCTATAGGCATACCAAAGATTGCTGAAGTAGCATCGCAAATGGTTAGACCTTTTCTATCATCAGGTATCCAATCTCCATTAGGAATTTTGACACCAGATGTTGTTCCATTCCATGTAAAAATAACATCATTATCAAAATTCACTTTGCTAAGGTCAGGTAGTTTACCATAATCTTCTTCATGAATATTTAAATTATCTAATTTCAATTCACTAATTGCATCTATTACCCAATCTTTACCAAAATTTTCCCATGCAAGAATATCGACTCCCGTTTTACCTAATAGGCACCACATAGCAGCTTCTAAAGCACCAGTATTTGATCCAGGCATTATACCCAATAAATAATCATCAGGTAATTTTAGAATATCTTTTGATTTATCTATTGCTTCTTTTAGTCTTGCTTTACATTCAACAGATCGATGAGATCTACCAGTTAAAGCATTACTCAACACTGATATATCCCATCCAGGTCTTTTTGAGGTTGGCCCACTTGAAAAGTTTGGATTGTTAGGCTTGCTATTAGGTTTATTCATATAATTTTTCAAACTCATAAACTACTAAGCCATCTAAAGGTTTTGGATCAAACCATGTTGATTTAGGAGGCATAGTCAAATTTTTATCCGCGACTGTAATAACATCACTTATTGATGATGGGAAGATAGAAAATGCCACACTATCATTATTTTCATCAACTTTTTTTTCTAAAGCTTCTAAACCGTGGCATCCAGCGATAAATCTTATTCTTTCATCATTGTT
>CACIBE010000030.1 GCA_902584805.1 uncultured Alphaproteobacteria bacterium
ATATTTTAAATATTGATCAGACAATTGATTATTTAAATATTGATTACATAAATAATACTGAAGATGATATTTATTATGCAGTTTTAGAAATGTTAAGTAATCTTAAATTAATAAATAAAAACATACACACTGATAATGAAAAATTATTAAATAAATATAACAAACTTTTAAATAAATTATATTCAGATAAAAATTTCAATGGTACTAAAATTAATTCCAGAATTTCTCTTAAGTTTTTAACTAAACATAATCAGTTACTTAATTAATGTTAAATTTCATAAAAAAACAGATTTATGACATTAAAGATGGTGGTTTAAAAATATTTATTTTTAAGTTAAATGTTTTTATTATTAAGATCCGTTCATTATTTTATTTTTTTATATCATTAGTTATTTCTTTTTTTCCATTAATATTTTTAAAAATTATTAGCCAATTTTATATAATAAGAATTGGTAAAATTGACTCTAATAGAATTGGTCATTTTACTATGAACATAGAACTTTATTTGTGTCAAAAAAATAAAAATATTAATCAACCAACTAAAAAAACAATAGATATTTTTTTCCATGATAAAAAAATATGCAATTATTACTTTAAAAAAATTGTTGATAGAAACCTAAATGTGGTCCCTAGATTTATTTTTGAAAATATATATTTTATTATTAAAAAATTGAATTTAAAAAAATTTATTGCTTCATCTGATTTTGCTGATAAAGATTTTTATAATTTATTAGAGTCAACAAATTCTTTTTTATCATTAACTAAAGATGAAATTAAGTTAGGCAGGAAATTATTATTAGAAAATTATAATATTAGCCATAACTCTAAAATTGTTTGTTTAACTGTAAGAGATGATGAATATTTAAAAATTACATATCCAAATAAAGATTGGTCTTATCATGATTATAGAAACTGTGAGATAGACAATTACATTAAATCAATTGAATACCTAATTGAAAAAGGGTATTATGTTTTTAGAGTAGGTAAAATTACAAATAAAAAAATTAATTTAAATAACCCAAAATTAATAGATTATGCAAATAATAAATACAGAAGTGATTTTCTCGATGTGTATTTAGCATATGCTTGTGAATTTTTCATTAATGGTAATTCAGGAATTGAGGGTATGTATGCTTTATTTAGAAAGCCTATATTAAGAACAAATTTTACAGGTATGTTTAAAATGGATACCGGTAAAAAAAATCATTTATATATATTTAAATTATACCAAAATAAATCAACAAAAAAACTACAGCCCTTTTCATTAGAAAAAAAATCATCTAAGGGGTATTTTGATACAAATGATTTATTAAAAGAAAACTTAAGTATTATAGAAAATACTTCAGATGAAATTCTTATTTCTACCAAAGAATTCCTTGATTTAATAATATATGGTAACGATAGACGATCAAATATTGAAAAAGAACTTGAAAATAAATTTCGTGATATGTATACCCAGTCTTTAAAGGATGGAAACTTTATTTATTCTACTAATGTAGTCAATACTAGAGTCTGCACAAAATTTTTATTAAAATATAAAGAATTAATTGTTTAATGTTTGATAATAAAACAATATTAATAACTGGTGGAACTGGTTCTTTTGGTCAAAGTTTTATAAGTTATGTTTTAAAATATCATTCAAAATTTAAGAAACTAATAATTTTTTCCAGAGATGAGCTAAAACAATATCATCTACAAAATAACTTATCTAAAGAAAAACATTTTGAAAAAATAAGGTTTTTTATTGGCGATGTGAGAGACTTAGAAAGGTTAAAAATAGCAACTCAAGATGTAGATTTAATAATACATGCTGCAGCATTAAAGCAAGTCCCTTTTGCTGAATACAATCCAATTGAATGTATTAAAACTAATGTTGTTGGTGCTGAGAATATAATAACAAGTGCGATATATAATAAGGTTGCTAAGGTGATAGCATTATCAACTGATAAAGCAGCAAGCCCAAATAATTTATATGGAGCATCTAAATTAGCTTCAGACAAACTTTTTGTAGCCTCAAATAATTTAAGTGGATCAAAAAATACTATATTTTCTGTAGTCAGATATGGAAATGTTTTAAATTCAAGAGGCTCTCTTGTTCCAAGAATAATGCAAATTAAAAAAGATAAAAAAAGTTTTATCCCAATAACTAATAAGGAAATGACAAGATTTATAATTACCTTAGATGAGGGTGTTAAATTTGTAATAAATACATTTAAAAGAATGAGAGGTGGAGAAATTTTTATTCCTAAAATCCCATCTGTAAACATCTGTGACTTAGCTTCAACTATAGCACCAAATATACAACAAAAAGTTATTGGTATAAGGCCAGGTGAAAAGATTCATGAAGTAATGATACCTATTGATGACAATCATCTAACTTATGAATTTAAAAAATACTATGTTATAAAGCCAACAATTATCTTTAGTAAAAAAATCAATTATAAAATTGCTAAAAATGGAGAAATAGGCAAAAGTGTTGATAAAAATTTTCAATATACATCTTTAATTAATAAAGATTTATTTAATAAGAAACAAATAAGCGCATTCATAAAAAATATTAATTTTGATAAAGAAGATTAAATTTTAATTAATGTCACAGGATTTTTTAGTTTATATTCCAGTAGAAAAACCTAGAAGAGAAATTATTTCAAAATGCTTTTTAGCTAATTTATTAGCTAATAAAGGCTTTACAGTAGCTTTATTTGATCACACTTATTTTGATAGATTTGGGTGGCCATCGAAGGGATTATATTTAGGAAAAAATTTTTTTAGAACAGAACAACCATATGATTTGAGATTTTACAAAAAAATGAAACAAAAAGGTATCCAAATATGGCATTTAGATGAAGAGGGAGGAGTATATCCTGGAAATAATGTTCATGACTGGGAAAACTGCCTTAAAAATAGACTGAATCCAAATGATTTAAATATTAAAGATAAGATTTTAACTTGGGGTGTTTGGCAGTCAAATTATTTTAAAAAAATCAATGACAATATAGATATTATTCAAACTGGCTCACCGATTTTTGACCTTCTACAAAAAAAATATAATGATGTTTTTTATAAATATGATTTAAAAGTAACGAAAAATAAGAAAGATTTTATTTTAATAAATACAAGGTTTAGTCATGCTAATCCTATTAGAGGTTTCCGTGATAAATTTGGAACTAATTCACCTATATCTAAAAATTTTTCATTGAAGCATTTATCTCAACTAACAAAAGAAAATTCAATTTTACAACATGAATTTATAGAGATGATTTTTTTTCTTTTAGATAAAAAACCCAATTTAGATATTGTGATTCGACCACATCCAAGTGAGAATATTGAAATATATAAAGTTTTCTTTAAAAATTCTAAAGTTTACATTTCTGATAGTGGTCCAATAGACTCTTGGATAAGAATGTGTAAAGTATTAATTCACAATGGTTGTACAACAGCTATACAAGGATATATATCAGAAAAAAAAATCATATCCTATGAGCCTTTATCATGTGAAAACTTAGCCGGACCTAAACTTACAAATCAACTTAGTAATATTGTAAGCACAAAAGAGAGTCTTTTAGAGGAAATTGAAAATATTGGTAATTTAAAAAAAAATGATCATTGGAAGAGTACTATTTCTGTATTAGATTCAATAAATAAAATC
>CACIBE010000031.1 GCA_902584805.1 uncultured Alphaproteobacteria bacterium
TCTGATTGAGCCCTTTGTATTTAAGTAGATCATTAAAAGACCAATAAATAAAAGACCTGTTATAGCCCCACCAAGATTTCTTAGCCATGCTATATTGGTATCATCAGCAACAGTTAAATTCACAAAACTATATGGAAAAATTAAAAAATAAATTCCATAAATTAAAGAAAAAATTGATAAAAATAATATGCTTAATCTGATCATCTACTAAAAACTATTTATTAAGATATAATTAGTATTGCAAATTAATTTTTACTAAATATAGAAAATATATGATCCGATTGTTAATAGTTTTAATTGTTATAGTAATTATACTATTTATTTTGAGATCAAGAGCCAAATCACAATATAATAATTATGGTAATTTTTATAGAAATTTAATTCTGATAGTCATAATCGGAGGTATAATTTTCTTCCTTGCAACAACTGGAAAATTCTTGATACCACAGTTATTAAATCTTTTTAAAGTTAGTTTACCATTCTTGACAAAATTAATAGGAATATAATGAAATATTTTTCAACAAACGATCTACCCTTAAACGATGAAATGATTAAATTTTGGAATGATAATGGATATTTGGTTATAGAAAATTTCAACACAAATAAAGAATGTGATGAATTAATGGAACGGTCATCATATCTTATCGAACATAATAATTTTAATAATCAAAAATCTATTTTTGATACAGTCAATCAAGCTCACAATGATGATAATTATTTTTTAGAATCAGGAGATAAAATTCGTTTCTTCTTTGAAGAAAAAGCTAATTTAAATGATGATAACATAGAAGAAAATAAACATTTTATTGTAAATAAAATCGGTCATGCGTTGCACGACTTAGATAATGTTTTTTATAAATTTTCTCATAAACAAAAACTTCAAGATATTGCTTTATCAATTGGTTTCTCAAAACCAAAATTACTTCAGTCTATGTATATTTTTAAACAACCTAAAATAGGTGGTGAAGTAGTTTGCCATCAAGATTCTACTTTTTTATATACTGAGCCAGAAAGTACTATCGGTTTCTGGTTTGCATTAGAAGATGCAAATAAAAAAAACGGATGTTTACAAGTTGCAAGCGGAGGTCATAAAGGCCCATTAAGAAAACTTTTTAAAAAAGTAGACGGTAAAATGCAAATGATAGATCTAAATGATGAGCCATTTCCTGAAACTGATACTTTTGTAGAAGTAAAAAAAGGATCACTTGTTTTATTACATGGTAGACTTCCTCATTATTCATGTGAGAACACAAGTTTAAAATCAAGACATGCTTACACAATTCATGTAATTGATAATAACAACGAATATCCTGAATGGAATTGGTTACAAAGATCTTCAATACCTCTTAAAAGTTTTATTAATGACTAAAAAAATAATTTTAGATTGTGATCCTGGTCATGATGATGCTGTAGCAATAATGTTAGCTGCTTCTTCTAAAGAGATTGACATACTTGGTATCACTTGTGTCGGTGGAAATAGTGGTTTAAATAATACAGTAAATAATGCTCTTAAAGTTTGTACGTTAATTGAAAGAACTGACATCAAAGTTTACTCTGGTGCAAATAAACCTATTCATTATGAATTATTTACAGCTGAATATGTTCATGGAAAAACCGGATTAGATAAAAAGGGTGACCCTATAATAATAGATACAAATTATAAACCTCAAGAAAAACATGCAGTTGATTTTATAGTAGAAACTTGTAAATCTTCAACAGAGCAAATTTATTTATGTCCAACAGGACCTCTTACAAATATTGCCTTAAGCTTAAAAAAAGATCCGTCTATTAAAGAAAATATAAAAGAAATAGTTTTTATGGGTGGAGCTGCTATGTGCTTAGGGAATACTACACCTTCAGCTGAATTTAATATTTATGTGGATCCACATGCGGCTAATATTGTTCTAGAATCAGGCATTCCTCTAACAATGATGGGTTTAGATGTTACTCATCAGGTAAATGTAAATTCAAAAATTATCAAATCAATGAATGAAAATAAAAATAAAAGTTCAAAGTTTTTTGGAGAACTAATGGAATTTTATACAATATTTCATAAAGAATTATACGAAACTGAGGAAACTCCCTTGCATGACCCATGTGTTATTGCATATTTGTTAGATCCATCTATTTTTAGTGGAAAAGAAGTTAATGTCACAGTTGAAGAAAATTCTGAATTAACAAGAGGGGAGACTGTTGTTGATTGGCTAGGTGTTACTAAAAGACCAGTAAATTGTTTTGTGATGAATAAAGCTAATGATGAAAAATTTTTTCAATTACTTAAAGCTAAATTATCGCTATTACCTTAACTATAAAAACTCTTTGCAATCTTTCCAGCTAAATTCGCATTATTAATTATTAAAGATACATTAGCATTTAGAGTTTCATTTTTTGATTGTTCGTTAATTTCTTTTATGAGAAACGGGGTTAATTCTTTTCCACTAATATTATTTCTATCAGCTTTTATTGTTGCATTATTTATCCATTTTTCTACGTCATTTTTATTAAGTGCTTTTTCTAATGGAACTTTATTAAATATGAGAATTGATTTTTTATTTCCCATATTTTCATTGAGTTTTAAAAAAGAAGAAATTTCATGAATTTCATCAAATTTATTATCGACTTTATTTTCTGTTTCTTCATACCAAAAACCAGGCATATAATTTGTTTGATAACCAATTCTTGTAATTCCTAAAGTTTCAAGAAGTTCATTTGTTTTACTTAAATCTAATATAGATTTAACACCACTACAGATTACAAAATTTGAATTCTCAGAAAGTGCATATAAATCTGCAGATACATCATTGGTATTTTCAGCATTTAGATGCACACCACCAATTCCTCCTGTTGCAAAAAATCTTATTTGAAATTTAGAAGCTATAGAAATTGTACTTGCTACTGTTGTAGCAGCATTTTCTTTATTAAATATTGATAAATTTATATTGTGGTTTGAAACTTTTTGTACATTTTTCTCTTTTGCTAATATTTGAATATCTTCTTCCGATAATCCTATTTTAACCTTACCTCTAATTATTCCTATTGTTGCAGCAATTGCACCGTTATCTTCAACAGCCTTTATAGACTCATTTGCGACTTTAATATTTTCTGGATAGGGCAATCCATGACTAATTAATGTACTTTCTAAAGCTACTATTGGTTTTTTTCTATTTATTGCTTCTTGAACTTTTTTACTTATATCAAATATTTCATGCATACTATTGTACAATCACTCTCTTAGAAAGATTTTTAATTTTTAAAAAATCACTCTTATTTTTTAGACTTTTACCACTAGCATAATAAGACCCACATGCTACAGAAGTTTTCAAAATATAATTCATTTTTTCACTTATACTGAATAAATACAGCATCATAGCTGCTAGTGCGTCTCCAGCTCCATTTTCGTTTACTACTTTGATTGATGGGGGTTTTATTTTTTTTATAAATTCATTACTTCCAAAGATTACATTATTTTTTGAATTAGTAGTAATTATTTTTATTTTTTTATTTTGTTTTAATATTTTTTTTACACCTACTATTACATTTGAAGAATTTGTAAGTTTAAGTAACTCTGCTTTATTTAAGAATATAAAATCAATTTTATTTATAATCCTTTTAATTTTAATTACTTTATGCACTGA
>CACIBE010000032.1 GCA_902584805.1 uncultured Alphaproteobacteria bacterium
TAAAAAAAATTTTAAATGTGAATATTATTGTCTAGGTACAAAATAAATGAAAAAAAATAAAATTATTATCTTAGGATCAAATAGCTTTATAGCTAAATCTATAATTAAAAAATTAAAAAGTAAAAAAATTGAAATTAAGAAAATTTCAAGAAGAGAAATTAATTTATCTAAAAAATCTGAGTGTATTAAATTAAAAAAATATATAAGTAAAAATGATAAAGTTTTATTTATAGCGGCTAAAGCTCCAGTTAAAAATATTGATATGCTAATATATAATATAAGAATTTGTCAAAATATTTGTAATTTTGTAGATAAGAATTTAATTAAGCATATCACATATATTAGTTCAGATGCAGTATATAAAGATAGTTCTAAACCTTTAAATGAGAATTCATTAGTTGAACCTGACTCACTTCATGGTTTAATGCATATGACTAGAGAAAAAATTTTAAAATCTACTTATGGTAATAAATTATGTATTCTAAGGCCTACTTTAATTTATGGAAGAAACGATCCCCATAATGGATATGGGCCAAATAAATTTCTTAGAAACGCAATAAGTAAAACGAACATTCAACTTTTTGGCAAAGGTGAGGAAAAAAGAGATCATGTATGGGTTGAAGATGTAGCTGAAATTACTGTAAGATGTATCTTAAAAAATATCACTGAAACTCTAAATATTACTTCAGGTAAAATTCTGACATTTAAAGATATAGCTAAAATAATTAGAGAAAAATTTGGATCAAACATAAAGATTATTGAAAATAAAAGAGTAGGTCCAATGCCTCATAACGGCTATAGAGAATTTGATAACAAAAAAATAAACAAAGTTTTTAAAACTTTTAAATTTAATTCTTTAAAAAATTGGATCCAAAATTTATAAATAATTAATATTTTTATACAAATTACTTAACTAACTATATATATAGTTTTTATGAAAGTTGAACTAATAGACTTAAAGAAAAGGTATGAAGAAGAAAGAGAAGACCTTTTAAATATTTTTGATAGTGTACTAAAAAATGGCTCGTTAGTATTAACAGATGAAGTCAAAAACTTCGAAAATAATATTACTAATTATACAGGTGCCAAATATTGTGTTGGATTAAATTCAGGAACAGATGCTTTAATGATGTCATTATGGTCACTTGGAATAACAAAGGGTGATGAGGTAATAACAAGCCCTGTATCATTTATTGCATCAGTTGGGGCAATCATTCATGTTGGCGCAAAACCAGTATTTGTAGATGTAAAAGAAGACTTAAATATAAATGAAGAACTTATAGAGAATGCAATTACCGATAAAACTAAAGCTATAATGCCAGTCCATTGGAGTGGTAAAATTTGTAACATGGATAAAATTAATAAAATTGCAAAAAAGTATAATTTACTTGTAATTGAAGATGCAGCTCAAGGTATGGGCTCATATTACAATAACAGACACTCAGGTACATTTGGAAAAATAGCTTCATTTTCTGCCCACCCTTTAAAAAATTTAAATGCAGTTGGAGATGCGGGTTTTGTTATTACTGATAGTGAGGAATTAAATGATAAAATAAAATTGTATAGAAATCATGGTATGGAAAGCAGAGATAATGTAAAGATTTTTGGAGTCAATTCTAGATTAGACTCTCTACATGCAGAAATTCTAACATATAGATTAAAAAAATTAAAATCAGTAATTAAAAAAAGAAGAAGTAATGTAGAAATTTATAGGAAGTATATAGAAACAGAAAAAGTTATATTACCTAACGAAAATCCTAACTCATATGACAGCTATGTAATGTTTATAACTTTATCAGAAAAAAGAGATGAGTTACAAAAATTTCTTGAAAGCAAAAATATTCAGTCTCTTATATATTATGGAACTCCTTTGCATCTTCATAAAGCTTCAAAGATACTTGGCTATAAGAAAGGAGATTTTAAAATGGCCGAAGAGCTATGTGATAAAGTTATATCCTTTCCTCATCATCAATATCTTAGTGAGGAGCAAATTAAATTTGTTTCAGACTCAATAAATTTATTTTACAATTAGTATTTATGCAGGTTCCTTTTAATTATTTACCATTTGAATTTAAAAATAATAAGGCCATTTTTAAAGAATGGAAAAAATTAATAAAATCTACTGATTTTACTTTAGGTAAATATATGCAAGAATTCGAGCATAATTTTAAAAATTATGTAAATGCCAAGTATTGTTTTGGAACAAATAACGGGACAGATGCTCTGATTTTATCACTTAAGGCTTTGAATATAAAAAAAGGAGATGAAGTAATAACTGTTTGCAATTCTTTTTATGCTACTGCTGGCGCAATAGATGCTGTTGGAGCAAAAATTATTTTCGTTGATTGTGATTCTAGATATCAAATTAATATTGACCAAATTGAAAAAAAAATTACTAAAAAAACAAAAGCTATAATTCCTGTTCATTGGGGTGGCGCATCTCCTGATATGAATTATATTGTTAAGTTATCAAAAAAATACAATATTCACATAATTGAAGATGCATGCATGGGTATTGGAGGAAAAATCAATGGAAAGTCACCTGGCACTTTTGGGATAATAGGTGCATACAGTATGCACCCCCTTAAATCTCTTAACGTTATGGGAGATGGCGGAATGGTAGTAACAAATAATAAGAAGATTGCTAATTGGATTAAAAAATATCGCAACCATGGTATGATAAACAGAGATAGTATTGAATTTTGGGGAGTTAACTATAGATTACAGCCACTTCAAGCTATTGTTGCTAATCATGGATTAACAAAATTAGAAAATGTAATAAAGAAAAGAAACGAAAATGCAATAAAACTAGATTTGGGTTTAAAAAAATTATACCCAAATATTATAATTCCAAATCGACCAAATGGATATAAAGAAACTTTTGCACTCTATATGATACTCTGTAAAAAAAGAGATAAGTTAATTAAATATCTTACAAAAAAAAATATAGAAGTAAAAATTCACTATCCAATACCATTACATCTTCAGACCCCTGGCGCAAAATTGGGTTATAAGAAAGGTAGTTTTCCTATATCAGAGAGTCAGGCTCTTTCTTTATTAACTCTTCCAGTACACCAGTTTTTAACTAATAAACAAATTAATTTCATGCTTAAGTCTATTAGAAGTTTTTATGCATAAAGACTTAGATAAAAATTTTTTAAACCCTTACCAAAATTTTATAAAAAAAAAAATTAAATTAGTATGTGTGGTTTTTTTATTCAATTATCCAAATAAAGTATTACTTCAGCATAGAGATAATAATAAAAACATAAATCACCCAAATATTTGGGGACCTCCGGGTGGGCATTGTGACATAAATGAAAAACCTTTTGATTGTGCTATTAGAGAATTAAAAGAGGAAACTGGTTATAAACTCAACAATATAAATTATCATTCCAC
>CACIBE010000033.1 GCA_902584805.1 uncultured Alphaproteobacteria bacterium
TAAGTCTATCTCTTAAAGATGCTGCTAATTCAAAATTATTTTTTTTTGATGCCTTATACATTTGATCTGTGAAATTTTTTTGTATTTTTTGAGAATTGCCACTACTTAGAAAATCATCTGCTGCCTCTATTAATTTTGAATAGGCTTCTTTCGTTATTTTGCCTCCACAAGGACCAGAACATCTTTTAAGATAATAATTGAAGCATAATTTATTTCCTGCGTTTACTTCTTTATCTGTACATGATCTTAAAAGAAATATTCGTTGTATCGTATTAATAGTTCTATTTACTGCATCTGGACTTGCAAATGGTCCATAATATCTACCTTTTTTCTTTTGAGGACCACGATGTTTCTCAATTCTAGGAAAATCATGTTCTGATGAAATAAATATATAAGGGAATGATTTATCGTCTCTTAACAGAACATTAAATCGAGGTTTATGTTTTTTAATTAAATTACATTCAAGTATGATTGCTTCTAACTCTGTATTTGTGACAAAGAAGTTCATTGATTTAGTTAGACTAACCATTCTTTGAATTCTTCTGGTTAAGTTATTTAAAGATAGATAATTCTTTACTCTATTAGATAATACTTTTGCTTTTCCAATATATAGAATATTACCCTTTTCATCTTGCATTTGGTATACACCAGGTTGATTAGGCAAAGTTTTAGATGTAGCCTTAATAATTTCTTGTCCAGGAAGCGTCATTTTATCAATCGTAAATAATTATTTTTTCATTAAATAGGAATTTTATAAAATTAATAAATAACTAACAAGATTATTGTAGTTCATTTAATAATTAATTTAATGTAGGAAAGAATAATATATTAAGGATTTAATATGGCAAAAATGACAACAGAAGAGGCTTTCGTAAAAGTTTTACAAAAACACGGTATTCAACATGCTTTTGGAATAATTGGATCGGCATTTATGCCAATATCAGATCTTTTTCCTAAAGCTGGAATAACATTTTGGGATGTTGCTCATGAAACAAATGGTGGAATTATGGCTGATGGCTATACAAGATCAACTGGTAAAATCGCTATGTGTATTGCCCAAAACGGACCTGGTATAACTGGCTTGGTTACACCTATAAAAACTGCTTTTTGGAATCATACTCCAATGCTCTTAGTTACTCCTCAAGCAGCTAATAAAACTATTGGTCAAGGAGGTTTCCAAGAAGTCGAGCAAATGAACTTATTTAAAGATATGGTGTGTTATCAAGAAGAAGTAAGAGATCCCTCCAGAGTTGCAGAAGTTTTAAATAGAGTTATTTCAAAAGCTATTAAAGGATCTGCTCCTGCTCAATTAAATATACCAAGAGATTTTTGGACTCAAGTTGTTGATATTGATCTGCCACCTATAATTAAATTTGAAAGACCTGCAGGTGGAACAGAAGCAATTAAACAAGCTGCTGATCTTTTATCTAATGCAAAATTTCCAGTCATTTTGTCTGGTGCTGGAGTGATATTAGCTGACGCTATTGATGATTGCAAAAAACTTGCTGAAAAATTAAGTGCTCCTGTTGCTTGCGGATACCAACACAATGATAGTTTTCCTGGCAAACATCCTCTTGCGGTTGGTCCTTTAGGTTACAATGGATCTAAAGCAGCAATGGAAATAATATCTAAGGCAGATGTAGTGCTCGCACTTGGTACAAGATTAAATCCTTTCTCAACTTTACCAGGTTATGGAATAGATTATTGGCCAAAAAATGCGGATGTCATTCAAGTTGATATCAATTCCGATCGAATTGGTTTAACAAAAAAAATAAGTGTTGGTATTTGTGGAGACGCAAAACTAGTTGCAGAACAAATTTTAGAAAACCTTACAACAAATGCAGGTGATAAAGATAGAAGAGAAAGAGAAGAGTTAATTCATAAGACAAAGTCAGCTTGGCTTCAAACATTAACTGGCCTTGATCATGAAGAAGATGATCCTGGCACATCTTGGAATAAAGATTCACGAGATAGAGAACCAGAAAAAATGTCACCAAGAATGGCATGGCGAGCTATTCAAGCAGGTCTTCCTGAAGATGCAATTATATCAAGTGATATAGGAAATAATTGTGCAATCGGTAATGCATATCCTACATTTGAGAATGGTAGAAAGTATTTAGCACCAGGTTTATTTGGACCATGTGGTTATGGTTTTCCATCAGTAATTGGAGCAAAAATAGGTTGTCCAAATACACCAGTTGTTGGTTTTGCAGGTGATGGCGCATTTGGAATAAGTATGAGTGAAATGACTTCATGTAATAGAGAAGGTTGGCCAAATATTACAATGATAATTTTTAGAAATTATCAATGGGGAGCAGAGAAAAGAAATACTACACTTTGGTATAATAATAATTTTGTTGGAACAGAACTTGATCCTAAATTAAGCTATGCAAAGATTGCAGAAGCGTGCGGATTTAGAGGTATTAAAGTTCACACTCAAGAGGAACTAACAGAAGCTTTACAACAATCTTGCAAGGATCAAATGGAAGGTATAACTACTTTTATAGAAGTAATGTTAAACCAAGAACTGGGAGAACCTTTTAGAAGAGATGCTATGAAAGCACCAGTTGAAGTTGCCGGTATAGACCCTCAAGATACAGTAGTACAATAATTATTTCTGATCTCTAATAATTAAGTCTGATGCTTTCTCAGCAATCATCATAGTAGGGGCATTCGTATTACCTGATGTTATGGTTGGCATCACAGATGCATCAACAACTCTTAAGTTATGTATTCCTTTTACTTTGAGATTATCACTTACAACTGAATTTTTATCATTACCCATTTTACATGTACTTACTGGATGAAAAATAGTGTTTGCAAATTTACCCGCTTCCTTAGCGAGAGATTCATTATCTTTAAATTGTATTCCTGGTCTATATTCTTCTGGTTCATAATTTTTATATGCTTTTGATTCTAAAACTATTTTTCTTACAATTTTTAAAGACTTACCTGCAATTTCCCTATCTTCTTCAGTAGATAAGTAGTTCATTTTTATTTGAGGATAAATTCTTGTATCTGCAGATTTAATTTCTATAGACCCTCTACTTGTTGGACGAATATTTGTTATTGTAGGAGTGAATGCTGGAAATTTATGAAGTCCTGCTTTTCCTAATAAATCTGTACTAGCTGGCGAGATATGAAATTGTAAATTAGGGTTTTCTAAATACGAATCACTTTTAATAAAGCCGCACAAGTAACTTGCTCCAACTGTTAAAGGTCCTTTTTTATAAATTAGATAATTTAATCCTGTTAAAAATTTTTTAGTAAAACTGTGATATATATCGTTTAATGTTTCTAAGTTTTTAATTTTGTAAACTGGTCTTAACATTAAATGATCGG
>CACIBE010000034.1 GCA_902584805.1 uncultured Alphaproteobacteria bacterium
TTTTCCGAATAAACTTGCAATCTTTCAAATAAACTTGGCCTAACCTCAACTTTGTTTTCAGTAACCCTAATCCATTTAGGTAATTTTGGATCATCAAATGTATACCCTTCAACTGTAGGTTTTCCATTTAAAAGTTTAAAAGTTAGCAGGAGATTTTTTTCTTCCTCATCGCCAAATCCTTTCATTTCAATTCTGTCTTTAAAAATATCGATTATTCCTTGATTATTAAATATTACTGAATGTTTATTAGTATCTGAAAGGAACCATTCTGGAAAATCTTTAGGATCATATTTAGTAAATGCCCCTCCTTCATAGCTTATAGTAACATCGCTTGTATCACTCCATTTTGTATTGATATGATCTTTGTAAGAGTATGAATCTTGAATCAATTTAGCTGCAAAATCAGGCTTAAATTGATCTGTTAGCTTGTTAAAACCAAGAGAGTAAAATGCAAAAATAGAGTATGAAATAATTAAGAATAAATAAAAAAAGCTTCTTAAGTATTTAGAAAATTTAATATTTATGACATCACTGTGTTTTTCTAAAAATTCTTTACTAACCTTATCCATTATTTATCTTTCGGAATAATAAAGCTTCCACCAATTAATTTCTGCCGGGTAAAAGTTGAAAAATAATCAAGTAACGTAATAGTCAAAATTAGTAAAAACATTACAGCAGTGATTTTGGCTCCAAAATTCCATTGAATTAAAGTGTTAAGCTGTTCACCAATTCCTCCGGCTCCAACAAACCCGAGTATTGTTGATGCTCGAACATTTATTTCTGCTCTTAATAAACCATAACTTAGTAAAATAGGCATTACTTGTGGCAAAACACCAAATCTTATTCTAGACAACCAGGATGACCCAACAGACTCTAATCCTTCAATCTGTTTATTATCTGCATTTTCAATAGCTTCAGAAAATAACTTTCCCAAAGCACCCGCTGTATGAATAATTATTGCTATAACGGCTGGTATCGGAGATCGACCTAGTAAATAAAGTAAGGTTATAGCAAGAACCAATTCAGGAAAAGCACGACAAATATCCATAATCCTTCTTGCAGTCCAAACAATAGTTTTATTTTTAATTAAATTTCCACTTGCAAATACACTAAGAATTAAGGCTAATATTGCACCAACAATTGTAGAAAATAAAGCCATATTAAAAGTATAAAGAAGATCAGGAACGTAATCTAAGACGTATCCAAACCAACTAAAACCAGCATCAAAAGTTTTAGCAAATAAAGCAATGGGATAATCAAAAAAATTATCTATTCCTCTTACAAAACTTCCAGCATTAGATTCTTCTGCAACATATGTTCCCGTTGCTAAAATTAAAATAATAGCTGCTATAGAGATTACAGAATAAAGCATTCTCGTTCTAGCCATCTTGTTAAGATTATCTTCAAGATATTTTAAGTGATTAGGTAGCTCTTTATTATTCATAATATAAAATAAAAGGAAATCAAAGCGAGCTTATACTCGCTTTGACACTTTAGAAGATTAACCTCCAATTTTAGCTAATCTTGCAGCAACGATACCTTCGTAGAATGAATGATCAACGTCAACATATTGCTTAATTTCACCATAAGCTATATTTTTAGAACATTCTTTATCATTTGCATGAATCCATTCTAATAAATTTCTCATATGTTCAATCATAGCGATTGGCAAATCAGTGCTTAATGATTGAGGGCCCTCAGGAATAAGTGAAGAAGACCATAATTGAACTAGATCATCCATATTAAGAATACCTTTATCAACCATTCTTCTTAAATTTCCATTTGAGTAACCTTCTTCCCATTTACCTACACCAGATACCCAAGTAAAAGATGCATCAACATCGCCATTTAAAACGCCTAAGACTCCTGGCTCATGTCCACCCATAAAGTTAACTGATTCAAAGAAATCTTCATTAATACCCATACTTGCAAGTTCAGTAGATGGTATTAGAAAGCCAGATGTTGAATTCGGATCCGCATAACCTAATTTCTTTCCAGCCATATCTTCTAGGGATTTTAATCCAGAATCTTTTCTAGCTACTAAGACAGAATAATAACCAGTAGCTCCGGCGGGATTCATCCAAGTTGATATTGGTACGATTGCAGTAGGATCTTCAATATATACACCAGCGTAAGAAGAAGCTCCAAATCCTGCCATATCTAAGTTTCTACCAATTATTGATTGCATGGTACCAGCGTAATCTTTGAATGTAAAAATTTTTGCAGGTACATTTAAAGATTCGGTTGCATAATCTGCAAAGCATTGTTGTAATCTAATTTGATCAGAGGCATTTTCACCTCCAAGTATTCCAATTCTAAAGTCTGGTCTAAATTTACTTAGGTCAAACTTCGGCATTTCATGACCTCCGGCAAAAGAATTTGAAGAGATAAATAAGCCAAGCAAGACTGTAAATATAAATTTTCTAATCATACGTTCTCCTTTAAATATTAGTAAAATTTAAGTTTAATTTATCAATCAAGACCTTCCCCCTTTTTGTTACCAATTAGCCTTTCTTGATTATCACCCAAAGACGTAGAGGTAATAGCGGCTTCAAAAGCTTCTTCAGCTTCGGCGCCGTAAATATCTCTTGCAGTTTCATCTTTAAGTAATTCAGGTTGGTCATCGAAAACTATGTTTCCTGTTTTCATACCAATTATTCTGTCGCAATATTTTTTTGCTGTATCCAATGTATGTAAATTACATATAACCGTAATATTCTTTTCTTTATGTATTTTTTGCAATGACTCCATTACTAATCTTGCATTATAGGGATCTAATGATGCTATGGGCTCATCAGCCAGAATCATGGAAGGGTTTTGCATTAAGGCTCTGCAAATAGCTACTCTTTGTTGTTGACCGCCTGAAAGAGTTTCCGCTCTTTGTAAAGCAGTTTCTGCCATTCCTAATTTATCAAGATTAATAAGAGCCTCTGTTCTCTCTTCTTTAGTAAAAAGTTTTAAAGAACTTTTAAAAAAACTTTGTTCATTTAACGTGCCTAGAATTACATTTGTCAAAACATCAAGTCTTGGA
>CACIBE010000035.1 GCA_902584805.1 uncultured Alphaproteobacteria bacterium
GGGGATGAAATATTCGGCGGATATAGTAAATATTTAAAAATGCATAATTTAATTGAAAAACCCAAAAACTGGAGTGATTTTATTAAAATGTGGATGAGAAAATTTAGCGCCCCGGTTTTACTTAACATGAAGTTTGATTTTGAAGATTTACACTCAGTTTTACTAAAAGCATTACCGGAAGAAATATGGAATCCAAATGACTTAGCTAATTCTGCAATGGCTCTTGATTGTATAACGACAGTTTCGGAGGATTTTTTTACAAGAAACGATAAGTATGGAATGATATTTTCAATGGAAGGAAGATTTCCTTTTTCTTCAAAAGATTTTATGCAGTATTGTATGAATATAAAATCATCTTTCAAATTTGGATTAGAAACAAATCAAACAAAATTTATAATAAAAAATTCTTTCAAAAATAGATTGCCAAAATATATGATTGATAAAGTTAAGACTGGTTGGTCAGCACCAATAATGAGTTGGTTGAATAGTGATCACTTATTAAGAAATAAATTTAATGATGATATAGGTAGAGATGATGGAATTAAGAATGTTTTATCTCAGAATAATTTTTTTGATAATCCAAATTTAGGTGAAGATATTTCTGGAAAAAGGAAAGTTATTTCCTGGATGTTACGGTCGTGGTCTCAAGAATTCGATATGTTTTTATAAAAGTATTTTAGAATTTAAATCTAAATATCTTCAAATTAATCAATATTTATATTTTAATAGTTAATTATCTATATCTTTGATTGGCCTTTTATTTATTTAAGATAATATAATTTCTATAAAATATGTCGATTGATTTTGTTTTTTTTTATATAGATACAGAAACTAATGAGTTATCAAACAAACACAAATCATTAGACAGAGACGATATAATATATTTTATCAAATCAATTAAAAAGTATCATCCTGAATCTAAAATTATTCACTGCACAGATTTATTTACAAAGTCTTTTAATGAAGTTGATTTGGTTCATAGAGTTAAATTTGATACTAATTTTTTAATGTATGGAAAGATAAAATCTTTCTCAACTTTGAAAATTGATAAAACGACTGTTTATCTTGATCCTGATATGTTGGTAATGAAAAATATTCCTATTAGCAGTATTGAAGATAAAGCAGATGTATTTTTGTTAAAAAGATCTTTTAATAACGAAGTGGATGTCCCTTTAAATTTTAGGGGAATAAAATTTTCAAATCATCAAAATAAAAAATATATTGATGTTTATCCTTACATTGCCTGCTTAGTTATTTGTAAACAAGAAATTTTTTGGAAAAAATGTTTAGATTATTTTGATAATATAAATAACAATTACAAATTATGGTTTGGAGATCAAGAAATTTTTAGATTAATAGTCGAAAAAAAAACCTTCACTTTTGGTTTTATTGAAGAAAAAGACTTTGCATGTCCTCCACAAAATCTAAAGGGTGACACAAGGCCTTATATTATTCATTTTAAAGGAAAGATAAACAAGCAAATAATAAAGAAGTATTATGAATATGTTTAGTTGTTTAAATTAAATATAAATTCAATGAAATATACATGTACTGTGCAGCTATTCATGGTATTGCTACACTAAATATTCTACAACATAATAAATTCAAAGTATCTGCATTAATAGATGATAATTTAAAAATTAAATACAAACTCACGTGAATTTAAATATAATTACTGGTAACTCATTTTTAAAAACTAAAACTAAAAGGGATAAAAAATAATCAAATAGATCATGTAACATTTTAAAAAGTTTATTTTTTAAGATAATTTGATCTCTTGGGTTTAATAAAATTATATTATTCAACGGAACAAGCATTATGTGAAATAGAAGAATTATTACAAGCAAATCGTTTATATAAATTTTCAGATGTGAATACTTAAGAAAAATGGCTCAAATCCAGGAGTGGGCGAAGGGATTCGAACTCGCGACTTCAACATTGCAAGGTTGCCCGTTACCATGGAGAAGTGCCCTATCCTAAATAAACTATAACATTTTTTAACAAATAATGAATGATGAAGTGGGACGCAGGTGGGACGTGAAAAAATAAATGTATTAATCTTGTAAATAAGTTAATTAGTAAATATGTCCAAAGAAGCAATTGAATATAAATCTTTACACAAAGATATTAACTTTGAGAACTTGAGCTTAGCTGATCTCAATAAACTACCATCTCATAATGGAGTATATGATTTTAAAATTTCAAAAACTTCTTTTTTAATGCTTAATATAATTAATGATGACTCTTCCGTCGTGAAACATTTCTGGAAAGGATCTCATGATTTAGAGGAATTAGACTTATGGTTTGAAATTTCAAAAAATGAAGGTGTATTTATTGATGTAGGTGCTCACACAGGTCTGTATACAATTACATCCTTAAAAGCTAATCCAAAAAATAACGTAGTTTGCTTTGAGCCTTATTTTATGAACTTATCAAGATTAATTACAAATTTAAGACTTAATGGTCTTTTGAAAAATGTATCAAGTGTATTAGGTGCAGTATCAAACTTTGATGGGAAATCAAAATTTAAAATGACTTCAGAAAGATCTTATATGAGTAAAGGTGGTAAGCTTAGTGAAGAAGGTCAGGATATAGATGTTTACAAATTAGATACATTACTTTTCAAAAAGTTTGAAAAAAAACTTAATGCAATTAAAATTGATACAGAGGGTGAAGACTTAAATGTTCTACTGGGTGCAGAAAATCTAATAAAAGAATACAAACCA
>CACIBE010000036.1 GCA_902584805.1 uncultured Alphaproteobacteria bacterium
TTTTAACTTCAGACGATAAGTTTACTTGGATTAAATTTTTATCAATTATTATAGGTTTTGTAGGTATTATTTTTATTTTAGATATTAGTAAATTTAATTTTCAAGATGAAAACTACATTAGTACTTTAGCAAAAATTTTTGTTATTATAGCAGCATTTGGCTACATGATTTCAAATATTGCTGCTTATAATAAATTAAAGGAATTAAGCCCTATTTCAATAACTGCTTTTGCTACATTGTTTGGAGCAATAATATCATTACCATTTTTATTCTATGATTTTATTAATTATGAGAATAATATTAATAAAATTTCTTTAATTTCTATTATTTATTTAGGTGTTTTCCCAACAGCTATTGCATTTCATATGCGCTATCATATAGTTAAGCAATCTGGTCCAGTTTTCTTATCTTATGTTGCCTATTTAATACCGGTTTTTGCTTTAATATGGGGATTCATATTCCTGTCTGAACAAATAGTATTTAGTTCTGTAGTCGGAATTATTTTAGTTTTTATTGGTCTGTTTGTAGGTCAAAAAAAATCAATGAGTAAAATATCCGTAAAAAACATATAATACTAATAAAACAGCAATAAAAATAGACACATTTTTGAAGTTAAAGTATTTCATTTATGGTTGAAATTTAATTTTTTATAGTCCAATATACTTTTATTATGAGCGACTCAATTAAATACTTACTTGAAGAAAAAAAAGCACCAAAGTATTGGTATAATATTAATGCAGACTTACCAAGTCCACCACCGCCACCATTACATCCTGGAACTAAACAACCAGCTGGTCCTGATGACTTTGCTCCTTTATTTCCAATGAGTTTAATTATGCAAGAAGTTTCTACTGAAAGAGAAATAGAAATTCCTGAACCAGTAAGAGAAGTATACAAACAATGGAGACCTTCTCCTTTATTTAGAGCAAGAAGATTAGAAAAGTTTTTAGATACACCAGCTAAAATTTATTATAAATATGAAGGTGTTAGTCCTACCGGAAGTCACAAACCAAATACTGCAGTCCCACAAGCATTTTTTAATAAAGAAGAAGGTATTAGTAAAATTTTTACTGAAACGGGCGCAGGTCAGTGGGGAAGTTCATTAGCTTTTGCAGGCCAGATCTTTGGTATAGATATAGAAGTTTTCATGGTTAAGGTTAGTTTTGATCATAAGCCTTACAGAAAATTAATGATGCAATCATTCGGTGCTAACTGTCACGCTAGTCCATCTAATTTAACTGATTTCGGTAACAAGTTATTATCAGAAAATCCTGATAACCCTGGTAGTTTGGGAATAGCTATATCAGAAGCAATAGAAGCAACTGTTAAAAGTGGAGGCAAAGCAAAATACTCACTTGGAAGTGTTTTAGGTCATGTTTTAATGCATCAAACTATAAATGGTAATGAGGCTATTATGCAAATGGAGATGGCTGGAGATTATCCTGATATAATTGTTGGCTGTACAGGTGGTGGTAGTAATCTTTCTGGATTAATGTTTCCATTTTTAGGACAACAGTTAAGAGGCGGTCAAAAGATTGATATCATTGGTTGTGAGCCCGCATCATGTCCTTCATTTACTAAGGGTAAGTATGCTTACGATCATGGTGATATGGCAAAAATGACTCCATTAATTAAAATGCATACTCTTGGTTCTGACTTCTTGCCACCGGCTAATCACTCTGGCGGATTAAGATACCATGGTATGTCTTATCATTTAAGTCATTTATATGAATTAGGTTTAATGAGAGCAAAGGCTTACGGTCAAAAAGACTGTTTTGAAGCAGGTTTAACATTTGCAAAACAAGAAGGAATTATTCCTGCTCCAGAAGGAAACCATGCAATCAAAGGTGCTATTGACGCTGCTTTAGAATGTAAAGAAAAAGGTGAGTCAAAAACTATTCTGTTTAATTTATGTGGTCATGGATATTTTGATATGTCAGCTTATGATGATTATCTAAATGGATCAATGGCTGATGATGTTATTGATGATGATGGAATAGATAAATCTATTTCTCAAATACCAGAAGTAGCGTAATTTAAGTTTAAATTTTTTTTTATTTAATTAAAGGTGTTTCTTTATTATGGTTGAAATTAAACCTTTTAAAGGAACACGTCCTTATAACGAAGATGCAAAAAATTTAATTGCTCCTTCTACTGATCATTTAAGTATTGAAAATATAGAAATATTTAAAAAAAATAATTATTGGAATTACTTAAAAATTTTGAATCCTGTTGGGCAATTAAAAGAAGCAGATACTCTTTTAGAAGCAAAATCGCATTTTAAGGAAATGAAAGAAAATGATGTAATTAAAAAAGATAAAGAATTATTTTATTATATTTATCAAATTGAATTTCAAGGACATACTCAACTAGGATTTTTATCTCTTTCTAAAATCTCAGATTTTGTAGATGAAAAAATTAAAGCACATGAAAAAATATACGAGACAAGGATGAGAGAAAGAGCAGAGCAAATGTTAAATATAAAAACACAAATTGGTCCTATTTATGTAGTATATAAAAAAAATAATAAGATAAAAGATCTGTTATCCTCTATAATATCAAATACTCCAGACTATGATTTTGAAAGCTTTGATAAATCTATTCATAAACTTTGGTGTGTTTCCGATAAATCTTTCA
>CACIBE010000037.1 GCA_902584805.1 uncultured Alphaproteobacteria bacterium
CGATAATAAAGAAGTAATTAAGCTTTTTAACCTTACAACTAATACTACAATTAAATATATAAATTATATATTTATTATTATTTTGACATTAACTTCAATTTTGATTATTAAAATATTTCATTTCTAAACTACCCCAACAACATTATGAATTTACAGGAATTAAAAGGAAAAGAACCCCAAGAGCTTTTAAAACAAGCAGACAAGCTTGGTATAGAAAACCCATCTTCTCTTAGAAAACAAGATTTGATGTTTGCAATTTTAAAAACAATTGCTGAAGAGGGTGAAATTATTACTGGTTTAGGGGTTATTGAAATTATGCAAGATGGTTTCGGTTTTTTAAGGTCTTCAGAGTCAAATTATCTTCCAGGACCAGATGATATCTATATTTCTCCATCTCAAATTAAAAAATTTAGTTTAAGAACGGGTGATAGTGTTGAAGGTGAAATTAGATCTCCAAAGCAAGGAGAAAGATATTTTGCTATAACTAAAATTAACAAAATCAACGGTCAAGAAACTGATTTAGTTAAGAACAGGGTCAACTTTGAAGATTTAACACCCTTGTATCCTGAAGCAAGGTTCAAACTTGAACAAGAAAAACCTATGCCGGATAATACAGAAAGAATAATTGATATTATTGCTCCTCTTGGAAAAGGACAAAGACAACTAATTGTTGCACAACCTTTCACTGGTAAAACTATAATTATGCAAAAAATTGCTAATGCTATAACCGCTAATAGTCCAGATGCTAAACTGATAGTTCTGCTAATTGATGAAAGACCAGAAGAAGTAACTGATATGCAAAGATCAGTTAAGGGAGAGGTAATTAGTTCAACTTTTGATGAACCTGCTTCACGACACGTTCAGGTTGCTGAAATGGTAATTGAAAAAGCCAAAAGACTGGTTGAATATAAACACGATGTTGTAATCCTACTTGATTCAATCACGAGACTTGGAAGAGCTTATAATACTGTTGTTCCATCTAGTGGAAAGGTATTAACAGGTGGTGTTGATGCAAATGCCCTACAAAGACCAAAAAGATTTTTCGGAGCTGCAAGAAACGTTGAAAAAGGCGGATCACTTACAATTATTGCTACTGCTTTAATAGATACAGGAAGCAGAATGGATGAAGTTATATTTGAAGAATTTAAAGGTACTGGTAATAGTGAAATGGTTCTAGATAGAAAACTAAGTCAAAAAAGAACCTATCCAGCTTTTGATATTGGTAAGTCAGGAACAAGAAAAGAAGAGTTATTACTTGATAAAGACGAGCTTGGAAAAATATTTATTTTAAGAAAAATATTGGCCCCAATGGGAAGTACAGAAGCCATGGAGTTTTTGTTAGATAAAATGAAAAATACAAAAACTAACAGCGAATTCTTCCAAAGCATGGGAACTAAATAAATATAAATTTTTTATAATCTTTCTTATTTACTTAATATCATCTTGGGTTTAATTCCCAAAAAATGAAAGCTTCCAAAGAGACAATTTTTGCTCTTGCTACGCAAAGAGGTAAATCAGGTATAGCTGTTTTTAGGGTTTCGGGAAAAGACTCTCATAGAATAATTAAATCAATATCTTCTAAAAAAAAATTTAAAACAAACTTTGCTACATTAAATGATTTATTAGACGGAAAGAACATTGTAGATCAGACGCTAACAACTTTTTTTAAATCACCAAAAAGCTATACAGGGGAGGATATGGTGGAAATATCTTGTCATGGAAGTATTTCTGTAATTAACAAAATAACTAAAACCCTATTAAAAAAACAGATCAGACTTGCTGAGCCTGGAGAGTTTACCAAAAGAGCTCTAATGAATGATAAGCTTAGTATTTTAGAAGCTGAAACAATTAATGATTTAGTTAATGCAGAAACTGAAAATCAAAGAAAGATAGCCATTGGTAATTTAAGTGGAAATTTAGATAAATTTATAAATGAAATATCAAATAAACAAAAAAAACTTCTAGCGGATATAGAGGCCATAATTGATTTTGCTGATGAAGACCTTCCTAAAGAAATATATAATAACATAAGAGAACAAAATAAGAACATATATAAACAAATTGAAAAAATTATCGAAAGGTCAATTTTATCTAGACAAATCCATGATGGTTTTACAATAACTATTATTGGAAAGCCAAATACAGGAAAATCTTCCTTTATTAATTATATTAATAACAAGGAGGTTTCTATAGTTACTAATATACCAGGAACTACAACTGATTTAGTAAGCTCCACACTAGATATACAAGGAGATAAATACACATTCATCGATACAGCTGGAATAAGAAAATATAATAATTTAATTGAAAAAATAGGTATTGAAAGATCCTTGGAGAGTGCTGAAAAGTCTGATTTAAATATAGTTTTTCTCAAAAATAATGAAAAGAAAAACTATAGTAAAATCAAATCAAAAATATTTGTTAAATCAAAATATGATACTAATAAAAAGAAAATTAGTGGAGTACATAGCATTTCATCAATATCTGGGTATGGAATTAAGCCTCTTATTAAAACCATATCTTCAAAATTAAAGAAAAAACCAATTTCTGGACCAGTCTTTTCACGTGAAAGACATATGGAAAGCCTAAATAAAT
>CACIBE010000038.1 GCA_902584805.1 uncultured Alphaproteobacteria bacterium
TTTTCCAGGAGTAGGTGAAGAATTTTTATTTAATATTTGGAATAAAATTTCACCTGATCCAAATTTAATTCTACGAATTCCAAAATCTTTTTATTCTAATAATAATAACTTTAAAGATACTTTAAAGAAAAGAAGAAAAAATATTTCTGATAATTTATCAATTTCTTACAAGAAACCTCTTCATATGCTTGAAGCTAAAGATCAGTATTTTTTTGATAGATATGGCAGGAGATACTTAGATTGTGTAAATAATATTTCCCATGTTGGACATTCAAATTCCTATGTCCATGAAGCTATGACTCGGCAAAATTTAAAACTCAATACTAATACGAGATATCTATACGATACAATTAACGATTATAGTGAATTACTTTTAAGTAAGTTTCCAAAGAAATTAAATAAGATATTTTTCGTATGTACAGGATCTGAAGCTAATGATTTAGCTTATAGAATAGCCCAAACTTATACTAGTGCAAAAGATGTCTTTGTGATGGACAATGCTTATCATGGGCATACCAATGCTTTAATTGATCTAAGTCCATATAAATTTAATAGTAAGGGTGGTTCAGGTAAAAAAGATTATGTTCATGTATTAGACATGCCTGATCCCCTAAGAGGTAAGTGGAAATATCAAAATTCAAATTGGATTCAAAAATATATAGATGAAGCTAAAACGGTAATTAGAAATAAAATTAAAGAAACCAATATTGCATGTTTTTTTACTGAAAGTATACTTGGTTGCGGCGGTCAAGTAATTCTTCCAAAAAATTATTTAAAAGAAATATTTTCAGAAATTAGAAGAAACAATGCATTATGTATTGTTGACGAGGTACAAACTGGTTTTGGACGCCTTGGAAGACATTTTTGGTCATTTGAAGAGCATGATGTCGTTCCTGATATAGTAACCTTGGGTAAACCTATGGGCAATGGTCACCCTATAGCTGCTGTTATAACTACAGAAAAAATTGCTTCAACTTTTAATAACGGGATGGAATATTTTAACTCATTCGGCGGTAATCCTGTTTCCTGTGCTATCGGTAAAGCAGTATTAGAGACTATTGATAATAATAAATTACAAAAAAATGCTTTGTTAGTTGGTAATTATTTTTTAAAAGAATTAAAAAAAATCCAACTTAAATATAAAAAATATATTAGTGAAGTTAGAGGTAGGGGGCTTTTTTTAGGAATAGATATTATTCAGAGTAGTAATGTTTCTAAACCAAATAAAAAATTAGCTAAACTGCTTATTAATTATATGAGAAATCAAGGTATTTTATTGAGCACTGATGGACCTTATGACAATGTTATTAAAATAAAACCACCTCTTGTGTTTACAAAATTAAATGTTGATCAGGTATGTAAAAACTTAGAAACTTTCTTTAAAAAATTATAAAATATATTCCATAACTAATCATTAGCAGACCAATGGTTAGATCAATCCAAAACCAAGTTTTATTTGAATAAATATATTTTGACAAAAACTTTGACATATATCCCAAAGAAAAGAAAAACAAAAAACTAGCTGAAATTGCTCCAACACCAAATGAAAATTGATCATTAAAATTTGTTGATAATGATCCCAGCAAAATAATTGTATCTAGATAAACATGAGGATTTGCGTATGTAATAAAGAATAAAGTAATTAATACTTTTCCGTATTCGTTAATTATATTTAATTCTTTATTTATATCTTTAATTTGATTTAATTTTATAACTTTATTTAACCCATAAAATATAAGCCAAATTCCACCTAATATTTTTATTGTTCCTATGATACTTGGATTAATTTGAACAATATATTTAGATAGATATATTCCAATTACAATTAGTAAACTGTCAGATAGACTGCAAAATAAAGTAACTGTAAAAACATAAGATTTTTTAAGCCCTTGTTGAATTACAAATAAATTTTGCGGTCCTATGGCTATAATTAATGTTCCTCCAATTATTAATCCTTGGATAAAATCATAAATATACATATTGCCTTAAATTATAATTACACTATTTTAAAATTATGCACAAAATTATATTGTTTAGTTTGTTTATTTTATTATCAAAAAGTGTTTATGGAGAAATGATAAAACCAGACCCTTCAATTGGTCCTAAAGAAGTTATTTTAATTCAATTAAAAGCACTACAAAAAAATAATTCACCTTTTGACGATGCCGGTATTGAACAAACTTGGGAATTTGCACATCCAAATAATAGAATGTACACAGGTCCTCTAGACAATTTTATTAGGATGATTAAAAATCCATCCTACTCAATGATGATTGATCACTTAGAACACAATATAATTCCAGTTCAGGAACAAGAAAAAAGTTCATATTACTTTGTAGAGCTTACAGATAGTAATGGAAAAAAATTTGGTTTCGAATGGACAGTAGAAAAAGTAGAGCAAAACGGTGAGTTTAAAGATTGTTGGATGACCGTAGGTGTTTCTAGACCAATGCCTTTATCGCAAGCATCATAGTGTGCGGAAGATTTACAAGTACTGAAGATAAAGAAAAAATTATAAAACTTTTTCCTAACTCTGAAGTTTTAAATTACTCACATAAGTCTTACAATATAT
>CACIBE010000039.1 GCA_902584805.1 uncultured Alphaproteobacteria bacterium
TTAAGGCTAGAAAAAAGTTTATTTAAAAAATTTTTATTAAATTTAAGCTTAAATTCTTTTTTTTCATCAATTATAGCAATATTGGTATCATAAAAATGCTTTTGAAAATCTTCAATGCTCTCTAAAGAATATGTACTTATGAATTCATTCTGAAAAATATATTGCACAAATGCAAGCCTTGTTTGTGACTTGATGTAATTTTGCATTTTTTATTTTAGTAACTCTATGCAAGCTAATGTAGCTTCTTTACCTTTATTTTTTTGATTAACATCACTTCTTATTATTGCTTGCTCTAAATCATAACATGTTAAGATACCAAAACCAATTGGAACATTAAACTCAACAGATAGATCCATAATTTTTCTAGAAGTTTCATTAGCAATAACTTCGAAATGATATGTGTCACCTTTAATGATACATCCTAAAGAAATAAATCCTTTGAAATTGTCTATATTTTTTTTTATTAAATAGGGAATTTCAAAACAACCTGGTGCATTAATAATTTCATACTCATAACCATTTTCTTTAAGCGTTTTGCTTGCACCCAATTCAAGGTTTTTCGATATTTCTTTATAATAATTTGCAGAAACTATTAGAATTTTATTATTCATATTTTTCTCTGATCAACTATTTCAATATTAAATCCATCCAAGGCAATAATTCTTTTCTTAGTATTTGTTAATAATATAATTTTATTTATTTGAAGTAATGATAAAATCTGAGCGCCTACACCATATTCTCTTAATTCTAATTTATTTTTTGATCTTTTTCTTTTATTAAAAGTTTTGAGTATATTTGGTGACATATCACTATTTATTAAAACTATAGCTCCAGATCCATTCTTCTCTATAAGCTGAAAGGCAGACTTAATTTCACTTCCAAAAATATTTTTTTCTTCAAATATATCCTTTGTGACATCTAATCTGTGCATTCTAACAAGCACAGGTTGCTTTACATCACTTAAATTTTTAACTAGAGCGTAATGCTTTTCACCAGAAATAGTATTTTGAAATACTTTTAGAGTAAATTTTGACCCCATCTCACTTTCAAATGGCCTTTCGGAGATCTGTTCGACAATTTTAGTTTTTTTAAGTCTAAACTTAATTAAATCACTAACCGTTCCTACTTTCAAATTATGTAATTTTGCAAACTTTATAATTTCTGGTAATCTCGCCATAGATCCATCTTCGCTCATAATTTCACAAATAACGCCAGAAGGATTTAAATCTGCTAGTTTTGAAATATCAACTGCTGCCTCTGTATGACCAGCACGTACTAAAACGCCCCCATCCCAAGCCATAAGAGGAAAAACGTGTCCAGGATAAACAAGATCATTCTTGTTTCTATTATTATTTACAGCTACTGATATTGTATGAGCTCTATCAGCTGCAGATATTCCGGTTGTCACTCCTTCTTTTGCTTCAATCGAAACAGTAAACGCAGTTAAATCATTTTTTCTATTACTTGGGTTCATTAAGGGAAGTTCCAATTCTTCTATTCTATCCTTAGTTAATGCTAAACAAATTAATCCCCTTCCATGCTTTGCCATAAAATTAATAGTTTGAGGGCTAGCATATTGAGCTGGAATGATTAAATCACCTTCATTTTCTCTATCGGGATCATCGACAAGAATATACATTTTACCATTTCTTGCATCTTCTATGATTTCTTCAATAGAAGATAAACTTTCTTCAATGTTATCTTTATTCATTATTCATTATTTAAGATGAAACGTGCAAGATAATCAAATTCAATATTTACTTGATCACTTTTTTGTAAAAATTTTAAATTAGTATGATGAAATGTATGATCAATAACAGCAATCATAAAAGTATTTTTTTCTACTTTTGCTACTGTTAAAGAAATACCATTTATTGAAATAGATCCTTTTTCAACAATAAATCTATTGTTTTTATTAAATTTTTTTTCAAAATGATATTCCCAACTATTTTCAAGTTCTAAAATATCACTTACATTAGTTGTAGTATCAACATGACCATAAACAAAGTGGCCACTGATTTCGTCACCTATCTGAAGAGATTTTTCCAAATTAATATTTTCATTTTTTAAAATAGAGTTAGCAAGATTTGTTCTTTTCAAAGTTTCTTCTCCTATGTTCACATCAAAGCTAAATGAATTGTTGTTTGATGGAGTTATATTTTTTGCTGTAAGACACACTCCATTACAAGAAATTGAAGAACCTTCCTTACAATTACTCAAATCAAGCTTCGTAGATATTTGGTAAAGTCCCACATCTTTGTTTTTTATTGTTCCTAAATCTTGAATAATACCTGTAAACATTAATTCACCTGATAGTTTGTATATATGTCGTCTTTGAATTTTTTTCTTTCATTTAAAGATAAATTTAATTGACTAAGTTTTTTTCCAACAATTGCTGGCTTTCCATGTTTTCCTATAATAATTTTGGATTTAAATAAATGAATTTC
>CACIBE010000040.1 GCA_902584805.1 uncultured Alphaproteobacteria bacterium
ATTAAATGAAAATTCATCATTAAATGAATTCCTAAAAAAGCTTACAACATAATAGTAAGGATTATATAAAAGTATAGCCTTCATATTATCAGGAAGATAATTTATTGAAAAAAAGGTTCCTGATAAAAAATTAATAGGCGCAACAAAAAAGCTTGAGAATGTACTTTGTGAATCCCAAGAATTAAAAATTATTCCTACGAAACACCCTAAACATGAGAAAAATATTATAACTAGAAATAGGTAGTAAAAAAAATTAAAAAAATTATAAATTTCAATATCTATTAAAAAAGTAAATATTAAAAAATTAAACAGTGCTAAAATAATTCCAATAATAAGAGATGTGAATATTAATGATATTAATATTTCAATCCTATAGATAGGTGCCATTAACCAATCATCCAAAGAACCAATTTGTTTCATATGAATCAAAGTAGCAGACGAATTATCGTAACTTTCCTGAGCAACTATCATAATGATTAATCCAGGAGCAATAAATTCAACGAAAGAACCAGAATCCATAGAAAGTGAGTAATAATTTTCTACTGTTATAAAAACTAATATAAATAAAAGATTTGTAGTTAGAGGAGCTAATAAAGAATAATGATACTCTTGTAGAAATTCTTTTATTCTAAATGCGATTATTGAATAAATCGCACTAAAATTTAACATCAATTAAGATTACTTAGAAAAGTATTTTTTAACAAGGTCCACCCAAAAATTTACACCAATAGGTAATAAATTATCATTAAAATCATACTTTGTTGTATGTAGATGAGCGCTATGTTCTTCATCTCCTTGACCAAGATAAAGATAGGAACCGGGTTTTTTTTCTAACAAATATGAAAAATCTTCTCCTCCCATTGACGGGTCAATATCAGTAATAACTTTATCATCACCGACTAAATCTTTAGCTACATTTGCGGCAAATTTTGTCTCTTCTTTAGAATTGATAGTAGGTGGATATTTATTTACTAAATCAAACTCAATTTTTATCTCTGCACCATGTGCATCGGCTATACCTGCACATAATTCATTTAATCTTTTTTCTATATATGCTCGTGTTTCTCTTCGAAAAGTTCTAATAGTCCCACCCATTTTAACTTGATCATCAATTACATTATACGCTGTACCAGCATTAATTTTTGTAATACTTATAAGAGCTTTATCAACAGGATCTGTGGATCTACTTATAATTGTTTGAACAGCAGAAATAACTTGCGCAGAAATTACTACAGGATCAATTGCTAGATGAGGTGATGCAGCATGACCACCCTTTCCTTTTACAGTAATATCAAACTCATCAACTGCTGCCATCATCGGTCCACTATTTACACCAAACGTACCTAAAGGTAACTCAGGCCAATTATGAAGTGCATAAACTTCATCAATTTTAAAATCATCAAACATACCATCTTGAATCATTTTTTCTCCTCCAGCAAAACCTTCTTCTCCTGGTTGAAAAATGAAATATACTCTTCCATTAAAATTATTATTTTCACTTAGATATTTCGCTGCTCCAAGAAGCATTGTGGTATGACCATCGTGACCACAACCATGCATCATACCTTTATTTTGTGATTTATGATTAAATTCATTTTGTTCTGGCATAGGAAGAGCGTCAAAATCTGCTCTTAAACCAATTGTCTTATCATTAGTAACTTCATTACCATCTACCCAAGCAACAACACCTGTATTAGCGTAACCATCTTTAAATTTAATATTAAATTCACTTAACTTATTTTTGATATATTTTGATGTTTCAAATTCTTGAAGGCCTATCTCAGGAATTTTATGTAAATCCTGACGCCATTCAGTCATCTGATCTTGCATTTGATTTATGCTGTTTAAAATTGGCATTATAGTATTCCGAAGAAACCTTTTTTATTTAGTTTTTCTTCACATTGTTTTAGTTGTTCATTAAACATCTTAGTATTTCTTTCTACATTTTTAGCAACATCAATCAACCAATCTTTACTTTTAAATGTCTCTTTCGACCATCCGTTTTGACCTTCATGGTATGCTAAATATTGATTATAGTAATCATTTTTTGAAATTCCAATCATATTTTCGGACTGCGTTGTGTACCAGCCAATAAAATCAGTTACATCTTTAAAATTCGCCCTTGATGCATTTTGATTTCCAGTTTTATTCTTATACCAATCCCAAGTGGGATTTGTTATTTGTGCATAACCAAAAGCAGTTGATGGTCTAGAGGTTGGTATTAAACCTAAAAATTTTTTTCTTTTCGGTTTTGCAAATTGAGTAAAAGATGATTCTTGTTTTATAACTGCTAATTGGAATGCAATTGGGGTATTCCATTTATCATAAGAATTTTTAGTTGCTTTATACCAACTTTTCTTTTCATCAAAAATTATACAACTATCAGCAGTATTTGTTAACTGATTTGAAGTACATGCATATAAAAATAACAACGCAATAATTAATA